>CAWEEP010000021.1:0-36846 GCA_963808125.1 Candidatus Dormiibacterota bacterium
AGCGTCCGTGGCAAAACTTATACTTCTTGCCGCTGCCGCACCAGCAGGGCTGGTTGCGGCCGATCTTGCCGGGCGGCGGCCCCCCCGGCGCGCCCGCGGCGGCGCCGTTGGTGGGGCGCGCGCCCTCGGCGGAGCTCTCCACGACGTTGACCATGCGCGATGCCCCCGGCAGGCGCACCGGGAGCGGCGGGACCGGCCGCGCCGCCGGCGGTGCGGCGGCGGGCAGGGGCGCGGCGCCGGCGCGGACCGTGGCCCGGGCCAGGGCGCCGCTGGCGGCGGAGGCGGCCGGCCGTGCCGGGGGCGGCGCCAGGTCGACGTCCGCGTCGCGCCCTGAGCCCGGCTGGTCGGCGCGCGGTGACGGCGCCGCCGTCTCCTCGGCGACCGCCTGCGTCGCGGGCGGCTCCATGAGCGGCTGCATCGCCTCCACGCTGAGGTGGAAGAGGATGCGGACGATCTCGCTCTGGATCTCCGCGGTCAGCTCCTGGAACGAGGTGAAGGCCTGCTGCTTGTACTCGATGAGGGGATCCAGCTGCGCGTAGCCGCTCAGGCCGATGCCCTCGCGCATGTGCTCCATCTGCGTCAGGTAGCTGCGCCACCGCTCGTCGACGACACTCAGCATCACCGCCTGCTCGGCTCGGCGCATCAGCTCGACCCCGTGCTTGGCCTCCATCTCCTCGTGGACGGAGATCAGCTCGCCGGTGATGGTCTCGACGACCTCGCCGACGGTGTTGCCCAGCTTGTCGAAATCGACCTCGTTGACGGTCGGCAGGACCGGCGCGGCGTAGTGGCGCGTCCGCTCCCAGAGGCCCTCGAAGTCCCAGCCCTCGCGGTTGCGGCCCTCGCAGAAGGTGGGCACCTCCTCGGCGATGAGGCGCTCGATCATGCCGTACAGGTTGGCCTTGGTGTCCGTGCCCTCGAGGATCTTGCGGCGCTCGGCGTAGATGATCTCGCGCTGCTTGTTCATGACGTCGTCGTACTCGACGACGTTGCGGCGCGCGTCGAAGTTGTGGCCCTCGACGCGGGACTGGGCGCCCTCGATCTGGCGGCTCACCAGCTTCGACTCGAGGGGCACGTCCTCGTCGATGTGCAGCCGGTCCATCAGCCCCTGCATGCGCTCACCGCCGAAGACACGCATCAGGTCATCCTCAAAGGAGAGGAAGAAGCGGGTCTCCCCCGGGTCCCCCTGCCGTCCCGAGCGGCCCCGCAGCTGGTTGTCGATGCGGCGGGACTCATGGCGCTCGGTGCCGACGATGTAGAGGCCGCCCAGATCGGCGACGCCCTCGCCGAGGACGATGTCGGTGCCGCGCCCGGCCATGTTGGTGGCGATGGTCACCGCCCCCGCCTGGCCGGCCTCGCTGACGATGGTCGCCTCCCTCTCGTGCTGCTTGGCGTTGAGGACGTTGTGGACGACGCCGCGCTTCTCCAGCATGCGGGAGATGCGCTCCGACCTCTCGATGCTGGTGGTGCCCACCAGCACCGGCTGTCCCGACTTGTGGCGCTCGACGATGTCGTCCACCACCGCCTTGTACTTGGAGGCCTCCGTCTTGTAGATGAGATCCGCCTCGTCAAGGCGGACCATGGGCATGTTGGTGGGGATGGGGACGACCTCGAGCTTGTAGATCTTGTCGAACTCCTCGGCCTCGGTCAGCGCCGTGCCCGTCATGCCCGCCAGCTTCTGATAGAGGCGGAAGAAGTTCTGGAAGGTGATCGTCGCCAGGGTGATGTTCTCCTGCTGGACCCGCACCCCCTCCTTGGCCTCGATGGCCTGGTGCAGCCCGTCGCTCCAGCGCCGTCCCGGCATGGTCCGGCCGGTGAACTCGTCGACGATGATCACCTCGTCGTCCCGGACGATGTAGTCGCGGTCCAGCTGGTAGTGCACCCAGGCCCGCAGCGCCTGGTTGATCTGGTGGGCCTCGATGGCGTGCTCCAGGTCGTAGATGTTGGGGATGCCGGTCCACTTCTCCATCTTGGAGACGCCCTCGTCGGTGAGCGTCACCGACTTGGTCTTCTCGTCCATGGTGTAGTCGTCCTCGGCGACCAGCCGGGGGATCAGCCTCGCGTACGTGTAGTACTTCTCGGTGGGCTCTTGGGCCTGACCGCTGATGATCAAGGGAGTCCGCGCCTCGTCGACGAGGATGGAGTTGACCTCGTCGACGATGGCGTAGTGGAGGCGCCGCTGGACACACTGCTCGACCGTTTGCGCCATGTTGTCGCGCAGATAGTCGAACCCCAGCTCGTTGTTGGTGGCGTACGTGATGTCACAGGCGTAGGACTTGCGCCGGGTGCAGGGCCGCAGGTGCTGCAGCCGGGAGTTGGAATGGCTCTCGTCCAGGTAGTCGGGGTCGTAGACGAAGGAGAGGTTCTGGCCGGCGATGACACCGACACTCAAGCCCAGGAAGTGGTAGAGGGGGGCGTTCCAGCCCGCGTCGCGGCGGGCCAGGTAGTCGTTGACGGTGACCAGGTGGGCGCCGTGCCCGGAGAGGGCGTTGAGATAGAGGGGCAGCGTTGCCACCAGCGTCTTGCCCTCGCCGGTGCGCATCTCAGCGATCTTGCCCTGGTGAAGGACGATGCCGCCGACCAGCTGGACGTCGAAGGGGCGCATGCCGAGGACCCGCCGGGCGGTCTCCCGCACCACGGCGAAGGCCTCGGGCAGGATCTCGTCGAGCTGCCTAGCCTGCTCCTCCTGCCGCTCCTTGTCCTCCAGCCGCTCGACCTCGCGATCCTCGTCCTCCGCCCCACCGCCCAGGACGGCGTCCACGTAGGTCTGGCCGTAGCTGATGTCCGGTCCCTCATAGCCGAGGCGCTCGCGGAACTCCTCGGTCTTGTGGCGGAGTTCGTCGTCGGAGAGGGCCCGGATCTCGTCCTCGAGATCGCCGATCTCCTTGACCAGCCTGGTGTGGCGCCCGATCTCCCGCCGGTGGGGATCACCGAAGACCTTGTTGATCAGGGACATGAAGATTCCATGATGGGGTGCGGCGTCCCGCCTTCGCCGCGAACGGCCGCGGGCGGGGCGGTCGCTCGGGATCGTACCAGGAGCCCGGCCTGCCCAACCGCGGTTCAGATCAGGGAGAGCACCGTGCCCCGGTCGATGCCCAGGCGCTTCAGCGTCCCCTCGGGCAGCTCCACGGCGGCTTTGGCGCCGCCGACGATGCTGGAGACCCGCCAGGGACGCAGGCCGTGGTAGACGCGGAGCACCCGCCCGTCGCCGTCCACGAAGGCGACGTCCAGGGCGATGTGCATGAAGAACATGTGGATGGAGTTGCACTTCTGCAGGCAGAGGCCCTCCCCCTCGGGCAGCTCCCGGCGGCCCATGAGGCCCTTGAATCGCGTCATGAAGCTGTCGGCGACGGCGCAGCGTTCGGCGACGACGGTCCCGTCCGCCGTCTCCAGGCGGTGGCTGGTCTGGGCCATTCCCGGATGGTAGCCGTGTAGGGTTGGAAGATGAGCGACATCACCGTCACCGTCTACGTCGACCCGCTGTGCCCCTGGGCATGGCTGACCTCGCGCTGGCTGGTCGAGGTCGAGAGAGTCCGCCCCGTCCACGTCACCACCCGCCTCCTCAGCCTCGCCGAGGTGCATCGCGCTGACGACCTCAGCGAGCGCCACCGGCGCAGTCTCGCCGCCGGAGACACGGCCATGCGGGTGCTGGTGGCGGCGCGCCGGGCCGGCGGCGAGGGCGCCGTCAACCGCCTGTACACAGAGCTCGGGGAGGCGCACCACGAGCGTGGCGAGCCCCTGGCCTCCGAGGAGGTCCTCCGCCAGGCCGTCATCGCCAGTGGCCTGGATCCCGCCCTGGTGGCGAGCGCCCTGAGCGACCCCACGACGGCGGCCGAGCTCCTCGCCGAGCATCGTGCCGTCACCGAGAGGGGCGCCTTCGGCGTCCCCACCCTGGTCCTGGAGGGCCATGCCCCGATGTTCGGGCCCTGCCTCGACACGAGAATCGGCGGCGACGACGCCGGCGACCTCTGGGACCGGGTCGCCTGGCTGATCAGGGCCGACCACTTCTTCGAGCTGAAGCGTGACCGTCCGGCCCCCGAGGTCGGCCGTCACCCGGCGCCCACGGCGGGCTGAGCCAGCGAGGGGCGCCGCCTGGGACCCCCTGCCGGCTACGCGGAGGCGGGCCGCCCTCCGGCCGCGGGCACGGCGGTGTGGAAGGCCATCCGCACCTCGGTGCCGGCGCCGATGACGCTGCGCACCTCGATCGAGCCCCCGAGGTTCTCCACCCGTTCGCGCATGCTGATCAGCCCGAGGCTCTGGGTCCGTCCCAGCCGGGCCTCGGTGCCGCTGACATCGAAGCCGTCGCCGTTGTCGGAGACGACCCCCTGCAGCCGATTGTGGCCGAAGGCCAGCACCACCTCCACCTCCTTGGCCTGCCCGTGTCGCCAGGCGTTGTCCACCGCCTCCACGACGACCCGGAACGCCGCCAGCGCCACGTCCGGAGGAAGCTTCCGCTCCTCGCCGATGACCTCGACGCGGACGGCCGCGGTGCCGGTCAGCTCCTGAGCGACGCGCCGCACGGACTTGACCAGGCCCTCCTCCGCCAGGCCGATGGGGCTGATCCGGAAGAGCAGGCGCTCCATGAGGTCGAGGGCCACCTCGGTCGCCTCGCGGCACCGCGTGATCCTCTCCGCCACCGTCACCGCGGGGTCACGGCCGACCCGGCGGCCGATCAGCTCGACGGCGAGGGCCACATCGGCCAGCTCCTCCATGGGCCCGGTGAGGAACTCCTGGGCGATCGCCTCGTGGTCCTGGACGACCAGCTGCAGAAGCTGGCGCTCCGCGCGCCGGCAGATGACGCGCGGATCGTCGGCGGTCACCGACCGCATGGCGTGGTCGCGTCCCAGCTCGGCGGTCATCCGGTGGAGCTGCTCGAGATGCGCCAGCTCCTCGTGCAGCCCGGTGCGACGGGCATCGATGCCCTCCATCTGCGTCTCGATGCTGCGCAGACGGCCGTACAGGTCGCTGCTCTCCTGGAAGGCGGAGACCATGACGTGGCCGCGCACGGCGGCCCGGTGATCGAGGACCTGGACGCGCAGCTCCTCCGCCCGGGCCACGGCGAGGCGCACGCGGTGTCGCTGCGCCGCCGCCTCCCCCGCCGCCACGTCCAGCCTGGCGAGCTGGTCGGCGATCTCCCGGGCACGCGATTCCAGGCCGCTGCTCAGGCCGGCGAGGGGCGGCATCCCGGCGCCCCCGCCGCTCCCGCTCTCGGGCGACCGCGTCCGCGCGTTCGCATCAGAGGACGTGACCACTGCAATCGAGAGACTATCAGCCGCAGGGCGGCCGCGTCAGGGGGGAGCCGCGACGGCTCGGGATGGGGGCGCTCGCGTCGCATTGGACGGGAGCGTCGGCGGCTCAGTCTCTCCGGCGCAGCCGCAGGCGGACGAGGTCGTTGAAGGTGGCCGCCGAGTCCCCGCAGCGGGCTCACCCGGGATTCGTCGGCGTGACGCCAGTGGACGCCGACCTCCGCAATGCGCCAGCCCCGCCGCCTGGCGCGGAGAAGGACCTCCGCGTCGAAGCCGAAGCGCAGGGTCTGCAGCGGCTCGAAGCAGGCCTCCGCCGCCTCGGCGGTGAAGAGCTTGAAGCCGCACTGGGTGTCGTGGAGGCCGGGCAGCGCCAGCAGGCGGAGCAGCCGGTTGTAGCCGCGCCCCATGAACTCCCGCCGCCGGGGCTGGTGCACCTCGATGACGGCGCCGGGAACCGCCCGCGACCCGATGGCGATGGCGGTCGCACCGTGGATGGCCTCGCGCAGGCGTGGCAGCTGGTCGATGGGCGTGCTCATGTCGGCATCGGTGAAGAGGCGGAGATCGCCCCGGGCGGCGAGCATGCCCGCCCGCACCGCCGCCCCCTTGCCGGCGTTGCGCCCCAGGCGGACCAGGCGCAGCTGGGGCCACTGCCGCGCCCTCGCCTGGACCAGGCGGGCGGTCCCGTCGATCGATCCGTCGTCGGCGACGATCACCTCATACGGCTCCTCCTGGGCGTCCAGGTAGGCGCGCAGCGAGTTCGAGCGTCTCAGGGAGACGCCTGGCCTCGTTGTAGGCGGGGACGATGACGCTCAGCACCAGACAACCTCGGTGATGGGATCTCGGGCCGACAGTCTGACAGGGGGCCCTCCGCCCCAGGGCGGCACCCCGTTCACCGCCGCGCCCGCCGGTGCACGGCGGCCACGAAGCGCGGGATGGCCAGCTGGCGGCGCAGACGGCTGGGTTCGCGGCCGAGGCGCCAGAGCCACTCCAGACCGACCCGCCGCAGGCCCGGCGGGGCCCGGCGGATGCGTCCCCCGAGCTCGCGGAAGTCGAAGCTCCCCCCCTCGCCGATGAGCACGCCGTGCTCGAGGCGGCCGGCCAGCCGGGCCATCAGCCGCTCCTGCAGGGGGAAGCCGAGGCCGACCAGGATGACGTCGGGAGCGGCGCGCCGCAGCCGCTCGACCAGCCCGGTCTCATTCCTGCCGTCGATCCGGCCCGGGGCCGTGCCCACCAGCCGCAGGCCGGGGAACAGCCCCTCCAGGTGCCGCGCCGTGGTCTCGATGGGGTTGGCCTTCGGGGAGCCGATGAGGAAGACCCGAAGCCCCCGGTCGCGGCACTCCTCCAGGAGGGCCAGGGTGAAGGTGACCCCCGCCGTGCGCTCCGGGATCACCGCCGTCACCGACCTGGGTCGCAGCACGATCCCGGCCAGGCTGCGGGCGAGGTCGGCCGTGCGGTGCCGGGGCAGCGCATCGTAGGCGGCGGCCCACTGGACGGCGACGCCGTCGGCGAGGCAGAGCCAGGCCCCCTCGAAGATCTCCCGCGCACCGTCGCCCGCCCGGGGCCCGAAGAACTCCACGTACGGCTTGAGGACGTAGACGGGCCGGCTCACGGGGTCGGCCGCCCGCTCCGCGATCCGCTCCACGGCGTCGGCCATGGGCAGCGGGTCGATGGGGACGCCGAGGATCCGGACCCTCACCGCAGCGACTGGTGCGGGGCGACGGCCTCCGGCACCTCCAGGCGCGCGACGTGGTCGGCGTGAGCCCGGTCGACGAAGGCGCGCAGCCCCTCCCGGAAGCGGGGCGCGGCGAAGCGCTGGGCGGCGGCCACGAGATCCCGGGGGCGGATCTCCAGTCCCTCCAGCCGCTCCAGGGCGGCGCGGAGAGCCGCCACCGACTGCTCCTCGAAGAAGACGCCGGTGCGATCGGCGCTGATGATCTCGGTCAGGCCGCCGCGGGCGTAGGCGACGACCGGGGTGCCGCTGGCCAGTGCCTCCACCGCGGCGATGCCGAAGTCCTCCTCGCTGGGGAAGATGAGCGCCCGGGCGGTGGCCAGGAGGTCCGCCCGGGTCCGATCGTCGACGTGCCCAGCGAAGCGGATGCCGGGCCCGGCCAGGCGCTCCAGGCGGCGCCGGTCCGGGCCGTCGCCGATAACGACCAGCGGCTCGCCGGAGGCGGTGAAGGCGCGCACCGCGAGATCGACCCGCTTGTACTCGGTCAGGGTGCAGAGGGTGACGCAGTGCCGGCCCCGGCGCCGCGGCGTGGCGGGTCGGAGCCCGGCGACGTCGACTGGGGGGTACAGCACGGTGACCTCCCCGGCGCGGTAGTACTTGCGGATCCGGCCCGCCGTCGTCTGCGAGTTGGCCAGCCAGGCGTCGACCCGCCGGGCCCCGGCCAGGTCCCACAGGCGGGCGCGCGACACCATCCGGGTGACGGCGAGGCGCTTCAGCGGACCGGCCTCCATCTCGTCGACGTAGCGGGGCCAATAGTCCCAGGCGAAGCGCATCGGCGAGTGGCAGTAGCAGACATGGAGCGTTCGAGCCGGGGTCAGCACGTTCTTGACGAAGGCCACCGAGCTGGAGATGACGATGTCGAATGGAGAGAAGTCCCACGCCTCGACGGCGCTGGGGATGAGGGGAAGCAGGTAGCGCGGCCGGGTGCGCACGGAGCGGGGCAGGCGCTGGAGCCAGGAGGCGCGCACCCGGGCCGGGTCGAGGCGGCCGCGGTACTTCTCCGCATCGAAGAGCAGGGTGTTGATGGGGGCGTCCGGGTAGAGGTCGGCCATCTCCAGCAGGACGCGCTCGCCGCCGCCGACGTTGCGGTCCAGCCAGTCGTGGACGAGGGCGACGCGGGGCGAGGCCGGGGGATCTACCTCAGCCGGAGCGCCCGCCCGGAGGCCACGGCGACGCGTGGGTAGGGGGGTTGCACCGGTCATCGACTGTGATGATGCCCCACGCGGTGGGATTCCGGGCGATCAGCGCTTGGTGTACTGGGGCGCCTTGCGAGCCCGCTTGAGGCCCGGCTTCTTGCGCTCCTTCTCCCGTGGGTCGCGGGTCACCAGGCCCGCCGCCTTGAGCACACCGCGCAATTCCGGATCGGCGACCATCAGAGCCCGGGCGATGCCGTGGCAGACGGCGCCCGCCTGGCCGGCGACGCCGCCACCGGCTACCTTGATGGTGCCCGCATACCGCTCCACCGTGTCGGTGATGCGCAGCGGCTGGGTCACCACGGTCTCCAGGTCGCGGCGTCCGAAGTACTCGCTCGGCGGGTGCCCGTTGATGAGGAGGACACCGTCGCCGTGGGTCAGGCGCACCCGCGCCACCGCAGACTTGCGCCGCCCCGTGGCGTAGTAGTAGTGCTCGTCAGCTGCTGGCAACGGTGATCTCCCCGAGTGGTCCGAAGGTGACGGGGCGAGGCATCTGCGCCTCGTGCTTGTGCTCGGCCCCAGGATAGACCCGGAGCCGCTTGAGCATGTCGGCGCCCAGAGTGTTGTGCTGCAGCATGCCCTTCACCGCATGGCGGATGGGGAAGGTGGGGTCGCGCGCGATGGCCTGCTCGAAGGTCCGGATGCGCCGCCCCCCCGGGTATCCGGAATACCGGTCGTACTCCTTGAGGCGGCGCTTGCCGCCGGTGACGACGATGTCGGCGGCGTTGATGATGATGACGTGGTCGCCGGTGTTCTGATGCGGCGTGTACTGGGGACGGTGCTTGCCCCGCAGCACGCGGGCGACGTTGACGGCGAGCCGGCCAAGGGTCTGTCCCCGGGCGTCCACGATGTACCACTCGGAGGTGATCTCACCCGCCTTGGCCATGTAGGTGGTCTGGGTCATCCAGCCGCCCCCCCCTGGGACGGCGCCGGGGCGTCCGGCGCTCCTGCGTCGGCGTAGGTGACGCTCCATTGATGCAGCCCGCGCGCCGGGGCCACGGTGACCCGCGCCGGGCGGGAGAGCGAGCCGTCGAGAGAGTTGGCCAGTTCCGCCTGGGTGAGGCGACCCTTGCCCAGCGCCACCAGCGCCCCGGCGATGCCGCGCATCATGCCTCGGAGGAAGGCGTCGGCGGTGACCTCGATGACCACGGCCGAGAACCCCTCGCCGCCACCCAGACCGGAGACCCGGCGCACGCCGAGGTCGGCGATGGTGCGCACCGTCGTGCCCCCCGGCCTGGGGCTTCTGCCGAAGGCGGCGAAGTCGTGCCGCCCGCGGAAGATCTCGGCACCGCGGCGCATGGCGGGCAGGTCCAGGTCGCCGGCGACCTCCCAGGCGAAGCGGCGGGCCACCGGCACCCTGCGTGGCACCACCAGGTAGCGGTAGGTGCGGCGGACGGCGTCGTGGCGGGCGTGGAAGCCGTCCGGCGCCGCCGTGGCGGCGCTCACCGTGACGTCCCGGGGAAGCACGGCGTTGAGGGCCAGGCGCAACCGGTCCGCGGCCCAGGGCTGCGACAGGCTGACGCCAACCGCCTGCCCGTGGGCGTGCGCGCCGGCGTCGATGCGCCCGGCGGCGGTCAGCTCCACCTCATCGTGGACGACGCGCAGCAGCGCAGATTTGCAGCTCGCCCTCGGCGGTGCGCAGCGCGGGCTGCCGTTGCCAGCCGTGGAAGTCGCTGCCGTCGTACTCGACGGTGAGGCGGTAGGTGCCCACGCTCACCCCTCGGCCCCCACCATCTCGATGATCGCCATCGGCGCCGCGTCCCCCATGCGGGGACCCAGCTTGATGATGCGGGTGTAGCCGCCGGGGCGCGGCGTGGCGGCGGTGAAGTAGCGCTCCCGGTAGGTGGTGAAGAGCTTGTTGCTCACCTCGCGGTCGGTCAGCCAGATGGCGATCTTGCGCCGCGCGGCCAGGTCATTTCCCTGTGACCAGGTGACCACCCGCTCCGCCCAGCGCCGCAGCTCCTTGGCCTTGGCCTCGGTGGTGGTGATGCGGCCGTGACGCAACAGCTCGGTGATCTGGTTGCGCGTCAACGCCTGGCGATGATCGGCGGTGCGCCCGAACTTCCGGCCGGCTTTGCGATGACGCATGATCCCGTCTCTCTTCCGGCTATCGGCCCGAGGGCTGGAACAGCGTCTCCAGCTCCTCCGGGGTGACGAAGCCGCGCTCGACCAGCTTCTCGCGGATCTCGTCCAGCGACTTCTGGCCGAAGTTGCGCAGGGTGAGCAGCTCCTCCTGGCGCATGGCGACGAGGTGGCCGATCCTGGTCACGTCGTTGGCCTTGAGGCAGTTGAGGGCTCGCACGGAGAGCTCCAAGTCCTCGATGGGCACGTCGGCGAGGCGGCTCGGCAGGTCGTTGCCGCGCTGCTGGCGCACCGCGGGTGCCGCCAGGTTGTCGCCGAAGCGGACGAAGAGGTCCAGGTGCTGGGTGAACAGCGCCGCCGCCTGGCTGACCGCCTCGACGGGCTGCAGGGTGCCGTCGGTCCAGACCTCGACGATGAGCTTGTCCCACTCGGTCTCCTGGCCGACCCTGGTCTTCTCCACCGCGAAGTTGGCCTTGCGCACGGGGGTGAAGATGGAGTTGATGGGGATGACCCCGATGGGCTGGCCTTCCTTCTTGTTCCGGTCGGCGTTGATGTAGCCCTTGCCGCACTCCACCATGAGGTCCATGCGGAGCTGCGCCTTGGGGCCGTCGAGGGTGCAGAGGTAGAGGTCGGGATTCCTGATCTCGACGTCGCTGGGGCACTCGATGTCGGCGGCGGTGACCGCCCGCGCGCCGCGGACGTCCAGGGTGCAGCGCACCGGCGTGGCGCTGTGCGAGATGACGTTCACCCCCTTGAGGTTGAGGATGATCTCGGTGACATCCTCCTTGACGTGGGGGATGACGCTGAACTCGTGGCTGACACCGTCGATGGCGACCGAGGTGATGGCGGCGCCGGGCAGCGAGGACAGGAGGATGCGGCGCAGCGAGTTGCCGAGCGTCGTGCCGAAGCCGGGCTTGAGCGGCTCCACCTCGAACTTTCCATAGGTGGCGGTGCTCTCGAGTTCGTGGACGGCGGGGACAGCGATCGTGGTTTCGGTCATCAGTGCGAAGGGAGCCTCACAGGTGCGCTGCGGCGCGTCCGGCGCAGCGGGCTGGCGTGCGTCGCGCCGGTGCCGTCGCACCGCCGCGGTGAAGGGTCTGGGGGGAGGACGGCAGCGTCATCGGCTGTAGTACTCGACGATGAGCTGCTCGTCGATGACCTGCTCCATCTCCGGCCGCTCGGGGAGCCGCAGCACGGTGCCGCGCAGCGCCTCCGTGTCGACGGAGAGCCACTCGGGGACGGAACGGTTGACGACCAGGGACTGCGCGTTCTCGATGGGGTTCAGATTGCGGCTGCGCTCGCGCACCGCGACCACGTCCCCGGGGCGGATCTGCGCCGAGGGGATGCTCAGCACGCGCCCGTTGACGGTGAAGTGGCGGTGGTTGACGAGCTGGCGGGCCTCCCGACGCGAGGCCGCGAAGCCGAGGCGGTAGACGACGTTGTCGAGGCGCCGCTCCAGCTCCTGGAGGAGCACGGTGCCGGTGACGCCGGAGGCGCTGTCGGCCCGCTCGAAGTAGCGGCGGAACTGCCTCTCCATGACCCCGTAGGTGCGGCGGGCCCGCTGCTTGGCGCGCAGCTGGATGCCGTAGTCGCTGACCTTACGGCGCCGGGCCAGGCCGTGCTGGCCGGGAAGCAGCGCGTTGCGCTTGTCGAAGGTGCAGTTGGAGACGCACTTGGCGCCCTTGAGGAAGAGCTTGACGCCCTCTCTGCGGCAGAGGCGGCAGACCGGACCAGCCTGATTGGCCATCTCGCTGTCTCCTGCCTACACCCGGCGCCGCTTGGGGGGGCGGCAGCCGTTGTGCGGGATGGGGGTCACGTCGGTGATGGCGCTGACCTCGAGCCCCGAGGCCTGGAGGCTGCGGATGGCGGCTTCGCGGCCGGCACCCGGGCCCCGGACATAGATCTCGACGCTCTTCAAACCGTGCTCCATGGCGCGCCGCGCCGCCGCCTCGGCGGTCACCTGCGCCGCGTAGGGGGTGGACTTGCGCGAGCCCTTGAAGCCCTGGGCGCCGGCGGACCCCCAAGCGATGACGTTGCCCTGGGGGTCGGTCAGGCTGACGATGGTGTTGTTGAAGGTCGCCAGCACGTGGGCGTGGCCCACGGCGATGTTCTTACGCTCGCGACGGCGAGTGCGAACGACCTTCTTCTTCTTGCCCATTTACTTCTTCGCCTTGCGCCGGACGCCGACGGTCTTCTTGGGCCCGCGCCGGGTGCGAGCGTTGGTGCGAGTGCGCTGGCCGCGGACGGGAAGCCCGCGGCGGTGACGCAGACCGCGATAGGTCCCGATCTCCATCAGGCGCTTGATGTTCAGGGCGATCTGGCGGCGGAGGTCGCCCTCCACCTTGCCCTGCAGCTGCTTGGCGATGACGTCGCGCAGCCGGCCCACCTGGGCGTCGGAGAGGTCCCGGGTGCGGATGTCGGGGACACCTGGGCGAGGCTCAGCAGGCGCTTCGCGGTGGAGGGCCCGATCCCGTAGATGTAGGTGAGGGCCACCTCGATGCGCTTCTCGCGGGGGACGTCGACGCCGGCGATACGTGCCACTCTCTGCCCCTATCCCTGCCGCTGCTTGTGCTTGGGGTTGTCGCAGATCACCCGCACCGCACCACGGCGTTTGATGACCTTGCAGTGCTCGCACATGCGCTTCACCGATGCCCGCACCTTCATGCGGCCACCAGACCCCGGGTCAGGCCGCTGCGCGACCCGGCCGGAGTGGAGCTCCCGTGGAGGCTAGTGCTCTGATTCTCTTTCATTCTCTCGTGACTGCTGATCGCCGCCGGCCCCCTGCCGGTCAGGCGAGACGTTGGATGATCCGCCCCCGACCCGGGTCGGCGGCGGAGAGTTCGACCTGGACCCTGTCGCCGGGCAGGATCCGGACCGCCTGAAGGCGGGCCTTCCCAGCCGGGTGACAGAGCACCTTGTGACCGTCCGTCAGCTCCACCCGGTAGAGCGCGTCGGGCAGAGGCTCGATTACCCGCCCCACGAGCGGCTCGCCAGTCCCTGTCATCGGGCACGCCGAATCGGGCTGCCGAGCAGCCACGGCCGCAGAGTATACCAGCCCACCCCCCATCTCATGCCCCGCCACCGCCAGCGCCCGCCCGGAGGGGACGCACGGTCAGGACCTCGGGCCCTGTCTCGGTGATGGCCACGGTGTGCTCGAAGTAGCAGGAGAGCCGGCCGTCGGCCGTGACCACGGTCCAGTCGTCGTCCAGCACCCGGGTGTCGGCGACGCCGGCGTTGACCATGGGCTCGATGGCCAGGACCAGGCCGGGCCGGAGAAGGTTGCCGCTTCCCGGGCTCCCGTAGTTGGGGACCTGGGGGGCCTCGTGCATGTCCCGGCCGATGCCGTGACCGACGTACTGGCGGACGATCGAGTACCCGGCCGCCTCGACCGGCACCTGGACTGCATGGCCGATGTCGCCGATGTGGGCGCCGGGGCGGGCCGCCTCGATGCCGCGTCGCAGCGCCTCCTCGGTCACCTCCAGCAGACGGGTCACCTCAGCGGTGGGCTCGCCGGCGCACACGGAGAGGCCCGAGTCGGCCCACCAGCCGTCGAGGATGAGCCCGCAGTCCAGCGACACCAGGTCCCCGTCCTGGATGACCCTCTTCCCCGGGATGCCGTGCACCACCTCCTCGTTGATGGAGACGCACAGCGAGTTGGGGAAGCCGTTGTAGCCGATGAAGCCGGGGACGCAGTGGTGATCGCGGATGAAGGCCTCCGCCTCGCGGTCGAGGTCCAGCGGGCGAAGGCCCGGCCGGGTGATCTCGCCGATGCGGGCCAGGCAGGCGCCCAGGACGGCCCCGGCGCGGCGCATCTTCTCGATCTCCTCCGGCCTCTTGCGCCGGAAGCTGTCGACCCTCACGCGGGGCTCCCTCCGGGCGTGAGAACGGCGAGGATCTGGGCGGTGACCGTGTCGATGGGCGGGGAGCCGTCGATCCACTCGATCCGGGTGCCGAGGGCCTTGTAGTGGTCGACGACGGGGGCGGTCTCCCGCTGGTAGACCTTCATCCGCTCCACCAGCGCCTCGGCGGTGTCGTCGGTGCGGCCGTCGATGGCCGCCCGGCGCAGGATCCGCTCCTTGATCAGCTCCGGGTCAACGTCCAGGTAGAGGACGACGCCCACGTCGCGACCGTTGTGGCGCAGCATGAGGTCCAGGGCCGCGGCTTGGGGGACGGTGCGGGGGAAGCCGTCGAGGATCACGCCGGCGGCCGCGTCCGGCTCGGCGAGGCGCCCCTCGATCATCCGAACCATGAGCTCGTCGGGTACCAGGGCGCCACTGGCCATGATCGGCTGGGCCTCGCGTCCGAGCGCGGAACCCCTGGCCACCTCGGCGCGCAGGATGGCGCCGGTCGACACGTGGGGCGTCCCGAGGACCCCGGCGATGCGCTGCGCCTGGGTGCCCTTGCCGCTGCCGGGCGGGCCGAAGAGCACGACGATCACTTGATGAACCCGCGGTACTGGCGCATGAGGAGCTGGGTCTCGATCTGCTTCATGGTGTCCAGGCCGACGCCGACGACGATGAGGATGGCCGTGCCTCCGAGGTAGAGGCTGGTGGTGGAGACCCCGGTGAAGATGCTGGTGATGATGGGCAGGATGACGGTGACGCTGGCCAGGAAGATGGCGCCGGCCAGGGTGATGCGGCCCATGACCCGTCCCAGGTACTCGGCGGTCTGCCGTCCTGGTCGGATGCCGGGGATGAAGGTGGACGACTTCTTCAGGTTGTCGGCGGCGTCGTTCGGATCGAAGATGACCGCCGTGTAGAAGTACGTGAAACCCAGGATGAGCATGAAGTAGATGCCGTTGTAGAGGATGTCCAGGAGGATGGTGCCGCCGTTCGGCGACCAGTTGATGCGCAGCCAGCTGGCGACGCCGCCGACCCAGCCGGTGGCCGATGCGAAGAGGTTGGCGAAGATGGTGGGGAAGGTCATGATCGAGATGCCGAAGATGATCGGGATGACGCCGGCGGCGTTAACGCGCAGGGGCAGGAAGTTGCGCCGACCGCCCGCCGAAGCCATCCCCGTCCGCGGGTTGAGCACCCGCTGCGCCGATTGCACCGGGACCTTGCGCTGTGCCTGCTGGACCTCGATGATCCCGGCGGTGGCGATGAGCGCCACCAGGGCCATTCCGCCCAGCCGGACGACGTTGGCGCCGCCTGTCTGCCCATAGCTGAGGACGGCGCCCGGCAGGCGGGCGATGATGCCGGTGAAGATGATGAGCGACACGCCGTTGCCGACGCCGTACTCGGTGATCAGCTCGCCGAGCCACATGGCGATGACGCAGCCCGCGGTCAGGGTGATGATGATCCCCAACGTCTCGGTCGGCGTCGGGTTGGTGATGATGGCGACGCCGTTGGTGACGGCCGGGTTGGTGAAGAGGGCCATGTACCCGTAGGCCTGGATGGCGGCCAGCGGGATGGTCAGCCACCGGGTGTAGCGGGTGATCCGCTTGCGCCCCTGCTCGCCCTCCTTGGAGAGCTCCTTGAGCCGGACGGAGACCACCGTCATCAACTGCATGATGATGGTGGCGTTGATGAAGGGGTTCAGGCCCAGTCCGACGATGGAGAACTGGGAGAGGCCGCTGCCGCTGAACAGGTTGAGCAGGCCGAGCAGCGAGTTGTTGCCGAACAGCTCACCGAGCGCGGTCGCGTTGGCGCCGGGGATGGAGATGGCGGCCAGGACCCGATAGGCGAGCAGGAGCCCGAGGGTGAAGAGGAGCTTCTTGCGAAGCTCCGGGATGCGGATCGCCTGGGACAGGGCCTGGAGTAGGTTCACTCCCCGCTCTCCGCCTCCCCTCCTGCGGCCGCCTTGACATCGAGGATGTCGACGTGACCCCCGGCGGCCTCGACGGCGCGGCGGGCAGCGGCCGAGGCCTGGAAGACGCGGACGGTGACGGCGACCTTGAGCCTGCCCGCGGCGAGCAGCTTGACGCGGGCAGAGGGGTCCTTGACCAGCCCGTGCTCGTGCAGCGCGGCGCCGTCCACGATGGCCCCGTCGGGAAAGCGATTCAGCTTGCTGAGGTTGACGATGGTCGCCTCGACACGGGAGTGGTTGCGGAAGCCGCGCAGCTTCGGCAGCCGCATGGTCAGTCGCATCTGGCCACCCTCGAAGCCGCGCGGGGTCTTCGCCCCCTGGCGGGCGCCGGCGCCCTTGGTGCCCCGGCCCGAGGTCTTGCCCTGCCCGGCGGAGATGCCGCGGCCAACCCGGGTGCGGCTCTTCCGGCTGCCCGCCGGGCTCCGCAGCTCATGCAGTTTCATGGTTCTCCCCGGCCGCGAGCAGGGCCATCCCCGCCGTGCTGTCCGCCGCAACGCCGTCGACACTGACGAGATGGCGCACCTTCTGGACCATGCCGCGCAGCGCCGGGGTGTCCTCATGCTCGACGGTGTGGTTGAGGCGCTTCAGCCCGAGGGCGGCGATGGTCGCCTTCTGGTCGGCGGCGTAGCCGATGGCGCTCTTGCGGTAGGTGACGCGCAGACCGCTCATTCCGGCACCACCTGGGGGCCCGCTCCCGGCGCCGCCTCGCCCAGCATCACGGCGGCGCGCTTGCGGCCGACGATCTCGTCCGGCCGCTTGCCGCGCAGGGCCGCCACATCGCTGAGCGTGCGCATGCTGGCGAGGGCCGCGACGGTGGCGCGGACGACGTTGATGGGGTTGTTGCTGCCCAACGACTTGGTGAGGATGTCGTGGATGCCCGCCGCCTCCACCACCGCCCGCATCGCCCCGCCGGAGATGACGCCGGTGCCGGGCACGGCCGGCCGCAGCAGCACCTTGGCGGCGCCGAACTTGTAGCGGAGGTCGTGGGGGATGGTCCGGCCGACCAGGGGCACGGTGATCATGTGCTTCTTGGCGTCCTCGACACCCTTGCGGATGGCGTCCGGCACCTCGCCCGCCTTGCCCAGCCCAGCCCCCACCCGGCCCTGGCCGTCACCGACCACGACGAGGGCGCTGAATGAGAAGCGGCGACCGCCCTTGACGACCTTTGCCACCCGGTTGAGCGAGACGATCTTCTCGGTCAGTTCGCTGCCGCGATCGCCCCGCGTGTCGTCGCGGCGCTCCATGCGCATCGCCATCCTAGAGCTCCAATCCTGCCTGGCGGGCGGCCTGTGCCAGCGCGGCGATCCGGCCGTGGTAGAGATAGCCGCCGCGGTCGAAGACGACCTTTGAGACGCCCAGGGCCAGGGCGCGGGCCGCCACCACCTCCCCCACCACCTGGGCGGCGGCAGAGGAATTCCGGCTCCCGGTGATCTTCACCGCCACCTCGGACTCGACGGTCGAGGCGGCCACCAGGGTCGTCCCCAGCGTGTCGTCGATGACCTGGGCGCTGATGTGACGGAGGCTCCGGTGGACGCAGAGGCGCGGACGGGCCGCGGTGCCGCTGACGTGGCGGCGGACCCGCCGATGCCGGCGCGCACGCGCCGTCTGCCGATCGTGCTTGGTGTACATCTCTCTGCCCCTGCCTACTTGCCCTTGCCGGCCTTGCCCGACTTGCCCGCCTTGCGCCGCAGCTTCTCCCCCCGGTAGAGGATGCCCTTGCCCTTGTACGGCTCGGGCTTGCGGAAAGAGCGGATCTTGGCGGCCACCTGGCCGATGACCTCCTTGTCGGCCCCCCGCACGATGATCTGGGTGGGCACCGGGACGTCGATGGTGATGCCCTCCGGGGGCGTGTAACGGATGGGGTGCGAATACCCCAGCGTCAGCAGCAGGTCCCCACCTTGCTTGGTGGCGCGGAAGCCGACGCCGACCAGGTCGAGGTTGCGCGTGAAGCCTGTGCTGACACCCTCCACCATGTTGGCGACCAGGGTCCGGGTCAGCCCGTGGAGGGAGCGGTGGACGGTGCTGTCGCTGGGTCGCTGCACCTCGACCACGCCCTCACCGACGACGACCGTCATGGCGGGCGGGACGAGGCGTTCCAGGGTGCCGCGGGCGCCCGTCACCGACACGTGCGCCCCGGTGGCCTTCACCTGGACGCCGGCGGGGATGGGGATGGGACGGCGGCCTATGCGCGACATGACCCGGTCACCACACGAAGGCCACGACTTCGCCGCCGAGACCCTCCCGCTGCGCCCGCTGGCCGGTCATCAGGCCGTGGCTCGTCGAGATGACGGCGACGCCCAGACCACCCAGGACGCGGGGGATGTCCGACTTGCGCGCGTAGACGCGCAGGCCGGGGCGGCTGATGCGGCGCAACCCGGTGAGGGGACGGCCCCGTGGGCTGCGCGGCTTGAAGGTGATGTCGAGGAGCTCCTGGGGCTTCTCGCCGCTGATGCTGTAGCCGCCGATGAAGCCCTCCTCCTGGAGGACGCGGGCGATCTCCGTCTTCATGCGGCTCGCCGGGATGCTCACCGTTCGGTGATTGGCGCTGCTCGCATTGCGGATCCGGGTCAGCATGTCGGCAATGGGATCGCTGGTCATGGCTTCACCACGAGCTCTTCTTCACGCCCGGAATCTGGCCGACGCTGGCCAGCTGCCGGAAGCAGATGCGGCACATGCCGAACTTGCGCATGTAGGCGCGAGGACGGCCGCAGAGGGCGCAGCGGTGCCGCTGCTGCGTGGAGAACCGCGGCGCTCTCAACGACTTGGCGATCAGTGATTTCTTGGCCACGGTGCACCTCTCCGTACCGTATCGGCGGCTGCCGACGCGCACGGTGTGACGTTGCTGAGCGATCCAGCGCCTGGCTGGGTCATTCCTCTCATATCTTCCGGAAGGGCATGCCGAAATGGGTGAGCAGCGCCCGGCCCTCCTCGTCGTTCTTGGCACTGGTGACGATACACACCTCGAGACCGCGCAGTTTGTCGATCTTGTCGAAGTCGATCTCCGGGAAGATCAGCTGTTCCTTCAGCCCCAGGGTGAAGTTGCCATGGCCGTCGAAGGCCTTGGGGTCGACGCCGCGGAAGTCGCGGAGCCGGGGCAGGGCCACGTTGATCAGCTTGTCGAGGAAGAACCACATGCGCTCGCTGCGCAGCGTCACCTTGACCCCGATCGGCATCCCCTCCCTGAGCTTGAAGGCGGCCACCGACTTGCGGGCCCGGATGACGATGGGGGACTGCCCGGTGATGCTCTTGATGTCGGCGACCGCGGCGTCGATGGCGCGGGCGTTCTGGATCGCCTCGCCGAGGCCGACGTTGACGACGATCTTCTCCAGCCGAGGCACCTGCATGGCGTTGGTGTAGCGGAACTCGCGGACCAGTTCGGGGGCGACCCGATCCTGGTACTGGCGGCGCAGCCGCGGCATCTCGGCGGTGGCGCTGGCCATCAGCTGCTCACCCGCTCGTAGCGCTCGCCGCACTTCTGGCAGATCAGCACCCGGGCGCCGTCCTCAGCGACCTCGTGGCGGATGCGCGTGATGCGGTCGCAGCGGGTGCAGACGAGCTGGACGTTGGCATAGGCGATGGGGCCGTTGAAGTCGATGATGCCGCCTTGCATGTTGCCGGCGACGCCGGCCTTGGTGTGGCGCTTCATCAGGTTGACGCCGCGCACGACGATGCGCTGGTCGGCGATCAGCACCCGTTCGACGACGCCCCGCTTGCCGCGGTCCCTGCCGGCAAGGATCTGCACCGTGTCGCCGGCGCGGATGTCCAGGGCGCGGACCCTGCCCCCGTCCCAGCCCTGGCGGCGCAGAGTGATCTTGAGGCGCCGGGCGTGCTTGGCCTGGCGCTTGGCGACCGGACTCATCGTGCTCATCTCACCGCACTCCGCAACCCGTGGCCGCCGGCGCGGCGCACGTCATCACCCGTCTCACTCAGAGAACCTCCGGGGCGAGGGAGACGATCTTCATGAAGTTCCGCTCGCGCAGCTCCCGCGCCACCGGCCCGAAGATGCGGGTGCCCCGGGGGTTGTTCTGCGGGGTGATGAGCACGGCGGCGTTCTCGTCGAAGCGCACCTGGCTGCCGTCGGGGCGATGGAAGGGCTGGACGGTGCGGACGATGACCGCCCGGACCACGTCCCCCTTCTTCACCTGGGCGTTGGGCTGAGCCACTTTGACGGTCCCGATGATGATGTCGCCGACCGAGCCGTACTTGCGCTGGCTGCCCCCGAGCACGCGGATGCAGAGGATCTTGCGCGCGCCGCTGTTGTCGGCCACCCTGAGAACCGTCTCCTGCTGGATCACGTCACTTCGCCTTCTCGATGATCTCGGACACGCGCCAGTGCTTCTCCTTGGAGATCGGCCGTGTCTCGGTGATGCGGACCCGGTCGCCCACAGCGCACAGGCCCTCCTCGTCATGGACCTTGAGGCGCCGCCTGTGGGTCACGACCTTCTTGTACAGCGAGTGGGGCTTCCGCTCCTGGACAAGGACGACGACGGTCTTCTCCATGCGGTCACTGACCACGACGCCGTCACGGACCTTGCGCCGCGTGCGCTCCTCGATCGGCTGCTCACTCATCTTCGTCAACCTCGTCTGCGCCTACGTCGTCATGGCCGTCCTCGCCTGCCTCGGCGGGGCTGCCGGCAGCCTCCTCGACGGCATCCCGGGAGGGGCTGTCCTCGTCCACCGGCGTCTCCGCCTCGACCTCGGCCACGGCCTCGGCCTCGGTCTCGACCCCGGCCACGGCCTCAACGTCGGCCTCCGTCGCAGCACGCCGGCTGCGTCGCCGCTTGGGCGCCGCCTCGGGAAGGACGGCCTCAGCCTCGACCGGCTCCTCCCCCACCTCCAGGTCCAGGTCGGACGCCAGGTGGTGGCCGTGGGCCATCTCGATCTGGAGAGTCATGGTCCGGGCGATCTCGCGGCGGATCTCGCGCAGCTGGCGATGGTTCTCCACCTGCCCGGCGGCCTGCTGGAAGCGGACCTCGAAGAGGCGGCGGCGCTGCTGTCGCAGGTGGCCGTCCAACTCGTCGGCGTTCATGGAGCGGAGCGCGTTGACGGCTTCCACGTTCTTGCTCACGCCGTGTCCTCCGTCTCGACCCTGGTGCCCGGCTCGTGGCGGGCGACGAAGCGGGTCGGGATGGGCAGTTTGTGCGCCGCCAAGCGCATCGCCTCGCGAGCCGTCTCCTCGGTCACGCCGCTGATCTCGAAGAGCACGCGGCCGGGCTTGACCACGGCGACCCAGCCCTCAGGCTGGCCCTTGCCCGATCCCATCCGGGTCTCGGCGGGCTTCTTGGTGTAGGAGTGGTCGGGGAAGATGCGGATCCAGATCTGACCGCCACGGCGCACGTGCCGCGTCATCGCCCGCCGGGCCGCCTCGATCTGCCGGTTGGTCATCCAGCAGGCCTCGAGAGCCTGGAGCCCATAGGTGCCGAAGCTCAGCGTGCTGCCACGCTGCGCCGTTCCCTGGCGGCGACCCCGATGCAGCTTGCGGAACTTGGTCCGCTTGGGCATCAGCACCGTCAGTCCTCCTCGCTCTCGGGCTTGGGCTTGCCCGCGCCAGCGATGGGCTTCTTGGCCAGGGCGGTGCGCCGCCGCGCCGCCGGCTTCTTCGCCGGCAGCTTCTCGACCTTCTGGCCGCTGTCGGCGTCGCCCTCGACCTCGGAGATGTCCTCCTCGGCCTCAGGCACCTCGACCTCGGATACCTCGGCGTCGCCAAGCAGGGCGAGATCATCCCCGGCGGCGGGAACCGCGACCAGCGGCTCCACCTCGGGGGTGCCGCCAAGCGGCCCGGACGGCTCGATCTCGGCGAGGGCGGCCGCGGCCGGGGTGGCCACCGCGCGCGCGGGCAGTGGCGGCGTCCGCGCCGGCTCGACCGTCTCGCGGGTCTCGCGCCCGGGCCCGCCGCTCATCACCGGCTCGCCGGTGGCGGTGACGTAGTCGCCCTTGTAGATCCAGCAGGTGACACCGATTCGTCCGTAGGTGGTCCGCGCCTCCGCCTTGCCGTAGTCGATGTTGGCGCGCAGGGTGTGCAACGGCACGCGGCCGTCCCGATCCCACTCCCGCCTCGACATCTCCGAGCCGCCCAGCCGGCCGGCCACCTCGAGCTTGACGCCCTTGGCGCCGGCGCGCATGGTGCGCATGATCGTCTGCTTCAGCGCGCGCCGGAAGGCGATGCGCTTCTCCAGCTGCGAGGCGACGTTCTCGGCCACCAGCTTGGCGTCGAGCTCCGGTGTCTTGATCTCGTGGATGGTGACCCGGACCTTCTTGCCGCTGATCCGCTCCAGCTCGTCGCGGAGGGCGTCCACCGAGGCGCCCTGCTTGCCGATGACGATGCCGGGCTTGGCAGTCTGGATGATGACGGTGAGCTGATTGGCGCTGCGCTCGGTCTCGATTCGCGCCACACCGGCGTTGCGCAGGCGGCTGCCGATCAGCTTGCGCATCGCCAGGTCCTCGTGGAGGAGCTTGGTGTAGTCCTTGTCGGCATACCAGCGGGCATCCCACTGCCGGTAGACGCCGAGGCGGAAGCCGATGGGGTTGACTTTCTGTCCCATTACCGCTCCTCGTCGTCGGGGTTGTCGCCGGGCTCGGGCCCGGCGGCGAGATCGGTCTCGACGTCATCGGCGCCAGCGGCGCCTGCTCCGCTCTCCTCGTCGGGCACGGCGGCCTCCGCCTCCTCGGCGGGCGCCGCCAACTCCGTCTCCGCTGCCCTGGCGGCCTCGGCGGCACGGCGCAGCTGCGCCGGACGGCGCCGTCGCGTGGATGCCGAGCGCGTGGGGGACGCCGCCGGCCGGCCGGGCATGGCCACCAGCGACCGCCGCGGCTTCTCCGGCTCCTCGTCGGTGACGTAGCAGCGCAGATGGCTGCTCCTCTTGAAGAGGCTGCCGGCCATGCCCCGCGGCTTGGGGATGTAGCGCTTCATGATCCCCGCCTGCTCGATCTCGATGTGGGCAACTCGCAGGGAGTTGGCGTTCAGGTTGTAGTTGTTCTCGGCGTTCGCGGCGGCCGAGCGGATGACCTTGGCGAGCTCCCGGGCGGCGTGACGCGGGGTGAAGCTGAGCAGCACCAGCGCCTCGGCCACGGGCAAGCCGATGACGCTGTTGGCGACCACCCGAGCCTTGCGCGAGGTGATCCGGACGTCCTTGGCGGTGGCGACGACACGCATCACCAGCACCCACTCACGAGCCATGCGGTCATTTCAGCGCCGTGCTCCGCTCGGTGTGGTGGCCATGGCCGCGGTAGCGGCGGGTCATGGCGAACTCCCCGAGCTTGTGACCGACCATGGTCTCGGTGATGAAGACGGGGTTGTGCTTGCGCCCGTCGTGGACGGCGATGGTGTGGCCCACCATCTCCGGGAAGATGTCGCTGCGACGCGACCAGGTCTTGACGATCTTCTTCTCGTGGCTGGCGTTCAACCGCTGGATCTTGAGCAGCAGGTGCTCGTCACAGAAGGGGCCTTTTTTCAGGGATCGGCTCATGCTCTACTTCTTCCGCCGCCGCACGATCATGCGATCGGTCTTCTTGTTGCGGCGCGTGCGGTAGCCGAGCGCCGGCTTTCCCCAGGGGGTCTGCGGGTTGCCGCCTGCGCCGCTCCGGCCCTCGCCGCCTCCGTGGGGATGATCGAAGGGGTTCATCGCCATGCCGCGCACCGAGGGCCGCCAGCCGCGCCAGCGCGACTTGCCGGCCTTGCCGATGTTCTGGTTCTCGTGGTCGACGTTGCCGACCTGGCCGATCGTCGCCGAGCAGCGGATGTCGATGCGCCGCACCTCTCCGGAGGGCATGCGGATGGTCGCCTCGGTCCCCTCCTTGGCCACCAGCTGGGCGGCGCCGCCGGCGCTGCGCACCAACTGGCCGCCACGCCCCATCTGCACCTCGAGGTTGTGGATGGTCGTGCCCAGCGGGATGTTGGCGAGGGGGAGGGCGTTGCCGGGTTTGATTTCGGCGCCGACGCCCGCGCTCACCACGGCGCCCACGGCGAGGCCGACGGGGGCGAGGATGTAGCGCTTCTCGCCGTCCTCGTAGTGCACCAGGGCGATGCGGGCGCTGCGGTTGGGGTCGTACTCGATGGCCACCACGCGGCCGTTCACGGCCAGCTTGTCACGCCGGAAGTCGATGACCCGGTAAAGCTTCTTGTGACCGCCGCCGCGGTGGCGAACGGTGATCCGCCCCGTGTTGTTGCGCCCGCTGTTGGTCTTGAGGTGCACGGTGAGGCTGCGTTCCGGGGTGGTCTTGGTGATCTCCTCGAAGGTGCTCACCGCCATGAAGCGGCGCCCCGGGCTGGTCGGCTTGTACTTGTTGGTCGGCATCGGTCACACGCCCTCGAACAGACCGGGGATCTTCTGACCGGGGGCCAGCGTGACCACCGCCTTCTTCCAGGCCGGGCTCCGCCCCTGGATGCGTCCGCCCTTGCCGCGACGCAGCTGCCGGTTGCGACCTTGCCCCGGACGCTGATGACGTTGACCGCCAACACCGTCAGGGCCTGCTCGGGGAAGGCCTCCTCGATGGCCCGGCGGATGTCGATCTTGGTGACATCGCGGGGGCAGGCGAAGGTGTACCGGTTCAACGAGCCCATGATGTTGTAGGACTTCTCACTCGCCACCGGGCGCAGCAGAACCTGATGAAAGAGTTGACCCTGCGTCATGCCCAGGCCTCCGCGACGTGGTCGACAGCGTCCTTGGCCATGACCACGGTGTCGGCGGTGAGCAGGTCACGCACCGAGAGGTTCCCGGCCATCACCAGCCGCACCTCGGGGAGGTTCCGGGCGCTCTTCTCGAGCGGCTCGTGGTGCGAAGCGAGGACGAGGAGCACGTGCCGACCGGCGTCGAGCGAGCTGAGCAGCTCCACCACGGCCTTGGTCCGGGGCTGGTCCAGCTCGATGCCGTCGAGGACGGTGATCTGCCCCTGCTGCGCCTTGACGCTCAGGGCGCTGCGCAGCGCCAGCCGGCGCTGCTTGCGCGGCATGTCCTGCCGGTATGAGCGCGGCGTGGGGCCGAAGACGACGCCGCCGCCCGAGTAGTGCGGAGCCCGGATCGACCCCTGCCGGGCGCGGCCGGTACCCTTCTGGCGGTACGGCTTCCGCCACCGCCGCGGACCTCGGAGCGGTTCTTGGTGTCGTGGGTGCCCTGGCGCGCGTTGGCCAGCTGGCGCAGCAGCGCCTGGTGCATCACCGCCGGATTGACGGTGACATCGAAGACGGCGTCGGGCAGATCCAGCTCTCCGTGGCTCGCCCCGGTGAGATCGACGACGGGGAGCGCTGCTCATGCCCCGATGCCTCCGCTGCGAGCGGTGTCGCGAACCATGACCACGGCGTTCTTGTGCCCGGGAACGGCGCCGCGCACCAGCAGCAGGTTGCGCACGGTGTCGACGCGGACCACCTCGAGGTTGCGGACCGTGGCCTGCGAGGCGCCGAGATGGCCGGCCATGCGCAGCCCCTTGAAGGTGCGGGCGGCATCGACGGAGCCGATCGGACCCGGCTGCTTGATGTTGTGGGAGCCGTGGGTCACCGGGCCGCGCGAGAAGTTGTGGCGCTTGTGCTGCCCGGAGAAGCCCTTGCCCTGGGTCACGCCGGTGACGTCCACCCGCTCTCCGGCGGCGAAGAGGTCCACCGTCACCCTGCCGCCGACGGCCGGGCTGCCCGCGTCGCGGACCTCGGCGAGGTGGCGCAGCGGGGCGATACCGGCGCGCTTGAAGTGGCCGGCCTGGGGTTTGGTGGTGTGGCGGGGCGCGCGCGGCCCGAAGCCGATCTGCACCGCCTCGTAGCCGTCCGTGGCGTCGGTCTTGACCTGCACCACGTGGCACGAATTCGCCTCCAGGACGGTGACGGCGACCACCGTCCCCGTCTCCGGTGAAGAGCTGGGTCATACCCACCTTGCGCGCCAGAAGACCCTAGCCACGCTGGTCCCCCAGCTTGATCTCGATGTCGACGCCGCTCGGCAGGTTGAGGCGCATGAGGGCGTCCACCACCTTGGGATTGGGGTCGAGGATGTCGAGGATCCGTTTGTGGGTGCGCATCTCGAACTGTTCGCGAGAATCCTTGTCGATGAACGGCGAACGCACGACCGTCCAGCGGCTGATCCGCGTCGGCAGGGGCACCGGTCCGGCCACGTGGGCACCGGTGCGAACCACCGTCTCGACGATCTTCGAGGCGGCCTGGTCCAGGACCCGGTGGTCGTAGGCCTTGAGGCGAATGCGGATCTTCTGAGCCACTACCCGGCCTCCGCTAGCCCGGGCAGCCGGCCGGGACGGCCCGCCGGGGCCGGGGCCTCATCGCTGCAGTGCACGGGGATCAAGGATCCGTTTCCTTCTGTCGGCGGGGTGAAGGGCTCATCCCGCCACCACTCATTTCTGGATGCTGGTGACGGCGCCGGCACCGACGGTCCGGCCGCCCTCGCGGATGGCAAAGCGCATGCCGTCCTCGACGGCGATGGGGGTGATCAGCTCCACATCCATCTCGATGTTGTCTCCGGGCATGACCATCTCCGTCCCCTCAGGGAGGGTGATGTGCCGGTGACGTCCGTGGTCCGGAAGTAGAACTGCGGACGATAGCCGGTGAAGAAGGGGTGTGCCGGCCGCCCTCTTCCTTGTTCAGAACGTAGACCTGGGCCTTGAACTTGGTGTGCGGGGTGATGCGCCCGGGCTTGGCCAGAACCTGGCCGCGCTCGACTGTCCTCGCGCTTGATGCCGCGGAGCAGGCAGCCCACGTTCATCGCCGGCCTCGCCTCGGTCGAGGAGCTTGTGGAACATCTCGACACCGGTGACGACGGTCTTGCCGGTCTCCTTGATGCCGACGATCTCCACGTCGTCGCCGACCTTGATGACGCCGCGGTCGATGCGGCCGGTGACCACCGTGCCACGGCCCTCGATGGAGAACACGTCCTCGATCGGCATCAGGAAGGGCTTGTCGATGGGCCGCTCGGGGCGGGGATGTAGCTGTCCACGGCGTCCATGAGTGCCATGATCTGGTCGCTCGGCCTCGCTCGGTCGCCCTCCAGCGCCTTCAGGGCGGAGCCGCGGATGATGGGGATGTCGTCGCCGGGGAAGTCGTACTTCGTGAGCAGCTCCCGGATCTCCAGTTCGACCAGCTCGAGCAGTTCCGGGTCGTCGACGAGGTCCACCTTGTTCAGGAAGACGACGATGTAGGGCACGCCGACCTGCCGGGCGAGCAGGATGTGCTCGCGGGTCTGCGGCATCGGGCCGTCGGCGGCGGCGACGACGAGGATGGCGCCGTCCATCTGGGCGGCGCCGGTGATCATGTTCTTGATGTAGTCGGCGTGGCCAGGACAGTCGACATGGGCGTAGTGCCGGGTGGCCGTCTCGTACTCGACGTGGGCGGTGGCGATGGTGAGTCCACGCGCCTTCTCCTCGGGGGCGTTGTCGATCTGATCGAAGGACACGGACTTGGGCCAGCCCTTGCGTCGGCCAGGATCTTGGTGATAGCGGCGGTCAGGGTCGTCTTGCCATGGTCGATGTGACCGATGGTGCCGACGTTCACGTGGGGCTTGGTGCTGGTGAATTTCTTCTTTGCCATGGCTTCTCAGTTCCTCTGCTGCTCGTGCTGCTCGGTAGCTTCCGTCTGTCCTCTGGTTGCCCGGCTCATGACGTCGCCTTGGCGACGATCTCGTCGGCAAGGCTCTTGGGGAGTCGGCTGGTAGTGGTGAAACTCCATGGATGGGACGCCCGGCCCTGGGTCATGGAGCGGAGATCCGTGGCGTAGCCGAACATGGTGGACAGGGGCACCAAAGCATGCACGATCTGGGTCGTGCCTCGCCCCTCCATGCCCAGGATTGGCCCCGGCGGCCGGTGAGATGCCCATGACGTCGCCCATGTACTCCTCGGGCATGGAGACGTCGACCTTCATGATCGGCTCCAGGAGGACCGGCTTGCCCTTGCGCATGCCGTCCTTGAACCCCATGGAGCCGGCGATCTGGAAGGCCTGCTCCGAGGAGTCCACCTCGTGGTAGGAGCCGTCCACCAGGGTCACCTTGACGTCCACCACCGGGAAGCCGGCGAGGACGCCGTTGGCCAGGGTGTCCGAGATCCCCCTCTCCACAGGCTTGATGTACTCGCGAGGCACCGTGCCCCCGACGATCTTGGAGACGAAGATGAAGCCGGCGCCGGGCTCGTTGGGTTCCAGCTCCAGCTCGACATGGCCGTACTGGCCCCGGCCGCCGTCTGGCGGACGAACCGGCCGGTGCCGTGGGCCTGGCTGATGGTTTCCCGGTAGGCGACCTGCGGTTTGCCCACATTGGCGTCGACCTTGAACTCGCGGAGCAGGCGGTCGACGATGATCTCGAGGTGGAGCTCGCCCATGCCCGAGATCACGGTCTGACCGGTCTCGTCGTCGGTCCGCACCCGGAAGGTCGGGTCCTCGGCCGCCAGCCGCTGCAGGGCGAAGCCCATCTTGTCCTGGTCGGCCTTGGTCTTGGGCTCGGCGGCGACGCTGATGACCGGCTCGGGGATGACGATCGATTCGAGGACGATCGGCGAGTCCTCGGCGCACAGGGTGTCCCCCGTGGTCGTGCTCTTGAGGCCGATGGCGGCCGCGATGTCCCCGGCCCGGACCTCCTCGACGTCCTCGCGGTGGTTGGCGTGCATCTGCAGGAGCCGGCCGATCCGCTCCCGCTGGCCGCGCGTCGAGTTGAAGACGTAGGAGCCGCTGGCCAGCACGCCGCTGTACACCCGGAAGAAGGTGAGATTGCCGACGAAGGGGTCGTTGGCGATCTTGAAGGCCAGCGGCGGCAAAGGGCTCGTCGTCGTCGACGCGGCGGCTCCGCGGCTCGTCGGTGCCCGGTTTCACCCCCTCGGTGGCGGGATGTCGAGAGGTGACGGCAGGTAGTCGACGACGGCGTCGAGCATCGGCTGGACGCCCTTGTTCTTGAGGGCGCTGCCGCAGAGGACGGGAACAAGCTGGGTCCGCAGCGTGCCGATGCGCAGCCCGCGCTTGATGTCCGCGGGGCTCAGCTCGACCCCCTCCAGGTAGCGGGTGAGGAGCTCGTCGTCGGTCTCGGCGACCGCCTCGAGCAGGATGTGCCGGGCGGCGTCCACCTCGGCCCGCATCTCCGGCGGGATCTCGCCCCGCTCGCTGGTCGTGCCCAGGTCGTCAACGTAGACGATGGCCGTCATGGTGATGAGGTCGACCGCCCCCCGGAAGCCGCCTTCGGCGCCGATGGGGATCTGGACGGCGACGGCGTTGGCCCCGAGGCGGTCGCGAATCGACTTGAGGGATCCCTTGAAGTCGGCGCCCATGCGGTCCATCTTGTTGATGAAGCAGATGCGGGGGACCCGGTAGCGGTCGGCCTGGCGCCAGACCGTCTCCGACTGTGGCTCGACGCCGGCCACGGCATCGAACACGGCCACCGCCCCGTCCAGCACCCGCAGGCTGCGCTCCACCTCCATGGTGAAGTCCACATGCCCGGGTGTATCGATGATGTTGATTCGGTGGCCGCGCCACTCCGCCGCCGTCGCGGCTGAGGTGATCGTGATGCCACGCTCCTGCTCCTGGATCATCCAGTCCATGGTCGCGGCGCCCTCGTGCACCTCCCCCATCTTGTGGATGCGGCCGGTGTAGAAGAGGACGCGTTCGGTCGTCGTGGTCTTGCCCGCATCGATGTGGGCCATGATCCCGATGTTCCGGTACCGCTCCAGCGCGACGGCGCGCCCGGCCACAGCTACACTCATTTGCTCATATTGAATCGATCGATCAGTATCGGAAGTGAGAGAACGCCTTGTTGGACTCGGCCATCTTGTGGGTGTCCTCCTTCCTCTTGATGGAGGCGCCCACCCCGTTGGCAGCGTCCATCAGCTCCGCCGCGAGGCGGTCCGCCATGCCCTTGCCACCGCGGCCGCGGGCGTAGCGGATGATCCAGCGCCGGGCCAGCGCCTGGCGGCGGTCATGGCGGATCTCGACGGGCACCTGGTAGGTGGCGCCGCCCACCCGCTTGGGCTTGACCTCGATGACCGGGGTGACGTTGCGCATCGCCTGGTCAAAGACGTCGAGTGGCTCACGGCGGCTGGAACGGCGGATCTTCTCAAAGGCGTCGTAGACGATCTCCTGAGACAGGGACTTCTTCCGCCCATCATCACGCAGTTGATGAATTTGGCGAGCGCGGGGCTGGCGTAGATCGGGTCGGGCAGGATGGTGCGTCTCTGGACGCGGGCGCGGCGCGGCATGGCTCCTTCCCAGCTCCTACTTCGCGGCCTTCTCGCGCTTGGCGCCGTATTTGCTGCGGCCCTGCTTGCGATTCTTGGCCCCGGCGGTGTCCAGCGTGCCCCGGATGATGTGGTAGCGAACGCCGGGGAGGTCCTTGACGCGGCCGCCACGGATCAGCACCACCGAGTGCTCCTGGAGGTTGTGACCGATACCGGGAATGTAGGCGGTGACCTCGGCCTTGCTGGTCAGCCGGACGCGAGCCACCTTGCGGAGGGCCGAGTTCGGCTTCTTCGGGGTGGTGGTGTAGACACGAACGCACACGCCTCGGCGCTGCGGCGAACTCTTGAGGGCCGGCGCCTTGGTCTTCCGGACGATCCGGGTGCGGCCCTTGCGGACCAATTGCTGGATGGTGGGCACAGAACTCCGTTTGAGATGAACAGCGTCCCCGGCGGGGGCACGCGGACATGCGAGATCGCACCCCGAGGGGTCGCGCCGGGGAATCGTAGCAGCGAGCGGCCTCGAGCGTCAATTCGGGAGCGGGGATCACGCCCACCGGGATCCCGGCTTCCGGGGCCCGCGAGGCGCCCCCGGACGGGCAACGCCCTCCGCCGGCCCCACGCGCGGTGTCGCGCACCGCTCCCTCTCAGCCCTCACTGGCACCGGATGGGCGGGGATCACGCCGACCGCGATCCCCGCCCATCCGAGCGCGGGTGCCGGTTCAGCCGTGCCGGCGGAGCCGCCTCCAGCCCGGGAGCGTCGCCACGCCCGCCAGCAGCAGCAGGCCCAGGCCACCGGCCAGCAGGGCCACGCCGGGGCCGGCCGTGACCGGAGGCGCCGCCGCCAGAGCACCGCCGGTCGCCGGCACCGGCACCGGCACCGACGAGGCTGGCGCCGCCGCCGACTGCATGAGGATGACCGGATTATCCGCCCCCCCGGTGGGAAACGCGCTGCCGGCCGCCACGCAGAGGCTGCTGACGCAGGCCACGGCGGAGAGGTCGTTCTGCACGCTGGAGCTGGAATCGGGGGTTCCCGAGACCAACGACCACGAGGCACCATAGGCGTCGACCAGGGTCTGATCGGGCGGAGCGTGGTAGTCCCCGACCGCGGCGCAGGTATCGGCCGAGGTGCAGCTGATCCCGTACAGGTAGTTGTCGTTCGAAGCCCCGTTGTTGGCGGCGCCGGCCGCCGCCGAGTTGGTGGTGTCGACGGTCCAGCCGCTCCCGCCCCAGGTGGCGAAGAGGGCGTGCAAAGCGCTGCCGTCCCAGTAGCCGACGGCCCAGCAATCGTCGGCGCTGACGCAGGAGACACCCTGCAGGGCACCGTAGCCGGCTGACAGGCTCGTCGTCACGTTCAGGGTGCCCTCCCCGCCAGTCGTGTCGTTCCATCCCCCGGACGAGGTCCATCCCGAGGTGAAGGCCTCGTCCGAGTTGGGACCGCTGTCCCAGTTGCCGACGGCCTGGCAGTGTGTGGCATCGCCGCAGGAGATGCCGTTGAGCGTGGCGTCGGTGTCACCGGCCACCCCGCTGTCAGCGGTGTCCTCGGACCAGGCACCGCCCGTGTACTCCTCGTACAGCGTGGTGTCGGGGTTTCCCGAGGCGTAGGGGGACACCACTCCGACCGCCCAACACAGGGTGGCGCTGGGACAGGACACCGATTCCAGCTCCGTGTCGCCGCTGGTGTCGTACTGGCCGCTCCCGATCCCGTCGGTGAACGTCCATGACGTCCCGTCCCAGTGGGCGAACAGAGGGACGTCCCCGCCGGAGCCGCCGCCCGCGTGCACGGCGCTCTCGTCGTCCTCCAGGCCAACCGCCCAGCAGTTGGAGTTGCTGAAGCAGGAGATGGCGGAGAGCGCGCCGTCTTCGCTGCCGGAGGAGGCCACAGCAGATTGTGCAGTGCGCGAGAGGAAGACACGCCGCATGAAGTTTCAGGAAGGGGGTTAGGATAATCCGCTGATAAGGACGACGTTTTGGTGCCGGTAGGTTCACGTGATCACCGGCAGCAACCGCAGGCCCTCCCCATAGGCGGCCGCCCACTTGCCCAGCGCGGCCACTCGCAGCATCAGTCTTCGGGCATGGTGCACCAGCCGCCCCGGCATGGTGAAGAGCAGGAAGCGCAAGCGCTTGGGTCGTGCGGTCAGTAGTTCGGCGGGCAAGGCCAGCCGCTTCAGCGCCTGGAGCACGTTGTGTGCGATCACCGCCAAACGCAGCCAAGCCGCGTTGGCGCCGAAATATTTCGAGGGCAGCACGCCGCCCCCCAGGTCGTTTTTGATCACGTCATGGACGAACTCAATGGTGCCGGCCTTTTCGCGGTGCCACTCGATCAAGCGCGCCGCCTTCAACTCCCAGCGGTTCGACAACAGCGCGAAGTGCCGCACCGTGCTCCCGTCCGCGAAGAGTTCTCCTTGCTTTTTGCGAATGCGGATGGCCACGTAGCGCAGCGGTTGCGCATCCTTCTTCTCCACTTTCTCGCCGGGCACGAAGGGGACCTCGGCGCACTCGCGGATTTCGGCCGGATGCCGCTCGCCGTAGGGTTCCCAGGCGGCTTCGGGAAGCGCCTGGATGGCCGCGTGCAAGGGCTCGCTCATCCGCGCGCTGATCGCAAACGCGATGCGCCCGCCCGGTCCTTCGGGCCGCTGTTCATCGCGCAACCAATTCACCAACCCGCTTTCATGACACGCCGAATCGCCCCGGTAATAATACTCCTGCACCGTGCTCGGCAGGGCGGCAAAGGCCCGTTGCGCCACTTCCACCGGCTCCATCTGCGCGGGCACGTTGCCATCGCGAAATTGATCGGCCAGCACCAGGCCGGTCTCCGCCCACGCCGCCAGCATCGGCTGATAGCCGCGCACCCCTTCATAAGTGGTTAAGGCTTGCTGCTTGTGGCTCTCAATGATCGTCGCGTCCTGATCCACCGTGGCGAGGCGCTGGTCGGGGGCGCGTTCCCCGAAGCGCTGCACCAGATCGCGGTTCACTCTGCCCAGCCCCTCCAGTGCGGCCGTCTCCTCGGGGATGTAGGCGATCTGCTCAGGTAAGCGTCGTTGCTGGGCTTCCGCGATCTTCTCCTCCTGATGAAAGGCCTGCAAGAATTCCAGCGCCGTGCGCGGTGAAGGCAGCGCGTGCCCGATCATCTCCGCCAGCCCGGGGTCTTGCCGCAGACGCTCAAAATCTTCCACACATTCGCCCCCTGCGGCATTGAGGATCACGAAGCTCTCCACAAACGTCGCGTCGTCGTAGCCGCGTTGCCGCTGTTTCACCCGCACGTGTTCCTGAACACTCCGCGGCAGCCCCAGCGAACGGAAGGCCTGTACCACCAGCGGGATTCCTCCCAGCGCCGTGAGGATTTCTTGCAGAGGCTCGGGATCAAGCTCGAACAGCAACGGCGAGGCCGTGGGTGAAGGATTGGGGAGTTTGCGCATAGGAGAAAACCCTCAGCAATTTTCACACCCTGGGGGTGAAAAATCTTACAACCTTTCGCTTCTTCCCCCCAAGCCCGTCGCCCATGTCTACAGGCGGCGCCATCACTGCACCCCGGCTCAGCCTGCCCAAGCCGCCCCTTATCGGCGGATCGGGGCATGAGGTTTCCTCTTGCGCGAATTTGAGCCTCTGCCTATACTGATAATTCTCGCTCAAAGGTGACGCATGCCCCGGCATGCCACTCGCGGGCGCGCAAATGGGCCTGTAGCTCAGGTGGCTAGAGCGCACCCCTGATAAGGGTGAGGTCGGTAGTTCAACTCTACCCAGGCCCACCAATGTTTTCAATTAGTTAAGACTTCCTTCTCCATCTCTAAGTAGCTTTTTCGGCGTGGATTGTGCCATAGGTAGGGCAGATTCCCCCTTTTTGGCTTTTTCGGGGACTGCCACAGCATCGCACTATAGAATACAAATCGCAGCCTGAGCGCGGACCTTGGTTTCCTTGCGGACGTGGGAATAGTGTTCAAGCATTCGCCATGAGAGATGACCAGCAATTGATCTGATCGTTTGCTCACTCGCTCTTCCTTCGGCCAGCATGGTAATGCTGGAGGGTCGGGGTTATGAAAGCGTAACCCGCCCAGCCAAAACAGCCAACCCACAAATGGCGGTAGTCCATTAGGAGGAATTAAACGCAGCGTCTTAAGTAATTGCGCATAATCGGCGCAGCGTATCATTGGGTTTGGTCCAGTTTGCGAATTCGGTTTCGAGGGCAACAGCGACATCGTGCAAGCTGGGAAAGTAACGGTTATGAACACAAAGCCGACGCGTGAGTTTCCAGACGCGCTCCGTGGGGTTCAGTTCCGGGCTGTAGGGCGGCAAGAAGTCCAAGCGGAAACGTTCCGCCTCTTGCTGTCTCCAGTCGCGGTGCAGTCGGGCGTGGTGATATCGGGCGTTGTCGGCAATCACCACCACCTGTCGAGCCGTGCGAGTGCTGGTGGCACAAAGCTCTCGCAAGAACTCCCAGCAGGTCAGGGCGTTGAACTTACCCGTCTCCCGCCGGAAGAAGAAGCGGCCGTCGCGCAGACGGACCGCTCCATAGTAGCCCACGCTCTTGCGGGTAGGCTGGTGAAGCAGCACGGGATCCTTGGTTTCGGGCGGGACCCACATCCGACAGCGCGAACCGTGTTGTTGAAAATGCACTTCGTCCATGGCCCAGAGATCAATCGTGGGATCGAGGCTTAACCCCTGAAGTTTTTTTATGCGTCTTCTGCCGTTCCAAATCCGCATGGGCAATCAGCGGGCGGGGCTTACACAGCCGAAAACCCCGCTGCCGGAACAAACGCTGGCATTGACGCACCCGCAACTGGACTTGGAAGCGTTGCTCGATCCAGGCGCTCAACGTCTTCCGATCCCACAGCGTGCCGGTCAAGCCCAGGTCGCGAGGAGTCTGGCACAGGACTCCGTCCACCTCCCGCAATTGTGCCTCGCTCAGATGCCGGGGCCGCCCCGAGCGTGGCCCTTTGGGCAGGCCGATTCCCATGAAGATCGCCTTGTAACCGTCGCGGCGCAGGTCTCCCAGGGTGAAATCCCGGCCCAAGCGCAGGTTGCACTTCAAATCCCCGCCCAGGGCCAGGATGGCGTTGATTTCTTTCTTCACCATTTCGCGAGGAAGACGAAAAATGGGCACGCCCACGGTGAGCATTCCGCCGGGTTCGGCGTCCGTTTCTAAGACCGTCACTTTGTACCCGACCTGGACGAGATCGTGAGCCACCGTGAGGCCGGAAACGCCGGCGCCGATCACCGCAACTTTCTCGTAATCGCCTAGCAGCCCGTGGCAGAAAGCGATGTTTTCTGGCCGGTGAGCAAACCATTTTCGGGAAGCTGCGGGAGCGGGGCGAGGGCTTCAAAAGGATAAGCATGGTGTTTCCGAGCCCTTGCTGAAGCCCAAGCCGCGCAGAGCAGGCGCAAAAGGGTCAAAAAGAGGGCGCTATCGTAGCCCTGCAGGCCCCGGGGTGTCCCTCGACCCAACATCTTGCGCATGACCAGCCCCAAGTTGAACGCCGCCACATGCACCAGCAGACGTTTGAGAATATTCGGGTGATGCCGCAGATGGACGCGTCGCATCCCGCCCGTTTCATAGCAGTGGGCAAAGCTCCGTTCCACCTTCTCGCCCCGCTGCCGCAACAACCGCTTTCCGCGTTCGCCCCGGATCCGCCGCCGGTTGGCGTACACCGCGGCCTGTTCTTCCTGCTTTCCTTCCCAGTCCCGACGCCCTCGGTCGGGCTCCGAACAATAGCTGCGCACCTGCCAGTCGGCCAATTCCACCAGCATTTCGTTGCTGTGATAACCCTTGTCCAGCACCACTTCTTTCGGCCCTTCGCGGGTTCACCGCTTCGCCCTTTTCCCCGCCTGCTACCGTCGCGATCTGTTCGCCCGCTGCACACACCGTCTCGCGCCCCGTCGCCGTGTCACCCGCGTCCGCCGGCTGCACCGTGACCGCCACCACCGCGCCGCTGCTAAAATCTACCGCGTGCTCGACCTTGTGCGCCAGGTGCGTCCGCCCATCCTTCATCTTGGCGATGCGGGCATCCGGGTCGTGCGGGTGCTCCCACTCCTTATTCGATCCCTTGTGCGCGCGCTTCCGATCCAGCCGCGCCAACTGCTCGCGCGTGGGAGTCTTGATCCCCGACTCCTGCGCCAGCCGTTTGAGGAAATCCTGGTAGCCTTCTCCCCTGTCCCGCCGCACGATCGTGCGCAGCGCCGCGTTCGCTTCCAGCGTGGTCGCATCCACCCCCAGCGTCTGCCCCTTCAGCAGCCCCTTCTCCGCCAGCACTTCCAGCACCCACGTGAACACTTCCCGGTGCGTCTCCACGTCGATCAGCCGCCGCGTGCGCGAGATCGTGGAATGATCCGGCGGCGTCTCGTCCAGTCCCACCCGCAGAAAGCGCCGTAGCGCCAGCGAGTCATTCGCCCGCCAGGCGATCCCGCGCTCGGAATCGATCCCTTCGAAATAGCCGATCAACAGCAGCCGGAAGTACACTCCCGGCGCCAGACTCGGCCGTCCCCGTTTAGCCGCATAGAACCGCCGGCACCGCCCCTCCACGAACTCGTCGAAGCGGCTCTCCTCCAGCAGTTGGTTCAAACGCTGGTAGAAAGGATGGCTTGCACCCTTCGCCAGCGCCGCCTGCGGAATCCAGATCTCTTCCTGTTGTTCTTGATCCTTCCGTGTTCCCATCGCCATGTC
>CAWEEP010000022.1:0-16210 GCA_963808125.1 Candidatus Dormiibacterota bacterium
CACTAGATGTGCGCACGGTGACTGCCCTTGGCGCCGGGGAGGAGGAGCGACGTGTCGTCTTCGAACGCGAGGTGCTCCCAAAGGCTGACGACCTCTACTCGCTGGCGCTCGCCATCGTCGGCGACAGAGGGGAGGCCGAGGACGCGGTTCAGGAGACGATGATCTCGGCCTGGCGGTCCTGGGCGTCGCTCCGCGAGCCCCAGAAGCGGTCGGCGTGGCTGACGCGCATCTGTATCAACCATTCGATCCACCGGCGCCGGCTCCTTCGCCGAAGGGTTTTCTGGCCCCATCAGCGCTGGGAGGCGGAAGAGCGGCTACCCGCCTTCGTAGAGGGACGGCTCATCGATGTGCACCGGGCATTTCAAACCTTATCGCCCTCACAGCGAGCCCTCTTCGTCCTCCACCACTGCGATGGTTTCACCCTCGAGGAGTGCGCCGCGGCCCTCGGGTGCCGACCTGGCGGGAAATATGATCCAGTTGCGGATTCACAATCTGCCTTGGCTGTTGCCGGTCGTGCAGGATGTCGCCGGTGCCGGCTCCGGTGGGGTTGGCGGCACCGACCGCGAGCAGGGGGTGATACCCCCGGGTCTTGGTGTACGTGAACTTCGAGCCGCCCTGCTTCTGGATCCCGTACGTCTCGCAGATGGTGGAGTCGATATCGAAGGTGAAGGGCGTATCGCCCGGCCCTGCACCGGCCTTCCAGGCGCGGGCCAGCAGCTCACCGCTGACGGCGTCCAGTTGACGAGCGTGCCCCCAGGTGAAGGCACGCAGGAAGGTGCCGATGGTGGACGGTGCCGCGACCCACTGGCCGATCACCGACTCGGTGGCGCCGGAGCGCAGGAGGTCGACATCATCGATGCACTCCGCCCCGGCCAGAAGAGCCGAGATCGGCGTCATCGCCTTGAGGTCGGCATGGGCGGCGCCGGGGGCGCCGTGGCCGAGGTGGAGCCGATCCCGAATGAGCTTCCTCACCTCGAGCCGAGCCGCCAGCTGCGAGCTCAGGACCAGCCGGCGTGGGCCACCAGGTTGCGGTCATCGAAGGTGATGTCGAGGTGGCGCGGCGTGTGAGAGACTTGCACCTGACAGGTGACCCCCTGCTGAGACGTTGGCTTTGATCAATTCCATTGTCCCAGTTGGATTGGTCGCCTGTCTTTGCGTCCGGACACTCACCTCATCTGTGGATCCGGGCTTATATCACGTGCGGTCGAGGCGCCTCCACAGCTCGCCACGACACCGTGCCGCCGACGTTGGTCCGGCTTCTTTCACCCGGGCCGGTGCTCCGCGACGACAGTCGCCGGGCGTGAGCTGCCCTGGGCTCGCCCGCCCACGCATGGCGTTCTCGGGGAGGCCGGTCCGGCGGCTGTCCGCTACGCCTCTTCCACGAGGCCCATGGCGATGTCCATCGCCGCCGCTCGCATCTGCTCGGCGGTCATCTCGATGCCGAGACCGGGGAGGGCACCCGCCATCGGCGCGACGTTGCCGAGGTAGACGGCAACCAGGGCCAGCAGCGAGCGCACCTGCTGGCGCGCGTCGGCATGCGGATCGACCACCGCGGTGAAGAGGGCGAGCATCCGCGGTTGGGTCCGGTCGCCCTCCGCGCGGTGATGGCGCATGGCGGGCTGGTTCTCCTGCATGAATCGGATCCACCGGCTCCACGGACCCTGGAGGAGGGCGGCGATCCGCCGGAGGATCTCCTGGCGGGTCTCGGCGCTCCGGGGCTGCGACTGACCCCAGGCGACGAGCTCGTCGACCGGCGCGAGCAGGCTCTCCATGATCCCGGCCAGGAGAGCCTCCTTGGAGGCGAAGTGGTAGTACAGGGAGGCCTTCTTGATGCCGAGACGCTCGGCGATCTCTCGCAGCGATGTGTTGTCGTAGCCGTGCTCGGTGAAGAGCTCCAGGGCGACCTCGATGGCGCGCTGCCGGGTGTCGGTGCGGCGGGGGCTCATCGCGGGCCCATCCTACCGCGTTATGGTCCGGGTAACCTACTTGACGGCAGGTTGTCGATCGCTGAAGCTTGCAGCGACAGTTTACCAACCGGGCGACAGGGAGAGGAGAACCAGAGATGATTGTGACGCCGGCAGCCCACCCCTCCCGCCGCCCACCGGCCTCCGCCGCGCGCGACTTGGCCGACGGCGTACCTTCGCTGCCATGACCGCTCCCGCCATCTCGGCTGACCATCTGGCCCGCTCCTTCGGCTCCACCCACGCCCTGGTGGACGTCAGCCTCGCCGTGCCGGCGGGGAGCGTCTGTGCCCTGCTGGGTCGAAACGGCGCCGGCAAGACGACGACGGTGCGCATCCTGACGACCCTCCTCGACGCCGACAGCGGCCAGGCCGAGGTCGCGGGGTTCGACGTGGCCACGCAGGCGAACGAAGTCAGGGGCAAGATCGGGGTCACCGGGCAGACGGCGACGATGGACGAGTTGCTGACGGGGGCGGAGAACCTGGAGACGATCGGGCGCTTCTGCCACCTCGGGGCGGCCGCCTCGCGACGCCGGGCGGAGACGCTGCTGGAGCAGTTCGACCTCGTCGACGCTCGCAGGCAGCTGGTGAAGCGCTACTCGGGCGGCATGCGGCGGCGCCTCGACCTTGCCGCCAGCCTGATCCACGAGCCGGAGGTGCTCTTCCTCGACGAGCCGACGACGGGACTCGACCCGGTCGGCCGCGGCGAGATGTGGACCTCGATCCGCACCCTGGTCACCGGGGGCACGACCGTGCTCCTGACGACGCAGTACCTGGACGAGGCCGACCGGCTCGCCGACTCCATCGTCGTCATGGACCGCGGCCTGGTCGTGGCTCGGGGGACCCCGGAACAGCTGAAGGCGTCCATCGGACGGCCCTTCGTGAAGAGTCACGCTCGCCACTGCGGATGCGGCCACCTTGAAGCAGGTCAGCGATCTCCTCGGCGAGGAGGCGGAGGTCAGTGGACGGTCGGTGAGCGCCCCAGCTCCCGACGGTCTGACGAGCCTCGGCGACGTCGTGGCGCAGCTCCGCCGGATGGACGTTCCCGTCCACGAGGTCGGCCTGGAGTATCCGAGCCTCGACGAGGTCTTCAGCACCGTCACCGACCACTCGGGCGTCACGAGACGCCCGGCGGCGGATGCGGGGGTGAGGCATGAGCCAGACAGCCGTCGTGGTCGAGCGCAGGTTCCAGCAGGGGCTGCTCGACGCCTACACCGCCACGCGGCGGTTCCTTATCCGGGGCAAGCGCCAGCCCGACGTCATCTTCGGCAGCCTGCTGACCCCGGTCATCTTCGTCGTCCTGTTCGGCTACGTCTTCGGCAGCTCCATCAGCGTGCCGGGAGGCAACTACCGAGCCTTCCTCATGCCCGGACTCTTCGCCATGTCGGTGCTGTTCAGCGCGGCCAACGTCGCCGTCGCCGTGGCCACGGACATGAGCGAGGGCGTCGTCGACCGTTTCAAGACATTGCCGATCGCTCGCTCGGCCATCGTCATTGGCCGCTCGCTCTCCACCCTCATCCTGGGGATCCCCGTCTTGGTGGTGATGATCGCGTGCGGCCTGGCAGTCGGCTGGCGCGCCGACAACGGACTGGGCAACGCCGTGCTCGCCTTCCTCCTCTTCGAGCTGTTCGGCTTCGCCATCGGCTGGCTGGGCGTCCTCGTCGGGCTCCTGGCGGGATCCGCGCAGGCCGCCGACGTCATCATCAACATCCCCATCTTCCTCATGGGCTTCATCTCGAGTGTCTTCGTCGATCCGGCGAAGATGCCCGTCTGGCTGCGCGTGGTCGCCTACTGGAATCCCATGTCGGCCCTGGTGGGGGCGGGCCGTCAGCTCTTCGGCAACAACTTCGGGCCGCCGCCGTCAGGGGTCTGGTCGCTGGAGCATCCGGTCATCACCACCGTCGGCCTGGGGCTGATCATCATCTTCGTCGTGGCCCCGATCTGCGTGCATCTCTACAGCAGACGCTCGCGCTGAGGGTTCCACCGGGTGGGGGAGGGGCACCGTCGTGGAGATGCGGACTCACGCCGGCTGCCCACCCTCAGGATCGGTACGCGAGTGCTCGGCCACGACCTGCGGTGACGTCGCGTCCGGCACGCACCCGATCTGGATCCGGGCGCCGGGCTCGGCTCCGACCGGTGAGGAGCGGGGAGTGCGAGGCGGCGGGAGAGGCGCCGAAGACCGTTCGAGAAACCACGCTGAAGGTTCCATCAGTCTTCGGGAAGAGCGGCAAAGTCCTTCTTGGTCTTCGTATACCACCCCATTCCGGCCAGGGGATGCTTCCACCTATCCTTCATGCTCTTCAGGGCAGCTCCGTGCGTCTCATCACCGCCCGCGACCATCTCTCTCAGATGCTTGTCTTGCGCCTTGATGACCTCGTCAGCCTTGTCGCCGCGGAATGGGGCATCACACGGTCCACCCATTTGCTTGCATGTCATCGTCTTCATGCTCATCAGCTCCCTTTGGCAAGCAGCCGGAATTCGTTCCCCGACGGATCCCGAAAGGCCGCGTCAACTTCCGTACTCGCGCTCACCGGCATCGCGGATGAATTCGATCCCCTTCGCCTTGAGGGCGGCGGCCGTCGCAAAGCAATCGTCCGTGGTGAACACGAGCGTGCTCAACATGCCCTTCGCCACTGTCGCTGCGACGGCCTGCGATGTTGCCTCATCCATGGGATACCCGGGCTTCGCGAGCGTGATCGCGAGATCGGGTTGCTCGGTCGAGGCGACTGAGAGCCAGCGGTAGTCCCCGTGCTTCAGGTCCTCTCGAACCTGGAACCCGAGTTTCTCGAAGAACGACAACGCTTCGTTTTGATCGCGGACCCAGAGGGTCGTGTATCCCACCTTAAGGCTCATTGCGCTCCTCCCTGAGTGTCCTCATCGAATCGATGACTACCCCGGCGCCGCCGCAGGGTTGCGTTTAGGAGCGGACGTCCCTCTCCGAAACAGTCCTGCCGTGGCTGGTCCTCAGCATACCGGGGCTGCATAGTCGGCGTCTTCTCGAATCCTGCTCAGTTGCGGGCGTGCCACCGCCAGCAGGGCGCAGGGCGGAATGACGCGGCGGGCCAAGGCTGGGAGATGTCGCGCTCGATATGCCGTGGGCGATGCGCCGTGGACGCGTCGGAATGCGGTGCTGAATGAACCGACGCTCGACAAGCCAACCAGCTCACAAACTCGTGTCACGCTGTAGTCGGTGTTGGCCAGCAGCGCGGCGGCGCGTTCCAAGCGGCGAGAGAGCAAGTACTGATGAGGTGTTTCTCCAAACGCACGGCGGAACTGTCGGGAGAAGTGTGCCGTGGTCAAGTGCGCTGCTTGCGCGATCTGCTCAACATGGAGGGCTCGCCCATAGTCAGTGTCCATCAGGTCTTTCGCGCGCAGCAAACGACGTGTAACCACCGGCGTGAGCATTGGACGAGTGTAGCGCGGAGCCGAGCCAAGGTGGGCAAGCCGGCGCCGCCGCGAGCCACCTCGCGCTGGGTCGTGAAGCGGACCAACGCCTGGCACAACGCGTTCAAGAAGCTTGCCTGGTGCACCGAACGCCGCGGCGTGGTGGTCCGCTTCTCCGTCGCCCTGGCGAACGCCATCATCATCGTCCGCCGCCTGGTCCGCGAGGCGTGGAAACGCTACCGCTGGGACACCCGTCCGAGGCGCTGTCCGTGAACGCGTCTCTATGAAGACCTATTGGCGCAACCTCTTAGGAGTGTCCCACTTCGGAGACTGATCCTCATCCCACCCGACGGCGTGGCCTGCCAAGAGGGGCAGCGGGTTGGGTTTGGCGCCCAGCGGCGCTGGGCCCACCCCCGGCAGGCGGGGGGCCCGCGCTGGCTGTCCGGGGTTCAGGGAGCAGCGTGGGGCTCGGGCTCGGCCAGACCGGTGGGGGGAGCCGGGCTCGTGGAAGCGCTCGGTCACCTCGAAGGCAGCCCGTCGCCCCCTGAGGCTGAGCCGGCGCATCGGGTCCGCGAGGTCGCCGCCGGGGCCGCTGCCCGTCCAGCCGTATCCGGCCTTCCTGGGGGTTGAGCGGCGGGTGTCACGTCTGCGCTGGTGGTCTTCCCGGGGGGCAGGGCAAGACGACGTTGCACCCTGCCGCGAAGGGAAAACGATGCAAGCCGGTCTGTAAGCCGGATTCTGTCCCCACCCGAGGTGGGGGACGGCCATCCATCTGGGATGCCGGTTGCCCGGCACCTCGTGCGGTCTGACCCGGGACATGGGACGAGCGACCCCTGGACGCCTGCGCGTCCGTCCCTGTTCGACCTTGCTCCGGGCGGGGTTTACCGGGCCGACCGGTCACCCGGCCGCCGGTGGGCTCTTACCCCACCATTTCACCGTTGCCGCGGCCACGACGACCGCGGCTGTGTCCTTTCTGTGGCACTCTCCTTCGGGTCACCCCGACTGGACGTTATCCAGCGCCCTGCTCTGTGGAGTCCGGACTTTCCTCAGGCGGCGAACCGCCCGCGGCCGTCCGACCGGCTTGCCCGGCGAGTGTACCGCCGCCGCGCCCGGCGCACGGGCGCCCGGGGCTGTCTGGCGATCCCGCGGGACGCGCCGCAGAACCCTTCGACCGGAGCACACGCCCACATCTGCAACAGATCGGTCGCGAAGTGCGAAAACGAACATCCGTGCGCTTGACGCGTGCGGGGCGCCGCGGCACAATGGCGCCCTTAGTGGTGAAGAGTGGTGAGAAGTGGTGCAGCGTCCCATGACCCAACCCAGTCCCGGCGGCCCGCCGACGGAAGGGGTTGAGCCACCATGTTCGAAGGCAAGTATGACCACGCCGTCGATCCGAAAGGCCGGGTCGCCGTGCCCAGTGACTTCCGGCGTGACCTCGCCGGCCTCGCGGTCATCTCGATCGGACCGGAGGGCCGCCTCGTGATCTGGCCGAAGCCCGCCTGGGACCATCACCTGCGCAGCCTCCCGGTCGTCGCTGGGAGCCCCAGCGAGCAGCGCACCTACTTCCGTCAGGTCCACGCCCGCACCCGCAATCTGGAGCTGGACGCCCAGGGACGTCTCCTGCTCAGCCAGCCGCACCGCGAATTCGCCGGCATCGCCGAGCGAGCCACCTTCGTGGGCATGGGCGACTACGTTGAGTTGTGTTCCACGGAGCGCTGGGAAAGCGACTCGGCCCACGTGACCGCGGACTACTTCACCGAGCTGACCGATCGCATCAACCCGCTGGGCGCCGCCGCGCCCGCTTCGGCGCCGTCGTGACCGGCGCCGGCTTGACGGAACCCGCTGCCCATGCTGATCGTGGCAGGCATGGACACAGCCGACGACGCCACGCCCGGGGAGCCGACACCTGAGTCGGTCCACCGGCCGGTCCTCCTACATCCGCTCATAGAAACCCTGCAACCCCGTGAAGGCCAGGTCGCCGTCGACGGCACCCTGGGCGGCGGCGGTATCACCGCCGCGCTCCTGGAACGCGTCGGCCCGACCGGGCGGGTGCTCGCCGTCGACCGCGATCCCGATGCGATCGCGGCGGCCCGCCGGCGTTTCGCCGGCAGCGGCGACCGCCTCATCCTCGCCCACGGCAACTTCGCCGATCTGGACACCATCGCCGCGGAACACGGGATCGCCGACGCCCACTCCATCTCCCTCGACCTCGGTCTCTCCTCCCATCAGCTCGGCGATCCCGCCCGCGGTTTCAGCTTCCGGCTCGACGGGCCCCTGGACATGCGCATGGATCCGACCGAGGGGACACTGACCGCCGCGGACATCGTCAACACCTGGGAGGCCGCCGACCTGGCGGCCTTGATCCGCAGCTACGGCGAGGAGAGTTTCGCCACCCCCATCGCCAACGCCCTGGTCCGTGCCAGGCGGCTCCAGCCCCTCACCACCACCGCCCAGCTGCGCGGCGTCGTCGAGCAGACGATCCCGCGCCGCTACTGGCCGCGGCGGATCCATCCCGCCACACGAACCTTCCAAGCTCTGCGCATCGAGGTCAACCACGAGCTCGAAAGCCTCCAGCGCGGGTTGCAGGTAGCCATCTCGCTTCTCAGGCCCGGTGGGCGTATTGGGGTCATCGCCTTCCACTCCCTCGAGGACACCATTGTCAAGAACGCACTCCACGTCGCAGCACAGAACTGTCTCTGTCCGCCCCAACAGCCCTACTGCACCTGCGCTCACCGGGCCTCACTCTTTCTTCTCACGCGGAAGGCCATCAGGCCGGACGCCGCCGAGATGGCCGTGAACCCCAGAGCCCGCTCCGCCCGCCTGCGGGTGGCGGAACGCCTCGACCCGCGCCCGGACGGTGCGGGTCACCCCCAGAGAGCCCCATCGCCGTCCGGCCCAGCAGCCGCCGGTCCCACACCTTCATAGCCCCCCTTCCCAGCGGAGGAGGTCGAGTGTCTCGGCCTCCTCCCTCTGTCTCCACCTCCGTCGTCGCATCCGTCCCTCTCAACGTCCCAGCAAGAAACGATGCACTCCTCCCATTTCCGTCTCCGCTCCCGCAACGGCGAACGCCTCGCCGCCCTGCCTCCTCGCGAGACGCGCCAACGGCGCGACCGCGGCCGCATGGCGGCCCGCGCACGCCGCTGCCGCTGCTGGCGCTGATCGCGGCCGCCACCGGGGTGGGCATCGCCTACGTGTCGCAGACGGCCACAGCCACGCAGACCACCTACAGCGCAACCTCACTGATCGCGACCCAGCAGCAGCTCACGGTGCAGGACCAGCAACTCGGCGACAAGCTCGGGCAGCTGCTCGCCACCGAACGCATCATCACGCAGGCCCGGAGCCTCGGCATGGTCGAGGGCGGCCCCTGGCTGTACGCCACGGCGACACCCGAGCAGGTGGTGCCCTCGCCATCCGATGAGATCGTGGACGCCTCGAAGCCGACCGCGGACTCGGCGGTGTCCCAGCTCATCGGTGCCCTCAGCGGCGACTTCGTGGGCACCTCCGGGCGATGAGCCGCCGGTCCCCCTCCGGGTTCGCCGACCGCGGGGCCCGCCCACGCCACGCGGAGATCGGACGCCGCCACGCCGTCCACGCGCCGGAGGCTGAGGGGCGAGGGGCTCCGCCGGCACCGCCCGCCCGCGGCTGGTTCGTCGGCGAGGGACCGCGCGTCCGCGGGCGCGCCATCTGGCTCATGCTCGCCTTCGCCGCGATGGGCGCCACCCTGGTGGTCCACCTCGTCGACGTCCAGGTCGTCGAGCACGCCAGCCTCTCCGCGGCGGCCGCTCGCGACCACGAGATGAGCTTTGTCCTGCCCGCGCATCGTGGCGAGATCCTCGACAGCACCGGCGGGGTGATCGTCAGCACCGAGGCAACCTACTCGGTCTACATCGACCCCGCCCTGATCCAGGCCGCCGACCGCGCCGGTGACGCCGCGCAGATCGCCCAGGTGCTGACCGTGCCCGAGTTCCAGGTCGCCGCGATCCTTGCCGAACCCAACCAGTACGACTACCTGGCCAGCGACATCTCCACGACCGTCAAGGATCAACTCGCCAAGCTGCCGGTGCCGGGCATCATCATCCAAGAGCAGGACCAGCCCGTCTACGAGGCGTCGCCGGTCCCCGGGGAGTCGTTCGCCGCCAACCTGCTCGGCTTCGTCAACGCCGGCGGTCAGGGGCAGTACGGCGTCGAGGGGTACTACAACAGCCTGCTCAGCGGCACGCCGGGGACGGCCTCCGAGATCCGGGACAGCCAGGGCAATGCCATCTACCTGAGCGAGGCCCAGAAGGTGGCGCCGAGCAACGGCGACAACCTCGAGCTGGGGCTGAACACCCAGGTGCAGTACTGGGCGGAGCAGGCCATCGCCCAGGCGGTGACCGCCGACAGTGCCACCAACGGCGAGATCCTCATCATGAACACCAAGACAGGGGCCATCGAGGCGTGGGCCGATTACCCGAGCTACGACGCCACCGACTACACGAGCACCCCGCTCGCCGACTTCGCCGATCAGTCCATCGACGGCCTCTTCCAGCCCGGCTCGCTGATGAAAACGGTCACCTTCGCCGGTGCCCTGGAGAATGGCGCCATCACCCCCGGGTACACCTTCGACGAGGGGCCGACGACGGTCGGCGGCGTGACCATCCAGGACTGGGACGGCGAGGCGCACGGTGAGATCACCATGCAGAAGGTGCTCGACAACTCGCTGAACAACGGGGCCATCAAGGCGCTCGACCTGGAGGGGGAGAACCCCTTCTACGCCAACATGCTCGCCTTCGGCATCGGCGCCCCCACCGGCGTCGACCTCGCTGGTGAGACGAACTCGCCGATGGCTTCGCAGAGCCAGCTGTCCGCCCTCGACTACGCTGAGATGTCCTTCGGCCAGAGCGTGGTGGTGACCCCCATCGAAATGCTGGCCGCCGTCAACGCCATCGCCAACGGTGGTGTGTGGGTGCAGCCCCACGCGGTCACCGCCATCGTCAGCCCCACCACCGGTGTCTCCACGCCGGTCGCACCGGTGACCCGCCGCGTCATCCCGCAGCCGACGGCGCAGACCCTGACCACGATGCTGACGGGCGTCGTCGACAACTCGGGCGGGGAGGGCTTCATGGCCCGCATCCCCGGCTTCCAGGGCGAGGTCGCCCTGAAGACGGGAACGGCCCGGAGCCGACGAATGGCACCTACCAGGGTGACCTGTCCAACTCCGTCGTCGGCTACCTGCCCGCCAGCAACCCGCAGTTCACCATGCTGGTGGACATCAACGACCCGCACGTTCCGGCCAATGCCAACTACGGTTCCATCCTCGCGGCGCCGGTCTTCAAGCAGATGGCCGAGGAGATGATCGACCTCTGGCGGATCAACCCCTGAGTTCGACCGCCCCCTGCGCGTCGCGGTGAGCCGGCAGGGCCGGGCGCGCCGGCTCCGCCACTCCGCTCCGAGCCACGGAACCCTGGTGGCGCCCCGGTGCCGGTGTGTCACCATCCGCCGGTGCTCCGCGCCGACCACCTCGCCCGTCTTCTCGGCGGCCGCCTCGAGGCCGCGGAGGGCGCCGGCCTCGATGTCACCGGGCTCCTCAGCAACTCCCGGGCGGTCACGCACGGTTCGGGGTTCGTTGCCCTGCCCGGGGAGCGGATGGACGGCCACGCCTTCGTCGCTGAGGCCGCCCATCGCGGCGCCGTGCTGGCCGTCGTCGGCGAGGGCTTCGCCGCCGGCCCGGAGGCGCCCCCGCTCCTCATCCGCGTGCCCGACACGGCCCGGGCGCTGCGCGCCGCCTGCCGGCGCCGCATCGAAGAGCTGGGCTGTGCCGTCGTCGGCGTGACCGGCTCGGTGGGCAAGACGACGGCCAAGGAGATGTGCGCCCTCGCCCTCGCCGGGCGGCCGACCGCCAGGACGCCGGGCAACCTCAACACCTGGACCCAGATCCCCCTCTTCGTGCTGGGCCTGGAGCCGCCCGTCGAGCGCCTCGTGGTGGAGATGGCCATGACCGCGCCCGGCGAGATCGCCGACCTCGCATCCTTCACCGCCCCCAGGGTCGGCCTCCTTCTCAACATCGGGCTGGCCCACATCGGCCGCCTCGGCTCGGAGGAGGCCATCGCCCTGGCCAAGGCCGAGTTGCTCGACGCCCTGCCACCGGAGGGCACCGCCGTTCTCAACGCCGACGACGAGCGGGTGGTCGACGTCGCCTCCCGCAGCCGGGCCCCGGTCGCCTGGTTCGGCATCGTCAGCCCCACAGCGGCGTGGCGCCTCGAGGACATCGAGCCGGGCGGCCTCCTCGGCGGCCGGGCCTGGCTGGTGGGGCCAGACGGCCGGGCCGAGCTTCGCCTGCGCGTGCCGGGCCGCCACCTCATGGTGGACGCCGCCGCCGCCGCCGCCGTCGCCGCCGCCTGCGGGGTCGGCATCGCCGAGGCCGCCGAGCGCCTGGGCGAGTTCACCGCTGCGGACCATCGCGGGCGTGTCATCCCCGGTCGCTCCGGCTCGACCATCATCGACGACGCGTACAACAGCAGCCCCAAGTCTCTGGCGGCGGCCCTGGAGGTCCTGGCAGGTAGCGGGGCGCCGCGCCGCCTCGCCATCATTGGCGACATGCTCGAACTGGGGGAGCGGACCCAGGCAGCACACCGAGCGGCCGGCCGCCTCGCAGCCGGGGCCGCAACACTGCTGATCGCCGTGGGTGACCAGGGGGGCACAGTCGGCGCCGCCGCGGTCGCCGCCGGGCTGCCCGCGTCCGCCGTCGCCTACGCCCGGGATGCGGACGGCGCCGCCGACCTCGCCGGCTCGCGCCTCGAACCGGGCACTGTGGTGCTGGTCAAGGCCAGCCGCGGGTTGGGCCTGGACCGGGTGGTGGAGCGCCTTCGGCGATGAGCGCCGGTCGTCGCGGGTGCCGGGGGCTCGCCGCGTGATCCACGTCATCGTCGTCGCCGCCCTCAGCTTCGCGGCCGGCATCGCCCTCTACCCACTCTTGGTGTCCGCTCTGGTCCGGGTGGGAGCCGGCCAGAAGGTGGGGGCGTACAACCCCAGCAGCCACCGGGTGAAGGCGGGCACGCCGACCATGGGCGGCATCCTCTTCTGCCTCATCGCCGTCGCCGCCTGGCTGGTCATTGACCGCGGCCGGGCCGGCTTCGCCGTCGTCTTCGCCCTGGTCGCGGGTGCCGGGGTCGGCCTCCTCGACGACCTCGCCAACATCAGGGGGCTCGGGCCTCTGGGTCTCGGCGTCCGCCAGAAGCTGGCCCTCCAGGGGGTCGTCGGCGTCCTCGTGGGCTTCGCCGTCCACACCGCCGGGGCGACCGCCCAGAACCTCCCCGGATTCGGCCTGGTCAACCTGGGATGGACCATCGTCCCCATCTGCGCCATCGCCGTGGTGGCGACCACCAACGCGGTCAACCTGACCGACGGCGTCGACGGGCTGGCGGCGAGCTGCGTCGCCATCGCCCTCGTCGGCACCATCGCCGTCGGCCTGCAGGTCCACGCGCCGGCGCCGACCCTGCTGGCGGCGGCGCTGCTCGGCGGGGTTGCCGCCTTCCTCGTCTACAACTGGCACCCGGCGCGGGTCTTCATGGGCGACACCGGGGCGCTCGCCCTCGGCGGGGCGCTCACCGCCATCTGCGTCGAGGTCCGCATGCTCTGGCTGCTGCCCCTGCTGGGCATCGTCTTCGCCGTCGAGACGGCGAGCGTTGCGGTCAACGTCACCGCCATCACCCGTTTCAACCACCGAATCTTCCGCTCCAGCCCCATCCACCACCACTTCGAGGAGCTGGGAATCCGCGAGGAGAGACTGGTCCTGCTCTTCTCCGGCACCGCCCTGGTGGCCATGGTGGTCAGCGTCCTCTTCATGCACGGAGTCGCCGGAAGCCCCTTATCTCCGTGATTTGGGCGAAAATACCCGCCAGGCCTGATCCCCGCAGCCGTTCACCCCACGTCGCCGCAACGCAGGAGCTCCATGGCCTCGTCTTCACTCACCCCGCGCACCCTCGACCTGCCCATCCGCCGGGCACGGGTCGAGCTGGTGCCCGAGACACGCGGGTTCCGATCCGTGGACGGCTGGTTGCTGGTCGCCATCGCCACCATCTGTGCCTTCGGCCTGGTCATGGTCTACAGCGCCTCCGACGTGCTCGCCTACCAGACGACGGGCAATCCCAGCTACTACTTCGAGCGTCAGCTCGCCTTCCTCGGCATCGGCGCCGCGGCGATGCTGCTCCTCGCCCGTCTCGACTACCACCGCCTGCTGCGCTGGGCCCGGCCGCTGGCGCTGATCTCCGTCCTGCTCCTCGTCCTCGTCCTCGTCCCCCACATCGGCGTGGCGGCCAACGGCTCTCGCCGCTGGTTCGCCGCGGGACCCTTCTCGTTGCAGCCGTCCGCCATTGCCATGGTGGTGGCGATCATCGTCCTCGCCCGCTGGCTGAGCGAGCGGAACGCCCTGGTGCGGAGCTGGCGCGGCGTACGCGACTACTCCATCGTCCTGGCCATCCCCATCGGCCTCATCCTGCTGGAGAAAGACCTGGGCAGCGCCATCATCATCGCCGCGGTGGGACTGCTGCTGCTCTTCCTGGGCGGGGCGCGCAAGCTCCATCTCCTTGCCATCGTCGGCCTGGGCAGCGCCGTCTGCTGGGTGGCCATCCTCATGGAGCCGTATCGCCTCTCCCGGCTCACCTGCATCGGCCAGCCGCTCACGAACGACCCGCTGAACGCGTGCTGGCAAGGGGTGCAAGCCCTCTACGGGCTGGGCAGCGGCGGCATCACCGGCGTCGGCCTGGGCAACTCCATCCAGAAGTACTCGTGGCTTCCCGAGGCGCACACGGACTTCATCTTCGCCATCATCGGCGAGGAGCTGGGACTGATCGGAACCGTGGCCGTGCTCCTCGCGTTCACCTTCCTGGCCTGGCGCGGCATCCGTGCGGCGCTGCGCGCTCCTGACAGCTTCGGTTTCCTGCTCGCCGGAGGCATCACCGCATGGATCTGCATCCAGGCATTCATCAACATCGCCGCCGTCACGGTGCTCATCCCCACCACGGGCATCCCGCTTCCCTTCATCAGCTACGGGGGATCGTCCCTGGTCGTGAACCTCATCGCGGTGGGGATACTCTGCAACGTGTCGGCGCAGGGCCGACGACAGGGGACGATGCGCCGTGCGAACGTTGATCGCAGGGGGGGGGACCGGGGGACACCTGACGCCGGCTCTGGCGGTCGCCGAAGAGTTGCGCGCCTTTGACCCGGCCGGGGCGGTGCTCCTCGTCGGGCGTCGCGGCGGCATCGCCGAGGCCCTGGTGGAGCGGGCGGGCATCCCCCTGGAGACCCTGGACATCCGGGGTGTGGACCTCACCCGGCCGCTCAGCGTCGCCGGTTTCGGGCTGCGCCTCCCGCGGGCCGTCCGCGAGGCCCGCCGGCTGATCCAGCGCTTCGCCCCCGACGTCGTCGTCGGCGCCGCCGGCTACGTCTCCCTGCCCGTGGTCATCGCCGCCGACCGCGAGAGGATCCCCGTGCTCCTCCTGGAGCAGAACGCCCTCCCCGGAAGGGCCACCCGCCTCCTGGCCCGCCGGGCGGCGGGGGTCGCCGTCTCCTTCGAGGGGACGGCGCGACGCCTGCCGGGGCGGCCGGTGACCGTCACCGGAAACCCGGTGCGCCGCGAGTTCCGTGGCAGCCCCACGCCGCTCGAGGGAGCGTGCCGGCGGATCCTCGTCTGGGGTGGTTCCCAGGGCGCCCGCCGCATCAACCGGGCACTTGCCGCCTGCGCCGGCCCGCTGCTGCACGCCCATCCGGAGCTGGAGCTGACGCACCAATGCGGCCAGCTGGACGAGGCGGAGATGCGCACCGCCCGCGAGGCTCTGGATGCCGACCTGCGCCGCCGATGGCAGCTCCAGCCCTTCTACACGGACCCCGCCGATCGCATCGCCTGGGCCGACGTGGTGGTGATGCGGGCGGGTGGCTCCTCACTCGCCGAGGTCAGCGCCCTGGGCCGGCCCATGATCGTCGTGCCCTACCCCCACGCCCGCGACCACCAGAGGCACAATGCGGCGCCCTACGCCGACGCCGGGGCGGCGGTGGTCGTCCCCGACGCGGAGTGCGACGGTCCGCGGCTTCAGGCCGAGATCGAGGCCCTGCTCAGCGATCCTGAGCGGTGGCTGGCGATGGCCGGGCACAGCCGCGCCATGGGCCGGCCGGAGGCGACCGAGCAGGTGGCGGCGCTGGTGGCCTCGCTGGCCGCGAACCCGCCGTCGCGTCGCTTGCGCCGGGGGCGCCGGTGAGCCCCCGGGCGGCGCCGGCCCGTCGCCACGTCCACTTCCTTGGCATCTGCGGCTACGCCGTCAGCGGCGCGGCCATCCTCGCCCAGAAGATGGGTGACCTCGTCACCGGCAGCGACGAGGAGGCCTATCCCCCCGTCTCGGACATCGTCACCGAGGCGGGCATTCAGTGGGTGAACTTCCACGATCCCGCCAACCTCGATCGCTGGGGGCAGCCCGACCTCGTCGTCGTCGGCAATCAGGTGCGGCCGCACAACCCGGAATGGCTGGAGTCGCAGCGCCGGGGCCTTCCGCTGCTCAGCGAGATCGCCTTCTTCGTCTCCCTCACCGAGGACCGGCTCCGCATCAGCGTCTGCGGCACCCACGGGAAGACGACGACCTCGGCGCTGCTGACCCGCATGCTCGACCAGGCGGGGCTCGACCCGGGATTCCGTCTCGGATCGACCTCCCTCGACTTCGGCGTGAGCGCCCGTCTCGGCTCGGGACCTTTCATCTTCGAGGGCGACGAGTACACGACCTCCCCCTGGGACGCCCGCCCCAAGTTCCTCCACACGCGGCCCATGGCGGCGTGCGTGACGCGGCTTGAGCTCGACCACCCCGACGTCTACCCGACGCTGGAGGCGTACCGCGCCCCCTT
>CAWEEP010000023.1:0-8446 GCA_963808125.1 Candidatus Dormiibacterota bacterium
GGAGACGGCGCGACCGAACGAGCGGGCGGCCACCAGGATCATCACCAGAGCCAGCGCGGCCATGACGGCCACGCCCTCGAAGACGTTGGCGGTGCCGAGGTGCTGGAGGAAGACGTCCCGCGCTGCGTTCACCGCGTAGTAGAGGGGGTTGAAATGGGCGATGCTGCGCAGCCAGCCAGGCGCCAGGCTGAGGGGGAGGAGGACTTCGGAGAGCAGCAGGATGGGCAGCGCGGCGGTGAAGACGAGGGGGGCGAAGGAGTCCTCGTCCCTCAGCGCCAGGGCCAGGGCGTACGAGATGCAGGCGGTGGTGACGCCCACGAGGGCCACCAAGGCCAGGACGATGAGGAGCCCGCCCCACTGGACGCTGAGGCCGAAGGGCAGCGCCAGGGCGATGAGGATGACCGACTGGATCAGCAGCGTCATCATGTCGCGCAGCGCCCGGCCCAGCAGCAGGGCCGCCCGGCTGATGGGGGTCACCCGCAAGCGCTCGATGACGCCCTCGCGCAGCTCGGAGATGAGGCTGAAGCCGACCCCGGCCGCCCCGAACATGCCCAGCTGCATGAGCAGGCCGGGGACGAAGACGTTGTAGGCGCCGCCAGGGGGGAATCCCGGCATCTTGGCGATCGACTTGAGCAGGGGCGCGAAGAGGAGGAGGTAGACGACCGGCTGGATCACGCCGATGGCGATCCACACGGGGTTGCGCAGCAGCATGCCGACGTAGCGGCGGTACACGAGGCCGGTATCGCGCAGGACGTGGTTCATGCCGCCTCCTCCCGGAGGGAGCGGCCGGTCTGGCGCAGGAACACGTCGTCCAGGCTCGGCCGGTGCAGCTCCAGCGTCTCCAGGGCCAGCCCGGTGCCGTCGAGCAACCGGAGGATCGCCGGCATCGCCGTCTCACCGCGATCCACGTAGAGCCGGAGGTGACCCTCCTCCACGGTCGCCTCGCGGACGAAACCCTGGCCACGAAGCAGCTCCAGCGCCGGTCCCGGGTCTCCCGCGATGCCGATGGTGACGACGTCGCCGGCGACTTGCCGCTTCAGTTCGAGGGGCGTCCCCTCGGCTACGATCCGGCCGTGGTCGATGATGGCCAGTCGGTCGCAGAGGGCGTCCGCCTCCTCCAGGTAGTGGGTGGTCAGGAAGATCGTGGTGCCCCCGTCGCGCAGGCGGCGCACCTCATCCCACATCCGCGCCCGGCTCTGGGGATCGAGCCCCGTGGTGGGTTCGTCGAGGAAGAGCACTGCCGGGGTGTGCATCAGGCCCAGCCCGACGTCGAGGCGGCGCCGCTGACCCCCTGAGTACGTGCCCGTGGTGCGGTCCGCGCAGTCCTCCAGGTCCAGGCTGGTCAGCAGCTCGGCGGCGCGCTGCCGCGCCTGCGCCGGCGTCAGGTCATACAGGCGGCCCTGGAAGACCAGCTCCTCGCGGCCGCTCACGTCCCGGTCGGCTCCACCCTTCTGACCCACGTAGCCGATCCGCTGGCGCACCTTCCCCGGTTGGTGCCGCAGGTCGAAGCCGGCGATGGTCGCCTGGCCGCCGGTCGGAGGCAGCAGGGTGGCGAGCATCCGAAGCGTCGTCGTCTTGCCCGCGCCGTTGGGCCCCAGGAAGCCGAAGACTTGGTCGGCAGCGACGTGGAGATCGATGCCGGCGACCGCCTCCACCTGGCCCCGGCGCGACTTGAAGACGCGGCGCAGGCCATGGGTCTCGATCATGGGAATCCCTCCTCTGGCGGGTGGTCGGGTTGCTTCGCGACGGGGGGCGCTGCGGCGGAGCCGTGGCGCTGGTCGGTGCCGCCGGTGCCCGGGGGGAGACCCCCGGGCGTCCAGTCCAGAGCACCGTTCCTGATCTCGTCGATCAGCCGTCTCACCCATTCCAGCTCGGCGCGGGTCATCGCGAGTTGCAGCTCCAGCTCGATGATGCCGAGTTGTGGCAGGGCGAGGCGGCCGACCAGGGTGCGGGCCGCGGCGTCCACGGCGCCGATCGAGGCCTCCAGGGCCGACGGTTCGCCGTCCCAGTGCCTCCGCCGCGGCGTGGGGCGGCAGGCAGCCGAGGAAGCTGACGGCCGCCTGGAAGGCGAGGTGTTCGGGGACGGGGTGGACGATGAGGTCGGTCACCCACGGCCCGAGTTCCTCGACCCCATTGGGGGTGATGCGGTACACGGTCCGTTCCGGTCGGTGCCCCTCGCGGCTCGTCTGCGCGGGCTCGACCAGCCCCTCGGCGTGCAGCCGGTCCACCGAGTGGTACAGCGCCCGGGTCCGGCCCATGGCGAACTCGAGGTGGCGTTCCTTGACGATCCTCTCCAGGTCGTAGGGATGGCGTGGCCCCTCGGCGAGCAGGGCGAGAGCGGTCAACGCGACCAGGCTGTGGGCGGAGTGGTCCATCGTCTCCGAGTCCGTGCCATAAGGCAATACGCAATATAGCATATGGTCGCGGCACAATCAAATTGCGCCAGCGCCCGTCGGGGGTCGAGATCAGCCTCCAGGCGTCCTGGAGGGCTGAGGGGCCGCCCGCTAGCGGTCCTACCCGTGCTGGCGCCGACCTGGCAGGGGCTACGCGCTCTGGGTGAAGAGGATGGCGAAGCCGCAGCTCTGGCCCTGGTCCGAGCTGTCGGTGTTGAAGCTGGTGCCCTTGGTGATGGCGAAGGTGAAGGTGTTGCCGGTGGACCCGCTGCCGTTGTGGGTCGCGTCACCCCCCGTCCACAGGGTGGTGGGGGTGGCGGCGTTGTTGTTCAGGCTGGTCGGCGGGATGGTCACGCTGGCGGCGCCACTCCAGACCGTCGTCCCGTTCTTGTCGGTGATGGTCAGGACCAGGTCGGGGCAGAGGTTGCCGCTCGCGGCCGCCGGCTCGCTGACCGAGAAGTTGCTGCTCAGGGACCCGCTGTTGTCGATCTTCACCGCCCCGGTCGCGAGGGTGGCGGGCGAGGCGGGGGCGACGCCGGTGACGTTGATGATGGCGTCGCAGACGTTGCCGGTCTGATTCAAGAGGGCCATCGAGTTCACCGACGTGCAGGTGTTGGTGACGGTGTTGCTGTGGGTCAGGCTTCCCGCCGCCACGCTGTTGCCGGCGTTCTCGGTGTAGCTCTGCCACGCGGCCAGACCGCCATAGCCGATCAGGCCCGTGGCCGCCACCGTGACCCCGAGGGGCGATCGCCGTCCGGAGTACGCGGTTGCGCCTGCGCCTGTCCATGACCTTTCCTCTTCGAGCCCGTATCAGGCCGAATAGTTCAATTGCACTAGCTCGCCATGGGGCAGCGTACCCGGGGCCGCTTCGCGGAAACCCGGTGGGTTCCGCCACAGGAAGGTAACGGGGGATCGCGTCACGGGAACCCCGCCCCCGTCCGTCGTGTGCCTGGCGCGACCCGGCATACTCTGAGCCCGTGACCGGAGACGCGCCCCAGGCTGTGATCGAGGCCTCCGGGCTCACCAAGCGCTACGGCTCCGGGGTTCTGGCCGTCGACCGGCTCGACCTCCGTGTCGAGCCGGGGCAGGTCTACGGATTCCTGGGGCCGAACGGCGCCGGGAAGACCACCACGCTGCGCATGCTGGTCGGGCTCATCCGGCCCACGGCCGGTTCGGCGATGGTCGCCGGCCACACGCCGGGAGCTCCGGCGGGACTGGCCCAGATCGGGGTCATGGTCGAGGAGGCGGTCTTCTACCCCTACCTCAGCGGCCGGGACAACCTGCTTGTGGTCGCCCGCTACTGCCGGCTCGCCCCTTCCGCGGTCGATCCAGCCCTGTCCTGGGTGGGCCTCCAACCGGCCGGCAGGTTCAAGTTCAAGACCTACTCGACGGGCATGAAGCAGCGCCTCGGTCTCGCCGCCGCGCTGATGAAGGACCCGAAGGTCCTCCTCCTCGACGAGCCCAGCAACGGCCTCGATCCGGAGGGCATGGTCTGGCTGCGGCAGCTGCTGCGAGGCTTCGCCGCCAAGGGCGGCACGGCGCTCGTGTCCAGCCACCTGCTGGGCGAGATCGAGCAGATGTGCGACCGGGTGGCCATCCTCCAGGGCGGACGCATGCTGCGCGAGGGCCCGGTGGCGTCTCTGCGTGCCGCCGCCGAGCTCGAGATCGCGGCGGCGCCCCTCGACGCCGCGACCCGTCTCGTGGAGGGATTGCTGGGGACGGCGGCGGTGAGGGTCGCCGACGGCCGCCTCATCATCACCTCGGGCACGGACCGTGCGGCCGAGATCAACCGCGCCCTCGTCGGCGCCGGCATCGAGGTGAGCGAGCTGCACCGCCGCCAGGCCAGCCTCGAGGAGTCCTTCCTGCGGCTCACCGCCGAGGAGGCGGGACCCGGATGAGCACCCTCGCCGCGGAATTCGGCGCCTCCGTGAGGGCCGAGGTGCTGAAGCTGCGCAAGCGCCCCAGCACCTGGATCATCTGCCTCATCGCCTTCCTCTACGTCGCGCTCCTCGTTTACCTCCTCCCCTACGTCGTGGTCAAGACCGCGCCGAGCCGGGCGCGGCTCTCCAGGGGAACCCTGCACACCCTGATCAACGACCTCTATCCCATCAACTTCGTCCGCTACTCGCTGAGCGAAGTCGTCGCCATCGGGGCCGCGTTGGCGCTGATCCTCGGCGCTCTCGCCATGAGCAGCGAATACGACTGGCGCACCCTGCGGACCGCTTTCTCCCAGGGCCCCGGCCGCCTCACGGTGCTCGCCTCCAAGGTTGCCGTCCTCATCCCGCTGACCGGGATCCTCGGCCTCCTCTTCATGGGCTCGGGGGCTCTCTCCAGCCTGGTCGTGGGTTCCCTCGACGGGCATCTCGGCAGCTGGCCGGCGCTCTCTCAGGTGATCGGCGGCTTCTTCGCCACCTGGCTGATCCTCAGCGTCTGGCTCTTGCTCGGCCTCTTCCTGGGCGTCCTCCTGCGCCAGACCGCCATGGCCATCGCCGCAGGTCTCGTCTACGCCATCGTCGTCGAGGGATTGATCCTCAGCCTCTTCGCATCCAACGGGGTCATCGAGGACATCAAGAAGATCTTCCCCGGCGCCAACGCCAAGGCGCTCACCCTGGCCTTCGGCCAGCTCCCCAGCTCCAGCGCGACCCCCCTCGTCGGGGCGGGCCAGGCCGTCGCCGTGCTGTTCGGCTACGTGCTCGTCTTCATCGGCATCTCCGCCCTCCTCCTGCGACGCCGCGACGTCGCAGGCTGATCCGGCGGGCCGGGCCCCGTGCCTGGGGGCTCAGAGCAGGCCGAGGCGGACCACTCGCAGCCAGTCGGAAGAGCCGCCGAAGTCCGTGTCGGCCGTGCCCTGCCGGACGGTCGGGGCCTCGCCGTCGGCTCTCGGGTAGGAGCCGCAGAAGCGGACGTCGTCGCAGACACGGTGCAGCGCCGCCAGCGCGTCGCCGACCCGCGCCTCGTTGACGTGACCCTCGCAGTCCATGGAGAAGGAGTACCGCCCCAGGCCGTGCCCGGTGGGGCGTGATTCGAGCCGGGTGAGGTTGACGCCTCTCACGGCGAACTCCGTGAGGATTTCGAGAAGGGCCCCGGGGTGGTCCTCGGCGATGAAGGTGACGACGGTCGTGCGGTCGGCGCCGGTCGGCTGGGGGAGCGGGCCGGGCGCCACGGCGAAGATGAAGCGCGTCACCGCCGCCGGGTGGTCCCCGATGCTCTCCACCAGCTCTTCCAGCCCGTACCGCTCCGCGGCCCCGGGGCCGCAGATGGCCGCGTCGATGCCCCCTTTCCCGGCGGCCAGGTTCGCCGCCGCCTCGGCGGTGGAGGCGGCGGGGAGGATGACGGCCGCCGGCAGATTGGCCCGCAGCCAGTGACGGCTCTGAGCCGTGGCATGGGGGTGGGAGGCGACCGCACGGATGCCGCCGAGCTCGGTGTCCGGCCGCGCCAGGAGGGCCAGGCGCACCGGCACCAGCACCTCCCGGGCGATGTGGAGCGGGCTGCCGCCGACAGAGCTCGTCGAGGGTGTTTCCCACCGCGCCCTCCACCGAGTTCTCGAAGGGCACCATCGCTCCGCTCACCGACCCGTCCCGGACGGCGGCCAGGGCGTCGGCCACCGTGTCCATGGGGACGAGATCGGCATCCTCGCGACCGGCGACGCTCCGCAGCGCTGTCTCAGCGAAGGTGCCCTCGGGCCCGAGGTAGGCGTGCCGTGGTCTGGGGCCGGTGCTCATGTTCGCTCCTGGGAACCGCAGGGCACGCATGGTACGCGCCGGGCCGGAGGTGGCCGCCTGACGCGCTCGGGCGCCATGTCCTAAGCTGGACTCTCCGATGTCCCAGACCGACCTGGAACCGCTTTCCGACTTCGGCTCCGCCGCGCCCGGCAGCCTCGCCGAGCGGATGCAGGGCATCCGCGACCTGGTGTTGCAGATGGGTGACGAAGTCGACCGCGCCATCGTCCGCTGCACGCGGGGGCTGACGGCGCGCGACGTCGACGTATGCGCCGGGGTCATCCGGGACGATGCCCAGGTCAACGCCATGCTGGTGGCCGCACGCGAGCTGAGCATCGCCGTCCTCGCCCGCGCCTCGGCGCCGGCCGATCTGCGCGAGGCCATGGGACTGCTGCACACGGCCAGCGAGTTGGAACGCATCGCCGACCACTGCGCCAACATCGCGCGCATCGGCCGCGACCTCGCCGACCTACCGCCCTTCGGCCATCACGTCGACATCGCCCGGCTGTCTGAGGCGTGCAGTGAGCAGCTGCGCGATATCCTCGGTGCGGTGATCGCCGCGACGCGGCCCGTGCCCGCGCCGTGGCCGCGCGAGACGACCGTGTCAACCGCATCTACCACGGGGTCGTCGACGAGCTGATCAAGCCCATGACGAGTACGGGGGACCTCGTGTACGCGGGACCAGGCTGATCATGGCCGGCAGAACTTCGAGCGGATCGGCGACCGTGTCACTAACGTCGCCGAGGACCTCCTGTACCGTGAAAACGGGGAGATCGTCGATCTGGGCTGAGCGGCGTCCGGCATCGGCCCCCGCTCGATCCCGCCTCAGACGTCGAGCCGCGCCACCATCCGCCGCGAGCGGGCGGTGATGAGCCGGGCCGCCCAGGATGAGGAAGAGGATGAGCAGGATGGTCACCGCCGCCGAGGCGCTGGCCAGCGCCTGGGCCCCCGCGCTGGGGAGCGAGACGTCGGTGTACGTCACGTAGGTGACATAGCCCACCGGGTTCAGGGGGCCGCTGGGGTTGGCGTCGGTGAAACCGGCGGTGAAGAGGAGCGGCGCCGTCTCACCGGTGGAGATGGCCAGCGCCAGAACCAGCCCCGAGACGATCCCCGGCAGGGCGGGTGGCAGCAGGATCTTGCGGATGGTGGTGAGGCGGGTCAGGCCCACGGCCATGGCCGCCTCGCGCAGGCTGCGCGGCACCTGGGCGAAGGAGACCTCGGTGATCTTGATGATGTACGGAATGATGAGAACGGAGAGGGCGAGGATGCCGCCCAGCAGCGAGAAGCCCCAATGGAGCCTGACGACGAGGAGCAGGTAGCCGACGTAGCCGATGACGATCGACGGCACCCCGGCGAGCACCTCGGAGAAGAAGCGGAGCACGGCGCCGAATCGCTTGGGTGCGAACTCGGCGATGTAGACGCCGCTCAAGATGCCGATGGGGCCGGCGATGACGAGCACGCCGATGCCCAGCGTGAGCGTGCCGAGAATGGCGTTTTGCAGGCCCAGCGCTCCAGAGCGCGTGGTCGTGGTCAGCAGTGTCACCCGGAGCACCGGGACCGCCTTGCCGACGACGCCGATGATGATGGCGGCCGACGGCGCGACGACGATGCACAGGGCGACGGCACAGAGCACCCAGAAGGCGATGCCGCGCGCGTGGCGGGCGGGGTGTCGCTTAGATTCCACGGCCGACCGGGAGGGCGTCGGTGCTGACGCGGCGGACGATGAGGCGGCCGGCGAGGTTCGTCGCCAGGCTGATGAACAGGAGCAGCACTCCCAGCTCGGCCAAGGCGCTGAGGGCCATGTGCGTGTAGTCGGTGAAGGCGCTGTCCAGTGTGGAGGCGATGGTGGCCGCGATGGTGGAGGTGGAGGAGAAGATGGTGTGCGGCAGCACGGTGAGGTCGCCGACGATGAGCAGCACGGCGATGGTCTCGCCCAGGGCGCGACCCCAGCCGAGCAGGGTGGCGGCGATGATGCCGCTGCGGATGTACGGGATGGTGACGACGCGGACCGTCTCGTAGCGCGTCATACCGAGCGCCAGGGCGCCCTCCTTGGCCAGGACCGGCACCCTCTTCACCAGCTCGCGCGTGGTCGAAGCGACGATGGGGATGACCATCAGCGCGAGCACGAGCGAGGCGGTGAGCAGCCCTTCGCCGAAGCCGACCGGGCCCTTGAAGAAGGGGATGATTCGGCCCAGCTGGCTGATCGCCGGGTAGATGTGCGCCACGGCGAAGGGGCCGAAGATGGTATCCCCAGAGGCCGAAGACGACGCTGGGGATGCCCGCCAGCAGGTCGACGAAGGTGGAGAGAACGCCTTGCAGACGCTGGGGTATCCA
>CAWEEP010000024.1:0-6968 GCA_963808125.1 Candidatus Dormiibacterota bacterium
TGCGGAAATGGAACTGGGACCATGCGGGCCGTGGCATCAGTTTCAAATCTTCCAGGCGCGGCGTCACGAACCCGTGGGTTCGGCGTCGCAAGGCGCCCTTTCCCCTGTTCCGGTCCGCCGATGCGGGGGTTCCACCGGGGGTCCAGCCCCGCTTTGGCGGGCCTGCCAGGCCTGCCGGGCCTCGCCGACCTCGCGGGCCACGGTGTGGACGTCCCGGACCTGTTCCAGCCGTTCCAAGAGGCGGCTGAGCTGGGTCAGGTTGGAGATCTCGACGATGGTGGAGATCACCGCCGTCCGGTCGTCGTAGACCTGGACGTCGGCCCCCGAGAGGTTGATCTTGTTTTCGGCGATGACCGCGGCGATATCCCGGAGCAGGCCGGTGCGGTCCCAGGCCTCGATCTTGATGTTGACGGGGAAGACCTGCCGGGCCCCCGCCTCCCAACTCGACCTCGACCAGGCGGTCGGGATCGTGGGCGTGGCGGATGCTGGAGCAGCCGGCTCGATGCACCGAGACGCCCTTGCCCCTCGTGATGTAGCCGCGGATCGGCTCGCCGGCCAGCGGCTTGCAGCACTGGGCGAAGGTGGTGAGCATGTTGCCCACGCCGTGGACCCGCACCTCACCGCTCGGCGCCGTGGAGGAGGTCAGAGGGATGGACAGCCCGTGCTCGCCGTCGGCCGCCGGGGCGTCGCGGTCGGCCTGGCGGAGCACCACGCTGCGCGGGCTGACGTCCCCGTAGCCGATGGCGGCCAGGAAGTCGTCGACGCTGCCGAGCTGGAACTCCTTGGCCAGCTCGAGGAGCCGGTCCTCCTTGATGGAGGTGAGCGAGGTCTGCCGCAGCCGCCGGAACTCCTTGTCCAGCATCTCCCGGCCCTTGCTGACGTTCTCCTCGCGGCGCTCCTTCTTGAACCAGGTCCGGATCTTCTCTCGGGCCGTCGAGGTCTTCACGAAGTTCAGCCAGTCGCGCACGGTCCGTGCGGCGCCTTGGTGGTGAGGATCTCGACGATGTCGCCGTTCTGGAGGCGGTAGTCGAGTGGCACCATGCGGCCGCTGACCTTGGCCCCGATGCAGTGGTGGCCCACGTCGGTGTGGACCCGATAGGCGAAGTCGACGGTCGTGCTGCCCGCCGGCAGGGAGCGCACGTCGCCCTTGGGGGTGAAGACGAAGACCTCGTCCTGGAAGATGTCGACCTTGACGGAGTTGACGAAGGTCTCCGCGTCGGTGAGCTCCTTCTGCCAGTCCATGAGCAGGCGCAGCCAGCCGTAGCGCTCGTCGAAGCGGACTTGCTGCGCTCCGCCGGCCTTGTAGTGCCAGTGGGCGGCGACGCCGTACTCGGCCGTGTGGTGCATCTCCACCGTCCGGATCTGCACCTCGACCGGCTCGCCGGTGTGGGAGATCATGGTCGTGTGCAGGGACTGGTAGCCGTTGCCCTTGGGCATGGCGATGTAGTCCTTGAAGCGCCCTGGGATGGGTTTCCACAGATGGTGGACGACGCCGAGGGCCGTGTAGCAGTCCTTCACCGAATCGACCAAGCACGCGCACCGCCACGATGTCGTAGATCTCGTCGAAGTCCTTCTGCTGGCGCCGCATCTTGTCGTAGATGCTGTAGACGTTCTTGGAGCGGCCTTTGATCTCGGCGCCGACGCCGACGGCCGCCAGCTCCCGCTCCAGGATCTCGCTGACGTCGCGGATAAGACGGCCCGCTGCTCCCGGCGGCTGCGCAGCTTGGCCTCGACGGTGCGGTACCTGTCCGGGTCGAGCTGAGCGAAGGCGAGGTCCTCCAGCTCCGCCTTGAACTGCCAGATGCCGAGCCGGTGGGCCAGCGGTGCATAGATGTCGAGGGTCTCGCGGCTGATGCGCTGGCGCCGCTCCTCGGTATGGGCGCCGACTGTCCGCATGTTGTGCAGCCGGTCGGCGAGCTTGATGAGGACGACCCGGATGTCCTCGGCCATGGCGACCAGCATCTTGCGGATGTTCTCCGCCTGCGCCTGCTCTCTCGTGTGGACGTGGATCTTGCCGAGCTTGGTCACCCCCTCGACCAGCTTGGCGATGTGCGGGTTGAACTCGCGGCTGATCTCCACGACGGTGACGTCGCTGTCCTCGACGGTGTCGTGGAGAAGCGCGGCAGCCAGTGTCTCGGTGTCGAGCCGCAGCTCACTGAGGAGGGCCGCCACCGCCAGGGGATGCTCCACGTCAGGGTTCACCGGAGAGCCGGAACTGCCCCGTGTGGGCCCGTTCCGCGACGTCGTAGGCGCGCCGGATGAGGGCGCGATCGGCCTCCGGCAGGTAGCCGATGGTGGCCTCGAGATCGCTGAAGGGCATCCTGTCATCGAGTGTACCGGGCTTCCGGCCGCCCGAAGCAGGTGCGCCCGCTCACGGCCTCCCGACGGGTCGCCTATCATCCGAGCCCGAATGGATCAGCCAGGCGGCTTCGGCACGGCGCCAGGAGTTCCCCCACCCGGAGCTCACCGGAGCCCCGACGGCCGCGCCTGGTGGGACGGCAGCCGCTGGCTGCCCATCCCCCTCTCCCAGGCCCCGCCACCGCCACCGCCACCGCCCCCGCCTGGCTCGTCAGCGTGGTCCCCGCCGGCACCTCCGCCCGTCCCCGTCCCCTCCCCACCGGTCTTTTTCGGCCAGCCCGCCGCCTTCTCATACCAGCCATACGCGCAACCGCCTCCGCCGCCGGCGCGGTCGAGCACGCGCCGGGTGCTCGCTGTGATCGGACTGGTCGTGGCGGTCGCCGCGGGCGCCACCGCCGGGTACCTGCTGACACGCCCGGCCGCGGCCCCCGCGACGCACCACAGCGCCGCCCCGCAGCCACACACCTACACCGATCCGGGCAAGCACTTCTCCGCCGCCTTCCCGGTCACCCCGCTCTCCACCAGCCAGACGCTCACCGAGAACGGCGTCGATGTCACCATCACGCTGTACGAGGCGCAGGTGTCCGGGTCCGAGGGGTACTTGGCTGGGTACGTCGCCTATCCCGCCAGCGTCGACGTGTCCAATCCGTCGGCCAACCTCGCCGGCGCCATCCAGGGTGGCGTCACTGCCATGAACGGCACCCTCGTCTCGCAATCCGAGAGCACCTACCAGGGCTTCCCCTCGGCCGATTTCCTCGTCTCCGCCAGCGGGTACTACGTCGAGATACGGATCGTCCTGGACGGTCACTCGCTCTTCGAGGTCGGCATCCAGGCCACCCAGGACCCGCCAGCCGACTTCCATAGCTTCGCCAACTCCCTGGTCATCCTCGCGCCCTGAGCGCAGGAGAGGCCGTCACACCGCCCGGGTCGAGATGAATCCGCGGCCGCCGCCGGTGACGATTCCGTCCCTCCGGCGGAGGACCCCCCAAACCGACACCGCGGCGGCGCTATGATCCGCGGCACATGTCCGATCTTGGTGGGCCGTTCGGCCCTCCGCCCGCGCCGTCAGCGGGCCCCCCGCCGGGAGCCCCGCTGAGCGACGACGGCCGCTACTGGTGGGATGGCACGCGCTGGAACGCGGTCCCGCCACCCGCCGCTCCGCCGCCGCCGCCCGTGGCGCAGCCCTGGACCCAGGCGGCCGTCATCGCTCCAGTGCCGGTGGCCTCCCCCTGGGTCCAGCCCGAGGCAACCCCGGACCCGGTGGCTCAGCCCTGGAGCCAGCCGACCCCGGCCGGCAGCTGGGGACCCCCCGGATACGCCGGCGCCCAGACGGCCCAGCAGCCCCCGCCCGGGGCGGCTCCGGCCCGCTCCTCGAACGCCCGCTGGATCCTCATCGCCCTGGCGGCCGTCGTGGTCGTCGCCGCCTCGGTGGTGGCCTTCCTCGTCGTCCGGGGGAACGGCTCGAACGGTCTCGCCTCGAAGTCGCCGGATCAGATCGTGCAGGCCGCCACCACGGCCGTGAAGGGCGCGACCGGGTTCGAGATGACGGGCAGCGGCGACTTCGGCGGTGGGGTCACCAGCGTCGACTTCAAGGTCCACGGCAGCGACCTCGAGGGCTCCATGACCCTGGACGGCGACAGCGTGAGCTTCGACTTCATCGGCGGCAACGTCTACTTCAACGCTCCGCCCGCGTACTGGACCGCCCAGGGGGCCAGCAGCGCCGAGATCTCCGAATTCGCCGGCAAGTGGGTGGAGATTCCGGCCGGCTCCTCCTCGTCATCCGACTTCACCGGCATCAGCGGTATCACCGACATCGCCGGGGACCTGTCGGATCACGGGACGCTGGCCTCGGACGGGACGGGCACCGTCGGCGGACAGTCCGTCGTCCTCGTCAAGGACACGAGCACCGGCAGCGTCGTCGCCGTCGCCACCTCGGGGACCGCGTACCCGATGCGGCTCAGCCAGTCGAGCGGAGCGGAGACCGGGACCATCACCTTCTCCAACTGGGACAACGTCTCCGCCTTCACCCCGCCCCCGAACCCGATCAGCATCCCCAGCGGCAGCTGAGCCCGCCCGCTCGCCGCCTCGCTCAGTACGAGCGGGCGATGACGGCGATCTCGGTGGACGGCTCCCCGCAGGCGATGCAGGCGCCGGCCTCCCCGCTGCGGTCGTGGCGGAGGTTGCGGACGGTGAGCGCCGGAGCGGCGCCCGCCACCACCTCCTCGCAGGCGGGGCGGTTGCAGAAGGGGGCATTGGCGAACACGGGCCGCTGCCCGAAGGCCTCGCGCAGCTCGCCGAGGCTGCGCACCTCGACGCTCCGCGCCTCGAGCATCGCCCGCGCCCGGGCCAGGGTCCGCGCCTGCGCATCGCCCAGCAGGGCCGGCAGCCGGGCGGCGAGTTCCGCCAGCGGCTCGGTCCAGCTCTCGCGGTCGACCCTGCGGGTCACCGTCACCTCGCCCTGGGCCAAGTCCCTGGGGCCGACCGTCACCCGTAGCGGCACACCGCGAAGCTCCCAATGGGCGAACTTCTCGCCCGGGCGGATGCCCTCGCGGCGGTCGACGCGGAGACGGACCTCACCGGCGCCCCCCTCGATGGCGGCGCACGCCTCGTCGACCGCGGCCGAGCCCTCAGCGTCGTTGCTGCGGACGATGGGGACCACGACGACCTGGGTGGGCGCCACTCGGGGCGGCATGATCAGTCCCTGGTCGTCGCCGTGGGCCATGATCAGCCCGCCGATGATGCGGGTGGACAGCCCCCACGAGGTCTGGTGGGGATGCTGCAGGGTGTTCTCCCGATCGGTGTAGGCGATGCCGTACGCACGGGTGAAGTTCTGCCCCAGGTGGTGCGACGTCCCCGCCTGCAGAGCCCAGCCGTCCGACATCATCGCCTCGATGGACATGGTGTACTCGGCGCCGGGGAACTTCTCGCTCTCCGTCTTGCGTCCGGGGATGACGGGAATCGCCAGCCACTCCTCGGCGAGCTCCCGGTAGAAGGCGAGGGCGGTGTCGGCCTCGGCAGCCGCCTCGGCGTGCGTCTCGTGGAAGGTGTGGCCCTCCTGCCAGAGGAACTCCGCGGTGCGCAGGAACAGCCGCGTGCGCTTCTCCCAGCGCATGACGTTGCACCACTGGTTGATGAGCACGGGCAGGTCGCGGTAGCTGTGGATCCAGTCCGCGAACATCGAGCAGATGATGGTTTCACTGGTGGGCCGGATGGCCAGCCGCTCCTCCAGTTCCTTCTCCCCGCCGTGGGTGACCCACGCCACCTGGGGCACGAAGCCCTCGACGTGCTCGGCCTCGCGCTGCAGGTACGACTCGGGGATGAGCAGCGGGAAGTACATGTTCTCGTGCCCGGTGCGCTTGATCATGCCGTCGAGCGCCCCTTGGATCCGCTCCCAGAGGGCGAAGCCGTAGGGGCGGATGACCATGCAGCCCCGCACCGGCGTGTAGTCGGCCAGCTCGGCCTTGCGCACCACGTCCGTGTACCAGCGATCGAAGTCGTCGTCCTTGCGCGCGATCTGCTTGGGCAGCGGGGTCCTCTCGTCAGCCATAGGGCGCCGAGTGTACCGGGGCAGGTACCCGGCGAGCGTCAGACGGCCGGTGCCGAGCCCGGGCCACGCCGGCTGCGCACCCGGTCGACCGCCTCCCGCCAGCGCCGGTAGGGCTCGGCGGGGCGGACGCCGGGCGTCGCCGGCTCGAAGCGGCGCCCCGGCCGCCAGGCGGCAGCCGCGTCGGCGGCCGAGCCGAGGAAGCCCTCCCCCACCGCGGCCAGCCACGCCGCCCCGAGGGCGGTCGTCTCGGCGGTGACGGCCCGGGCCACGGGCAGACCCAGCAGGTCGGACTGGAACTGGCACAGACCGTCCATCTGGCTGGCGCCGCCGTCCACCCGCAGCTCGGTGAAGGCGACCCCTGACGCCGACTCCATGGCCTCGACCACATCGCGCGTGCGAAACGCCATGGATTCGACCACGGCGCGGACCACGTGGGCCCGCTCCACCCCGGCGGAGAGCCCGAGCAGGGCGCCCTGCGCCTCCGCGTCCCAGTAGGGGGCGCCGAGGCCGGCCAGGGCGGGGACGAAGACGCAGCCCCGCGTGTCCTCCACCGAGTTGAAGAGCGGGCCGGCATCCTCGCTGCGCTCGATGAGATGGAGCCCGTCGCGCAGCCAGCGGAGCGCCCCTCCGGTGACGAAGATGCTGCCCTCGAGGGCGAAAGTATCCACGTCCCCCAGCCGCCAAGCCACCGTGGTCAGCAGGCCGTGGCCGGGCTGCGCCGGCGTCTCGCCGATGTTGACCAGGACGAACGAGCCGGTGCCGTACGTGTTCTTGCTGGTCCCCGGCGTGATGCAGGCCTGGCCGAAAAGCGCCGCCTGCTGGTCACCGGCATAAGCAACATCCGGTAAACTTTGACTGGGATAATTAAAACTTAAAGCTTCCACGATACGGCCTCCCAAACTCCCGGGAGGCATTTCCTTCGCGGCTACGTCATAGTCTGGCCGTCGGAGCCGCTCTGCTATTTCCGCAATAATTTCACGGTCAACAGTCATATATGCAATTTATCCGCCATCAGTTTTCCTATTTCGGGCGCGTCACTCCCCAAAGTCCCGCGAATTGTGAT
>CAWEEP010000025.1:0-46551 GCA_963808125.1 Candidatus Dormiibacterota bacterium
CAGCGAGCACCAGATGAACGCCCGTCGCGTCGCCGGCCTGGTGATCGGTCTGGGCGAAGTCGCCGCGCTGGTCGGGCTGAACATCTCGGCCAGCAACCTCACCTCGGTCGGCGAGGTCGGGCTGTGCACTGTCGGCTACGCCATCGGCCCGATGATCATCGCCCGCCGCCTCTCCCATCTGCCGTCGGTCGGTGTGGTGGCGGCCTCCCTAACTCTGTCCGCGGTTGCCTACGGCCCGCTCGGCGTCGCCCAGCTCATCGGGGGAGCACCAACCGCCCGGGCCCTCGCCTCCGCCGCCACCCTCGGCGTGGTCTGCACGGCCGTGGCGTTCGTCCTCTTCTTCGCCCTCATCGCCGAGATCGGGCCAGTCCGGGCGACGGTCATCACCTACTTCAACCCTGCGGTCGCCCTGTTTCTGGGCGTCACGGTGCTCGGCGAACCGCTGCGGGCGGGGACGCTGGCGGGTTTCGCCCTGATCCTTGCCGGTTCCTACCTGGCGACGAGGCGGCCGGCGGCGGGACGGGGGGCTCCGCAGGAGGCGACGGCGGAACAGCGGGGCGCCGAGGGCACGGGCGGCTGACACGAGGTCGGGGGCGGCGTTCCCGGAGCGGGTGGTGGTAGTCTCTCCAGCGTCCCGGGGTGCCCGCCGTGGGCTGAGATGACACCCGAGAACCTGATCTGGGTCATTCCAGCGTAGGGAGGGGCCGATGACAGTGGCTCGCTGTCTGACCATCGCGACGTCGGATTCCGGCGGTGGCGCAGGCATTCAGGCCGACCTCAAGGCGTTCGCCGCCGCGGGCTGTCACGGCATGTCGGCGATCGTCGCTCTCACCGCCCAGAACACGGTCTCGGTTCGGGCCATCCACGAGCTGCCGCCGGACTTCATCGTCGCCCAGATCGACGCCGTCATCGACGACATCGGCGTCGACGCCGCCAAGACCGGGATGCTCTTCTCCTCGGCCATCATCGAGGCGGTCGCCGACCGGCTGGCCGGCACCGTCTTCCCCCTCGTCGTCGACCCGGTGATGGTGGCCGCCTCCGGCGCCACGCTGCTGCGGGACGACGCCGTCGGCAGCCTGGTGCGACGCCTCTTCCCGCTTGCCACGGTGATCACCCCCAACCTCCCGGAGGCGGAGGCGCTGACCGGGTGCCGGGGCACCCGCGCGGAGCTGGCGGAGCACCTTCACGCCATGGGAGCCCGGGCGGTTCTGGTCACGGGCGGCCACGGCGAGAGCGCCGTCGACCACCTCTATGACGGCCGCGACCACCACGAGATCCCGGTCACGCGCCATGCCATCCCCGCCACGCACGGTGCCGGCTGCACCCATTCGGCCACCCTCTGCGCCCGCCTCGCGCGGGGCGACGATCTGCTCACCGCCGCCCGGACCGCCTCCCAGGTGGCCGCCGGTGCCGTGCTGCACGGCCTGGTCGAGATCGGCGCCGGCGAGGGTCCCGTCAACGCGCTTCACGGAGTCGTCCCATGCTGAACCCGCGCTTCTCCCCCGCCGCCTCGCTGCGCGCCATCCGCGCCCAGCGGCCCCTCGTCCATCAGATCACCAACTACGTGGTCATGAACGAGACGGCCAACATCACGCTGGCGGTCGGCGCCTCGCCCGTCATGGCCCACGCGCTGGGCGAGGTCGCGGACATGGCGTCGGTCGCCTCCGCCGTCGTGCTGAACATCGGCACCCTGTCCCCCGAGTGGGTCGAGGCGATGGTCCTGGCCGGGCGCGCCGCCAACCGCACGGGTGCGCCGGTGGTGCTCGACCCGGTCGGTGCCGGGGCGACGCGGCTGCGCACCGACGCGGCGAGGCGCATCCTGGACGAGGTCTCGGTGTCGATCGTCCGGGGCAACGCCGCCGAGATCGCGGCCCTGGCGGGCGAGGCGGCGGAGATCCGCGGGGTCGAACTCGGTGAGCGCCGGTGACCCCCGGCGTCTCGCCGAGACGGCGGCGCGGGCTCTCGGGTGCACCGTCGCCGTGACCGGCCCGGTCGACCACGTCGCCGACCCGGGCGGGCGGGCCTCGGTGCACAACGGGGCGCCCCTGCTCAGCCAGGTCACCGGCACGGGCTGCATGGCCACCGCCATCTGCGGCTGCTTCGCGGCGGTCAATCGTGACGACCCGCTGCGGGCCGCAGTCGAGGCGCTGGCCGCCTTCGGTGTCGCCGCCGAGCACGCCGCGGAGGGCGCTCGCGGACCCGGCAGCTTCCACGTCAACCTCTACGACAGCGTCGCCGGCCTGGACCCGGACAGCCTCGACGCGGCGGCCCGGATCGAGCCGGGATGATCCTCCACGCCCTCGTCGCCGACGCGCCGGCGGCGGGATGGGCCGCCGGGCACGGGGCGACCGTCGTCCAGCTGCGGTTCAAGCACGTGACGACGGCCGAGCGGGTTCGGGCGGGTCGGGACGCCCTTGCCCTGGTGCGCCGCCCCGTCGAGGTCGTCATGAACGACGATGTCGAGGCCGCGGCTGCCCTCGACATCAGCGTCCATCTTGGCCAGGGCGACCCGGGGGTGGAGCGGGCTCGCCAGGCCGGCATCGCCTTCGGCCGCTCCGCGCGCACCGTCGAGGAGGCTCGCGAGGCGGAGGCGAAGGGGGCGCGCTACGTCGGCGCAGGTCCGGTGTGGACAACGCCCAGCAAGGCGGACGCCGGCCCGGGCATCGGCCTGGACGGTCTGGCGGCGATCTGCGCCGCGGTGAGCATCCCCGTCATCGCCATCGGGGGAGTGGACGCGGGCAACGCCACATGGTGTGTCGCCGCCGGCGCCGGCGGGGTTGCGGTGATCCGCGCCGTCATCGAGCTGCCCCACCTGCGAGCCGTCTTGGATGCTTTGCTGGCGCCCGGCAGCGCGGCGTTGGTGTGACCTCCACGGCGGTCGACGTCCCCGTCCGGGAAGGGGTTTACGGCGAGAGGGTCGCGGCCGTCGAGCCGGGGGGCATCGAGTACATCGCCCCCTCGGAGCGGCATGGCAGCCCGCGCCAGCTCTTCTGGACGTGGACCTCGCCGAACCTCGAGTTCGCCACCGTCTTCATCGGCGTCCTCCCCGTGGTCCTCTTCGGGGGCGGCTTCTGGGCGACGTCGGCCGCGCTGCTGGTGGGCACCGCGTTGGGATCGGCGGCCCACGGCCTGCTCTCGGCCATGGGGCCGCGGCTGGGAGTGGCGCAGATGGTGGAAAGCCGCGCCGGCTTCGGGTTCCTCGGCAACCTCCTCCCCGCCGGCCTCAACGCCGTCACCTCGGGGGCCGGATGGGTGGCCGTCAACAGCGTGAGCGGAGCCTTCGCCCTGCAGACGTTCTGCGCCGCCGTCCACCTGCCCCAGCCGGCGTTCACGCCGGCCCTGGGGGTCATCGTGCTGATCGAAATCGGCATCGCCTTCACCGGTCACAACTTCATCCACGCCATCGAGCGCTGGGTGTTCCCCTTCCTCGCGGTGGTCTTCGCCGCGTGCTGCCTGGCCATCTTCTGGCACACGCGGGCGGGCGCCGGGTTCGACGCCGCCGCCCCCGACGCCGCCGGCGGGCCGGTGGGGGCGTTCATGATCGCCGTCTTCTTCTCTCTCGCCTATGCGGTCAGCTGGAACCCCTACGCCTCGGACTACAGCCGCTACATGGCGAGGTCCACCGATCCGGTGCGCGTCGCCCTCGCCGCGGGCCTGGGGCTGTTCGTCTCATGCGCCCTCCTCGAGATCGCCGGCGCCGGCCTGGCCACGGTGGCGGGCACGGCCTGGGGGCCGAACGCCGTGCCCACCGACCAGTTCGTCAAGCCGCTGCCCGAGGCGCTGGCGATCGCAGCTCCGCTCGCCATCTGCGTCGGCGCCATCGCCGCCAACGTGCTCAACCTCTACAGCGGGGCCATGTCCTTCCTGAGCATGGGCGTCCGGATCCCGGCCCGCTGGCGCCGGGCGATCGTCGCCGTCGGCTTCGGCGTCATCGGCTTCGTGGTGGGCACGACCGGACAGGCGGGCCCCGGCGGGAAGTACGAGGACTTCCTCTCCTTCAACACCTACTGGATCGTCCCCTTCCTCGGCGTGGTGCTGACCGACTGGGCGATGCGGCGCTCCCGGCTCAGCACCCCCCTCCTCTTCGACCGGCGCCACCGCAACCGCGCCGGGGTGGGCGCCTTCCTGCTCGGCGTGGCAGCCTGCGTCCCCTTCATGAACCAGACCCTCTACACCGGGTGGGTGGCCTCCGCCCTGCCCCAGACCGGCGATCTCAGCTTCGTCTCCGGCTTCGCCGTCAGCGCCGCCGCCTACGTGGTCCTCAGCCGAGGACGCGCCGCCGGCGACGCCTCCCCGCTTGCCGTCGAGCGCTCGACGGCAAGTCCGCTGGCCGGTGGCCACGGGTAGAGTGGATGGGCGGCACCGCGCCCCGCGCGCAGCCGTGTGACAGAGGAGATCCACCGTGGGCCATGAGGCGACGCTCGAGTTCATCAGAGGCAACCGGCGGGGGGTCCTGGCGACGCGCCGGCGCGACGGCGGCGTCCAGATGTCGCCGGTCGTCGCGGCCGTCGACGGCGCCAATCGGGTCGTCATCAGCACCCGGGAGGGGGCGATGAAGACCGTCAACCTCCGCCGCGACCCGCACGCCACCTACTGCGCCATCAGCGACCGCTTCTTCGGCGAGTGGCACACCGTGGAGGGATCGGTCGAGATCGTCAGCCTTCCCGAGGCGATGGAGGCACTGGTCGACTACTACCGCCAGGCGGTGGGCGAGCACCCGGATTGGGACGAGTACCGGCGAGCGATGGAGAAGGAGCACCGGGTCGTGCTGCGGCTCACCGTCGAGCGCAGCGGTCCCACCCGCACGGGATAGCCGGCCCGCCTAGGGCTGGGACTTCGGCTCGCCCCGCCGCTCCAGTTCGCCCAGGGCGTCCAGCAGGCGCTGGACACATGCCTCCGCGCCGATGAAGGCCATTGCGTCGAAGACGGGAACGCCGGTGGGCGTGCCGAGGATGGCGACGTAGAGCACGCGGAAGCCGTCGCGGGCGCTGACCCCCCGCGCGTCCAGTCCAGCAGTCAGGCGCAGCCGCATGGCCTCGATGTCGGTGAGCCCGCCCGCGCGAATCTCGGCGACGGTGTCCTCGATGAGACGTCCGGCGGTGGCCTGGTCGATCTTCTTCGGCGGGAAGACCACGTCGGGGCCCCAGGGTGCCGGACCGAGAAGCGGTGCCGCGAGAGTTGCCGCGTCGCGCAACGTGACCATGCGCTCGCGCAGAAGCGGGAGGAGCCGGCGCCGCACCTCCTCGCTCGTCTGCGGCAGATGGAACTCCAGCGCGGTGACCAGATCTGCGGCGTCCATGCGCCGGATGTGGAGACCGTTCAGCGAATCCAGTTTGCGGTGGTCGAAGATGGCCGGAGACGGCTGCACGCGGTCGAGAGAGAAGGCGGCGACGAGCTCCGCACGATCGAACACCTCCTGTCCCGTGCCGCTCGACCATCCGAGGAGGGCCATGGCGTTGACCACCGCCTCGGGCAGGTAGCCCATCTCCGCGTACTCCAGAACCGTGCGGGCGCCGCGGCGCTTGGAGAGCTTCTGCCGGTCCTCGCCGAGGACCTGGGGGACGTGGCAGAACTGCGGCGGGTCCCACCCGAGGGCGGCGTAGACGGCAAGATGCTTGGGCGTCGAGGGGATCCACTCGTCGGAGCGGATGACGTGGGTCACGCCCATGAGGTGGTCGTCCACCACCACCGCGAGGTGGTAGGTGGGGAAGCCGTCCGACTTGAGCAGGACTTGGTCATCGATGTCGGCGTTGAGGTACGTCACCGAGCGGCGGATGACGTCGTCCCACTCGGTCGTCCCGTCGGGCATGCGCAGGCGGAGAACGGCGGGGACGCCGGCGGCGCGCTCGGCGGCCACCTCGTCGTGGCGGTCCAGGCAGCGGCGGTCATACCGCGGAGGCTGTTTGCGCCTCTGCTGCTCGAGGCGCATCTCGGTGAGACGCTCGGTGGTACATGTGCACCAGTACGCCGCGCCGGCCACCACCAGCCGCTGCGCGTGCTCGCGATAGATGTCGACGCGCTTCGACTGCACGTACGGCGCGTGCGGACCGCCCACCTCCGGACCCTCGTCCCAGTCGAGACCGAGCCAGTGGAGGGTCTCCAGGATGGCGGCCTCGCTCTCGGGCACGTAGCGGCCCTGGTCGGTGTCCTCGACGCGGAGGATGAAGGTGCCGCCGGTGGATCGCGCCGCCAGCCACGCGAAGAGCGCGGTGCGGACGTTGCCGAGGTGCAGGAAGCCCGTCGGTGAGGGCGCGAACCTGGTCCGGATCGGAGGCACGACAGCCGATCAGCAGGAGCTCACGCCGGCAGCACAGTGCGGCGCAAAGAAGATCAGGAGAACCGCGGTCCAGAGCAGCAGGCCCACGATGATGAGCGGGACATCAAGATGAGAGACGGAGAAGCCGACGGGGCGCGGCGAGCCTCCGGCGCGGGGCCGGTCACCGACCGTCACCACACCGCCGCCGGGTTCACCGGCCTCCCCCATCCCCCAGGCCGGGATGGCGGCGGAGGAGGGTGCGGAGGAGACGCTCAGCGGCGTGGCCTCGGGCCGTCCGGCACGGAGGGCGACGCTGACGAGAAGCCACGCCCCGGCCAGCGCGATCACCGCGCCGACGCCGATGAGCGCCCAGCCCCGGACGGCGTCAACCTGGGCACCACCCGCGAGGACCCCCAGCAACAGCAGGATGCCGGCGGTGACAATGGCGGCGACGATCACCGCCAGGGCGGCAGTGGTGCCGATGAGGTCGCGGACGCGCATGGCTCCTCGCTGGTGGGGCGACGACCAGCCGAGTATAGCCGCGGCCCCCGGCGCAACCCGGCCGCACCGGTCGCGGGCGTGGTCGCCGGGGGAGCCCGCATCCGCGCCGAGTCCCGATCTCGCGACGGGGCGCCGACCGCCGCCGATTCGGGGGCGATAATCGCCGCATGAAGGTCCTTGTGGTCGAGGACGACAGGGAGGCGGCGGAAACCCTCCAATGGGGGCTTGCGGAAGCCGGCATCGCCGCGGATGTCGTCCACACGGGGGACGACGCGATTCGAGAGGCCCAGCGCAACGCCTACGACGCTGTCATTCTCGACGTCATGCTCGCCGGCGGCCCCGACGGGTTCGCGGTGTGCCGCCGGCTTCGCGATCTTCATGTCACCAGCCGGGTGATGATGCTCACCGCGCGGGACGGCATCCCCGACAGGGTGTCGGGCCTCGACTCGGGAGCGGACGACTACCTGACCAAGCCGTTCGCCTTCGCCGAGCTGCTGGCCCGGATCAGAGCCCTCGCGCGCCGCGACCCCGTACCGACGGGCGTTGCCGTCTCCGATCTCAGCGTCGACGAACTGGCCCGTGTCGCCAGGGTGGGTGGGAACGAAATCGCCCTCACGCGAAAGGAGTTCGACCTGCTCGCCCTCCTCGCCCAGAATGCCGGCCACGTGGTGGCGGAGGAATACCTCCTCGATCGCGGGTGGAGCTCCGACAGCACGCCCACCGCCGGCCTCGTCGACGTGTACATGAGCCGCCTGCGGAGGAAGCTGGCCGGCGCCGGCTCCAGGGTCCGCATCGTGAACCTGCGCGGCATCGGCTACCGCATGGAGGTCGAGGGTGCCTGAGAGCTCCCGCGTCCCGCGGAGGTCTGGCTTCCTCAGTCACCCCCGCCCAATGCGAACGCTGCCCAGGGTGGTGGCGATGGTCCTCCTGTGCCTCGTCGTGATGGCTGCCGCCACCGTGCTCGAGGTCGTCACCCCGCCGGACGACGCCTTCGGGGCGGTCCCCCTGCTCTGCGTCGTCGCGGCGCTCTGGCTGCTCCCCGCCTGGCCGGCGTTCCTCGTCGGCGGCGCCGCGCTGGTGCAGCCGGTGGTGCTCCTAGAAGTCGGCCAATGGCCGGTGCTCACCGCCGACTTCCAGTTCATCGCCGTGGCGGTGGTGACCGTCACCGGGACTTTCTCCATCAACGCCCTGGTCAGGGCCGCGGCGGAGAGGGAGGCGCTGATCGAGAGCCTCACCCGGTTCACGGCGGACGCTGCCCACGAGCTGCGCTCCCCCCTCAGCGCCATCCGCAACGCCGCCGAGGTCACCCTCCAGCAGAGGCGAACTCCGGCGCGCTACGTGGCCAGCCTCGAGCAGATCCGGGACCAGGCGACCCGGCTTGCCGTGCTCACCGACGGCCTGCTCCTCCTGGCGCGGCGGGACGCCAGCGCGCTGTACGTGCGGCGTGAGCCCCTCTCCATCGACGATCTCATGGAGGAGCTGTACGCCCGGTGGCGCGGCCCCGCCGAACGCGGACACATCAGCCTCGAGGTGGCCCGGGAGACGGGTGCAGACGTGTCGGGTGACCCGGTCCTCCTCGGACGACTTTTCGACAACCTCGTCGACAACGCGCTGCGGCACGCAACGAGCCGGGTGAGTGTCTCCAGCGCTCTCGACGGCGGTGTGTGCCGCGTCATCGTGGAGGATGATGGCGGCGGCTTCCCGAAGGGACAGCGGCCGGCCACCATCGAGCAGCTCGGGCCACGGCAGGGGTTCCCGACCCGGAGCGGCGGCACCGGGCTGGGCCTGTCGATCGTGGCCGCCATCGCCGCCGAGCACGGCGGCGCCGTCGGCCTGGAACATCCGGTCGGCGGATTGCGAATCATTGTCGGACTTCCCGTCACATCGAGTTAAGGGTCGGTGCAGGGTGCCCCGTCACCCTGGGGTCATGAACGCACGGACGTGGCCCAAGATCCCGGTGACCCGGCTCGCCTCCACCTACATCCGCGTCCGGGAGGCGGCCCGCCGTCCCCTCGACCGCAGCCTCTCGCGCGGTGAAGAGGGGCAGGGATTGGTCGAGTACGGTCTGATCGCCGTGCTCATCGCCGTGGTCGTCATCCTCGTCCTCGCCACCATCGGCAGCAAGATCAAGAACCTCTTCTCCAACGTCAGCAACGGCCTGAACGCCTGAGCCGCGCGGCTCGCAGCGGCGCCGCCACCGGGAGCCCGCCACCGGCCGGGCCGCCTACCCGCACGGGGAGTTCGAACCCCGGTTGCCACCTTGAAAGGGTGAAGTCCTGACCGCTAGACGATGCGGGCGCTCCGCGAATGGTAGGCGCCGGAGGCCGGCTCACTGGCGAAGGGGAACTCCTCCCCGCCGCCTCCCAAGGTTTCCCAGCCTGGTCCTGTACGATGCAGGGGGTCGATCAGTACTGAGCCAGATGTTATTCTTATAGTCATCTGACGGTATAAGCTGATAGCAGCACTGTGGAGTACGTCTTCAAGGAGGACGCGGGATGACGGATGACGGGCCCCTCCCTGCGACGGCGCAGGAAGCGCGCCCCGCCGCCCCTGAGGTCACGTCGCGGGCCGCCCGGACCCCTTCACGGCCCGTCGCCCCCGCGCCGCCCCGCCGTCACGCGCGCCGCCGGCACCACCTGATGAGCCTGCGGGAATGGCTGGCCCTCGGCGTCATCGGAGTGCTCGCGACCTTCCTCGTCGTGGTGGCCGTGATCGCCCTCGTCGCCCACTGACGCCCGCGCCGTCGCGTCCGAGGGTCAGGGCCCCCATTCGACATCGCCGTGAAAACCCGCCACCCTGGGGTCGCGGCGGTACGCCTCGCGGCCCGCCCGGGCCCTGCCGACGGTGGTCGAGGCGCCGTGCCCGGGAAGCACCGCCGTCGCGTCCGGGAGGGGGAGCAATTTGGCGTCGATAGAGGCCAGGATCACCTCCAGGTCGCCCCGGGCGGCGGTCCGCCCCGGGCCGCCGTCGAAGAGCGTGTCCCCGGTGATCACCGCCCGTCCGACGCGAAGCGAGATGCTGCCGGGGGTGTGGCCCGGCGTGTGCAGGATGACGACCCTGATGCCGCCCACCCGCAGCTCCTGGCCGTCCCGCAGCCGCCCGTCGATGCGGGCCTCGGGGACGTTCACCTCCGTGGCGCCGACCAGCACCGGGGCCCCGGTGGCCCGGCGCACCGCGTCATAGGTCATCCAGTGGTCGTGATGCCAGTGGGTGGCGATCACCGTCTCCACTCCTCCCTCCGCCGCGATGGCGGCGAGAAGTCTCCCCTCCTCCAACGGCATGTCCACGAGGAGCCCGGCATGAGCCGAGGTGTCGCGGACGATGTAGGCGTTGTTGCCATAGGGGCCCATCGGGCCGACCTTGACGATGCGGACGTCGCCCTCCTCGAGGATCTCGGCCGCGACCTCCCCGGCAGACCTCATCCGCGAACCTGCGCGTGGCCCGCGCTGGCGCGCATGGAAGCCTTGTGGGCTCGCTTGGCGGCCTGGTAGGCCCGGCGTTCGTCGGAGGTCACCACATCGGCGAGCGTCGGGAAGTCGGGGGCGATCGACTCCCAGCCCGCCGGCCGGACCCCGAAATGGCGGGCCAGGCAGCCGACGACGATGCTCGCCTTCAAGGGGCCGTAGCCGGGGAGATCCCGGAGGCGGCCGAGGAGCTCCGGCGCCGTTCCCGCCTCGCTCCAGATGGCGGATGCGTCCCCGCCGTAGGTCGTGGCGACGATGCGGCAGATCCCCTGGACGCGCTGGGCCATGCTGGCCGGGAAGCGGTGGATGGCCGGAGGGAGGCGGAAGACCGCCACGAACGTCGCCGGGTCGGTGGCGGCGAGGCGGGCGGCGTCGAGGGTGCCGAGGCGCTCTCGGATGGCGAGTGGCCCGAGGAAGGCCCGTTCGATGGGGAACTGCTGATCGAGGCAGAAACCGATCAGGAGGGCCAAAGGATCCTGGGCGACGAGGCGGTTGGCCTCGGGGTCGTCGGTCCATCCGAGGCTGAGGAGTTGATCGGTGTCAGCCATGCCGGATAGCCTACCTCGCGTGTCCGATTCCACCCAGCCGAGCCACCGCGGGTGAACTCGGGCGGCGAGGCGTGGGCTCGTCGCTGCGACAATCGTTGGCGTGGACGAGCGCATGGTGGATTGCGGACGGCTGCGCCTCTCTGTCCGTGACCATGCGGGGGGATCACCGGCGATCCTTGCTCTGCACGGGCTGGCCAGCAACGCCAGGTGGTGGGACCTGGTGGCGGCCCGGCTCAGTCCACGCTGGAGGGTCCTCGCTCCGGATCTCCGCGGGCACGGCCACTCCGACAAGCCTCCCACGGGATACTCATTCCCGGAGGTGGTCGAGGATGTCCGGGCGCTGTGCGCCGCGGAGGGCCTCGACCGCATGATCGTGGCCGGGCACAGCTGGGGCGCCTCGGTGGCCCTCTGGTTCGCCGCCGCCGCGCCCGACATGGTCCTCGGCTGCGTCTGCGTGGACGGCGGGGCCGGGAACCTCAGCGCGCACATCCAGGGCGGTTGGGCGGAGGCCGAGAAGCGGATGCGCCCTCCCGCCATCACCGGGATCACCGAGACGGCGGTGAGAGCATGGGTTTCCGGCGGGCCGCTCGGCGAGGGCGCCGACGCGCAGACGGCCGCCGGCATCCTGCTCGCTAACTTCGAGGAGGCCGGGGACGGGACGCTGAGACCGCGCCTCCACGTCGACCGCCACATGGAGATCGCCCGCCACCTGTACGAGCTGGACACCTTCGAATTGATGGGCCGGGTTCGGTGCCCGGTGTTGTTCGTTCCCGCCCGCGATCCGCAGTCGTCCTGGGCCCCGGAGGCGAAGGCGGAGGGGATGGAGCGGGCCCTCAACGTCCTCCGCGGACGCGCGCGGGTGGTGTGGATCGACGGCGTGCACGACCTCCCGGTGCAGCGCCCCGCCGAGGTGGCGGCGGCGATGGCGGAGTTCGCGGTGGATCTGGCGGCGGGGCCGTTCCGGACCGCCTGACGGGGACAGCCGGGCCCTGGATCAGGTGCCGGCCGGCTCCGCCCCCGGCGCCGGCGGCTCGTAGACGATGCCGCCCCCCTGCACGCCCACCCTGCGCCAGCCCCTGGGCGGGATCCATCCCGGCGCCACGGTGCCGAAGTCGCTCTGGTCGCCGACGACGACGGCGGCCGGGTGGAGCGACGTCGATCCGGGCGGTGAGCCGGGCGGGATCGGAGATCGGCGCCTCAGCGCCCACCGGACCAATCCCGGCGGCGACGATGTCGACGTCCAGGTTCGGGCCCAGGATCGCCGCCACGTCCGTGACGTCGATGACGACCACGGGCGCGTGTGGATCGCCGGCGGCGGTCAGGGCACGCTGAACCGGGGTGAGCGTGTCCGAGGGTTGGAGGTGCACCGTGCCAAGGACGGCGAGAACCACGGCGACCGCCGCGACGAGCCGGCGGGCATCGGGCGACCGGGCGAGGGTGGCGAGGACGCGCCGCGAGGGCGGCGAGGCCAGGGACGCCGCGCCGAGCGCGAGGGCCACCCCGAGGACGGCGGCGGCGGCGATGCCCTGCTCCCCGGCCAGTTCCAGGCCGTTGACCGCCAGCGCGGCGGTCGCCGACAGGGCGACCCAGCGCCGGGGAAGGATGTCGGCGAGGGCGAGAACGCCGAAGGCCACGGCGGGGAGCAGGTATCGCGCCGAGCCGACGACCTGGCCGTACTCCGCCGACCCGGTGAACGGGGTCACCAGGAAGGCGGCGGTGCAGGCGATGGACAGCAGCGCCAGGACGCGCGCCCGGCCGCGGGCCAGCACCGCCACCGGCAGGCTGAGGACGACGGCGGCGAGGGTCAGGCCCATTTCGTCGAGGGCGACGCCGAACCATCGGGCCGCCGGCAGCCCCCGCGCGCTGAGGATCCATCCGACCACCGACTGGGCCGCCCCCGGGGGCCCCGAGGCGCCGGAGAACCCGGGGAAGATCACCGTCGAGCCGAGCCGGACGCTTTCCGGGAAGAGCGGGTTGCCGGCGTCCACCCAGTTGCGCACGTACCAGACGAGGGAGAGGCTGAGCACCGCCGCAAGGAGCACGGCCACCTTCCGGGGATGGCGCCAGGTGCGGTCCAGGCAGACGACGGCCACGACCACGGCGGCGACGGGCAGGATGCAGATCTCCTTGGTCCCGACGGCGAGGCCGAGGCTCACGCCGGCGAGCACCAGCCAGCGCAGCTCGCCCGTCCGGGCCGACCGCAGTCCGAAGGTGATCCCCGCCAGGAGTCCGGCGAGGCCGGCGGCGTCGTCGTACGCGGAGCCGATCTGCCAGCCGAAGAAGCCCCAGGTGCTGACCACGACGAGGGCGGCCAGGGCTCCCACCCACGCATCTCCGCCGAGCTCGCGGAGGAGCATGGCCATGAGCGCGACGATGAGCCCGACGAAGACCAGGTTGAGGGCACCGGAGAGTCCGGCGGCGTGGAAGGGCAGCATCACGGCGAGGAGGAGGAGGGAGCCGTTGCCCGGCGTCGCCGCGCTTCCGTCGCCGGCCTGGGCGAAGGGCAGCCCGCGGATGGAGCCGGTGTCGAGGATGTGGGCGGCGTTGACGATGTGGTAGCGGACGCTGTCGTCGAGTGCCGGCGGCATCAGGAACGTCACGGTGAGAGCAAGGGCGCAGAAGGGGATCGCCACCGCCAGCAGACCCCAGGGGACGTGAGGGCCGGTGCGGGGGAGCCCCGCCGGGGCAGGAAGGAAGCGGAGGCTCGCCGCGGCCAGCACGATGAGACAGCCGATCACCACCGGCAGCCAGAGCACGCCGAGAAGACCCAGCACCTGGAGAAGCGCGACCCACCCGGTGACCGCCACCATTCCGGCCACGGCGACGCGGTCGACCAGGTCCGCCGAGGCCGGGAGAAGGGCGCAACCCGCACGGATCCCGATGGTCACGGCCAGTCCAAGGATCACGGCCTGGAAGGCGACCCCGCCGAGCGCGCCGGGCCACCCGCTCATCGACGCAGCCGCCCACCCGACGCCGCCACCCGCGCCCGCGGCATCAGGCGGTCCCCGAGAGCCGCATTGGCCAGGTAGGCGTGGACACCGGCCGTTCCGGCCGAACCCAGAACTCCGCAGCCAGCCACCATAGCCCGCGGCCTCGACGTGGAACGCCGCCGCCAGCGCGGCGTTGGTGCTCGTGGAGAGATCCCCGGCGCGTCGCAGCACGGCCTCGGCCGGCTGTCCCGCCACCGCCCATTGGTGACGTGCCTGAACGGCGGTCATCTGCCCCCGGAAGGCGGTCACATCCCGGCTGCCTGCGAGCGTCAGGGATCGGCCGTGAATCCGGAAGGCGCTGCCCACCTCGCCGATGAGGACGGAGGGTCCGTGGCGTAGAAGCTTCAACCAGAGGTCCCAGTCCGCCGTGTACCAGAGCGATTCGTCCAGCCCGCCGCAGTCCCGCGCCCGCTGCGTGGCGAAGACCACGGACGGAACGGCGAGCCAGTTCTGCACGTAGAGGGACGCCGCCACAGCCCTCCGCGCCGGCTGCCCGGTGTACCGCCGCACCGCGCGGGGAAAGCGCCACCGCCCCACCGCGCTCCCGCGGCGGTCGACGATCCTGGTCTCCATACAGATCATCGCGTCCCGAGACTCGACGAGCGCACTGAGCACCGCCGCAGAGCGGACGGTCAACCACATGTCGTCTTGGTGAAGGATGCAGCAGCGCGCGCCGGTGGCCTCGGCTAGGCCGATGTTCGTCATCGCCATCCAGTTGCCGCGACGCGACGGCGTCAGGACCCGGAGGGGAAGTCTGCCCGCGTAGGAGCGGGCGACCTCGACCGTTCCGTCCGTCGACCCGTCGTCGACCACCAGAACCTCGATGTCTCCCGCCGCCAGCCGCAGCACGCTGCCCAGCGCCGCAGGGAGGTACTCCCGCCCCTCATATGTGGGAACGATGACGGAGAGACGGTCGGCTTTCAGCGTCATCGGGCAATGCAGCAGCCGGTCCTGCGATCCGGACTAGTCGCGCCCGAAATGGGCCGCGACGACGAACTCGTTGTAGGCGAAGACCCGGCCGGCGGGGCGGGGAAAGGGGAAGGAGAAGCGGCGATCGATGTCCGCCCCGACCCTGGCGCAGATGCGACTGATCGCCCCGAAGTCAGTGAAGCTGACATGGCTAGGATCATGCCGGAATCCAGCTTCCTGTGGCGTGATGATGATGAGCTTGCCGCGGGCCTTGACGAACTCGCGGTACGTGCCGATTATGCCGACCGCCTCCTCCATCGCCATGTGCTCCAGCACGTGTGCGAAGAGGAGTGTGTCGAAGTAGCCCGGACGGGCCGCGGGACTGTCCTGGAACTGCTCCCGTGTATAGACCTGGAACCCACAGCTGCCGGCGATGGCAAGCGAGCTCGTGTTGTGGTCGATGCCCACACTCCGCCGATCCAAGCTGGACAGGTTCCGGCCATTGCCGCAGCCGATGTCCAGCGCGACCCCCGGTTGCAGGCGGCGGAGGTTCCATCGGTAGACCGCCTGGACGCGCAGTGCCCGCTTCCACGGCCGGGTCTGGCTGCGGCGAAGCCAATCGGCATAGGAACCGCTTCGCGTGTCAGAGGCCTCCGCCACAGCTGGCGGCGTCGCGGCACCGGTCATCGGTCGGCGGGCTGCCGCGGGCGGCGCCGGCGATCGTTCTCGCCGGGTGGCACGCCCAGGATGCTGAGGAAGAAGCTTGCGAAGATGGTCTGCACTCCCAGGGCGAGGAGGACGCAGGCGGGGATTGCGACGCGCAGGGTGGCGCGCGTGTCCAGCGCGCCGAATCCATTCGTCGCCCAGCCCGAAAGGGCGACCAGCAGCAGGGCGGCCCCGGCCAGCGTCATCAGCCCGCCGGCGAGAAGCCCCGTCTCCAACCGCACGTATCGCTGCAGGCGGGTGAGCGCCGGCTGCGGCATGTGCAGTCCCTCGCGTATGACGAAGACCTTGGTGAAGACGGCGAAGACGCAGACCTGGTAGCCGACGATGCAGGCGAAACCGCAGACCAGGAGGGTGTCCACGTCGAAGCCGAAGGGGCCGATCTTGACCGGACCCGTGATCAGGGCCACCGAGCCGACGGCGCCGACGGCGAAGAGCAAGCCGCCGGGCACGAGGAACAGCCACCGCGGGCTGAAGAGGAGCATGAAACGGAGGTGCCGCCAGCCGTCGCGCCAGGTGCGAAGGTGGGGACTGCGGGAGCGTCCGTCGCGCCGCAGGGTGATGGGAAGCTCGGTGACGCGAAGGCCGTGGAGGCTCGCCTTGACGACCATCTCACTGGCGAACTCCATGCCGCTGGCCGACAGCCCGAGCTCGAGGATGGCGTCGCGGCGGAAAGCGCGCAGACCGCAATGGAAATCCCCGACGTCGCTGTGGAAGAACAGGCGGCCGAGCCAGCTGAGCACGGGGTTGCCGATGACGCGGTGGGACCACGGCATGGCGTGTGGCTCGATGCCGCCCAGGAACCGGTTGCCCATGACCAGGTCGAAACCCTGAGCTAGGCGGTCGATCAGCACCGGGATGGCGGCGAAGTCGTAGCTCTGGTCGGCGTCGCCCATCACCACGTACTCGCCCCGCGCTGCAGCGATGCCTCCGGCCAGGGCGCTGCCGTAGCCCCGCTCGGTCACTTCGACGACGCGGGCGTGGCAGCGCCGGCGATGTCGACGGAGCCGTCGATGCTGCCGTTGTCGGCCACGATGATCTCGCCGTGCAGCCCCGAGGAAGAAAGCGCCGATCGGGCGGCGTGGATGCAGCTGGCGAGAAGTCTCGGCCTCGTTGAGGCACGGGAGGACCACCGAGACCTGTGGCCCCGCGGCAGGCCGCGTCTCCGGGGTCAGCCGGGACTGCCGGGGGGACCGTCCGAACGGACACGGGCCGAGATTCCTCCGATGAGGCGCCATCGCATCGCCGGCGAGGCGCCACTTCGCCGCCCCGATTGTTCGGCCGCGCCTGGAGCTTGACCTCGATCAGCACGGGATCGTTACGCGCCTTCGGCCCCGACGATGCCCGTTCCGGGACCGCATTGTCCGGGCCATGTCCGGAGGCCGCGACTACGCTGGCCTTTCGCCTCGGCCGCCGCGGGTGTGGCCGTCGCGGCGCGTGGCATGCGGAAGGCGGGACGGGCAAGGGCGCAGCAGGAGAAGGGACCGACATGGCCGAGTTCGATTTCGCGGACGGCTTCGATGTCAGTGAGCCGCTTGCCTGGGGACTGGCCCCGGCCCAGGTGGGGGTGGCCGCCGGCGGCCTCGTTCTCGCCTATCTCGACCTCTGCTCCCCGCTGCCAAGGGCGGCGGCGCTGCCGCTTGCGGTGCTGCTGGGCACCACGGGCCTCGGTCTGGCCCTGGCGCGCCGGGGCGGCCGACCGCTGATCTCCTGGCTGGGCGTCGCGGTGCGCTTCTGCACTAGGCCCCGGCGGGGCTTCCTGGTCCTCGCCACGGACCCCGGCGCTGGTTCGCCCCCGGACGATAGGGGAGCGCGGGCCGCCACCTCAGACGGCCTCCCGGAGGACATGGCGCAGGCCGCGGCGCCCCCGCTCGAGGTCGGCCGCCGGATGCCCCTCGTCCTCCTCCCGGAGCCGATCACCCTGGGCCACGCCGAAGGCGGAGGGCGTCGGGGCCTGGCGTTGCGCCCGGGACCGGGCGGGCTGTGGCTCGCCGACGCCGGGATCCTCGATGCCCCGCCCCAGAGCGACTGGTGGGGTCCGCGCCTCTCCACCCCAGGGACCCGGACCATGCGACGGCTGACCTTCTTCTCCCTGAGCGGGGGAACCGGTCGGACGACCCTGGCGGTGGAGGTGGCCGGGCTCCTCGCCGGCCGGATGGGTTCACCTGTCGGCGCGGGCGGCCGGCCGCCGCGCGTTGCCCTGCTGGACCTCGACCTGCTCAACGCGCGGGCCGGCATCCGGCTGGGTGTGCCGCTGCCCGTCGGGTGGAACCTGCTCGACGCCGATCCGGCCGATGCCGCGCTGGCCCGGCATCGGGTGCTCCACCGGAGCGGGATCGAGGTGTTTCCCGGACCGACGCGGCCGGTGAGCCGGCGGCGGGCCGGTCAAACAGACGGCTCCGTGCGGGTCGCCGCGCTGCTGGCCGGACTGGAGCGGCGTGGGTGCGACGTGGTCGTCCTCGACATCCCCTCCGGCCTGGGCTCCGTCTCCCGCCGAGCCCTGGAGAGCGCCGACGACATCTTCGTCGTCCTCACCCCGACAGCCGGAGGCGTCCACGACGCCTACCGCAGCACCGCCGCGCTGCGCGAACTCGGCCTGGGCAACCGCCTGCGCTACGTCGTCAACCGCAGCCGCGGCGAAAGGCTCCTGGACGAGGCGATGCTCGATCTCGGCGGCCACGTGGTGGCGCAGATTCCGGACGACCCAGCCCTGGAGCGCGCGGAGGGGCAGCACCGCCTGGTCGGCCTGAACGGCTCCGGCAGGACCGCCGAGGCGCTCCGGGCCCTGGCGGCCGCGGTGGACCCGGGGATGGCCGCGTCCGGCGGTCCGGTTCACCTCCAACGCTCGCGGCGCCCGCGGTGGCGCCGGGCGAGCTGACCCGGTGCGAGGGCGCCTCGCGCCCGGGGATGGCCTGGGCTTCGACGGCTCCGACCTCAGCGTGCGCCTGAGCGGCGATCGGATCGTCGCCGCCGACGGGTACGGCCTGGGGGTGCTGGTCTGCGACGACCTGGACCTCCTCGCCGTCGAGCCCTGGCGGAGAGAGGCGGCCATCGGCGCGCTCGAGGAGTTCCTGCGCGGGCTCTGCGCCGAGCTGATCTTCACCGTCCGCGTCCGGCGGCTGCTGCCGGAGGCAGTCCTCGGCCCTCCCGCGGAGACGCTGACGGCAGCGGTCGAGAGGCACTGGCGCCTCAGGCTGGAGACCGCGCCGGTCTTTTGCAACCGGGTGGCGGCGGCGATCCGCCACGCCGACGGCGACGTCGTTGAACGCGACCTCGCGCGGCTGACAAGGTGCCTGGAGGCTGCCGGTGTGCCCGCCCGCAGGCTGCGCGGCCAGATGCTGGCGGATCATCTGGCCGAGGTCGGCCTCGGCACCCGGCCGCTGGCCTGGTCCGATCGTCCGGGCGGCTCGCGCCTCGGTGGGCGGCTGGCCCGGACAGCCGTCCTCGATCGCCTCCCGGGGGGCAAGGTCGAAGCCGGCTGGCTGGCTTCCGTCGTCCGGTGCGCGGCGGAGTGCGACGTGGCCATCCGACTCGCCCCCACCTCCGACCGCCACGCCACCGGCCTGCTCAACCGTCGGATGCGCGAACTGGGCGCTCACCAGATCCTGGAGAACGAAAGGGGGATGGTTCCCGACGCTGGCGTCGAATCCGGACTGCAGGCGGCGCGCCGCCTCAGCAACCGGCTGGCCCGGAACGCCGGCCGCCCGATGCGCCTGTGGCTGACAGCCGCCGCTCTGGGCGACGATCCCGATTCGCTGGAGCGGAGCTGGGGGCGGCTGCAGGCGGCCTTCGGCGCCAGCCTTGCCGCCCCGCGACCTGGGCATTTCGAACATCTGGGGGGCGTCCTGGCAGGCTGGGGGCTGGGCCCGCCGGTCGGCCCCGGGAAGCTCGTCAACTCGCACGCGGCAGCGAGCTGCATCCCGTGGCTCCAGACGACCATCGCGGATCCCGATGGATACCGGATCGGGCGGATGACGGACAGTGGCCTTCCGGTGAGCCTCTCGCCCTTCGACGAGCGACACCACGCCAACGCCAACATCGGCGTCTTCGCCGCCTCCGGCCAGGGCAAGAGCTACCTCATCGGCGCCCTGATCATCGAGGCCCGGCGGCATGGTACTGAGGCCATCGTCATCGATCCGGAGGGCGAATACCGCGGCCTGGTGGAGAGCCTCGGCGGGGAGTGGCTGGACCTGGTCAGTCAGGCCTCCATCAACCCGTTCGACCTGGGCGATGACAGCGGGGCGGCGATCGCCGTGGTCGAGGTGTGCGCCGTCCTGTGCGAAGGCATCGACGAGGTCGAGCGGGCCGCCGTGGAGGCCGCCGCGCGTCGAGCGCAGGCGGAGGCTCGGGAGCGGGGAGATCGACCCCGGCTGCGCCAGTGCCTGGGCCCACTGGAGGAGAGCGGGCCGAGGGTGGCGATGGTCCTGCGGCGGTTCCTGGACGGGCCGCTCTCGGGCTTCCTGGACCGCCCCACCGTGCCTGCCTGGACTCACCCGCTCATCGCCGTCGGCAGCCGCGAGGTCCCCGAAGAGTTGGTTCCGGTCACCACCCTGCTCCTCGGCGGCCTGCTCTGGGAGCTGGTCCGGCGGGTACCCCGCCGGCGCCACATCATCCTCGACGAGGCCGGCATGCTCGCCTCCCACCCGGCGCTGCGACGCCTCCTGTCCCAGCTCGCCCGCCGCTGCCGCAAGTACGGCAGCTCCCTGGTGGTGGCGACGCAGAACGTCCAGGACCTGCTCCGCAGCGAGGAGGGCACGGTCGTCGCCAGCAACTGCGCCGTGGTCCTCTGCGGGGGTCACCGGGCCGTAGAGGTCACCGCCATGGAGCGCGCCTTCGGCCTGACCGAGGCCCAGCACCGCCGCCTGGAGAGGGCGCCGCGAGGCGAGTTCCTGCTCATCGCCGGGGAGCGCCGGGGCATGATCCAGGTCGACGTCCCCACGCTGTACCGTCAGATGATCTGCGGTGACGGGTGGGCCCGGGAGGCGGCGCCACCGGCTGCGGCAAGGGTGGAACGGGAGGTTTTCTAGGGGTTCGGAACCCCTTGACACGTCGAGCATCGAGTCCCAAGATGTGGGGGCTCCAGTTCGGGCGAACCCCAACATGTGGGATGCTGTGGGGACAGAGTTACACGGTGTGGCCGGGTTCGCCCGCCTGGGGCCGCCGATAGAAGATCGGGTCTGAAGCCCTCCAAGCCGCGCCAGACACCTCAGCAGAGAGAGGATTCACCAATGGACACTCCAGCATCGCCGCCACCGCCGGATTCCAGTGAGCTGACGACCCGGGGGATAGGTGAGGGCCGTCGCGGCGCGCGCCGCAACGGCAGCGCGAAGCTGGAGACGGCCCCGGGTGGGCTGCACGTCGAGCGGCGCTTCACCCGGGAGGGGGCCCACCCCTTCGACGAGGTCGCCTGGGAGCGCCGCACCGCCTCCATCTCCAACGAGAAGGGCGAGGCCGTGTTCGAGCAGGCCGACTGCGAGATCCCCGCGTTCTGGTCGCAGATGGCGACCAACGTCGTCGTCTCGAAGTACTTCCGCGGCCCCCTGGGAACGCCCCGCCGCGAGGTGAGCGTCCGGCAGATGATCGGCCGGGTGGTGGAGACCATCACCACCTGGGGCCGCGAGGGCGGCTACTTCGCCACCGACGCCGACGCCGATGCCTTCTCCGACGAGCTGTGCCACCTCATCCTCCATCAGAAGATGAGCTTCAACAGCCCGGTGTGGTTCAACCTCGGCGTGCCCGGCCGCACGCCGCAGGCGTCCGCCTGCTTCATCCAGAGTGTCGACGACTCGATGGAGTCGATCCTGAATCTCGCCAAGAGCGAGGGGATGCTCTTCAAGGGCGGCAGTGGCACCGGGTCGAACCTCTCCGCCATCCGCTCCTCTCAGGAGCAGCTCGCCGGCGGCGGCACCGCCAGCGGCCCGGTCTCCTTCATGAAGGGATTCGACGCCTTTGCCGGCGTCATCAAGTCAGGTGGCACGACGCGCCGGGCCGCCAAGATGGTCATCCTCAACGCCGACCACCCCGACATCGAGTCGTTCATCACCTGCAAGGTGACCGAGGAGCGCAAGGCCTGGGCGCTCATCGACGCCGGCTACGACCCCGCCTTCACCGGTGAGGCCTACGCCTCGGTCTTCTTTCAGAACTCAAACAACTCGGTGCGCGTCACCGATGAGTTCATGCGCGCGGTCGAGGACGACCGCGACTGGCAGCTGCGCGCCGTCACCGATCCCAACCGCATCTTGAAGACCGTGAAGGCCCGCCAGATGCTGCGGCTGATGGCGGAATCGGCGTGGCAGTGCGGCGATCCGGGTATCCAGTACGACACCACCATCAACGACTGGCACACCTCGTCGAACAGCGGGAGGATCAACGCCAGTAACCCCTGCAGCGAATATATGTTCTTGGACGACTCCGCCTGCAACCTGGCGTCCGTCAACCTCATGCGCTTCCTCAACGAGGACGGCAGCTTCGCCATCGACGATTACCGCCACGCGGTGCGCGTGACGATCACCGCTCAGGAGATCATCGTCGGCGGAGCCTGCTACCCCACCGAGAAGATCGGCGTGAACAGTGAGGACTTCCGTCCCCTCGGTCTCGGCTACGCCAACCTCGGGGCGCTGCTGATGGCGCGCGGCATCCCTTATGACTCTCCCAAGGGCCGCGACCTGGCCGCCTGCCTCACCGCCATCATGACAGCGGAGGGATACGCGCAATCGGCGCGAATGGCGCGAGAGGTGGGCACGTTCGCCGGCTTCACGGCGAACCGCCAGCCCATGCTGCGGGTCATGGCGAAGCACCGGGAGGCCGCCTACGCCATCCCCGCCGCCACCGTCGACAGCGACCTGCTGGCCGCCGCCCGCTCGGCATGGGATGAGGCGCACGAGCTGGGCGCCAGGCACGGCTACCGCAACGCCCAGATCTCGGTCCTCGCGCCGACGGGCACCATCAGCTTCATGCTCGACTGCGACACCACCGGTGTCGAGCCGGACATCGCCCTGGTCAAGTACAAGAAGCTGGTCGGCGGCGGCATGCTCAAGATGGTCAACAACACCGTTCCCGCCGCCCTCAAGCGGCTGGGATACGGCGAGGGCGAGATCGCCGACATCGTCGCGTTCATCGACGCGAATGACACGATCGAGGGCGCGCCCAAGCTGCGCGACGACGACCTGCCCGTCTTCGATTGCGCCTTCATGCCGCGCAACGGCAAGCGCTCCATCGCCTGGCAGGGTCACGTCCGCATGATGGCCGCCGTCCAACCCTTCGTCTCCGGCGCCATCTCCAAGACGGTCAACATGCCCGGCGAGTCCACCGTCGAAGACGTCGAGAGGGCGTACATCGACGGCTGGAAGATGGGCCTCAAGGCGCTGGCCATCTACCGCGACGGCAGCAAGCGCTCCCAGCCGCTCGCCACCTCAATGGACAAGACCACGGGCGAGAAGGTACGGATCGTGGAACGGCCGCTGCGCCGCCCGCTCCCTGCCGAGCGCCACGCTCTCACCCACCACTTCGAGATCGGCGGTCACGACGGCTACATCACCGTCGGCCTCTACGAGGACGGGACCCCGGGCGAGATCTTCGTGAAGATGGCCAAGGAGGGGTCCACGGTCTCCGGGCTCATGGACTCCTTCGCCATCGCGGTCAGCTACGCCCTGCAGTACGGCGTGCCCCTCGACTTCCTCGCCAACAAGTTCGCCCACGTGCGCTTCGAGCCGCAGGGGTTCACGCGGAATCCCGAGATCCCCATCGCCAAGTCCATCGTCGACTACATGTTCCGCTGGCTGGCGTCGCGTTTTCTGAGCGCGGAGAAGCAGGAGGAGATCGGCATCATCCACCGCGAGCCGGGGGATGCCGGGAGCGCTCCCACCATCGAGGGCCCGGCCAACGCTGCCCAGGTGGTGATGCCCCTGGTCATGGGGGAGCTGACACCGACCAGCACCTTCCGCAACCAGGCGGACGCCCCCTCGTGCAGCGAATGCGGCTCCCTGATGGTGCGCTCGGGCTCCTGCTACAAGTGCCACAACTGCGGGGCGACCTCCGGCTGCAGCTGATCGAGCGTCCCGGCGGCGTGCTGACTCAGCTGAAGACCGGAGCCGGAGTTGAGGAGATGCCGCCGCGCCAGCGCGTCCCCCGTTGGGCGATCACGCTGACGGTGTCGGGCATTGACGGCCCGTCCCACGGGCCTTCGAACGTGGTGACCTGACTCCGCCTCGTCCCCCGCTCCCCGGCGCAGGTGGCGACCAGCCGCGCCGCCACCCGGTCGGCAGGGACCGAAGCTCCACCACGACCGACCGGGCGCCGACACACAGACCGCCGCCACTCCGGAGCCTCCGGCCATGACGACGGCAGTGCCCTCCCCGGTGCCGGCGAAGGGGCTCAGCTGCCGGGGAGGGATCGGATTCGCCCCGGAAGTTGAGGGCCACCGGAACGTGCCGGGTCTCCTCGAGACCAGGGTGTATATGGCACCATACATGGTACCCTATACGGGTGAACAAGACGACCATCTACCTGCCAGAGGAACTCAAGCGGACGGTGGCGAACGTCGCCGCGGCCTCGGGCAAGTCCGAGGCGTCGGTGATCCGCGAGGCCATCGCGGCCCTGGCCCGCACGGCGGAGCGACCGCGCCCGCGCGGCGCCATCTTCCGTAGCGGGGACCCCACTCTCTCGACCTCGACTGAGGCGGCGCTGGCAGGCTTCGGTGAGCGCTGACCCGATGCTCATCTGCGACACCAGCGCCCTGCTCGCCTTCTTCGACGCCAGCGACTCCCACCACGAGAAGGTCGCCGCCGTCATCGCCGCCGACCCCGGTCCTTACGTCGTCTCTCCCTTCGTGGTGGCGGAGATGGACTTCCTGCTCGCCACCCGGCGCGGGGTTCCCGCCGACCTGGTCGCCCTGCAGGAAATCGGAGGCGGCGCCTGGGACTTGCCGGCATGCGACGCGGCTGACGTCCGCGTGCTCAGCAGCCTGATCGAGCGCTACCAGGACCAGGACATTGGCGTTGCCGACGCATCCCTCGTCCTCTTCGCCGAGCGCTTTGGGACCGACCGGATCCTGACCCTGGACCGGCGCCATCTGCACGTGCTCCATCCACTTCGCGAGGGTCACCGGTTCACCCTCCTGCCCGCTTAGCCGGCGGCACCCCCCCACGAAGTGGGGCGGTGCTCAGCGCCACGCGTTGATGGCGGCGGCGAGCGCCAGGCGGTGGCGACCGGGTCCTCGAAGCCCACCCGCCACCGTCGCACCGTCCTCGTCGTGGGACCGGATGGCGATCGCCCTGTCGGGGTCGTGCATGTCCGAGAGGGCCACGCCCCGCCGTGGCCGAAGCGGCCGGCGGTGACGCCGCCGCGCAGGTTGGAGACCGCCGGCACGCCAGGGAACGTGCCAAGGGGTCGGCCACCCCATGTCGGAAAATGTGCCAATGGAGCACCTCCGGCTCGATGAACGCCCCCAGGCGCGGACGCACTCGTGACCGCCGTGGCCCCGCTCGCCGGACCGGCCGGGGCTCCGCGTCGAGGGGCGAGCGGTCACCCGCGGGCGGCTCTCGTCGTGGTCTGCGCGGCGGCCCTGATCGTCAACGTCGACAACACCATCCTCAACGTGGCCCTGCCCACCCTGGTGCGGCAGTTGCACGCTACCTCCAGCGAGCTGCAGTGGATCGTCGATGCCTACGCCATCGTCTTCGGAGGGCTCCTGCTCGTCGGCGGGAGCGCCGGCGATCGGCTCGGACGCAAGCGCTTCTTCCTCGCCGGCCTGACCGTCTTCGCCCTGGCTTCGATCGGTGCCGGCTACTCGGGCACGGTCGAGGTGCTCATCGCCTGGCGGGCCGTCATGGGCGCCGGGGCGGCGCTGACCATCCCGGCGGGGCTGTCGATCATCAACGACATCTTCCGTGACCCCGCCCACCGGGCCCGAGCCATCGGCACGTGGGCCGGGACGGCGGGCATGGGCATCGCCATCGGCCCCATCGCCGGCGGCCTTCTGCTCGCCAGGTTCTGGTGGGGTTCGATCTTCCTGGTGAACGTGCCGATCGCCGTCGCCGCCTTCGCCGCCGCCCTGTGGCTGGTGCCGGACTCGAAAAACCCGGCGTCCACCCGCCCGGACCCAGGAGGCTCGGCCCTGTCCATCGCCGGGCTGGGGCTGCTTCTATGGGCGATCATCGAGGGCCCGGCGGACGGCTGGACCTCGGCCAGCGTCGTCGGCGTCGGGGTGGCCGGCCTTGCCGTGCTGTGCACCTTCGCCGTCTGGGAGGTCCGCAGCGATCACCCGATGCTCAAGCTGGGTTTCTTCCGGAACCGTCGGTTCTCCTTCGCCGCGGCCGCCCAGAGCCTTGGGAGCTTCGGTCTCCTCGGTGCGCTGTTCGTCCAGACGCAGTTCCTGCAGTTCGACCTCGGGTACTCACCGCTCCAGGCTGGACTGCGCATCCTCCCCATCGCCGCCACGCTCGTCGTCGCCGCGCTGTTTTCCTCCATCGCCGCTCGCGTCATCGGCGTCAAGCTGACCGCCGCCGCCGGCCTGGCGCTCATCGCCGGCGGCCTGTGGCAGACCGCCGCGGTGGCTTCGGTCGCCACCACGTACGGCGACGTGCTGCCGGGTCTTCTGCTCATCGGCCTTGGGGCCGGCCTCCTCATGCCGACGGCGACGAACTCGGTGGTCGGATCGGTCCCGCATGGCGACGCCGGGGTCGGATCTGCGACCAATGGCGTCGCCATCCAGGTGGGAGGCGCCCTCGGCGTCGCCGTGATCGGGAGCGTGCTGTCGACCCGCTACCAGAGCCGGATCACCGCGGCGCTGGTGGGCCGTCAGGTACCCGCCGCCGCCACCCACGCCATCCTCGGCTCCCTCGGAGGAGCGCTGACCGTGGCGGCCCGGGCCGGCGGCGCGACCGGCGCCCTCCTGGCCCATGCGGCGCACGCGGCCTTCATGAGCGGCGCGGGCGCGTCACTGGCGACGGGAGCATTCGTCGCCGCCGGTGGCGCTGTCGTGGTCATCGCCCTCCTCCCCTCCCGGGTGGAGCCACCCCTCGCCGATCCACCATCGGAGGCGTCCGGCTGACCCTCCGTGCTGCGAGACATAGCCCGCGACCGCGCCACCTGCTGCACAGCCGCGCTCTCAGCGGGTGTGCCGGGGACGCCGCCTCCCGAGTGATCGGCACGCCAGCGCCAGCGACGGGGCCGTCTCCCGGATCGACCGTCTCCCCGTCATCGGGGCGACGCAAACGGCTGATCGGTTCATCGACGCTGCAGGCAGCGGCGCTCCCCGTCCGAGTGCGACTTGGCAAGGGCGGGATGTGTCGCGCGGGCAATCATCGCAGCAGGTGCTCAAACCTCAAGCTGGAGCAGACACTTCTAACGCGTCATCGTGCGCATGCCGAACGGTGCGCTCGATCGTTACGGTGCGTTCTGTCAGTAACCGGTGCCGTATCCGCTGCTGGTCGCGGTCGGCGTTGCCGTGGCGCCGCCAGCGCTGCTGAGGCCGGGCGTGACGACGAACCACTCACCCAGCAACCCCTCGCCGTTCGCCTGTCCGGGCGCAGAATCGCCAGAGTAGTGGTAGAGGGGATGACCACCGTACTCGACCTGCCGGCCGTTGGCGCCGTCGAATGCAGTCAGCCCTTGGGGAAGGGTGACCGATGCCGTCGGCTGCCCCGCGGTGAGCAGAACCGGGGGCCACGTCATGGCGCACGCGCCGGTACACGTGGGTCTGGACGGTCCATCCGCCGTGAGGTGATAGAGGGTGAACCCCTGGCCGTTGGTGAGCACCTGCTCGGAGCTGCCATCAACAGTCGCGCTGCCGACGTGGACAACCTCGGTGCTGCCTGTGCCGGAGCTGGAGACGGTCTTGACGGATCCGGTCCCACAGCCGGCGACGAGGGCGGCCAGCCCCGCCAGCCAGATGCCTCGTGCGAAGTGTTTGCGCATGTCGATCCTCCCGATCTCTGGGTGAACTGGTCCGGTCCGCGGCGCGGCGGCGAACCGTCCCGTGCCCTGCTATACGGGGGCGGGAGCCGGCGAGTTCACCCGCGATGAACCCCCGAGGCCGCGGTCCCGTAGTGGTAGAAGTGCAGCGTGCCGTCGGACAGGAGGAGCGCCTGCGCGTGGTCGAGGACAGCGATGAGGAGTTCGTGCGATCCCTGTGGGCCGAGCACGGCGAGGCGCTCCTCGGTTACGCCAGCCGGCTGGTGGGAGATCGCGGCCGCGCCGAGGACATCGTCCAGGAGGCCATGCTCCGCGCTTGGCGGCATTCCGAGCGCCTGGACCCGGCGGCTCGCTCGCTGCGACCCTGGCTGTTCACCGTCGTCAGCCACCTGGCCACCGATCAGCGTCGGATGCGCCTTGCTCGCCCGCAGGAGGTCGCCGACGGAGCAGCGGAGCGTCTCGCCGTCCCCGACGGGATCGACCTGGCAGTGGAGCGGTGGGAGGTGATCGAGGCGCTGGGCAGGCTCAGTCCTGAGCATCGGGCGGTGCTCGTGGAGACGTACTACCGGGGCCGGTCGGTGGCCGACGCCGCCGCGGCGCTGGGCATCCCCGCCGGCACGGTGAAATCCCGTACCTACTACGCGCTCCACGCCCTCCGCCTCACTCTGGAGGAGCGGGGGTGGAGCCGGTGACAGCGGCGTGCAACCGCACGCGGATGGCGCTGGGCGCCTATGTGGTCGGCGCCCTCGACCCGGTGGAACGCGCCGAGCTTGACGCCCATCTCGCCAACTGCCGGGCCTGCCGGGATGACCTCTCGCTGCTGGCCGCTCTGCCGGCGGTGCTGGGACGCGTCGGAGAATCCGACGCCGTCACGGCGGGGGCGATCACGGTGGAGCCCGGGATGGTGGAGCGCAGCCTTGCCGAACTCCGCCGCCGCCGGCACAGCGGGAGATTGCGATGGCGCCTCGTCGCGGTCGCCGCCGGGGTGGCAATCGCCGCTGCGGGGGCCGGGGCCGGCAGCGCCGTCGCCCTGCACCTCTCCGCGCCGGCGACTCCGTCGGGGAACTCGGCCCGGGTGTCGGCAACGGATGCCTCCAGCGGCGCCGCGGCCACGGCGGTGCTGCTCGCCGAACCCTGGGGGACCTCGATCCACCTCGCCATCTCAGGGGTGGCCCCCGGTGACCACTGCCAGCTGGTGGCCGTGTCGAAGTCGGTGCACCGAGGAGGTCGCCGGCACCTGGGCGGTCAGCTACAGCGGCGGGGCGGACATCGACGGGGCGACCAGCCTGGCGCCGGCGCAACTCTCATCGCTGGATATCGTCACCACCTCGGGCACGCCCCTGATCAGCCTGGCGCTGCCCGCCGGAGCCTGGCACACCGGCTCCTGAGCCCGGGCCGGGCGAGGCGTCGCCTCGACCGACCGTCGCCCGCCTACGCGTTGGCGCTGTGGGTCGCAATCTGGCGGTGCTCCTCAAGCTGACGTCGCACCTCGAGAAGGGCGGCGATGCCCTCACCGACGGCGGCGCCGAGCTGCTTGGTGGAGCCCGCCCGGACGTCGCCGGCGCAGAAGACGCCGGACAGCGACGTCTCGTACCGGTCCGCGACGACGAATCCCCAGCGGTCGAGATCGACCGTACCGCGGAGGAAGGCGGTGTTGGGATCGAGGCCGATGAAGACGAAGGCGGCCTTCGGCTGCCAGCGAAGCTCACGGCCGGTGGCGCGGTCACGGGCCACCACCTCCTCGAGCTTGGGCGCGCCCCGCAGCTCCACCACCTCGGTGTTGGTGTGTACCACAAAGCGGGGATCAGAGCGGACCTTGTCCTGGAGCAGCTTGGACGCCTTCAGCTCGGGGGAGTGCTCGACGATGCGGATCCGGTCCGCGAACTGGCTGAGAAACATCCCCTCCTCGAGGCCCGAGTTCCCGCCGCCGATGACCAGGAGCTCTTCGGCGCCCCGGTAGAAGGGGCCGTCGCAGGTGGCGCAGAAGTGGACGCCCGCCCCAATCAGCTCGTCCTCGCCGGGGACACCAAGCCGCCGGTATGAGGAGCCGGTGGCGATGAGCACGGCGTGGGCGCTCACCTGCTGCCCTCCGGTCAGGTGCAGCACGCTGTCCTCGCCATCTCGCTCGATGCGCTCCACCGCCACGGCGGCCAGCGTCTCGACGCCGTAGCGGCGGGCCTGAGCAACGAACCTGTCGGCCAGTTCGGCGCCCCCGATGCCGTCGGGGAAGCCGGGGTAGTTGTCGACGCGTTCGGTCACGCCCGCCTGCCCGCCCAGAGCGCTGCGGTCGACGATCAGCGCGTCGATGCCCTCGCGCGCAGCGTAGATGGCGGCGGCCAGACCCGCCGGCCCGCCGCCGACGATGGCAAGGTCGTAGGACGAGCGGTCGGCCTCCAGCTTCAGTCCCAGGCGCCGTGCCAGATCCCCGTCCGACGGCTCGAGGAGATGGTCGCCCTCGGGGAAGACGATGGTGGGGATGGTCCGGCCGCCCTTCTGCAGATCCTCGACGAAGCGAAGGCCCTCGGCGTCGTCGTCGATGTCGACGAACTGGTACGGGACCCGGTGTTCGGCGAGGAACCTCTTGCTCCGCTTGCAGTCGGGGCACCACGGGGCGCCGTACAGCCTGATCTCCGACATCCGCCTCTCCCAGCGACCTCGACCGACCCGAGCCGGACCGTCTCCGTCCAGCCGCCCGGGGCCGCAACCGCGCCGCGCGGCCCGGCCCTGAGTATGCGCCGCACCTGATCGTGAGGCGGCGCGGGCACCCGCCATCGTCTGGGCCGGCGAACCGTCGGCGGTTGGGTCGATCGACCCTGTCGCAACCTTCCCGTCAGGATTCCCCGCCTAGGATCGGCGGCGTATGCAGACGTTCCTGACCGCCCCGGCGAAGACGCCAGCGCTCACGACGACGGTCACGGCGGCGACCCGGCGATCGGTCCGCGCCCCCCGCGCATGGGGCCTGCGGCCGGGCGACGCCTCCCTGGTTGTTTTCGGGAACGCGGCGCTGATCGTCGCCATGTGGGTGCGCCACGGACAGTTCCCCAACCTCGGCCACCCGGCGGCGGTGCTCATCGCCACCGGCCAGATCGCGGCGCTGCTCGGCGCTTACTGCGCCCTCGTCCAGGTGGTGCTGATGTCACGGATCCCGGGGCTGGACCAGATCTTCGGCGTCGACCGGCTGGCGGCGTGGCATCGGTGGCTGGGTTTCGGCACCGTCACCCTCATCTGCGGCCACGTCGTCTTCACCACCTGGGGGTATGCCTGGAGCGACAGCCGCCCCATTGCAACGCAGACATGGGCGTTCCTCACCACCTACCCCTACATGCTGATGGCCTACGTCGGCACGGCGCTCTTCCTCCTCATCGCCGTGGTGTCGGTGCGGCAGGCGCGGCGGCGGATCTCCCACGAGGCCTGGCACTTCATCCACCTCTACGCCTACCTGGCCATCGTCCTCAGCTTCGGCCACCAGCTCGCCAGTGGAACGGACTTCACAGGGGACCCGGTCGCGGTCGCGTACTGGGTGGCGCTCTACGTCGCCGCCGCCCTGCCGGTGCTGACCTTCCGTGGCGTCCTGCCCCTGCGCCTGGCGCTGCGCCACCGTCTTCGCGTCGAGTTGGTGGTCGACGAGGCGCCGGGCGTGCTCTCCGTCTACATCACCGGCCGCGACCTCGACCAGCTGCCGGCGCGGGCCGGGCAGTTCTTCACCTTCCGGTTCCTGACCCCCGGCCTGTGGTGGCGCGTCCATCCCTTCTCCCTGTCGGCGGCGCCCAACGGCCGATACCTGCGCATCACCGTGAAGCAGTTGGGGGACTTCACACGATCACTGACCTCGCTGCGCCCCGGTGTCCGCGTCGTCGTCGAGGGCCCCCGGGGCAACTTCACCGCTGTCCGCCGCCGCTACCCGAGAGCGCTCCTCATCGCCGGAGGCATTGGCATCACCCCGCTGCGGGCGCTGCTGGAGGAGATGCCGCAGCGAAAGGGCTCGGTCGCCCTCCTCTACCGGGCGAGGAGCTGGGCCGACGTCGTCTTCAAGACCGAGCTGGACCAGCTGGTGGCGGCCCGTGGCGGCGTCGTCCACTACATCGTCGGCCGCCGCGGCCGCGAGGTGCACCCGCACCCGCTGGCGCCGCGCTTCCTGGTCGCCGCCGTTCCCGACCTGCGCCAGCGTGACATCTTCGTCTGCGGTCCGCGTGACCTGGTCGACGATGTCACCAGGAGCCTGGCGACGCTGCAGGTCCCAACCCGGCAGATCCACAGCGAACGCTTCGCGTTCCTCTCGACCTGAGGTCCTCCACGTGCCCTATCGCGCCGCCGTCACCCTCGCCGCCACCGCCGCCGCGCTGATGCTGCTGGTCAGCTTCCGCACCCCCCCGTCCGTGTCGCTGTTCCCGGCCGTCGCAGCACCCACGCCGTCGGCGTCGGCCGCCACCCCGGCGCCGTCCGCCACACCCTCGGGGGCGCCTCCCTCCGGCGGCGGCTCGCCCACGCCGGCTGCCACTCCGACGCCCACGGCGACCCCCAACTCCAGCGGGCTGAAGAACGGCACCTTCACCGGATCCTCCGTCTCCAACCCCTTCGGCAGCGTCCAGGTGCAGTTGGTCGTCTCCGGCGGCAAGATCACCGACGTCAAGGCCCTGCATTACCCCACGGCGCACGCCCAGTCCGCCTACATCAGCAGCATCGTGGTGCCGGAGCTGCGCACCGAGGTGCTGCAGGCGCAGAGCGCCAGGATCAACCTCATCAGCGGGGCCACGTACACCAGCGAGGGCTACGCCCAGTCCGTCCAGTCGGCGCTGGACCTGGCTCATGCCTGAGCCGCAGCCGGTCGCGGTGGGTGCCCCGGCACGCCGCGTCAGGGTGGAACCGCTGATGGGAACGGTGATCACCCTCGACCTGCGCGATGCTGCCGTGCCCGCCTCGGCCGCCGATTCCGTCTTCGCCTGGTTCCACGAGGTGGACGCCGTCTTCAGCACCTACCGCGCCGACAGTGAGATCAGCCGTCTCTCGCGCGGGGAGCTGCACGAGAGCGAGTGCCGGCGCGAGGTCCGCGAAGTCCTCGGTCTGTGCGAGGAGGTGCGGCAGCTGAGCGGTGGAAGCTTCGACGTCCGGCACGGCGGGGCCATCGACCCCTCGGCGCTGGTCAAAGGATGGTCGGTGGAGCGGGCCGCCGCGCTGCTGATGACCGCCGGGGCCCGGAACTTCGCGATCAACGCGGGGGGCGACCTGCTGGTGCGCGGCGAACCCGCCCCCGGAGAGGCATGGCGCGTCGGGGTGCGCCACCCCGAGGTGGCCGACCGTGTCGCCGTCGTGCTGGGAGTGAAGGACCTGGCGGTGGCGACGAGCGGCGCCTACGAGCGTGGCCAGCACATCGCCGACCCTCGCCTCGGTGGGGCGGCCTCGGGTCTGCTGAGCATGACCGTGGTCGGACCCAGCCTCACATACGCCGATGCCTACGCCACGGCCGCCTTCGTCATGGGCGACGCCGGGGCGGCGTGGGTCGCCGGGATCGACGCATACGAGGCCCTGGCGATCACCAGCAGGGGCACGACGGTGGCGACCCCGGGCATCGAGTCGCTGATCGTTCCCTGACGCCCGGCCCGCCGCATCTGGCGGCCCTCCGGCCCGCGGGCTATAGTGCCGGTCAGAGCGAAGGACTGGAGGGGAGCAATCGTGTCATGCCTGCATGGACGCGGCACGAGCATGGCGCGGGGGCGTAGGCGGGGGTGATGTCCACCCGCAGGCTGCTCATCTTGCTGGTGCTGTGGGTCGCCCTCATGGCGGCGCTGGCCGGATTGGTGATCGCCGTGCGGCAGCCGCAGCCGCCGCAGGCGGGCCTGGGCACCCTGTCGCAGGCGGTCATCGACATGCAGCGGGGGAGCGGCGGCCCGGCCCTGCAGATCTCCACCAACCCCCGCCATGCCGCCGTCGTCAGCAGCGGCCAGGTCATCTGGTGGAACGGCGCCGGAGATGAGTACCGCACGGCGATCACGGACCAGTCCGTCGCCGTCAGCATCTTCACAGCCCACGACTACGCGAACTTCACGGCGGACACCGGCATCCCGGCGAGCACCCTGGCCCTGGTCATCGTCCCGACCCTGATCATCGTCGCGGTCATCGTCATCCTCTACTGGCGCCAGGGTGCCGGGGGACCCATGTCACTGCTGCGCTCCGGTTCCCGCGCCGTTGCCGTCCGCGACCGGCCGCCCACCCGCTTCAGCGATGTCGCCGGCTGCGACGAGGTGAAGTTGGAGATGGGGGAGCTCGTCGACTTCCTTCGCGACCCCGGGCACTACCGCGACCTCGGCGCCCGCGTCCCCAAGGGCGTCCTCCTCGCCGGGGCGCCGGGCACCGGCAAGACCCTGATGGCACGCGCAGTGGCAGGGGAGGCCGACTGTGCCTTCATCGCCGTCTCCGGGTCCGAGTTCGTGGAGATGTTCGTCGGCGTGGGGGCGTCGAGGGTGCGCCGCATCTTCGCCCAGGCCCGGAAGTCGGCGCCATGCATTGTCTTCGTCGATGAGATCGACGCCGTGGGGCGCCGCCGCGGCGATGCCGGCTACAACCACGGGCAGGATGAGCGCGAGCAGACGCTGAACCAGCTGCTCGTCGAGATGGACGGGTTCGACCAGGAGCAGAGGATCGTCGTCATTGGGGCGACCAACCGGCCCGACGTGCTGGACGAGGCCCTGCTGCGCCCGGGGCGGTTCGACCGTAGGGTGAACCTCGACCCGCCCGACGTGGCGGGGCGCGCCGCCATCCTGGCCGTCCACGCCCGGGGCAAGCCTCTCGACGGCGACGCCGACCTCGACCTGGTGGCCCGGCGGACGCCGGGTTTCACCGGCGCCGACCTGGCCAGCCTGGTGAACGAAGCGGCGCTGCTGGCGGCACGCGAGCGCTGCCCGGCCATCGAGCCGCGGCACCTGGAGATGGCCGTCGACCGCGTGCTCGCCGGCCCCGAGCGCAAGGGACGGCTGATCAGCCTGCGAGAACGGCGGATCATCGCCTACCACGAGATGGGCCACGCCCTCGTCCTCACCTCGCTGCCGCAGGCCGACCCCGTCCACAGGATCAGCATCATCGGCCGCGGCCGGTCGCTGGGCTGGACCCTCACCGTGCCCGGGGACGACCAGGTCCTCACCTCGAGGTCCCAGCTCGCCGACCGCCTCACCGGTCTTCTCGGAGGGCGTGCGGCCGAGGAGATCATTCTCGGGGCCGGCGACATCACGACGGGCGGCAGCGACGACCTGCTCGCCGCGACACAGCTGGCCCGCCAGATGGTCACGCAGTTCGGCATGTCCGGCCTGGGCGTGCGCGTGGTCGAGGACGGGGCCCTCGGCGCCTCGCACTCCGAGGAGTTGCACCGCCGCGTGGATGCCGAGGTCGACCGCCTCCTCGACTCGGCGCTGCGCCAGGCGCGGGAGATCCTCGTGAAGCGGCGCGACCAGCTCGACCGGCTTGCCGAGCGGCTCCTCGAGGTGGAGACGATGGATGCTGGGGAGATGGCTGCCCTCATCGATCCCGTCGCCGACCTGCAGGGCATCCTCGTCGCCCGGCACCGGCAGGACGGGCTTGGCCCGGGTGCCGCCACCCCCGTCCCCAGCTCCGTCGCCGCCATGGTGCGGTCGGCGCCGGCCTCGGCGGTCGCGGCACGCCCGGGCGGGCTTCGCGGACGGCTGCGGGCCGTCTTCGGCGCCCGGAGCCGTCCCGGACCCCGCGGCCTCACCGGATAGCCGGCCGCCGCAAGCGGAGAGACATGACCCAATGCGGGGCAATCGTTGACGGCCGGTTATCGACGCCTCAAGATATGGGGTTGCTTGGCTCGCCCCGCTACTACATCTTGAAGCGAAGCCCAGCACCTTCTCCTTCGCCGGAGGCCCGTCCTGCCCGGGACGGGCCCCCCTCGTCTCACCCCTAACTGGCCGCCCAGACGGGGGCCGAGGTGGCGTCGAGATCAAGGTCCGTGGTGACCATGGTCGGCGTGGAAAGGCTCCCCGTGTTGACCCGGGAGATGTGCCAGAGCTGGAAGTAGCCGTTGCCCGCCGATGACGAGGGGGCGAGGTAGAGGAGGTCGTCGCCGCTCGGGGACCACGACGGCGACGCCGCCATGGTGCCGGTGACCACGTAGGTGAGGGGACCGATCCCCGCCGTCAGGCTGAAGCTGGCGAGCACCAGGTCGGCCTCGGTGCTGCTCGGGCTGCAGATCATGGCGATCATGGTGTCGCTGGGGTTGAGGGCGGGCTCGGAGCAGTTCTGCGCCGGCTGCGTCAGCGGTGTCCCGTCGGTCCTTGGGGTGGGGTCGAGCCGGATCTGGCTCACCTCCTGTCCTGGCAGGGCAGCGGGGACCGCGGTGCTCACCTGATCGCCGTTGTTCGCGGCCTCGTATTTGACGTAGAGGAGGTGGCCGCCCAGCAGCGGCACCGGGCTGACGTCGCCGCCCGTGTACCAGTCGGGACCGCTGACCTGGGTCATCGTCTTGCCGGCCTCGGCGCGGTCGATGGTGCTCCCCAGCGGCGCCTTCCAGACGGCGAGGTCGACCTGGTACGGGTTGCTGTCGTCGGGCTCCTTCGGCCAGTCGTAGCTGAAGTAGACGTCACCGTCCGGCCCAACCGTCGGGTAGAAGATCCAGTTGTTGTTGGTCAGGTCGATGCCGTTCTGCGCGGCTGTCGCGGCATCCTGACTGAGCTGGGTGCGGATCGAGCCGTCGAGGTTGAGCTCGTAGAGGTCGGAATAGAGGTTGGGGGTCTCCTTGACGGCGAGCAGGCCCGTGCCGCCGGGGAGCAGCGACGGCTGCATCCAGCCCTGTCCCTGGGGCTGGAGCTGGATCACCCTGGTGCCGTCAATGGCGAAGAGGCCGCCGCCGTCGGCGAAGTAGACGATGCCGGAAAGGGCCGCCTTCTGGGCGATGACATCGTGGGTGGGCTTGTCGGGGGCGGCGAAGGCCTTGCTCGTCCGGCTTGCCAGGTAGCGGTTCACGCCCACGCCGAAGGCCGCCATGAGTTCGAGGATGACCACGACGGTCAGCATCTTGCCAGCCCGCTTCATACGGCCGGGAAGTATTGATGGACGAAGGGGAGGATGGCCCCCCAATCCGGAGCCAGGGCGTCTTCGCCATCCTCCACCACGCTGGAGAATTGGGTCAGGAAGACGTGCTGGATCTGGCCCGCGCCGATGTCCTGGGCGATGCCGAGGAGCGAGGGGAACTGGGTGAGGGGGACATCGGTCAGGACCTCGTCGGAGAGCGCCGACGCCAGCCGGGGGATGTCGCCCACGCTCAGCTGCGAGATCTTCTGCCGCAGGGCGACCAGGACCTGCTGCTGGCGCACGGCCCGGCCGAGGTCGGAGGCGATGTCGTCGTGGCGGGAGCGGACGTACTCCATGGCCTGTTCGCCGTCCATGTGCTGGGGGCCGGGAAGCACCGCCACCCGCGCGTAGGAGTTCGGGTTGCTGCTGGTCAGGTCACCGGGATAGAAGTCGTCGAGGACCGGATGGCTGGTGACGAGGTCGATACCGCCGACCTCGTCGATGAGATCCACGAGACCCTGGAGCCCAATCCAGACATAGTGGTCCACCTGCACGTCGAAGTCCTCTTCGACAGTGGCGATCGCCTCCGACACCCCTCCGTCGCCGTAGGCGGAGTTGATCTTGTTCTCCCCCCCGCCGGAGAGCGGAACGTACAGGTCGCGGGGGATGGAGAGCATGGTCACCTGGTCGGCGGCGGGGTCGACCCGGACCAGGATCATCGACTGGGTGAGCACGTTGACGCTCCGCCCCGACGGGCCGAACTTGCCGTCGTTGTCGGAGCCGAGGAGGAGGACCGTGAAGGGGGCTCCCGCCGCCGCCGGCGTCGAGGCGGCGGGTGTTGCGGTCGGCGTGGCCCCGGGGCTGACCGACCCCACCGGCTTCGGCGTCGGGGTGGCGAAGGAGTGGCCGGTGATGTGGATGGCGGCGTCGATGGCGGGGAGGAAGAAGGTCACCGCCCCGCCCGCTCCGGAGAGGAGGAAGCCAACCAGGGTGAGGGCGACCCAGCGCATGCGGGGGATGGGGTAGTTGTAGCGGGACCGGCGCCGTCGCGGTGAGCGGGAGCCACGAGCCCGCCCCGAATCCCCCGTCGGCGGGTCTCGAAGCGGCGGCTCGGAAGGGGAGCGCGGATTCATCCAACCTCTGACGTGGACGCCAGCGCGGCAGGGACGCACAGCGCCGACTGCGGCACGCTGGCCATGGGCGGTGGACCTCTGGGGCTTGGGGACGGGCGCCGCTCCCCGCCGGCCGACCCTCAGCCGGCCCGATCATAGCCGGAGGGGCACGGTCATCGGGGGCCGGCTCTTGGCGCCGGGCCGAGGGCTGGTGGCTGGGACGGCGGGCGCCTCTCCCCCCGTACTACCGTCGGAGTGCCATGCGGCGAGAGCGGATCGACGCCGACCAGGCCTTCTTCGCGGAGAGGCTGTCGGGGCGCGCCGCCGGCCGTGGCCGGAGCCTGGCCCGGGCGCGGGCTCTGGCGCCGCACCTGGGCATCGACGTGGCGGCGTGGCGGGCGAGAGCGGACAGCGTCATCACCGTGGTGGGCTCGAAGGGGAAGGGCACCGCCGTCACCTTCGCCTCGGCGACGCTGGCGGCGGCCGGCCTGCGGGTTGGCACCCTGACCAGCCCCGGCCTGCGGAGCAATCGAGAGCGGATCCGCATCGACGGGCGGGCCATCTCACCCCCCGAGTACGCCGCGCTGGTGAACGCGGTGTCGGCGACGCTCGCGCGGGTCGGTGCCGACCTTCCCGACGACGGATACCTGTCGCCGAGCGGCCTCTTCACGCTGACCGCGCTGCGCCACTTCGGCGACGCCGGCTGCGACGCCGTGGTCCTGGAGGCGGGTATGGGCGGGCGCTCCGATGAGGTCTCGTTGGTCGCCGCGGGGGTTGCCGCCATCTCCGTCATCTTCGGTGAGCACCTCGGCATCCTCGGCGACAGCGTGGCCGCCATCGCCGCCGAGAAGGCCGGGGTCGTCGCGCCGGAGACGCGCACCGTGGTCGCCCTCGTCCAGGAGGACCCCGCCGCGGAGAGCTCGATCGCCGAAACGGTGCGAGCCCACGGCTGCGCGTTCCACGTGGTCGGACCGGCCGGAATGCCGGGCGTGGCGGCGGCCTCCGTTCCCGGGCTGGGGGCCTCAAGCGCATGCCTGGGGGTGGCGGCGGGCCTTTCGCTCCTTGAAATCCGCGGCCATCCCTCCCCCGGCGAAGCGGCCCTCAGGGCAACGCTGGAGAGCGTCCGCCTCCCCGGACGCCTGAGCCGGCACCAGCTCCAGGGTCAGGACTGGATCGTGGACTGCGCCACCAACCCGGCCGCCATCGCCGCCGCCCTCGCCCACTCCACCCTCTCGATGGGGCCGCCTTCGTCAGTCCTCGCCTTCATCCCCCCGCGTCGCGACGCCGCGCCCCTGCTCCAGGCCTTGGACGGACGGCCGGTGGTACGCGTCAGGGGCGGGCCCCCCACGGGCGTACCGGGGAGCGGGGCGGCAATGCACCTTGAGGAGGTGGACCTCGGCGGCCTGGGGCCGCGGGTGCTCGCCGTTGGGCCCGTCTACTTCGCCGGCGAAGTGCTGGCTTTGCTGGACGTGGACTGCGAACGCAGCTTTGTGCCGGCGCCGCGTGAACTCGGCGCTCGACCGGTCCCCAGCCTGACCCGGGAGGCGGAACCGGCGGCCCGGAGCCTCAGACACCGTGGAAGTTGTCGTTCCACCGCCAGACGGTCGACGAGCCGCGATCCGTGCCGAGCACGGAGACCGCCGCCGGCGAGAGGGCGAGGTGCTCGGCCGCCGCCGCCGGCAGGTCGCACCACCTGGCCGCCAGGATGCGCAGGAAGTGGCCGTGGGCGAAGAGGGCCACGTCGCCCTGGATGACGCGGACCCGCACGATGACGGACTCGGCGCGCCGCGCAACGTCGTCGATCGTCTCGCCACCCATGACGCCGTCCTTCCAGATGGTCCAGCTGGGGCGCTCGACCTGGATCTCGTCCGCCGTCCGCCCCTCGTATGCGCCGTAGTCCCATTCCTGCATCCGGGGATCCACCTGCGCCCCCCGCGCGAAGCCGGCGAGCTCGCAGGTGCGCCGCGCCCGCTGCAGCGGGCTGACCAGCACGGTGGCGGCGGCCCATCCCCGCAGGTGACGGCGCAGCCGGCGCGCCTGCGCCTCACCCTCGGCATCGAGGGGGAGGTCACGCCGCCCGGTGTGGCGGCCGCTGCGGCTCCATTCGGTCTCCCCGTGGCGGACGAGGAGCACCCTCCGGGCCGGGTCCGTCGGGGGCCCCTCGCCGGTCGGCGTCATCGCCGGGCGACGCGGTTCCTGGCCGCCCGGCGGCGTCCCCGCGGGGTGAGGAGGCTGATCAGGGCGAGAAGTAGGACGGCGCCGACGAAGGCGACGAGGATGTCCTCGATCAGACCCGCCAGCCCGCCGCCACCGATGAGGCCGGGGCTCAACTGGTCGATGATCAGCCCGCCGATCAGGGCTCCGATCAGGCCGACGGCGATGTCGAGGAGGCAGCCGAGGCCGCTCCCCCACACCAGCCGGCCGGCCAGGGCGCCGGCGATGAGCCCGATGATCAACCAGGTGATCAACTGATGGGTGGCGATGTCGACGACGGCCAGCACGGCGGTTAACCCTACCCGCCGGGACCGCGGTTGCGGATGAGCCGCCACCACCGCCGTTCCCGTCTGGGTACGATGGCAAGCTGATGCTGAGAGTTCTGTCGGCGACGGTGACGGCGCCGTCGGCGAGCGTCCAGAACTGCCCCAACAACCTCTTCCAGTTCGTCTGCAGCGCCATTCAGGGGCGGGTCGGCGACCGGAACGCTCTCGGGACGGTGGCCCAGGGAATCGTCGAGGGAATCGTCCTCTTTGCCGTCATCCTGGTCGCCGGCAGGGTGATCCGCGGCGTGGTGGTCGGCCACCTCGAGCGCGGGGGGCGCGACCCGCAGATCCGCACCCTCGTACGCAACGGCATGACGGTGCTCACCTGGCTCCTCGCCGTCGTCGGCGGGCTGGTCGCCGGAGGGCTCCCGGCAACCTACGTCTTCACCTTCGGCGGCGTCTTCAGCCTGGCCGTCGGCCTCGCCTTCCAGGACGTCTTCCGCAACGTGCTGGCGGGCATTTTCATCCTGCTGGAGAAACCCTTCCGCATCGGGGACCAGGTGGCCATCGGCGACGTGGAGGGCGTGGTGCGGACCATCAACCTGCGGACCACCGAAATGCGGACCGGGGACGGCCGCCTGGCGGTCCTGCCCAACCTCACCGCCTTCAACGGGGTGGTCCTGAACTCGACGGCTTTCGACCAGCGCCGCTACAGCCTCAGCCTGCCGCTGGAACCGCACGCCGACGTCGCGCGCGCAATGCGCCTGGCCCGTGACGAACTGGCCGCGACCGCGGCGGTGGCGGCCGAGCCCGCGCCCACGGTCCGGCCGGATGTCGACGCCGCGGGGGGGCGGGCCATCGTCCTCAGCTACTGGCTCGACGGCTCTGCCGACGCTCCGGAGGTGGTGCGGGCGGACCTCCTCCTCCGGCTCTGGTCGTCTGGCGCGAGCGCCGGGCCGGGCAGCGCGCCGCCGGCCCGGCGTCGCTGAGGCCGTCACCGCGGCCCTCCCAGAACCGTGCGCGGCTGGTCGGGCCCAGAGGCCCGACAGCCGCCGCCGACACACACCGCGGCTGATCTCGAGGATGCCGCGGAACGCAGCCCCCCCGGGGCGTCGCCTGCTTTCGCACCGCATCCGCCGGTGGATGGCGGATGGCGAGATCGTACGGGGCGGCGGCGGTGCCCGTCCGGCCCGTTTGAATACCGTGAAGCGCTGTTGCGCCTGCGCATCCGGTTGTGGTGGCGGCTGCCGGACCGTGATGACGGTGTTGCCGGGCCGTGAAGAAGCGCTGGACGAGCGCGATCAGGCCTCGGGCGGGGTCTCCGTCTTGCCGGTCGCGTCGATCGCAGCGGCCGGCGCGGCCTCCACCGGAGCGGCGACCTCCTCCTCGACCACGACCCGGAGCGGCGCGACCTTGGCGATCATCTCGTCCAGGTCGACGTGAGCTCCCAGGCGTACCCCCTTGGGCAATTCGACGTCGCGGACGTGCAGTCCCTGGTCGACCTCGACGAGCCCGCTGACATCGACGTTGAGCTGGGCGGGGAGATCTGAGGGCAGGCATTCCACGGCGAGTGTCGTCGCCAGCTGCTGGAGGAGGCCGAGCTTCAGGGTGGTGACCGCCGGGGCGTCGCCGACCAGGACCAGGGGCACATCCACGGAGCGCAACGCCGGCTTTTCGCGCGCCAACCCGCAGCGGCTCTACCTGCCGGTGGTCATCGACCCGGAATATCACTACGAAGCGGTCAACGTCCCGTCCAGCAAGGCAACCAGCACTCGCTGCTCTGGTGGATGAAACGCCTGATCGCCCTGCGCAAGCGTTACCGGGCATTCGGCCGCGGCTCAATCGAATTCCTTTTTCGAAAACCACCGCGTCGTCGCCTCTATCGCAATTCGATTCCCACCTGCTGATCGTGGCCAATCTCTCGCGCATGCCCAGTACCTCGAACTCGATCTTTCGGCGTTCAAGGAGTGGGTGCCGATCGTGCTTTCGGTTCGACGGGCTTTCCGCCCATCGGCAACTCCCCTACCTGCTCACGCTGGGCGGCCATGCGTTTTACTGGTTTTCGCTCGATCCGCCGCAAGCCCGCCTGGAGGCCCAGCCGCGAACATCCGCGGTGGAGCGGCTGCCGGGCTATGTTTCAACAACGGCCTGGCCGGACTCTTTACGGACCTGCGCAATCGCCGCTGGCCGCCCTGCTGCCCGACACCCTCAGGAATAGCCACTGTCGGCGACAGGTACCCGCACGATTAAGGCCGTCGAGATCCGCGAGGTCATACCCAATGCTTGCGACGGCACCGAGCCTACCGAGCCCTTCCGACTCAACTACACCGAGGGAGACCCCGAGAGCATTCCTGGCTGCCGCTGGCCTATGCCGTCGGCCAGCGGATGGAAGAGCTCCTGCGCGAGCGGCCGCAGGCGGTGCTGGCCCGGCTGGAGCTCAAAGACGAAAACAAACGGGGGATCCTCTTTGACGCGACCGGCGAGAAGGCTTTCAACATCGCGCTGTTCAACACGATCGCCCGCCGGCGCTCGCACAAGGGACTCAACGGCGAATTTCAGGGCCATACCACCCGCCGCTTCCGTCACCTGCGCGGAAGCGCCGACGCCCCGCTCGAGCCCGCCGCGGCGCGCGGCGCAAAGCCACACCTGATCGTTTTCGGCGACCGCCTGATCTTGAAACTCTTTCGCCGGATGAAGCCCGGCATCAACCCCGATCTGGAGATGTGCCAGCATCTACCGAAAAGGCCGGTTCAAGAACGCCCCCGCGGTGGCAGGCTGGATTGACTATCATTTTCCAAAATACGAACCGGTCACCCTGGCCATTCTGCAGAATTGTCCCCAACGAAGGCGACGCCTGGGCACTACACCTGCGCCACCTCGAGCCACTACTCGAGGCCGCGCTGACCCACCCCGCCAGAAGCCGCCGTCCCCCGCCAGCAGGACCCGCTGTTCGCGCTGATCAACGAGGCGATCCCCGGCCCGGCCCAGGACCTGATCGGCCATTACCTCGATTGGCGCCGCCTGCTGGTGAGCGCACCGCCGAAATGCACCTGGCGCTGGCCGACGCCGGCAGCGACCCTCGTTCGCGCCCGAACCGTTCAGCCTGCTCTACCAGCGCTCGCTTTATCAATCGATGCGTAACCGCACCGGCCAGTTCTTTCAGCTCTTGCGCAGCCGGCTCGAACAATTGCCCGAAGCGGTCCACGCGACGCCCAGCGCGTGCTCGATCTGAAGACTGAAATCCTGCGCCTTTACCGCACGGTCATCGAACGGCGGCTTCAGACCACCCGCATCCGTATCCACGGCGACTTCCACCTGGGCCAGATTCTTACACCGGCAAGGATTTCATCATTATCGATTATGAGGGCGAGTCGGCCCGCCCGATCAGCGAGAGGCGATTTAAACGCTCGCCGCGCAACATGGACTGGATGCTGAGGTCATTCATTACGCCGCCCATGCCGGGATGCGATCGGAGGAGGGGCGTGGCGTCATGGGTTCCAAGGATCTTTCCCTTCTTGAACCGTGGGCGCACTTCTGGTTCGCCTGGGTCGGATCCGGCGAATTCCTGAAAGCCTATTTCGACAATGTGGGTGCGGCCCTTTTCCTGCCGGCGACCTCCGAGGAGCGCCATCTGCTGCTGAACATGTACTGTTCAAAAAGGCGGTCTACGAATTGCGCTACGAACTGAGCGAACCGGCCCGACTGGGTCAACATCCCCTTGCAGGGCATCCTGCTGATCTTAAACCATGGGAGGTCGCCTAGCGATGGCTAGCCATCCCTCCCACGAACGCGCGCTACGGCAACTGGCCCTCGTGTCCGGCATTCAACCCCGCTACCTCGCCATGACCGGCGACCGTCCGCAAGCCACGTCCGAAACGCTGCTGCGCGTGCTCATGGTGCTCGACCCGGCCGTCAGGGAGCTTCCGACGTCCCCGAGGCCCTGCGTCTGCGTCTGCGCGAGCCGTGGCGCCGGCGGCTGGAGCGGTCGGAGTCGCCGGGCCCACAAAGCCCCCCGGGTGGAGTATTTTGTCCCGCCCGCCCAGCCCGAAACAACCCTGGCCTGGGAGCTTGCCTTGGAAGGGGGGAAGACGTCCGGCGTGGCCGGTTCGAACCTGGCCACCGCTCCCGTGGCGCGCCAGACGGAATTCGATGGCCGGCGGCTCGTCTCGCGGAGCCTGGACTTGCCGGCCGAGCTCCCGATCGGCTATCACCGGCTGGCGATCGAGGACGCACTGGGGCGCGCCGAGATGATGCTGATCGTCGCGCCGGGGCGCGCCTACAATCCGTACGCAGCCAAAAACAGGTCCAAGAACATGGCCTCCAAGAAAGAAAGCTGGGGGGTTTTCCTCCCTCTTTACGCCCTGCGCTCCGAACGCAGTTGGGGGGCGGGCAACCTGACCGACTTTGAGAACCTGATCGACTGGACAAGCAACCTGGGCGGCGACATCGTCGCCACGCTGCCGCTGATGGCTTCTTTCCTCGAGGAGCCTTTCGATCCGAGCCCTTACTCGCCGGTCAGCCGGATGTTCTGGAACGAACTCTACCTCGACGTGACGCGCGTGGCGGAGTTCGCCCGCTCGGCCAACGCGCGCGAGCTGATCGATTCGACCCCGTTCCACCAGGAGGCGGCCGAGCTGCGCCGCGCCGCTGGTCGATTATCGCCAGCAATGGGCGCTCAAGCGCCGGGTGATCGCGGAGCTGGCCCGCAGTTTTTCGCCGGGCCAAGCGAGCGGCGCACCCGCTTCGAGCGCGATCTCGAAGCCAACCCGCGCCTGGCGGACTACGCCGCCTTTCGCGCCGTCTGCCGCCGGCGCGGCGCGGGCGGCCGGACTGCCCAAGCCGCTGCGCGCGGGCCGCATCGAGCCCGGCGACTACGACGAGGACACCCCGCTTCTTCCTTTACGCCCAGTGGGCCGTCGGCCAGCAAATGGAACACCTGGCCCGCAAAGGCGCGCCTGAACGGGCCGGGGCTGTATCTCGATCTGCCGCTGGGCGTCCACCCCGAGGGTTACGACGTCTGGCGCGAACGCGACGCCTTCGCGCTGGGAGTCACCGGCGGCGCGCCCCCCGACGGCTTCTTTTCCAAGGGCCAGAACTGGGGCTTTCCGCCGCTCCATCCCGAGCGCATCCGCCAGCGCCATTACCGGGGCACGATCGAAGGCATTCGCCAGATCCTGCGCCATGCCGCATCCTGCGCATCGACCACGTCATGGGCCTGCACCGCCTTTTCTGGATCCGGAGGCGATGGAGGCGACCCAAGGGGTTTACGTGCGCTACCACGCCGACGAATTCTACGCGATCCTCGACCTGGAATCGCACCGCAGCCGCTCGATGATCATCGGCGAGGACCTGGGGACCGTCCCGCCCGCCGTGACGCGCGCCCTGCGCAAACACAACATTCACCGCATGTACGTGCTGGAGTTCAACACCAACGCCAACCCGCACGAACCAATCCGACCGGTTTTCAAGAACGCCGTGGCCAGCATGAACACGCACGACATGGCGACTTTCGCCGGATTCTGGGAAGCGCGCGACACCGACAATCAGCGCGAGTTGGGGCTGATCAGCGACGAGCAGGCGAGTCACATCCGCGCCGACCGCGCCGACCATCGCCGCGCGCTGATTGAATACTTCCGCCAGCACGGCAAGCTCGGCGAACACGCGCAATCCCTCGACGATCGCTCCGCCCTCCCCCTGGTCTTCAAGGCCGCGACCGAAGCGCTGGCCACCAGCCCGGCGCGTCTCGTGCTGATCAACCTGGAGGACCTGGGCAGGAGACCGCGCCGCAAAACGTCCCCGGCACGAGCATCGAGCGGCCCAACTGGCGCCACCGCGCACGCCTGGGGCTCGAAGAGTTCTCGACCAACCGGGAAATCAACCAGCTTCTGCGCGAGGTGGACCGCCTGCGCGCGCTACGATCCGCCAAACCCGACGGGGAACATTGACGAAGGCGATGGAAATTGAGAATTTTAAGATTATGATTAAGATGATGAGGACGATGGAACCTTGAAAAACCACAACAATAAAGCGCGAGGCGAAGCGATGGCGACCCACGGCCCGGCGATTCACGAACCCGTCCTCTATCAGCACTCCCTGCGACGCGATGATCTCTTCCTCTTTAGCGAGGGGACCCATTACCGGCTCTACGACAAGCTGGGGGCGCATCCGGCCGTGATCGACGGCCTCGCCGGAGCTTTTTTCGCCGTTTGGGCGCCCAACGCCCGCACCGTCTCGGTGATCGGCGACTTTAACAACTGGAACGCATCGAGCCATTTCCTGGCCTCGCGCGGCTCCTCGGGCCTCTGGGAAGGCTTCATTCCGGGGGTCGAAAACGACGGCCCATACAAGTTTCACATCGTCTCCGCACAGAATACAGTTCAAGATGAACAGGGCCAACCCCTATTCCGTCTTGGACCAGACCCCGCCTCATACCGCCTCGATCGTCTGGACCTGGCCTATGAATGGAAAGACCGCGAATGGATGAGCCTGCGCCAGCGCCATAACGCGCTCAACCAGCCGATCAGCATTACGAAGTGCACCTGGGCTCGTGGCGCCGCGTCCCCGAAGAGGGCGACCGCTGGCTCAGCTATCTCGAGCTGGCCGGCAGCTCACCGAGTACGTCACCAGATGGGCTTCA
>CAWEEP010000026.1:0-63346 GCA_963808125.1 Candidatus Dormiibacterota bacterium
TGGAGAGGTTCACCGTCTCCGATGACGACGACGTGGTCGCTGGCCTGAAGACGGCCACCACGGCGCCAAAACCCACTGGCCCCCGTCCCCATCGACATGAGCTGGCCCGCTGCCGAGGACGACAGCGTGTCCTCCAGGCCGTCAGCCCAGGCGTAGTTGTCCACGCCCTGCTCGCGCAGAGTGAACCCGGACCCGGCGGTGTAGCCGGTCCCGGCATAGGTCTGACCGCCGATTCCGACCACCAGCTCACCGGCCGAGGTGATCGTCGCAGTCGGTCCGGCGCTGATCGTCGTAGTGCTGCTGCCGAGCCCTCCCACGATCTGGTCCAGCGGCGACACCGGGGCGACCCCGGAGTACTCAGCAATGGTGAAGGCGCTGTTCGTCCCCGTGACGGTCACGGTGATCGCGCCGGCCGCCGAGCCGGCGAAGTACCAGAGCTCGACGTGCCCGTTTCCATAGGCCTCGGACAGCGCCTTCGTCCACGATCCCGTTGAGGTTGTCGGACACCTTGGTCACCTGGTCGGTCCCGGTGTCGTTGGTGGTGATGCCGATCACCAGCAGGTCCCCGGCCGTGACGCCCGTGGGATACGTGGCGGTCTTGCCGTTGGGCTGCGCCGTCCCTTGGACGAAGGTCGGGGTCGCCGACCCGCCCGCCGGCGTGATGGTCGCTGTCACGGTGGCGCTCTGGCCCCGCGCGTACTGTGAGGCATCCAGGTTGAGTGCCACGGCGGGGGATGCACCGGGGGTCACGGCCGCCGTCTGCCCCGATGCGGCCCCCGCACCGTCGGCGTTGCTCGCCGCAACCGCGAAGGTGTAGGCGGTCGCGTTGGTCAGGCCGCCCACCACCGCCGACGTCGCGGTGCCCCCGGCACCGGTCGTGCCGGTTGCACTGCCCCCGATGTACGTCGTCACCGAGTACCCGGTCACCGGGCTGCCGCCGCTCGCCGCCGCCTGCCAGGTGACCGTCGCCTGACCACTGCCCGCGATCGCCGCCACGGCGCCGGGTACTCCGGGCACCGTCGCCGGTGTCACCGGCGCCGACGGCGGTGAGGACGCCGGTCCAGCCCCCATCCCGTTCACGGCCGCCACTGTGAAGGTGTACACGCCGCCGTTGGTCAGCGCGGTGTCCGTATAGGACATCGTTGGGGTGCATGTCGAAACATTGTTCACGACCTGGCACGGCACCGAAATAGCCGGCTGCGGACGTGAGCTCAGAGAGGGGACGATGGAGTATCCGGTGATCGCGGCTCCGCCCGTGGTCGAGGGCGCCGTCCAGGTCACCGTTGCCGCCGCCGCACCGGCGGACGCGGACACCGCCGTCGGTGCCGGCGGGACGGTCGGCGTGCTGAAAGTGGACACCGCCGACCACGCGGTCGATGCGTGGTACTGGTCACGCCCAATGACCCGCCAGTAATAGGTTCCCCCGGGCTGCAGCGTGCCCGACGGCAAAGTCCACGACGGCGAAGACAGCCAGCCGCTGGAGGTGACGTAGGCTCCGAAGTCGGTGCGCGTGCTCACCTGGAACTGGTAGCCGGTGCAGCCGGTGCACGTGCCGCTCGTCAGCGTCGGCTGGAGGCTCCCTCCGATGCCCGGGGTGATGGTCGCCCCGCTCGCCGGCGCCGAAGGTGCCGGTGGCGTCGCCACCAGGATGTGGAAGTCCGCCTCCACCGCCGGCCCGTTCTGTGCCGACAGGAACCCTCCCTGATTCGTCAGGTCGAAAGCGAGAACGTAGGAGCCGGCTGGAAGCCCGGCGGTCTGGAACGGGGTCACACTCGCTTCCACGGTCGTGCCCTGCCCGGGAGCCACAGGACTCGTGAAGGCCGTCGCGGTGCCGGTCGCCAGCGGCGTCCCGGTGCCGGCGGCGTTGAGGACGTGGTAGGAGACCGCGACATTGCCGCCCGCCGCCCAGGTCGCCGCGCTCTGATTGACGACGTAGATGCCGATGGCGGCAGGTGTGCCCGAGTCGGTGGGGCCGTAATAGGGTGCGATGCCGTCCTGGGGTGCGGCCGACGGGTTGCTCGGACTCACTTCGAAGCCCCAGTTCACCGGACCCCACACCGCGAGCGACCAGGGCGATGACCAGATGGTGAGAATCCCCTGGTTCACACCTTCCACTCTCCAGTAGGAGGTCTCCCCGTCGGCGAGACATCCGGCCGGAACCGCCCACGAGGGTCCGGGGACGGTGCCGGAGTCGCAGAAGTAGTAGCCCTTCGTGCCATCCGTCGGGTCCGTCCCCGCGCTGTTGAAGGTCTGGTCCGTGCTGATCTGGAAGTCGTACGCGGTGCAACCGTTGCACGGGCTGCTGGTGAGGGTCGGGGTCAGGTTGGGGTCCACCAGGACCGTGGCGTTCGGTGGCCCAGTGAGCGTCGGCGCGGGAGCCGGGTTGTACGTGATGGTGAGGTTCGAGACGGCGCCGCCGATGCCCGTCCAATCGGACGCCATCCTCAGCCAGTTCGACTCCGCCGCCGGCACTGTTCTCGTTGACTACGATGCCGTCGTTCGGCGTGCCGCTCGTCCAGTCCTGAACCCAGGTCGTGACGGGACGCTGCTCCAGCTGGAGTTGACGCACCCTTGGTGGGCATCGACGTAACCCGTCTGGCCGTCGCTCGTCGAGTAGCTGGGCTGCGAATTCCAGGTCACCGTGCTCGGATTCCACGAGCTGGTCGCCCGCCAGACCTGGTACGGCGTCGATTCACAGTACGAGGACCATTCGAAGTAGCCGTTCCAGGTGGCCGACACGATGCTCGCCCCGTCCAGGTCCGAGACGTTGTAGTTCAGCAATGTCCAGTAGCTGTCCGACTGCGCGCTGTAGTCGTAGCCGATGTTGGTGATCCAGTCGGGCGGGTTCAGGTTGGTGTCGTACCAGTAGTTGAATGTCCCGGTGGGAACCGTGTTGGTGATGTATGCCTCACTGGCGCCGGCATACTGCGTGACGTCGGGGTCGATGGTGACGGGGTAGACACGGGCCGGATCCCGTAGCCACGAACCCGAGGCGACGATGTCCACCCAGGCCCCACCCGGACCGAGCTCGTAAGTGAGCGGGTCTGAGGGGCTGCTGCCCGAGAAGGGGTTGACGTTGTTGTCGCTCATCTCGCCTGAAGGACTGCTGAACACGACGTTTCCCGAGGCGTCGACGAATTCGAGGCTTCCCCCGCTACTGAGTTGAGGGGTCAGCCCGTGGCCCGAGAGCGGGAAGCGATAGACGAGGTCGCCGGCGCCGGCTGGAGGAGCGGCGAGCACGATCAGCTGGGTGAAGGCGTCGAGACCGCTCACGCTCTCGAGATCGACGCCGGTCCAGGCGTTGTCGTAGGTGACCGTGTTCTGATTGGAGATCGCACCCTTGACGAGCTGGGCCGCGACGCCACCCGTGAAGGCTCCGCCACCCGCGGGCCGGCTCCCCTGCTCGGGCGTCCCCAGCGTGACCGCGTCGGAGCCATCGCTCATCGTCACCAGGTTCGCGTCACCCAGAGATCCGGCGAGGCGGAGCCCGACGGGCCCGCCGCCGTCCCGGATCGACCCGTCGGCCTGGACGCTCAGCGTCGGATCGATGCGATGCCAATTCCCAGACGCGTCCTGGTAGTTGACGGGAGACTTGAAGACCTGCGCCGTCAGCGTCCCATCCGGGTTGACGTAGCTGGTCCTGTCGGGCGTATCCAGGGCCGGCACCTCCTGGCTCACCCCGGGCTGAAAACCCGACTTGATGGTGCCGTGGGCGGCCTTGATGGCGGCAGCCCGCGCCGTCGCGAGGCCGGTGACCTGGGGCGCGGTCGCCTGTGTCGGCAGGGCCGTGGGCGTCGAGCTGTTCTGCCAGACGTTGCCGTGGAGGGGCTCGGGGGCGTGGCGGAGGGGCCGCTCGTTTGCGACGAGAGGAGTGTTGACGGGGCGGGCGTCGAGGCCGGAGCCTGCGCCTGCGCCCCCGCGGGGAGGAGCGCTCCCATCGTGACCACAGCCGCGAGGATGGCCACGGACCGTCGCCCTTTCGGCATGCTCCGCCCGGACACCCTGCCCTCCCCGTCGAACGCAATCCAGTGCCACCCCACACGGCTGACCCGGGATGCAGGTCACCGTCGCCGTGCTGGGTTGGAGGAAGGCTAGCGCAGGCCTTTCAGACTGTCAATGGACGGACTTTCGGCCCTGGCCGCGCGGGGCCGCCCGCGACTGGGTCACGCATCGCCGGTCGAGCCGCCGGGAGCGTCCTGGCCATCCGACCGATCACCTCATGCCGGGCGGTTCGGGGACCCAACCGCCGGCGACGGTGACGGGCGGATCCCTGGGCGTCGCCCCACCTACGGCGCCGCACCTCCGTCGAGAACGGGGACCGGCTGGCGGCGCCTCGCCCCCCCTCGCTCCCGCCGCAGCGCGGTCCAGCCCCGCCCCACCCCGTACGAGAGCGCGGCGAACGCCCCCACGAAGAAGCCGATCGGCCAGTTGGAGAGGTAGGAGCTGGCGATGGCCAGCCAGACGGTGAGCAGCGCGATGGCCACCGAGAGGAGCATCGCCGGGAGGGGACGGTCGGTGAACGACCGGGCGGCGGCGGGGGGACCGATCATCAGGCTGAAGATCAGGAGCGCCCCGACGACGGGGACGGTCATTGCGGTGGCCAGGGCGAGAACGACCAGGAAGGCCATCTCGAGGCGATGGGCGCTGATCCCCCTCGCCTCGCCGACTTCGGGGACCAGGGAGGAGAGCATCAGCGGCCGGTACAGGACGATCGTCGCCGCGATGCAGACGGCGCCCAGCAGGGCGACCGGCACCAGCTCCAGGGTGCTGACACCGAGGACCTCGCCGAAGAGCAGCGTGTAGATCTGTGGCTCGTACTCCTGGCTCTGGCTGAGAAACAGGGCACCGACGGCGAGCATCACCACCAGGGCGAGGGCGGTGGCCACGTCCTGGCGTCCCCGGCGTCCCAGGGCCCCGATGCCGAGCGCGGCGAGGAGGGCGCAGCCGCCCAGGCCGAGCAGGGGGTTGAAGCCGAGCACGTTGGCGGCGGCGGCCCCGGCGAAGGCGCCGTTGGGGATGGCGTGGGCGGGGAAGGCGGAGCCCCGCAGCACGACGAAGAAGCCGACCACGCCGGCGATGACGGCGACGATGGTCGCCACCACCCAGGTGTTGACCATGAAGCTGGAGAACACGCCCTATCCCCTGGGTGCCGCCGAGGGGGAGAGGCTCATGGCTGCACCGCCAGGGCGGTGCCGGTCGCCGCACGGCGCCGGCCCCGCGAGGCCGCCCGGACGCTGGGCAGGCCAGAGACAAGGTAGACGACGAAGATGAGGGCGACGATGAAGAAGCTGACGGGGTAGCCCTGGCCGGTGGAGCTCCAGTCGTAGCTGTCGTAGGCGAGCAGGACGCCCAGCCACGTCGCCCCCACGCCGATGGCGCAAGCCATGGCGATGGCCCAGCCGATCCGCCTGGTCAGGCGCAGCGCCGTCGCCGCCGGGCCGATGAGCAGCGCCGTCGACAGGATGGCGCCGATGGTGAGAGCGGAGAGGCCGACCGCGACGGCGAGCGCCGCCATGTAGAGGAGACCGACGAGGCGCAGCGGGATCCCCCGGGCGGCGGCGACGTCCTCGCTCATCGAGCTGAGTAGGAGGGGTCGGTAGATCAGGGCGACGAGCGCCAGCGAGACGAGGACGAAGGCAAGGACGAGGGGCACCGTGCCGGCGCCGACGATGAAGATCGAGCCGAAGAGGATCTGCTGGGTGGCACCCGTGGTCGCCCCCACCGTCGTGTCGAGGTAGAGGATGAGGGCGGCCAGCCCGATCGCTGCCCCCAGCACGATGCCGGTGGCCAGGTCCCGGCCGCGAACGCGCCGGATGCCGATCACGTCCATCACCCCGGCGCCGAAGACGCCGAAACCCACGAACCCAAGCAGCGGGGCGATGCCCAGCAGCAGCGCGCCGGAGCCGCCGGCGGTGGAGACGTCGGTCAGGGCGTGGCCGGCGAAGGACTGTCCGCGAACGACGGTGAAGATCCCCACGACGGCGGAGACCGCGGCTGCGGCGGCGCCGATGATGAGGGCGACATGGACGGGCTGGCTGCTGAAGAAACCCGGCTCGAACAGCCAGGTGAGGAGCTGGCGCATGCCGGTCAGGTCACCCGCACGATGACGTCGGGGGCCAGCGGGTCGAGGTCCGCGTGCTCCTGGCCGGCAATGACCAGGATGCGGCCGTGGACGTTGATGACGTCGACATGGTGCCCGTACAACCGGCTGAGCACGTCGCCGCGGATGACCTCCTCGGTGGCCCCGCTGATCGCGTGGCCGCCGGCGATGTAGACGACGCGGTCCATCACCGGCAGCAGCGGGTTGATCTCGTGGGCTGAGAGGAGCACCGCGACCCCCTGCTCGGCGACGATGCGGCCCAGCAGGGTGACGATCTCCTGGCTGCTGCGCAGGTCGAGGTTGGCCAGCGGTTCGTCGAGGAGCAGCAACTGCGGGCGGCTGATCAGCGCGTGGGCGATGAGGACCCGCTGCTGCTCGCCACCGGAGAGGCTGCCCACCCGGGCGTTCCCGAAGCCATCGGCGCCGACGGCGTGCAGCATCGAGTTCGACGGCGTCGGTGCGCCGCTTCGAGGGGAGCGGCATGCCGAAGCGATGCCCGTCCAGCCCCAGGGCCACCAGATCCCGGGCGCGCAGCGGGACATCGGGGTCGAGGAGGACCTTTTGGGGGACGTAGCCGATGCTGCGATTCTTCCGCGAGCGGGGTTTTCCCAGCACGGCCACGGTCCCGGCGGTGGGCCGCTGCAGGCCGAGGATGGCCCGCAGCAGCGTCGTCTTGCCGGCGCCGTTGGAGCCGATCATGCCGGTGAACTCGCCGGCGCGGATGGCGAAGGTGACGTCCCGGAGAATCTGCCGGCCGCCGAGTGACACGCTGACCCCCTCCACGCTCAGGATCTCGCGCGGTCCCGCGCTGGGTGCGTGGTCCGGCGGAGTGGTGTCCACGGGGCGGCGGCTGACCATCACAGGTGCTCCGTCGACGTGCCGTCGGCGACGGCAGCCTGGATGGCCTGCGTCTCGGCGAGCATCCACGACTGATAGTCGTATCCGGGGGTCGGCATGGTCTCGTAGACACCCACCACCGGGATGCCCGCCTGCTCGGCGCTGGAGCGGAACGACGAGGTGAGCGCGTCGACCACCTGCTCGTTGTCGACGAAGACCTTCACCCGGTAGTTGGTGAGGAACCCCTCCTCCAGGGAGATGTCCTGGGGAGAGGGGTCGACGCCGTTCATGATGTCGGCCTGGAACTGGAAGGGGGTGAGGTTGTCGGCGCCCATCGCCTGCAGCAGGTCATCGGCGACGGGCTCGGTGGTCGCCACCGGCGCCCCCGCGTCCGCGGCCTTGAAGGCGGTGACGGCGTCCAGCCAGGGATTCAGGGACGTGTCGAACGTCCGTCGGTCCGCCTGGAAGTATGCGGCGTGTGCGGGCTGGAGGGCCGAGAGATCCTTTGCCATGGCCTCCGCCACCTTCGGCATCGTGGTCGGGTCATACCAGAGGTGGGGATTCGGCGTGCTGTCGGGCAAGCCGAGCAGGTTCTGCACCACGATGACCTTCCGGCTCGAACTGGGCGACGCCGCCTCGATCCTGTTCATGAAGCCGTCGTAGCCCAGGCCGTTCTGCACGATGAGCTGGGCGGCGCTCACCTCCTCAGCCACGCTCGGGCTGGATTCGAAGGTGTGGGGATCGGTGTTGGGGTTGTTCAGGATCGACTCGACCCGCACGTACCGGCCACCGATCTGCCCCAGGACGTTGGCGTACTCGTTCTCGGCACCGATGGCGGCGATGACCCCGGGCGGGGCGGCCACCGCGCCGGTCCCGCAGCCAGCCGCGACGGCCGCCAGCGCCGCGGCCAGGAGGGCTGCCGGGAGCCGGAGCTGGCGAGTGGGCTTGATATCGGGTACCATTGCAGATAGCTTATCTGCTATCATTGCCATTAGCAAACACATGCACGCATCCGCATCGGTGAGCGACCCGGAGCGGGAGATCCCCGGGATCGGCGATCGGGCCAGGGCGGCCTCCCTGCTCCAGGCGCTGGGCAACCCCATCCGGCTGGCGATCGTCCTGGATCTGGCGAAGGGCGGCTGCTGCGTCCACGAGCTGGTGGACCGGCTGGGCGGGCAGGCACACGGGATCACCCAGCCGCTCGTCTCCCAGCACCTGCGCGTGCTGCGGTCGGCCGGGGTGGTGGTGGCGGGGCGCCGGGGCAAGGAGAACCTGTACGAACTCTTGGACGCCCAGGTGTCGGGGATCGTCGGCCGCGCCCTCGAGCACACGAGGAGGCACCCGTGAACCCGCGCGCAAGGGCGGACCCCGGCCCGCCCGTGCGCGTGCGCTCGACGGCGCAGAAGCGGGCGCTGGCCGATGTTCTGGCCCGGACCACCACCTTCCGCAGCGCGCAGGAGCTCCACGCGGCGCTGCGCGAGGGCGGCCAGCGGATGGGATTGACCACTGTGTACAACCAGCTGCGCGCCCTTGCCGACGCCGGCATGGTCGACGTGCTCCAGGCGGAGGACGGCGAGAACTCTGTACCGCCGCTGCGGTACGCCGAGCCACCACCACCACCTCCTCTGCCGCGTCTGCGGCCGCACCGTCCTGGTCGAGGGCCGGACCGTGGAGCGCTGGGCGGCGAGGATCGCGGCGCAGGAGGGTTTCGTCGACGTGGCGCACACCCTGGAGTTCACCGGCACCTGCGCCGGCTGCGCACGCGCCGCGAGAGGATGATCGCGAACCCGCCGGATCCCTCGTCCGGGCGCCGCGTCAGGACGATACCGGCGCCGCTGCCACCACGTCGATGGTCACCGACCAGCTCTGTTCGACCGAACCATCCGGACACGACAGCGATGAGGACACGGTCGTGAAGCCTGGCGACACGGCCCGATACACCTCGTCGGTCGCGCCCTGCGGCGGCAGGGGCAGGGGGATCGGCAGGATCGCCATGACGCCGGGGTCAGCGGTATGCACCGAGGTCCAGCCGCATCCGTCCGAGGCGGAATGCAGGAGCTCGACGCCGACCGCCTGGCACGGGACAATGCGGTAGCTGTGGCCGCTGTCCGCGTTCCCCAGCGGGAACCACGTGATCTCGCCGGCGCCGCTTCCCGTCTGGCAGTGGGCAGGTGTGGTGACGATGATCGTCCCGGAGGCGGAGCCCGGCGACGCCGAGGCGGCTGACTTCAGCCCGCCGCAGGACGCAAGGCAAACGGCGACGACCGCCAGGACGGTCAGACGCCGCAAACCCCACCTCACGTGGAGGCCGCCGGGGAGGGCGCGGTGGCGGAGGGGGCGAACCGAGCCTGGTACTGCCAGGTGTACCCGCCGTCGCTGGTCGAGTACAGCTCCTCCACCCCGGTCGTCCCGCCCGCTGTGAGCGTCGCCCGGTGGGCCCCCAGGAGGTCCGCGGTCGAGGTTGCCTCCGGGCCGTGCACGTCGCCCGCCGTCTCGCTGCCCGTCGGCTCCCCGGTCACGATGGCCCACCCGTGCAGCGGGTCCACGAACGAGATGCCATCCATCCCAAGAGACTCGAGGTTGCCCACAGGAAGCGCCTGGATCCGGGAGGAGCCGGCCTGTCCGACGGTGACCGTCTCGAGCAGCGGCGACGTTCCGGCGTGGGTGAAGCCGCCGATCTCTACGGTGCCGGCGTCGACCACGTCGAGTGTGCCCCATACGTCGTCGACGTCGGGGGTGGGGGCGGGGGACGCCGGCGGGGTCCAGTCCGTCCCGCCGTCGGAGGTGCGGATGTACTCGTTGGCGAGGCCGGCGGTACCCACCTTGGCGAAGACACCGAGCCACACCGTCTCGCCGCTGCATCCCATGGTCGGGCTGATGGGATCGATCCAGCTGGCCGCGTACTGCCGCGCCCAGGCCGCGCCCCCGTCATCGGTGGCGTAAATGCCGAGCCCGGCGGCTCCCACGCTGCCGGCGGCCACCCAACCCCGGCTCCCGTCGTCGAAACACAGAGCGGCGCCGGAGAGGCCGGCCCCGATGGACAGGGTGGTCCACGTCGCCCCTCCATCAGCGGTGGTGACCAGCCCACCGACGTCCGTGAGCCCGTAGCCCAGCGTGGGGCTGACGAAGTCGATGCAGGCGAGTGGCTGATCGGCTTCCGCCGCCACGGTCCATGACGCGCCGCCATCCGTGGTGCGCAGCAGATGCACCGGGTTCGCGCTGTCATTGGCATAGGGATTCCCCAGGGACCATCCGTCGACGTCGTTGACGAAGTCCAGCTGGGTGAGCTGATAGGAGACCGTGGTCTGGCTCGTCCAGGACGTCCCCCCGTCGGTGGTGGCCAGGATGGCATCGGTGCTTGGGCCGGTTTGCGTCGCCACCCAACCGTGCTCCTGATCGGTGAACGTGATCGCTGCGAGGCACGCCGTCGTCGTCCACCACTGTGGGCCTGGGAGGATCGAGGACGGCGCGGTGGGGTGGGGGACGGTCGCCGACGGGGCTGGGCCTGACGGCAGGTGCGAGCCGCTCCGGGCGTGCAGGCTGAGTTCCAGCACGCCGGCCGACGCCGACACCACGAGCACGGCCACCCCAAGCCCCGCGAGGAGGCGGCCGGAGTGCAGCCGGGAAGCACCGGCGGCGACAGCCGGTGTCCGGCTCTGCCCAGCGGTGGTGCGCACCGCATGGAGAACCTCGTCCACCGCCTCCGGCCGCGGCCGCTGCGCGTCGAAGGCCTCATGGAGGCGGTCCCTCAGCTCGCCTCCGTCTTTCATGGCGTCACCTCGCTCGCCCTCAGCTGGAGCTCCAGGGCGCGGAGGGCCCGATGGGCGCGCGCCCGTGCGGCCTCCTCGCTGATGCCGGCGATGGAGGCAATGTCAGCGTACGGGAGGTCGAGGTAGTAGCGGAGCACCAGCGCCAATCTCTGGGCGTGGGGAAGGCGGGCGAGGACACGCCGGACATCGGCGGCGCCGTCTGTGATCGGGGCCGCGGCCGGAGTGGTCAGGGTCCCGGAGCGGATGACGGACCACCAGCGCCGCCGCCTGGCACTGCGGCACTCGTTGGCCACGATGCCGAGAAACCAGGCCCGCTCCGCCTGGACCTCGCGCGATCGGGCTAGCGCTCTCCATGCGCGGATGGACGCCGTCTGGACCGCATCCTCCGCCTCGGCCCGGTCACGCAGGAGAGCGACTGCGAGCCGGAAACCGGTGTCGTAATGGGCCCGGAGCAGACGCTCGATGACGGCCAGTGCCTCGTCATCCTCGGCTACCTGCACCGTGACCCTCCCAATCACAGAGACCACACCTGTAGGACGCGATCATCCAGCGGGAACGTGACGGCCGGTTGGAGTGGATCAGCCCGCGACGGTGGCGCCGGAGACGGCGGGGAGGCGCCGACCGGTCCCCCAACGCCGTCCGGCGCCGGCGATCGCCGGGATCACACCCGGTGTACCCGCCTCCAGCGGAGCGCCACGCCAATGGCGACGCCGGTGGCCACACTGCCGAATACCGCCCAGGGGGAATCCTGAGCGGCGCTGCCGGATCCCAACGCGGTCTGCCGGACCGCCAGGAAGACGGCGGCGGGGCAGACGAGCGCGGCGCCCATCGAGACGCCGAGGATGCACCGGCCCCGGAAGCGTACCCACATGCCGTCCCGAACTCGACAGCGTGGTGGGCGCATCCATGGCCGGACGGGCGATGATCCGGGGCCGTGCATGGGACCTTCACGACCGGGACGTACCATCCCACCATGGCCGAGCCCCAACCGCTCACCGAGGCAGACTTCCACGCCATCTACGCGAAGGTTCCCCGCCTCACCGTCGAGATCGTCCTCGCCGACGAGCGCGGCGTCCTCCTCACCCGCCGGGCGATCGAGCCGTGCCGGGGGCTGTGGCACCTCCCCGGAGGGACGGTCCGCTTCGGGGAGCTGCTCATGGCGGCGGTGCGCCGCGTCGCCACCGAAGAGCTGGGCATCTCCGTCTCGGCGGCGCGGATGGTCGGGGCCATCGAATACCCAAGCCACTTCGATAACGGCCTCGACAGCCCCGTCGGCCTGGCCCACCTGGTGACGGCCCACACCGGCACCCTGCGGCCCGGCCCGTCCGCGGGCGAGGCCGGCTGGTTCACCCAGCTGCCCCGGGACATGCACGAGGAGCAATGGCGTTTCCTCGAGCGGTTGGGTCTGGCCGGCAACCCGTAGCGGAGTGATCGCCCGGCGCCCTCACGCCCCGGCGAGTGCCCTCAGGCTGGCCAGGGCATCGTCGCCGGTGCCGTCGGGAAGAGAGCACCCCGGCGCGAGCACGAACCGGGGACCAAACCGCTCCGCCAGGGCGGCGACGCGGGCCGTGGTGGCCTCGTCCGCCGGTCCGGACCGGTTCTCCGCGATGCCTCCCATGATGAACTTGCCGGGCAGCGACCGAGCCCCGTCCTCGAGGCTGAGAGGGCTCTCCACCTCGCTCCAGCCGGCGACCTGGACCGGATACCCCGCATACCGTTCGACATCGTCGACTCTGCCGTGGAGGTGGAGCAGGCGGAACTCCGCCGCGGCCGCGCCGCGGAGGCCGGCCAGGTCGTAGGGGACACCCAGCTCTGAGTATTCCTCGGCGGAGAGGACGTCCTGTCCCAGCAGGAGTAGTAGATGCCGTCGGCGCCGGCCGCCACACACGCCTGCGCCAGGCCACTGACCACGCCGGCGAGGGCGCAGAGGACGCTGTGGGCAACCGCCCGATCCCCCTGGGCCATCTCGCGCAGCGCGGCCGGACCACACCAGAGCCCGATCAACGCCAGCGGCGAGAAGATCGTGACCAGCACCATGTCCTGGGGGTCCAGCTCCCCGCCGCACGAGTTCGACGGTGCGCACGTATTCGGCCGCCCGACCGGTGGTCACGGCGGGCCCGAACCGGCGCAACTGGGCGACCTGCGACCAGGAGGACAGGGAGCGATCCTCGAAGAGAAGCGGGATGTCGGGCATGATCTTGGCTGCCGACAGCCGGTGCCGGCGGTAGAAGTCCACCGTGCGGCGCGCCAGCTGGCGTGGCTCGTCGATGCGGAAGTGCTTCCAGAGCAGGACCGGCACACCGTCCAGCGGTTCCGCCCTGACCAGCGCGCGCAGCGAGCCCGCCTCGCCGGAGATGCTCATCGCGCCGCCCTCGTCACGGCACAAATCGTAGCCAGCCGGCATCCTTCGCCGCCGGCTCAGAGGCTCAGCCGGCGATCTGGACAGTGACCAGCTCGAGGGTGTCGTGCGCCTCGTGGACCGCGGCGCAGCCGGGACAGATCAGCATGTGCCCGACGCTCTGCTCCGTGCCCACCGGGCCGGAGAAGCCGCAGCCGCAGGTGAGTGTCGGGGAGAAGGTGTCGATCTCCAGGCGGGCCGCCTCCAGCGGCCCGTCCGCGGTGAGCACGCGGAAGGCCTGCTCGACCTCCTCCACCTCGATGGTGACGGGGCAGCGGACCTCCACCACGGCCACAGGTCTCCCCTCGGCCCGCCGCTCGCACTCGGTGACCAGCTCCTGCACGAGGGACAGCTCATGCACGGTGCTGCCCCTCCGTGTGCGCGGCCTCGATGGCGGCCATGACCGCCCGCGCCGCCTGCGGAACGGCGCGGACCACGGGGTCGGAGAGACCCCATCCCGGCTCGAAGTTCTCGGCGCCGACGCTGACGACGACCGCCTCGGGCGCCGCATCGTAGAGAACCAGGGCCAGCGAGAGGAGATCGGCGGGGCGGATGCCGTGGGAGAAGACGTCGTCGCCGCTCTCCGCCATGGGCCCCGGGGGAGGGTTCCTCGCCCACCCGCGGCGAGGCCTCCAGCGGCGCGGTGGCCACGGTGCCGGCAGGGCGGTCCATCGCGGCGTCGATGAAGACGACGAGGTCGGACTGGCCCACCGCCTCGGCCAGTTCGGGCAGGAGCTGCTGCGTCGAGACGACCGCGGCGCCCCCCCCCCAGTTCGGCGGCGAGCATCTCCGCCACCTCGGGGCCGACGCCGTCGTCGCCGCGCAGCGTGTTGCCGAAGCCGACCACCAGGACGCGCCGTCTCCGCCCCGTCGCCCCTGCAGGCGACCCGTGGGCGGCGACCGGCTTGGCTCCCGTCAGCGGGACACCTGGCGCAGCAGCTCGCCGGAGGCGTCGCGGATGTCCACCAGGAGGGGCATCTGGCCGATGGCGTGCGTCGAGCAGCTCAGGCAGGGGTCGTAGCAGCGGATCACCGCCTCAACCCGGTTGAGCATCCCCTCTTTGACGTCGGGACCCTTCACGTAGTGGCGGGCCACCTGGGCCACGCTGCGGTTCATCGCCAGGTTGTTATGACCGGTGGCGATGACCAGGTTGGCCCACTGGACGAGGCCGTCGTCGTCCACCTTGTAATGGTGGATGAGGACGCCCCGAGGCGCCTCGGCGACGCCGACACCTTCGTTGCGGTTGATCTGAGCCTTGGCCCGGACGTGGGTGTCGAGGATGTCCGGCGCGGAGAGGATCTCGCCGATCATGTCGATGCAGTGGAGGATCTCGATGAGGCGGGCGTAGTGGTAGTGGAAGGAGCTGGACGGGTAGCGGCCCAGACGCTCGCGGTACTCGGCAAGCTCGGCGTCGGCCGCCGGCGTTCCCAGCCGCTCCACGACGTTGAGACGCGCCAGCGGGCCGACGCGGTAGATGCCCGCTGGATACCCGAGTGGCTTGAAGTACGACGACTTGAGGTAGGACCAGGGCTCGACCGCCTCGCCCAGATAATCCCAGTAGGAGCGCGCGTCCACCTCGTCGGCCAGCACCCAGCCGGTGCCGTCGACAACACGCAGACGCCCGTCGGAGTACGCGGCGATGCCGTTCTCATGCACCAGGCCCATGTAGAGGCTGGGGAAGTCGCCGAAGTGGGCCGCCTCCTCCGCCCGGCCGGCGACGTTGGCCTTGTACCACTCCAGGGTGCGCACCACCCGTGCGCGGGCGTCGGGGATCTCCGCCAGGATGGCGTCACGCTGCTCCGCCTCCAGAGGGCGGCTCACACCTCCGGGCACGACCCAGGCCGGGTGGATGCGGCGGCCGCCCAGCCGCTCGATGATCTGCTGGCCGAAGCGGCGCAGGGCGATGCCGTCGCGGGCCAGCTCCGGCGCCTTCTGCGCCACGCCCACGATGTTGCGGAGCGCCGGGTCGGAGTCGTAGCCGAGCAGCAGGTCCGGCGAGGACAGGTGGAAGAAGCTGAGGGCGTGGGACTGGGTGACCTGGGCCAGGTTCATCACCCTTCTCAGGCGGACGGCCACCGGCGGGACGGCGACGCCGAGGATCTCGTCGCAGGCCTTGGCGGAGGCGAGGAGATGGCTCACCGGGCAGATGCCGCAGATGCGCGCCATCAATGACGGCATCTCGTGCAGCGGGCGGCCCTGGCTGATGCGCTCGAAGCCGCGGAACTGCGTCACATGGAAGTGGGCGTCGGCGACCTGACCCTTCTCGTCCAGCTGGATGGTGATCTTGGCGTGGCCCTCGATCCTCGTGATCGGCTCGATGACGATGGTCTTCTCAGCCAAAGATGGTCACCCCAGAAACATCGGGCGTCTGTCCGGAGAGCAGCGCGTCGATCGCATTGAAGATCGTGTCGGCGGACGGGGGGCACCCGGGAATGAACACGTCGACCCTGACGACGGCATGGACCGGCCGCACCTCGTCGAGGAGGCGGGGCACGACGTCGGTGGGGATGCCCGGATGCAGGGTCACGTTCTCCAGATAGGCGCGCTCGAGGATCGGCTTCGGGCCATACGGATTGCGCATGCCCGGGACGTTGGCGGTGACCGCGCAGTCGCCGAGCGAGACGAGGATCTTGGTCTTGCTCCGCACCTCGAGGATCTTGCGCAGGTCATCCTCGGAACTCACAGCCCCCTCGACCAGGGTCACGTCGACGTCGTCGGGGAACTCCTTGGTGTCGACCAGGGCGCCGAAGACGATGTCGGCGCGTGCCACGACGTCGAGAAGCCGCTCGTCCATGTCGAGAAGCGACATGTGGCATCCGGAGCAACCGTCGAGCCAGATGGTGGCGAGGCGCGGCTTGCTCATGACGATCTCCCGTTCCGGGCCACGAGGTAGGGGACATAAGGACGCCGGCGCTTCGCCTCGGCCACCGACCGCCCCTTCTCCATCAAGGCCCCGGTGGGGCACACCTGGATGCACTTGCCGCAACTGGTGCACGTCGTGGACTGACCCCAGGGCACTCCCAGGTCGGTGATGAGCCGGGCGTCCGTGCCGCGGCCCATGACGTCCCACGTGTGGGCGCCCTCGATCTCGTCGCACACCCTCACGCAGCGCGTGCAGAGGATGCAGCGGTTGTGATCGACAACGAAGCGTTCGTGGGTTGCGTCGATGGTCGCCACGGGGTGCAGCGACATCAGCTCGAAGTGGGTGATGCCGAGCTGCTTGGCGTGGCTCTGGAGCTCACAGTGGGTGTCCGCCACGCAGACCGAGCAGACGTGGTTGCGTTCCTGGAAGAGCAGCTCGATGACCTGGCGGCGGAAACCGATCAGGCGCTCGGAGGCGGTGACCACCTGCATGCCCTCTTCAATGTCGGTGACACAGGCGGGGAAGAGTTTGCGCTGGCCCTCGATCTCCACCATGCAGAGGCGGCAGGCGCCGATCTCGGAGAGACCCTCCATATGGCAGAGGGTGGGGATGGAGATGCCGTTCTCTTCGGCCACGTCCAGGATCGACTGGCCGCTCGTGCCGGCGACATCCTTGCCGTCGATGACCAGTGTCAGGACAGTCATCGGACGGCCTCCCCGGCCAGCGCGGTCACCGGCTCCATGGTGCAGACCCCGGCCGGACACACATGGTCGTCGACGTGGGCCAGGTACTCGTCGCGGAAGTAGCGGAGCGTCGAGAACACCGGGTTGGGCGCACCCTGGCCGAGACCGCAGAGGCTGGTGCTGCGCACCATCTCGGCAAGGTTCTCCAGCCTGTCGATGTCCTCCCGGACCGCCCGGCCCCGCGTGATGCGGTCCAGGAGGCGGTACATCTGGGCGGTGCCGGCGCGGCAGGGCACGCACTTGCCGCACGACTCCTCACTGCAGAAGTCCATGAAGAACCGGGCGACATCGACCATGCAGGTTCTCTCGTCCATGACGATCATGCCGCCGGAGCCCATGATGGAGCCCGCCTTGGCGAGCGACTCGTAGTCGACGGGCATGTCGAGGAACTGCTCGGGCATGCAACCGCCCGATGGACCACCGGTCTGCACCGCCTTGAACTTCTTGCCCCCCGGCAGGCCGCCGCCGATGTCGAAGACGATCTCGCGCAGGGTGATGCCGAGGGGGACCTCGATCAGCCCCGTGTTGACGACGCAGCCGGCGAGCGCGAAGACCTTCGTCCCCTTGCTCTTCTCGGTGCCGATGGCGGCGTACCAGTCGGCCCCCTGGCGATGATGGCGGGGATGTTGGCCAACGTCTCGACGTTGTTGATCAGGGTCGGCTTACCCCACAGCCCGGACACCGCCGGGTACGGGGGGCGGGGCCGTGGCGTGCCGCGGCCGCCCTCGATGGAGGCGATCAGGGCCGTCTCCTCGCCGCACACGAAGGCGCCGGCGCCGATGCGGATCTCGACGTCGAATCCGAAGGTGGAGTCGGCGATGCGCTGGCCCAGCAGGCCGGCGCGCTCCGCCTGCCGGATCGCCGTGGTGAGGCGCTTCACCGCCAGCGGGTACTCCGCCCGGACGTAGACGTAACCATGGCTGGCGCCGACGGCGTAGGCGGCGATGGCCATGCCCTCCAGCACCTGCTGCGGGTAGCTCTCCAGCACGCTGCGGTCCATGAACGCACCGGGGTCACCCTCGTCGGCGTTGCAGACCACGAACTTGCCGTCGGCGGACGAGGCCTTGGCCACCGTGCTCCACTTGAGCCCGCTGGGGTAGCCCGCGCCGCCACGGCCGCGGATGCCGCTGTGGGTGATCTCGGCGACGACCTCGGCCGGCGTCATGGTCGTCACCGCCTTGGTCAGCGCCTCGTAGCCGCCGGTGGTGACGTAGTCCTCGACCCGCTCGGGATCGATGACGCCGCAGCGCTCCAGCACCACCTTGACCTGGTGGGCGAAGAACGGATCGGAGGCGATCTCCCGGCCGCCAGTCTGCGCGGTGGCGAGCGACGCGACAACGGAGTCGATGGCCTTGTCGTCGCCCACGTCCACATGGTCGAAGAGACGGCCCTGCTCGGGCACGGCGACGAGCGGTCCGGCGGCGCAGAGTCCGAGGCAGCCGACACGCCGCACCGCAACGTCGTCGAGCCCCTGCGCCGTCACCTTCTCGCAGAGCGAGTCGAACACGGCGTCCGACTGCAGCGACAGGCATCCGGCGGCCTGGCAGACATTCGCCGAAGCGCGGATCGGGCCCTTGGGCAGCAGGGGTTCCTGGCGCCGGCGCCGCACCGGTGCGGGCGCCGCCCCACCTGCTTCTGTCATAGCGCCTCCAGAATGCGGTCCATCTCCGCGGCGGTCATCTTCCCGTGCACGTCGCCATCCACAACGACGGCCGGCGCCATGCTGCAGGCGCCCAGGCAGCGCGCGTTGAGCAGCGACACCTTGCCATCCGGCGTGGTTCCGCCGGCATCGATGCCGAGCGTTGTGCGAATCCCCTGCAGGATACCCCTGGCGCCGTTGATGTAGCAGGCGGTTCCTGTGCAGACCACGCAGGTGTGCAGACCCTGCGGCTTCATCAGGAAATGCGAGTAGAAGGTGGCCACGCCGACGACCCGGCTGGGCGGAACGCCCAGCGCCTCGCTCACATAGGCGAGGGCCTGATCGTCGAGGTAACCGAAGACCTCCTGCACCGTGTGCAGCACCTCGATGAGGCCGTCGGGCCGGCCGCCGAGACGGCGGATGCGGACATCGACCTGGCGCCAGCGACGATCGTCACTGGGGGGGGGCAGCGTCGCGCCTCGCGGCTGCGCGCCGGCGGCGTCCTCTCTGTCGGGCGGTGCTACGGAGACAGACATCGCTGAGGCCAGACTATAGCCGATCCCGGCGGCAACCCGCGACGGCGATCATGGTGCTATTCCTCAATGAAAATGCACTCGCCGGCGCACTGATCCTTGGCGTCGCGAACCGCGTCCTCGAGCTCCGCGGGCACCGCCGCGAGGCCCATGCTGCCCCCTGGGATGCGCACCTCATCTCCCTCTTTGACGTAGGCCAGGCCGTCGTCGCGGAGGGTGAACATCGCAGGGCAGAGGTCCTCGCAGAGGCCATCGCCGGTGCAGAACTTCTGATCGATCCAGACTTTCATCCCATCATCTCCAAAACCGTCCTTCAGGGACGTGCATCCGCCCAGGAGCGGAGCGTCTTCATGTAGTTGACCCGCTCGAATGCCTCGCCGTCGCCAGCCGCGGTCTGCGACATCGAACCCCGCAGCTGGTCAGCCAACTCGTACTCGTGCTCGACGAGCCAGAGGCGCAGCTCCTCCTCCACCGTGGTGAGCCGTTCGGGACCGGAGCGGAGCAGTTCTGACGTCATCATGACGGCATTCGCGCCCACCGCAAGAGCCTTGGCGGCGTCCTTGCCCGAGTGCACGCCGGACGTGGCCGCCAGCGAGACCCGGGCGGGAAGCTGGGAGCGCAGGATGGCGATCCAGCGCAGCGGCAGTCCCAGCTCGACGGAGGTGGAGAGCTCCAGGCGGCAGACGACGTCCATGCTCTCCAGATCGATGTCGGCCTGGTAGAAGCGGTTGAAGAGCACGAGCCCGGCGGCGCCGGCTTGGGTCACCTGGCGTGCGAAGGCGGCCATGGCGGAGAAGTAGGGGGAGAGCTTGACGGCGACCGGCACGGCGGCGACCCGGCAGACCTCGGCGACCACCTCCAGGGTGGCGGCCTCGACGTCGTGGGCGGTGAAGGCGGGGTTCGCCGCCACTCGGTAGACGTTGAGCTCGAGGGCGTCGGCACCGGCGCCCGCCATCATGGCCGCGTAGCGGCTCCACGCCCCCGCGGTGGTGGCGTTGATGCTGGCGATGACGGGAACGGTGACGGCCTTCTTGATCCTCTCCAGGTTGGCCAGATACTGATCGGCGACGGTGGCGAGGTTCATCGTCGGGAAGTAGTTCGAGGCCTCCCCCTGGACGTCGGCGCCCATCTCCAGGGCGCGGGCGAAGCCGACCTCCTCGGCGACGATCTCCTCCTCGAAGAGAGACGGCAGCACCAGCGCGCCGGCACCCGCGCCGGCGAGCCGGCGGGCGGTGTCCACGTCACCGGTGAGAGGACTGGGCGAGGCGACGAGGGGCGACCGGAGCTGGAGCCCGAGGTACTTCGTGTCGAGGCTCGGCGCGGTCATTCCGCCTCCTCCCCGTCGGGGGTCGCGGCCTGGCCGTCCTCGGCGTCACCGGGCTGCCCCGTGTCGTGCACCACGGTCCGGTGCAGACCGGCAAGCTGGGTGTAGAAGCGCCAGCGCTCGGCGGCGTCGCCGCTCAACAGGCCGAGCAGCTCCTTGGCCCGCTCCGGATGGCTGCGGGCCAGTGCCGCGTAGCGGACCTCGGTGCTGACGAAGTCGGCGACGGAGACGTCCGGCTCCCTGGAGTTCCAGGGTGAAGGGCTGCCCCGTCGGGTCCTCGGTGGGCCGGAAGCGGTAGAGGGGCCAGTACCCGGAGCGCACGGCGTCCTTCTGGTGGGTCATCGACGTCGCCATGTCGATGCCGTGCGCGATGCAGGTGGAATACGCGACGACGAGGGAGGGGCCGGGGTGCGCATCGGCCTCGAGCAGCGCCTTGATGGTCTGGACGTCGTTGGCGCCGATGGCGATCTGCGCCACGTACACGTTGCCGTAGGACCTGGCGATGGCGCCCAGGTCCTTCTTCGCCGTCGCCTTGCCGTTGGCGGCGTACTTGGCGACGGCGCCACGCTGGGTGGACTTGGAAGCCTGGCCCCCGGTGTTGGAGTAGACCTCGGTGTCGAGGACCAGGACGTTGACGTCGCGGCCACTTCCCAGCACATGGTCCAGTCCCCCGAAGCCGATGTCGTACGCCCAGCCGTCACCGCCGACGATCCAGACCGACTTCCGGACCAGGGCGTCGGCGAGGACCACGAGGCGCTGGGCCTGCGCCGCCACGTCCGCGTCGCCGGAGGACGCGAGCGTCGCGAGGCGCGCCTGGAGCTGGCCCACGCGTCGCCGCTGGGCGAAGACCGCCTCCTCGTCCTGGGCGCCGGCGGCGGCCAGGATCTCCCCGGCCAGTTCCTCGCCGACGGCGGGCGCCAGAGAGGTGAGCAGGTCGCGGGCCGCCCGCTGCTGGGCTTCGGCACCGAGACGGATGCCCATGCCGAACTCGGCGTTGTCCTCGAAGAGCGAGTTTGCCCATGCCGGGCCCCGGCCCTGGGCGTTGGACGCCCACGGCGTGGTGGGGAGGTTGCCGCCGTAGATGGAGGAGCAGCCGGTGGCGTTGGCGACGAGCAGCCGGTCACCGAAGAGCTGGGAGAGCAGCTTCAGGTATGGCGTCTCGCCGCAGCCGGCGCAGGCACCGGAGAACTCGAAGAGCGGCTCCAGGACGGCGGCGCCCTTGACGGTGTTGTGGGGCAGCAGGCCGCGGTCCAACTCCGGGATGGAGAGGAAGAAGTCCCAGCGAGCTCGCTCCTCCTCGCGGTGCTCGAGTGCCGGCTCCAGGTTGATGGACTTGTGGCGCGCCTCGGTCTTGGACTTGGCGGGGCAGGCCTCCACGCACACACCACAGCCGGTGCAGTCGTCGGGGGCCACCTGGATGGTGAGCAGGTGCCCGGCCAGGTCCTTGGAGCGGAACGGCTTGGAGAGGAAGCCCTCCGGCGCGCCCGCCAGGGCCTCGGGGGCGAAGACCTTCATGCGGATCGCCGCGTGCGGGCAGATGACCGCGCACTTGCCGCAGTCGCTGCAGATCACCGGGTCCCAGATGGGGATCTCGGTGGCGATGGCCCTCTTCTCGTACCGCGCCGTGGCGGAGGGGAACCTTCCGTCGGCGGGCACCGCCGAGACCGGCACGAGGTCGCCTTCGCCGGCGATCAGCCGGGCGGTGACCTCGCGGACGAACCGGGGAGCCTGGCTGAAGTCCCGCGGGACGCTCTCGCCGGCGAAGGCCGCGCCACTCTCGGCCGTGGCGGGAAGGGCCAGCCTGGTCAATCCCGCCAGGGCGGCGTCGATGGCGGCGAAGTTGCGGTCCACCACCGTCTGGCCACGCTTCCCGTAGCTCTTCGCGACCGCCGCCTTGATCTGGCCGATGGCCTCCTCGGTGGGGAGGATCTTGGAGAGGGCGAAGAAGCAGACCTGCATCACCGTGTTGATGCGGGTGCCCAGCTTGGCCTCGGAGGCGATCCGCTGGGCGTCGACGACCCAGACCTGGGCCTCCTTCTCGATCAGCGCGCGCCGCACCTCCATGGGCAGGCGCGACCAGACCTCGTCGGGCGGGTAGGGGCTGTTGAGCAGCAGGGTGGCCCCCCGCCTCGCCAGGTCCATGACGTTGACGCGCTCCAGGAGACCGAACTCATGGCAGCCGACGAAGTCCGCGTCGCTGATGAGGTAGGTGGAGCGGATCGGGGTGGGGCCATAGCGCAGGTGGGACACCGTCATGGAGCCCGACTTCTTGGAATCGATGACGAAGTAGCCCTGGACGTGCGCGCCGGTGCTGTCCGCGATGATCTTGGAGCTGTTCTTGTTGGCGCCCACGGTGCCGTCCGCGCCCAGACCGAAGAACACGGCCTGAAGCTGGCCCTCAGGGCGGGGCGGCAGGAAGCCGGGGTCCCACTCGAGGCTGGAGTGGCTGACGTCGTCGTCGATGCCGACGGTGAAATGGCGCCGGGGACTGGCGGCGGCGAGCTCGTCGAAGACGGCCTTGGCCATCCCCGGGGTGAACTCCTTGGAAGGAGCCCATACCGCCCGCCGATCACACGCGGCGCGGCGGCCAGGACCGGCTTCCCGGCGTCCACGGCCTCGTCGATGGCGCCGCGCACGTCGAGGTAGAGCGGCTCGCCGACACCGCCCGGTTCCTTGGTGCGGTCCAGCACGGCGATCGCCTTGACACTGGGGGGCAGAGCCGCCACCAGCTGGGCGGCGGGGAAGGGGCGGTAGAGGCGCACCTTGAGCATGCCGACCTTCTCGCCGGCACGCTGCAGCACCTCGACGGTTTCCTCCATCGCCCCGCAGGCCGAGCCCATGAGGACGACGACCCGTTCGGCGTCGGGTGCGCCCGCGTACTCGACCAGGCCGTAGCGGCGGCCGGTGCGCTGGGCGAAGGCCTCCATGGCGGCGGTCACGGCATCCGGAACGGCCTTGTGGAAGGGGGTCGACGCTTCGCGACCCTGGAAGTAGACGTCGGGGTTCTGGGCGGTCCCGCGGACGTCCGGGTGGTCCGGGCTCATGCCCCGCTCCCGGAAGGCGGCCAGCGCCGCCGGGTCGACCATGGAGGCGATGTCCGCGTTCTCCAACGGGATCACCTTGGACAGCTCGTGGGAGGTGCGGAAGCCGTCGAAGAAGTGTAGGAACGGGACGCGCGTGGTGAGCGTCGCGCTGTGCGCCACCAGGGCGAGGTCCTGCGCCTCCTGCACCGAACTGGAGGAGAGCATGGCCCACCCCGTGGCGCGCACCGCCATGACATCGGAGTGGTCGCCGAAGATGGAGAGGGCGTGGGCGGCGATGCTCCGTGCCGCCACGTGGATCACCGTCGGCAGCAGCTCGCCGGCGATCTTGAACATGTTGGGGATCATCAGCAGCAGGCCCTGGGAGGCCGTGAAGGTGGTCGCCAGCGCCCCCTTCTGCAGGGACTCCGTGCAGTGCCCCGGCGGCGCCCGCCTCGGACTGCATCTCGACGATCTCGGGCACCTGACCCCAGATGTTGGGTTTGCCGGCGGCCGCCCAGTCGTCCGCGTGCTCGCCCATCGCCGAGGACGGGGTGATGGGATAGAGGGCGATGACCTCGGAGAGCGCGTACGCAACGCGCGCCGCCGCCTCATTGCCATCGATGCAGATACCGCGAGGATCAGCCAATGTCGTATGTCACCTCCGACGAATCGAGCACCGCGCATCGTACCGGAGCACGCTACCCAGGCAGCTTCAATTGAACATGTCGAGCGGCCTTATCGCTAGGGCCGACAGTCCGAAATTACCTAGGGTCCAATGTCCCAAGGCTCGCCTGGAGACGGTGTGCACGACCATTCCCCGGCGTCATGCGTCTCCGCCCTCGGTGATCGTGCCGCGGGGCGTCACCGCCTCGCCTCGGGCCGCGACGCGCCTTCGCCGATCCCGTGGAGTTGTCGCCGCCTATGACTGAAACCGACGAGGTCACGACGTCCTCGCGCCGTGGACGCGCGGCGGCGCGCAGCCGCCCGCCCGTCGCCCGTGGAAGGCGCCTGATGGTGCCGAGCGGGCAGCATCGGATTCAGGGTAGGGTAGATGTCATGCGTGGGGTTGTCCCAGTGAACCTCACTGGGAGTTGTCATCGCTAGAGCCCTTCGCCAGCTTCCGGATGGGCCCGCCGGTGGATCGCCGCGGCCGTCATGGGCCGAGAGGTCAATTCAGGCTGTGCCTCTGGACCCTGTTACCATGGCCACGACGTCTGATTCGCTACGACACCCGGCGGGTCCCGAGAGGCACGGACGTGACCTCCGCCCCACCGACCTGTCCCCGGGGAGGGGCCGATGACCGAGGCCGAGAGCCGGCACCCCTGGCTGCGAAAGGTGCGCATCATCCAGGGCGGGATGGGCGTCGCCATCTCGGGATGGCGCCTGGCGCGGGCCGTCGCCTCGCATCCGGACTGCATGGGCGTGGTGTCGGGAACCGCGATCGACAGCGTGGTGGTGCGCCGGCTCCAGGATGGCGACCCCGGCGGCCACATGCGCCAGGCCATAGAGGAGTTCCCCGACCAGGAGGTGGCGGCCAGGGTCCTGGACCGCTTCTACCGCCCATTCGGGCGGCCCTCCGGCACACCGTACCGGCGCGCCGGGATGCACACCCACGCCGAACGTCCGCACCTGCGCGACCTCACGGTGCTCTCCGCCTTCGTCGAGGTGAACCTCGCCCGGGTCGGCCACCGCGGCAAGGTGGGCATCAACCTGATGACCAAGCTCCGCCTGCCCACCCTGCCCACCCTCTACGGCGCCATGCTGGCCGGCGTCGATTGCGTCCTGATGGGCGCGGGCATCCCCCGCGAGATCCCCGGCATCCTCGACGCCTTCGCGGAGGGGCGGGAGGCCAACGAGAAGCTGATCGACGGCCCGACGGCGTCCGAGGTCCCGGCGATGACGTTTGACCCGACCCAGGTTCCCTACGGCGCCAAGCAGCTGCGGCGGCCCGCGTTCCTGCCCATCGTTTCCACCGACACCCTGGCGGCGATGCTGGTGCGGCGCTCCACGGGCAACGTGGACGGCTTCGTGGTCGAGGGATCGACCGCCGGCGGCCACAACGCGCCCCCCCGCGGCAAGCCCGTTCTCGACGCGATCGGGCAGCCCGTCTACGGAGAGCGGGACAGGGCGGACAACGAGCGCATGGTCGAGTTCGGCCTACCCTTCTGGCTGGCGGGCGGGACCGGCTCCCCGGAGGCCCTGGCGGCGGCCCGCGCGGCTGGCGCAACCGGCATCCAGGTGGGCACGCTGTTCGCCTTCGCCCAGGGAATCGGGCATGGAGGAGGGCCTCCGGCACCGGGTCCTGGCGGCGGTCCGAGAGGGAGGCGCCGACGTCCGCACCGACGGCCGCTCCTCGCCCACCGGCTATCCCTTCAAGGTCGTTCAGATCGACGGCAGCGTCTCCCACGAGGACGTCTACGACGCCAGGCCGCGGGTGTGCAACAACGGCTACCTGCGCGAGCCGGTGCTCACCTCCGCCGGGGCCCTCACCTACCGTTGCGCCGCGGAGCCCGTCGCCGCCTACCTTGCCAAGGGAGGGGAGCTCCCCGACACGGAGGCGAGGCGCTGCCTCTGCAACGGCCTGCTGGCCACCGCAGGCTACCCCCAGGTGCAGAAGGACGGCACCGTCGAGCCTCCGATCGTGACCAGCGGAGACGATCTGGCCCACCTCGCCGAGCTGCTGCCGGAGGGGCGCGACGATTACAGCGCCCTCGACGTCATCCGCTACCTGTCCGGTGACGCGGCCGGCCTGTAGGGCATTCGGGGCTGGGTTGGGGCAGAGGCCATACGAGAGGCCAACGACCTAGCGGACTAGTGACGTTGTCCCCTGGGCTCGATCTCCGATGGGCAGGATGCTCGGAACCGTGCTGGTCAGCGACTTCATCCAGATTGAGCGACCCTTCGCCGCGGTGCGGGATGAGGTGCTGGCCTCCGGGGGGGCATGGCTCGCCGACGACGCCGTTGCCGCCTACGAGGAGGGCGAGCAACTCGGAATCACCGTCCGTTCGTCGCTCGGACCCGTCAAGCTCAGCAAGCGCGTCTGGGCTGAGCTCACCGACCCGTCGCTGCGGGCCGACCGGGTCATCCAGCGCCTGCGCTGGCGGGCCGCGGGGGCGACCGGTCTCTTCCCCACCATGGAGGCGGACCTGGAGTTCTCGCCCATGGGTGAGGGGAGGACCTCGATCAGCTTCCTCGGCCGCTACGATCCGCCGCTGGGCCTGTTCGGTCGGGAGGTGGACCGCATGCTGCTGCACCGCCTCGCCGAGGCCAGCGTCCGCTCGCTGTTGAGCCGGGTCGCCCTGCGGGTGGCCGCGCCAGCGGCGAACCCCGGCCCCCCGGTGACCGCCGCCCCACCGGCCGAGGGAGGCCAGCGCTGAGCGTCGAAACCGGGGAGCGCCCGGCCGCCCCGACAAAGGGCCGGAAGGAGGCGGGACGGCTTCCCGTCCAGACCGACGCCGTCGACCGATACCTCGAAACGATCTACTGCCTCGCCGCCGAGGGGGAGACCGTGCGCCCCGGCCGCATCGCCCACTGGCTCGGCGTCAGCGCTCCGACCGTCAGCATCGGGCTGGGCCGGATGCGCCGGGGCGGCTGGATCGAGGTCGAGGCAGATCGGAGCGTGACCCTCACCGCATCCGGCGACGCGGCCGCCACCGCCATCGTGCGCCGCCACCGGCTGGTCGAGACGTGGCTCACCGAGGGCCTGGGAATGGACTGGGCGGTGGCCCACACCGAGGCCTGCCGCCTCGCCCCGGCGTTCTCTGACGGGGTGCTGGGAAGGCTCGATGCCTCGCTGGGACGGCCGGCGACCTGCCCGCATGGCCACGCCATCCCCGGCCGGACCGCCCCCTACGGGAAGCTGGTCACCCTGGCGGCGGTCGAACCGGGGGCCAATGCGGTGGTGCGCCGCATCTCCGAGATCCTGGAGCACGAGGCGCTGCAGATCCTCCACGACCTCTCCGCCCACGGGGTCCGCGCCGGCGTCGCCGTCACGGTCGGGGAGGGCCGACGCGCCGGCCACATCGCCGTGGTGGTCGGAGAGGATGTCGCGCACCCCCTGTTGCTGACCCCCGCGGCGGCGTGCCTCATCTGGGTGGAGGCCGTCCGCCCCGGGTCCGCCGCCTCGCACGACCCCCGGCCGGGGCGCTGACACCCGGCACCGCAGTGGAGCGCTCCGGGTTGGAATCCAGGCTTGTAGAGTAGGACGATGCGCGAATTTGGCGTGTTCACCCGGCCATCTCGCCGGACGGGCGGCCTCCCCTCGACCGTCCGCGCGGCGATCCCGCGCTCCGGAATCGACGCCCATCTGCCGGCCGTTGGAGTGGCGGCGCCGAGCCGGGGCCGGGCGGCGTGACACCGAGAGACTTCACCGCACTTCCCGACCTGACCCAGGGCCGCTCCCGGGCCGGGCCCGTCCGCAGCCGCCGCCCCGTCTACGTGGACTTCTGCCGCCCTGCAACGCCGGCTGCCCGGCCGGGGAGAACATCCAGGCCTGGCTGGCGCACGTCGAGGCCGGCCGGCACGAGCAGGCGTGGCGGCACTCGTCGCCGACAACCCGATGCCGGCCATCCACGGGCGGGTCTGTTACCACCCGTGCGAGAGCGTCTGCAACCGGGCCGAGCCTCGACAGCGCGGTCTCGATCCACTCGGTCGAGCGCTTCCTCGGCGACCTCGCCCTGGAGCGGGGCTGGGCGTTCGCCCGGCCCGCCGCGGCCGCAGCGGCAAGCGGGTGCTGGTGATCGGCGCCGGGCCCGAGCGGGCTGTCGGCCGCCTACCACCTGGCCCGGCTCGGCCACGAGGTCGAGATCCGCGACGCGGGCGCCGAGCCGGGCGGGATGATGCGCTACGGCATCCCGGCCTACCGGCTGCCCCGCGACGGTGCTCGACGCCGAGCTGGAGCGGATCGAAGCGCTGGGCGTGCGGATCACCTGCGGCCACCAGGTCGAGGACCTCGCCGCCGAGCGGACGGAGGGCGGCTTCGACGCCGTCTTCGTGGCGGTGGGCGCGCACCTGTCCAAGCGCGTCGACATCCCGGCCCGCGACGCCGGCCGCATCGTCGACGCCGTCTCGTTCCTGCGCAGCGTCGCCTCCGGCGAGCGGCCGGTGATCGGTCGGCGGGTCGCCGTCTACGGCGGCGGCAACACGGCGATGGACGCCGCCCGCACGGCCCGGCGCCTGGGTGCGGACGAGGCGCTCATCGTCTACCGGCGCACCCGCGCGCAGATGCCGGCCCACGAGGAGGAGGCCGAGGACGCCGAGCGCGAGGGGGTGCGCGATCAACTGGCTGCGCACGATCACCGCCTTCGACGGCCCGACGCTGCCGGTCGAGGCGATGGAGCTCGACGAGAACGGCTTCCCCCAGCCGACCGGGCAGTTCGAGACGCTCGCCGCGGACACCGTGATCCTGGCCCTCGGCCAGGAGACCGACACCGCGTTCCTGCGCGACGTCCCCGGCGTGGAGTTCGAGCCGGGACGGCACCGTGCAGGTGTCGAGCATCGATGATGACGGGCTGCCCGGGCGTCTTCGCCGGCGGCGACATGGTGCCGGCCGAGCGCACCGTGACGGTCGGGCGTGGGCCACGGCAAGAAGGCCGCCCGGCACATCGACGCCTGGCTGCGCGGCGCCGCGCTCCGCCGTCGCGCGCCAAGCACGAGAGGCGGCGTTCGACAAGCTGCACCTGTGGTACTTCGGCGACGCCGCGCGCCGCCAGCAGCCGGAGCTGCCAGCCGCAGGAGCGGATCGCCGACTTCGGCGAGGTGATCGGCGGGCCTGTACGGCGGGAGGCGGGCTACGAGGCCGCGCCGCTGCCTGTCGTGCGGCAACTGCTTCGAGTGCGACGGCTGCCTCGGCGCGTGCCCGGAGGACGCGGTGATCAAGCTCGGGGTCGGGCACCGCTACCGGTTCGACTACGACCGCTGCACCGGCTGCGGCGCGTGCTTCGAGCAGTGCCCGGTGCACGCGATCGAGATGGTCGCGGAGGGCGGCTGATGCGCGCGACGGTCGACGGCAACGAGGCGGCGGCGTCGGTCGCCTACCGGCTGAACGAGGTCTGCTGCATCTACCCGATCACGCCCGTCCTCGCCGATGGCCGAGCTGGCCGACGAATGGTCGAGCAAGGGGCGGCCCAACGTCTGGGGCAGCGTGCCCGCCGTGGTCGAGATGCAGAGCGAGGGCGGGGCGGCCGGCGCGCTGCACGGCGCGCTGCAGGGCGGGGCGCTCGCGACGACCTTCACCGCCTCGCAGGGGCTGCTGCTGATGATCCCGAACATGTACAAGATCGCCGGCGAGCTGACGCCGACGGTGTTCCACGTCGCGGCGCGGTCGCTGGCGGCGCAGGGCCTGTCGATCTTCGGCGACCACTCCGACGTGATGGCGGTGCGCCAGACCGGTTTCGCGCTGCTCGCCTCCGCTCGGTCCAGGAGGCCCACGACCTGGCGGCTGGTGGCGCAGGCCGCGACGCTCGCGACGCGGGTGCCGTTCGTGCACTTCTTCGACGGCTTCCGCACCTCGCACGAGCTGAACACGATCGAGCTGCTCTCCGACGACGACCTGCGCGCGCTCGTCCCCGAGGAGCTGGTCCGCGCCCACCGCGGCCGGGCGCTGTCGCCGGAGCGCCCCTTCATCCGGGGCACGGCGCAGAACCCGGACGTCTACTTCCAGGCACGCGAGACGGTGAACCCGTTCTACGCCCGCACGCCCGGACGTGGTCGAGGAGGCGATGGACGCGCCTCGCCGAGCGCACCGGCCGCCGCTACAGCATCGTCGAGTACACGGGCCACCCCGAGGCCGAGCGGGTGCATCGTGGTCATGGGCTCGGGGGCGGAGACGGCGCGGAGACGGTCGCCCACCTCGACTGCGCGCGGCGAGCGGGTCGGGGTGCTGCAGGTGCGGCTCTACCGGCCGTTCCCGGCCGCAGGCGTTGCTCGCGGCGCTGCCCGCGACGGTGCGCGGATCGCCGTGCTCGACCGGACCAAGGAGCCCGGCTCGCTCGGGGAGCCGCTCTTCCTCGACGTCGTCGGCGCGCTGGCGGAGGCGTACGCCGACGGCGAGCGCGACGGCATGCCCGCGCGTGATCGGCGGCCGCTACGGGCTCTCCTCGAAGGAGTTCACGCCGGCCATGGTCGCCGGCGTGCTTCGAGGAGCTGGCGCGCGAGCAGCCCGCGGCGCCGCTTCACGGTCGGCATCAACGACGACGTCTCGCGGCACGAGCCTCGCCTACGACCCGGCCTTCGACATCGAGCCGGCCGACACGCGTGCGCGCGGTGTTCTTCGGCCTCGGCTCCGACGGGACGGTCGGCGCGAACAAGAACACGATCAAGATCCTCGGCGCCGAGGAGGGCCTGCACGCCCAGGGCTACTTCGTCTACGACTCGAAGAAGTCGGGGTCGCAGACCGTGTCCCACCTGCGCTTCGGCCCGCGGCCGATCCGGGCGCCCTACCTCGTCGAGCGGGCGAGCTTCGTCGGCTGCCACCACTTCGGGCTGCTCGATCGGGCCGAGGTTCTCGGCCGCGCCGCCAACGGCGCGACGCTGCTGCTCAACTGCCCGCGCGCGCCGCGACGAGCTGTGGGAGGCGCTGCTCGCGCCCGATCCAGGAGCAGATCCTCGCCAAGAGGATCGAGCTCTACGTCGATCGACGCCAGCCGGATCGCCCGCGAGGTGGGCCTCGGCGGGCGCACCAACACCGTGCTGCAGACCTGCTTCTTCGCCATCTCCGGCGTCCTGGAGCGCGACAAGGCGATCGCCCGGATCAAGGCGGCGATCGCCAAGAGCTACGGCCGGCGCGGCGCGGAGGTGGTCGAGGCGAACATCAGGCGCCGTCGATCGCGCGCTGGACGGGGTTGGAGAGGGTGGAGATCCCCGCCCGTGCGACATCCACGATCACGCCACTCCCGATCGTCGCCGCCGACGCGCCGGAGTTCGTCCGCAACGTGACCGCCATGATGATGGCGGGGCGCGGCGACGAGCTGCCGGTCAGCGCGCTGCCCGCCGACGGCACCTGGCCGAGCGGCACCGCGGCCTACGAGAAGCGGAACGTCTCCGACTCGTCGCGGTCTGGGACGCCGGAGCTCTGCATCCAGTGCGGCAACTGCAGCTTCGTCTGCCCGCACAGCGTGATCCGCTCGAAGTTCTACGAGGAATCGCAGGCGGCTCGAGGCGCGCCGGCCGGCTTCCGGTCGGCGCCGCTGCGCGCCCGCGGGCTCCCCGACACGCGCTACACGCTGCAGGTCTACGTCGAGGACTGCACCGGCTGCGGGCTGTGCGTCGAGGCCTGCCCGGTCGCGCGCGCCGGAGCGACCCGGCACGCAAGGCGATCAACCTGGCGCGAGCGTCGAGCCGCTGGTCGGCCAGCGGAGCGCGAGAACATCGCCTTCTTCGAGACGCTGCCGGTCGACGACCGGCTCCCGCGTCGACTTCGGCACGGTGCGCGGCGACCCAGTTCCTCCAGCCGCTGTTCGAGTTCTCCGGCGCCTGCGCGGGCTGCGGCGAGACACCGTACCTCAAGCTCCTCTCCCAGCTCTTCGGCGACCGCGCTGCATGGTCGCCAACGCGACCGGCTGCTCATCGATCTACGGCGGCAACCTGCCCACGACGCCGTGGACGACCGACGCCGACGGGCGCGGTCCGGCCTGGTCGAACTCGCTGTTCGAGGACAATGCCGAGTTCGGCCTCGGCCTGCGCCTCGCCGCCGACCGCCACGTCGAGCTGGCACGGCGACGTCTCGCCGAACTGCGCGACGAGCTCGGCGCCGGAACTCGTGGACGCGATTCTCGCGCGCCAGGCAGCTCACCGAGTCGGAGCTCGAGGCCCAGCGCGACCGGGTCGCCGAGCTCGAGCGGCGACTGGACGGCATGGACGGGCCCGTCGGCGGCCGACCTGACGAGCGTCGTCGACCACCTCGTCCGGCGCAGCGTCTGGATCGTCGGCGGCGACGGCTGGGCCTACGACATCGGATTCGGCGGTCTCGACCACGTCCTGGCCAGCGGCCGCAACATCAACGTCCTCGTCCTCGACACCGAGGTCTACTCCAACACCGGCGGCCAGATGTCGAAGGCGACGCCGCTCGGTGCCGTGGCCAAGTTCGCCGCGGCCGGCAAGACGGTGGAGAAGAAGGACCTCGCCATGCAGGCGATCGCCTACGGCAGCGTCTACGTGGCCCGCGTCGCGATGGGCGCCGACGCCGCAGCAGACGCTGCGCGCATTCCGCGAGGCGGAGGCGTACGACGGCCCGTCCCTCATCATCGCCTACAGCCACTGCATCGCCCACGGCATCGAGATGCGCAACGGGCTCGATCAGCAGTACCGCGCGGTGGCCAGCGGCTACTGGCCGCTCGATCCGCTACGACCCGATGGTGCGAGCGGCTGGCGGCAACCCCTTCCTGCTCGACTCGCCCAGGCCGCGCATCGCGCTCGCCGACTACACGCAGCCGGGAGCTGCGCTACGCGACCCTCGGCAACTCCGACCCCGCCGAGGCCGAGCGCCTGGGCGGACTGGCCGAGGAGGCGGTCGCGCCAGCGATGGGACGACGTACGAGGAGATGGCGACCCGTGCGGCGCGGCGCTTCCCCGCCGACGCCCGCAAGGAGCGCTGATGGACCTTTCCACGACCTATATGGGGCTTCCCCTGCGCAATCCCCTGGTGGCGTCGGCGTCGCCCCTCTCCCACACCGTCGACGGCGTCCGCCGGCTCGCCGAGGGTGGCGTCGGCGCGGTCGTCCTCCACTCCCTCTTCGAGGAGGAGCTGGCCGAGGAGGCGGAACGCAACGAGCGGCTTACCCGAGCGCACACCGAAAGCTTCGCCGAGTCGCTCTCCTACTTCCCGGCGGCGGCGGACGAGGAGCTGGGGCCGCGGCGCTACCTGAGCCTGCTGGAGCGGGCCTCGGCCGCTGTCGACGTGCCGGTGATCGCCAGCCTCAACGGCGTGACACCGGGGGGATGGAGTCGGGTACGCGAAGTCGATCCAGGATGCCGGTGGCGTCGCCATCGAGCTGAACATCTACCACCTTCCCGGCGACAGCAGCATCTCGGGACGCGATGTCGAACGGCGCCACGTGGAGGTCCTGGAGAGCGTCAAGAGCGCGGTGACCATCCCCGTGGCCGTGAAGCTGAGCCCCTATTTCAGCTCGCCGGGCGAGATGGCGATGCAGCTCGACGCGGCGGGAGCGGACGCCCTGGTGCTCTTCAACCGCTTCATGCAGCCCGGACGTCGATGCCGAGGCCCTCGGGGTGGCGCCCGGGGTCGGCCTGTCGAGACCGGCTGACGCCCGCCTCCCCCGGGCGTGGATCGCGTTGCTGCGCGGACGGGTGCGGGCCGCGCTGGCCGCCTCGACCGGTGTCGAGGACCCGGACGACGTCGCCAAGTACCTACTCGCCGGCGCCGACGTCGTCATGACCACTTCTGCGCTCTTGCGGCACGGGCCAGCCCACGCCACGACGCTCCTCGACGGCCTGTCGGCGTGGATGGCACGCAAGGGGTTCGAGACCATGGCAGACATCCGCGGCAAGCTCGCCGTGCCCCGGGGCGCGGACGAGACGGCGCTGGAGCGAAGCGGCTACGTGGCCGCCATGCGGCGTGCCAACGCGAAGCAGCACGGTCCCTGGTGAGCCGCGGCGGCGATGCGGCCGCCGTCCTTCCCTGAGCCCGGTCCCACCCCCTGGTGTGCCGGATGGACAGGTTCAAGACGGGCCGTTGGACCCTGGCGCGACAGCGAGGCAGCCGCGACGCTGAGGCTTCCAAGGAGGAACCTGAGCATGCGCACCGCGATCGTGTACGAGGGGATGCACGGCAGCACGGCCGAAATCGCCCAGATCATCGCCTCCGAGGCCGCCGGCCACGGGCCCGTCTTCGTCGGAGAGGTGAGTGAGACGGCGCTCTCGCGGCTCGAGGGTGTCGAGTTCCTCGTCGTCGGCGGGCCGACCCACGTCCTCGCAGAGTGCGGCGTCGCCCCGGGCGGCACCTCCGCGGCCCACGTCCTCCGCGATGCCGGCTCGAGCGACGGCCTGCGCGGCTGGCTCGACCGGCTGCCCGCCCGCCCGAACTTCTCCGCCGCGACCTTCGACACGCGCAACCCCGGTCTGCGGGTGCTCACCGGGGCGTCCGCCCTGGGCATCTACCGGGCGCTCCGCCGCCACCGCTGCCACCTGGTGACCCGCCCGGTCAGCTTCCTCGTGGCGGAGGGCGAGGCGGGCCGGCTCCTCGACGGCGAGGTGGAGCGGGCCGCCGAATGGGCGGTGACGGTGATGCGCCGGGCCGAGCACTTCCAGCCCGTCCACGCCGGCTGACGGCGCCGACCCGCGAGCCCCCGGGTTCGCGCTCAGCCGCCCTGCAGGCGGCGCCCGGTGACCTCACCGATGGTGAGGCGCACCCAGCGCTCGGGCACGCGCCGGGCCCAGGTGCGCAGCGGTCCGCGGCGCAGCGCCTCCACCTCGTCGGGATCGGTGATGGCGCAGGCTGTCCCCCGGACCAGGACGCTCCATCCCGAGTGCTCCAGCGGATGGCTCTGGTCGATCTCGAAGGCCACCTCGGCGCCCTCGCCGGGATCGAGTTCGGTGCCCTGAGCGGTGCAGTACACCAGCAACTCTTCGTCCGCCAGGTAGTTGACGGGAAGCACGGCCAGGCGACCATCGCTGACCAGGCCCACCCGGCCGACGAACGAGTGGTACTGGAGAAGCTCCAGGCACTCCTGCCGGCTGAGCTCCTGGATCGGTGTCTCATCGTGCGTCATCGGGTTCGACCTCGTGTTCCATCTCCGTGCGGTGCCCGGACCAGGATGACCTTCCGGGGTGGCGGGGCGCCAGGGACGTCCCGCCAGCGTCATCCTGCCAGACCTTCGGGGTCGTGCGTGCCGGAGACGCCGAGGCACCCGCACCGTCCCTAGACTTCGGGTGATGCCTCCGGCGGCCCGCTCCACCCGACTGCTCGACGCCGTCGTCGCCATGGGTTCGGACCTGAGCCTGCCCAACGTGCTGCGGCGCATCGTCCAGTCCGCGGTGGACCTGGTGGACGCCCGGTACGGCGCCCTCGGGGTGCTGGCGGCGGGCCGACCGACCGGCGACGGGGTGCTGGCCGAGTTCATCACCGTCGGCATCGACGGCAAGACGGCCCGGGCCATTGGGCACGCCCCCCGGGGCTGCGGCTTCCTCGGCCTGCTCATCACCGACGCCGAGCCGCTGCGCATGCCCGATCTCACCAAGCACCCGCGGTTCACCGGCTTTCCCCCCCACCACCCAAAGATGCACTCATTCCTCGGCGCCCCGATCCGCATCCGCGACCAGATCTTCGGCAACCTCTACCTCACCGAGAAGAGGGGGGCCGGCGAGTTCTCCAAGGCCGACTTCGACCTCCTCGTCGCCCTGGCGGGCGCCGCCGGCGTCGCCATCGACAACGCCCGCCTGCACGAGCGCGTGGAGGAGTTGGCCGTGCTGACGGAGCGCGAGCGGATCGCCCGTGACCTCCACGACACCGTCATCCAGCGGATCTTCGCCACCGGCATGGGGCTTCAGGGGCTGGTCGGGAACATCGACTCCACACCGGTCCGCGACCGGGTGCAGCAGGCCGTCGACGAATTGGACGAGACCATCCGGGCCATCCGAGGCACCATCTTCGCCCTCGAGTTGGAGGAGGCGGACCGGGGGGCGCTGCGGGCCCGGGTCGTCGCCCTCGCCGCCGAGACGGAGGAGAGCCTCGGCTTCACACCCAGGGTGCACCTGGACGGACCCCTGGACTCGGCCGTGTCCGGACCGGCGGCCGAGGAACTGCTCAAGACGCTACGCGAGGCCCTCTCCAACGTCGCCCGCCACGCCCAGGCCAGCGCCGTGGACATCCATGTGGACTGCGATGCCCAGACCGTCAGCCTGCGGGTGTCCGACAACGGCGTCGGGCTCCATGGGCTCCCCCGCCAGGGCCACGGCATCGAGAACATGCAGGCGCGAGCGGAGGCTCTCGGCGGCCGGTGCATCCTGAACGGCCGCCCGGGCGGCGGACTCGTCGTCACCTGGCGCGTGCCGACCGCGTCCTGAGCGAATCCGACCGTCCCTTCGGTCCCGGGCACCATGGCCCGGCTACGACGTGCTCCACGGCTCTGTCGGCCCCGGTGAAACGTGGTCATCCTCGGAGCATGAGTTCCTGGCCAGGCGCGGCCCGCCACCCCCATCTCGTCGTGGGCGTCGACGGCTCCCCGGGCGCGGAGCGGGCCGCGCGCTGGGCGGGGGGCGCTGCCGACAGGATGGGGGCGGATCTGGTGGCGGTGTACGCGCATCGCCCCGGAGCCGTGACCGTGGTGGCGGTGGCGCCGCCGCTCGTGTACGCGGACGGCACGGCGCAGAGCTGGGAGGAGGACCTGTCGGAGGTCTTCGCCGGCGTCTGGTGCCGCCCGCTCCGCAACCACGGGGCCAGCATCTCCACCAGATTCGAGCAGGGACACCCAACCCAGCTCCTGGTCAGCGCCGCCCATCTGCACAACGCCCTCGCCATCATCGTCGGCAGCCGCTGCCGCAGCGGCCTCGCCGAGCATCTCCTCGGCAGCGTCGGCCACCAACTCAGTCACCATTCCGACGTTCCGGTGGTGGTCGTCCGTGAGGAACCGCGGCAGGTGGCGGTGGCCCGGATCCTGGTCCGCATGGATCGCTCCGCCGACGCCTCCGCCGCCCTCGACTGGGCGTCCGAGATGGCGGTCATCTCCGGGGCGGAGCTCTACCTTGCCGGGGTCCTCGACGGAGAGGTCCGCCATGCGGCCCCTTCCGCCGAGGGGTGCGCCGGCGTCGTCGACATCCTCGAGTGCCACCTGGTCCGGGCGGCGCGACCGCTGCGAAGCCGCGGCCTGACGGTGCACGTGCTGACCCGTGAGGGGCCGGTCGTCCCAGGTCTGCTCGCACTGGCCGAGGAGATCGATGCGGGCCTGATCGTCACCGGGCGCCACGGCCTCGGCGAGGTGCGGGAGGCGATCCACGGTAGTGTCAGCCACCAATTGATGCATCGGTCCAGCCGCCCGGTGGCGGTTGTCCCCCTCCTCGCCGCCGGCGCGCCGGACCATTCGGGCCCTCGCGTCCTCAACTGCTCCCGGTAGCTGGGGGCGTCCCGCCCAGACGCGGCCAGGGGGGCCCATCCCGAGCGCCAGATGCCCATACGATGCTGTGGGCCGTTGGTCATAATGGCGGGTGACGGAGTACCCTCAAGTTCAGGGTTAACTTCCCGACAACGACCAGGTCCATAGACCTCATCTGTGGCACGGGGGACATCAGCATGACCAAGGAATTGCGCTGGCGGATCACCACTCTCCAGGTGGGCCTCATTCTCGTCCTCGCCTTCGCCTCCGGATTCCTCATCTGGTCGGCGAACTACTCGCGCGGATCGGTCGAGGACCAGCTGGCGTCGCAGGAGATCACCTTCCCGGCCGCCAACGACGCATCCATCACCGCGCTCCCGGCGGCGGACGCCGCGGCCATGCGCCAGTACGCCGGCGAGAAGATGACCACCGGCGACCAGGCCGAGGTCTGGGCGGACGACTACATCAAGGTCCATCTCGGCGAGATCGGGCTGACCTACTCCCAGGCCAGCGCACTGGCCCGTGCCAACCCGACCAGCACCACCGACGCCGCCACTGAGGCGACCGTGTTCCAGGGCACGACGCTGCGCAGCATGCTGCTCAACGCATACGGCTGGTGGACCATCGGCACCTACGCCCTGTTTGCCGGCATCGGCATGGCCGTGGCCGCGTTCGTCGTGCTCCTGGCGCTGGCCTTCGAGGTCTGGCGCTGGCGCCTCGCCGTCCGCGAGGAGAGGTTCGAGCCCGTCATCACACCGGCCGATGCGATGCGCACGGCCGAGGCGGCGCCTTCGGATCGCACTGCGTAGCTGATCGGCTCTGGCCCGGCGGTTTCCCCCAATAGTCGGGACCCAGGGTTGACGGCGGGGGCCCACCGGCTTGCCGGTGGGCCCTCTGCCCGCCTACTTACTCCGGGGCTGCGCAGCGACCACGGTGGAGGCGCCGCCGCCCGCCGGGTCGTCGGCGTGGTGGCTCGGGACCTCAGGCGGCCGGGCTCAGGACCTCAGGCGGCGGGGTGAAAGTGGCGCCACTCCCCGGCTTCGCTTCCATCGGCGTCCATCTCGACGTCCTCGGGAAGCTGCGTCCGCCACGGGAGCATGAGGTCGAAGACGATCTCCTGGATCGTCCAGAGCATGTCCATGACCTCGGTGATCTTGGTCTGGCGCCGGGCAAGGGTCTCCTCCACCTGGCGACGTGCCGCCTCATCACCGTTCAGGCGCACCGCCTTGCGCGCGAAGGCGAAGACCCGCTGCACTCGCACGGCGAGATCAGCAGGGACCTCCTTGATGCCCTGGAGATGGGTCTCCTCGCAGAGCTCGATGGCGGAGTCCACGCGCTCGACAAGGCGACGGAACCGCGTCCTCTCCACCAGCTCGAGGTGGTGGCGGCGGCGCGCGGTGTGCACCTCCTGGGTGGCTTCCTCGATCAGCAATGAATCTCTCCTCTGGCCCGCTGAGACGCCCGCCGGCTCGCAGGCACATCCATAGCCTATCGGCCTTGGTCGTTGACATCAACAGCCACTTTAGGGTCAGATTAGTGCATGGATCGCATCAATGCAGACCTCCTCCGCACGTTCGTCGAGGTCGCACGCCTGGAACACCTGGGTCGGGCGGCCGATGTGCTCCAGACGGACCAGTCCACCGTCAGCCGCAAGATCGCCCGCCTGGAGAAGGAGATCGGGGTCCCCCTCTTCGAGCGGATCGGCCGGTCGATCCGCCTGACCAAGGCCGGGCGGCGATTCGTCGGACGGGCCGAGCGGCTCCTCGCCGACATCCGCGAGGCGGTTGCCGAGGCCGCGGGCACCGTCTCCGCCGAATCGGGCGAGGTCCATCTCGGCTTCCTTCACACGGCCGGGGCGCGCTGGCTCCCCGAGCGCCTCGCCCGCTTCCTGGAGCAGTACCCCGGGGTCCGCTTCATCCTCGAGGAGGGCACCACCGGCGAGGTCGCCGCCGGGGTGCTGAACGGCAGATTCGATCTTGGCATCCTGGGGCCGCCCCCGACCAACTCCCCGGAGCTGGAGATCGTCCCCCTGTTCCGTGAACGGGTCTCCGTCGTCGTCCCGGCAACCCACCGCCTGGTCGGCCGCTCCTCGGTCACCCTCCACGACATCGCCGACGAGCCGCTGATCCTCCCGCGGTCCCGCAGCGGGCTGCGGCGGGTCATCGACGACGCCTTCGCCCGCCAGAACCTGGGGGAGCACGTGGCCTACGAGGGGGACGACCTCTCCATCGTCCAGGGATTGGTGGAGGCGGGACTGGGGATCTCCCTGCTGCCCATGCCGCTACCCGCCCCCAGCAGCCGCGTCGCGGTCATCCCCCTTCGCGACCCCCCGATCGCGCGCACCATGGCCGTCGTCTGGGACCGCCGCCGCACCCTGCCACCGGCGGCGGAGCTCTTCTGCCGGAGCATTGTCGAGGAGATCACCGAACCGTAACGGCGTCCATGGGCGCCATCCCGGTGCGCGACAATCAGGGTCCCGCCGATGAAGCGAAAGAGCGCTGCCCGCCCAACCCTCGCGGCCCTGCCGGCGCCTTCCTCCGGCGAGGTCCTCCGACCCGCCCCCGGGGGCGACTGGCCCGTCACCGGGCTGGCCGCCGACGAACTGGGGCGGGCACCCTTCGCGCGGGCCCTCGCCGAGGAGATCCTCTCCGCGCCAGTGGACGGCGCCTATGTCATGGGGCTCAACGGTGTCTGGGGGAGCGGCAAGACGTCGATCCTCAACATGACCGCCGACGCCGTCGGCGAGCGGGCTGTCGTGGTCCACGTCAACCCGTGGATGTTTGCCGGCAGCGAGGCCCTGGACAGCACCTTTTTCGAGGAGGTCTCGCGGCAGCTCCCCAGCGACTCTCCGGCCTGGAAACGGGTGGCGGCGGGTCTCGCCGCGTACGGGCACATGCTCCAGCCCTCCGCGGCCCCGGTCGACGGGGAGAGGGCACCATCCGCCGCCGACACGGCGTCACGCGGGGCCGCCGAGCAGTCCCTGGTGGCCGGCCGGACCGCCCTGCGGGACCAGCTCGCCGCGGTGGACCGCCGCCTCCTCGTGCTCGTCGACGACGTGGACCGCCTCAGCGCCCCCGAGATCTCCGGGGTGGTCCGTCTCGTCCGGCTGCTGGGGGACTTTCCCAACACCGTCTACATGCTCGCCTTCGACCGTCAGCGGGTCGAGGAGTGCCTCGGCGGTGGCGATCTGGCGCGCGGGCGGGACTTCCTGGAGAAGATCGTCGAGGTCCTCTACGAGGTGCCCGCCCTGGGGGAGCCGGACCTGGCCAACCTGGTCGTCCACGGGCTCCAGAAGATGACCGACGTCATCCCGCCAGCTCTGCTGGAGAGCGACGCATGGTCGAACATCTTCGCCTTCGTCGTCCAGCCGCAGCTGGCGACGCCACGGCAGGTTCGCCGCTACCTGCGCGCCCTGCCGCTGACCCTCCACCTCGTCGGCGAGGAGGTGGCGCTCGCCGACGTTCTCGGCCTCGAGGCGGTGCGCGTGCTGCGGCCCGAGATGTTCGGAGCTATCGTCTCCGTCGCGGCCGAGCTGGGCCCGGCTCCGCCGGGCGCGGTCTCCGGGTACCAACCGTACGAGGAGCCGGGTGCGGGACCGCTCGGGCAGATGATCGCGGTGGACCCCGACCTCGCCCAGACCATCTGCCGATGGCTCTTCCCCGGCGCCCGGCGGCACTTCGAGAGCGCCCACACCGACCAGCGGACGCTTTCCGTGTGGCGGGCGGAGCGCCGGGTCGCTCATCCTGCGGTGCTCCGGTTCTTTCTCGAGCGCCGCCTCCCCGAGGGTGTGGTGCCGGCGCGAACGGTCGACTCCATGGTCACCGGGCTCACCGACGCCAAGGCGTTGCGGGCGGCATTCCGCGGGCTCACCCCCGCTGAGCTCGCCGACGGTCTCCGGCGCCTCACCGACCGGGTCCGCGACCTGCCGTTCCAGCCGGGACGCAGCCTGGACCAGGATCCGGCCGCCATCGCGCTCCCCGTCCTCCTCGATCTTCTCCCCCGCCTGTCGGCGAGAACGGGGCCCGAGGACGAGGGAGGAGAGCAGGTGCTGGCGCCTCTGGCCCAGGGGTTGCTGGCACGGCTCCCACAGCTGGAGCAGCGGGGGGCCGTCGTCACCTCCGTGCTGCCCAAGACGGCGGTGCTGTCCAGCCGCCTCACCCTGCTGCGCGTGGCCGGCCATCGCCCCCGCATCGGCATGAAGCTCATCGGCTTCGCCGAGGCGTCGGCGCTGGAGGAGGACCTCGCCGTGGAGCTGACCGCCGCGCGCCCCTCGGATCTGGCCGGAGAGCCCCTGCCCCTCGCCCTCGCCGCCCTCATGGCCGCCACGCCCACCGGCAAGCGGTCGCTCAACGCGGCTGCCGCGGACGACCGCTTCATGCTGGCGCTCATCGCGGACGCCGGAACCCGCCATCACGGCTGGGTCCTGGGTGTGTCCGCGGCGGACTCCAATGAGCTGTTCGCCTGGGAGTGGATGGCGGAGCTGCTCACGGAGGGGGTCCTGGTGCGCCGCGTCGTCGAGCTCGTCGCCGCCGCCGAGAGCGGCGCCATCTCGGCGCCCGCCGACCAGCTCAACGCCCTCGAGATGGCCCTGCGCTACTCGCATGGCTGGCGCCCTCCCGGCGGAGAGCCGGCCCGCCGCGACAGTGGCCGCCCCGCCCGGACCGAGCCACGCTGACCTCACCCTCGCCCGAGCCGGTACCGGGGCCGCACTTGCCGCGGCGGTAACACGGGAGGTCCCGGCCGGCGTCCTCTCTGTGTGGACGCTGGGATGATGGCCGCGATGAGCGGCACCCTCGATCTCGGTGCCGGCGCCGACTTCGACTCGGCGCTCGGCGGCGAGGCGGGCCGCCTCTTCGGCATCGCGGTCACCGTCCTCCGGGACGCCGGCGAGGCGGAGGACGCCGTCCAGGAGGTGCTCTCGCGCGCCTGGTCCCGGCGCGAGACGCTGCGGGACCAGGCAGCGCGGCGGGCCTGGCTCACGCGCATCTGTGTCAACTACTGCATCAGCCGCCGCCGCCGTCTGCTGCGGCTGCCGCTGCCCGTCGGGGAGAGACCGGCGCCAGCGGCGGCGCCCTGGACCCTCGACGGTCGCGGGGTCGATCTGGACCGGGCCTACGCCCGGCTCTCGGTGCGCCAGCGCGCCGCCGTCGTCCTCTTCTACGGCCACGGCTACTCGATCCCGGAGTGCGGTGAGCTCATGTCCTGCGCACCGGGGACGGTGCGCTCCCACCTGGCACGGGCGCTGGCCGCGCTGCGCAAGGAGATGAGCGATGCCTGACCTGCTGGAGACGGAACTCCGCGACGATCCCCTGGCCGCCGAGCTGCACGCCTACTTCCAGACCACCGCGGCCGCGCTCCGGCCGCAGGGGTGGCGGGCCCAGGTGGCGCCTCCGCCACCGCCATCTCGACGCAGGGCGACGCTGCAGGTGGTGGTCGCCGCGGCGCTGGCGCTGCTTCTCGCCGCCGGCCTTTCGGCCACCTTCGTCCTCAACCACCAGCCCGCGGCAACCAGCCCCGTGCCCCTGGCCGAGCCGCTGCTCGTCTTCAGCGCCCCCAACGAGATCGCGGGCTCCTCGAACTGCCTCCAGGACTTCGACAGCATGGCGCTGTCCGGCGGCGCCCTGCGTCAGGCCGGGTCCACAGGTGGCGCGTGCGGCGGCCCAGCCGTCGTCGTCGGGCGCCAGATCGTCGCGAATACGGCGACGGGCGTCGCCGTCATCGACGCCGTCAGCGGGTCGCCCCGGAACATCGAACTGCCGGGGATGCCCCCCTGGGACGCCCAACCGGTCGCGGCCCCCGACCAGACGGAGGTCGGCGTGCCGATCTACGCAACGTCACAGACCTACCCCACGTCGATCGCCGAGATCAGCCTGTCGGAGGCGGCCATCACCAATCGCGCGACGCTGGACGGCGCCGTCATCTCGCAGCTGAAGCGCGCCGGATCCTCCGCCGTCGAGCGGGGCTGGGGTCTCAGCGTCACCGCCTGGCTGAGTGACGGGATCCACGCGCTGGGGGTGTGCCCGACGCCGGACGCCTCCGAGTGCGGATACCTGATCAATCCGGACACGGGGACGGTCACCGCCCTCCCTTCCGAGGACGGCGCTGAGACGGTCACGGGCAGCCCGAACGGCAAGGTCGAAGCCGTGGTCGAGCCGGCGGGCACGATCGCCGTGGGGCCGGTGGGCCGCGCGTCTCTGTCGGCGGTCAGGCCGGACGTCCCGTATGCGATTCCCCCGGAGGTCCTCGCCGTGAGCGACGACGGGAGTGTCCTCGTGGCGGCGGAGGGCGCCGGATGCCTCTCAGGCCCGCCGGTGTGCGTCGTCCCCACCAACGGGCCCGACGTCTACTTCCTTCTTGCGCACGGCACGACGACAACCCTGACCGGCCCCGGGGGCGGGGGCGGCCCGACCCTTCAAGCCACCGCCCTGCCCGGGGGGGGCTTCATCCTCGTGACGAGCGGTGCCTCTGTCGCCAGCCAGGTCGTGTGGCTCGTCTCGTCAGCAGGGGTGTGCACCATCCTCGCGACCATCCCGCCTCCCGCCGCCCAGGAGGCCGCCGTCACCCTTGTGGGCATCGCCACCTGACCCCGCCCCCCTCTCATCCTCGGGGTCCGAGAGGTGTTCCGGCGGATGGCCTGGATGCTCGACCGCCATCACCACAAGCCCGGCGGTGCTCCACACCGGCGCCAAGAGCGAACCGGAACGCTGCCGGCCCTTCGCCTTCCCGCTCAGGGGGCGAGGCGGTTGATGTCGCGCGGGAAGAGGGTCGTCTCGCGGATGTTGGCGGCCTCGACGAGACGCGCGATCCAGCGCTCCAGACCGATGGCGAAGCCCCCATGCGGCGGCATGCCGTGGCGGAAGGCCATCAGATACTCGGCGTAGTCGGCGGGATCCTCGCCGCGGGCGGTGAGGGCGTCCACGTAGTCCTGATACCGGTGCAGCCGCTGGCCTCCGGTCACCAGTTCCATGCCCCGGAAGAGGAGGTCGAAACCGGCCGCGAACCCGGGCCTCTCCGGATCCGGGTGGGTGTAGAAGGGGCGCTTGCTCATGGGGAAGCCGCGCACGAAGAGGAAGGCGGAGCCGTGCTCCTTCTGGGCCCACTCCCCCAGCCACCGCTCGTTGGCCGGCGACAGGTCGGGCTCGTCGGAGAGGTCTTCGCCGGTCGCCGCAGTGATCATGGCCTGGGCATCGAGGAAGTGGACGTCGGGGATGCGCTCCGGGACACCCGGCAGGGTCAGCCCGAGCAGCTCGACGGCCGCGGCGGCCTCCTCCTCGATGCCGCACAGCATGCCGCGGATGGCGTGGGTGAGCAGGGCCATCACCGTGAACTCGTTCTCGATGAAGCCAACCTCGGCATCCAGCGAGACGTACTCGTTGATGTGGCGGGCGGTGTCGTGAGGCTCGGCGCGGAAGACCGGCCCGACCTCGAAGACCCGCTCGAAGACGCCCACCATGACCTGCTTGTAGAACTGCGGGCTCTGGGCCAGGTAGGCGGTGCGGCCGAAGTAGTCGAGGGCGAAAGTGGTGGCGCCGGACTGGTGGCGGAGGCGACGATCTTCGGGGTCTGAATCTCGGTGAACCCCAGTTCCACCAGGCTCTTGCGGAAGCCCGACATGCTGGCCGCCTGCATGGCGAAGTAGGCGCGCCGCTTGGGATGGCGGAGGGCGATGGGGGCATGGTCCAGGATGGTGGGCAGCTGGGCCTTGATGACGGGCCTGTAGAGGTCGAACGGCGGGGGCACGTCAGCCTCCGAGATCACGGTGACGGCCGGATCGTGCAGCTCGACGCCCCCGGGGGCCTGCTCCACGGCCACCACGGTGCCGGTGACGGCCAGCACCGACTCGTGGTTGAGCCGGGCCAAATCGGCGACCAGGGTGGCGTGTTCGACGACGACCTGGGCCGTCCCATGCGCGTCGCGCAGGACGAGGAAGCTGATGTCGGCCAGCCGGCGGAAGCGATGCAGCCACCCCTGCAGCAGCACGCGCTCTCCGACCCGCTGCTTCAACTCGTCGGTCCAGACCCTGTCGGTGAGATGGCTGATCACGGGCGGCCGAATTCTACCCGGCTGATCGGGTGAGACCGCCTGCGCCCCATCCGGCGAGGCGCGTCGCCGATCGATGGACGGGGGGACGACCCCACTAGACTGGACCCCCATGTCCGTCGTCCTGCTCGCCGTCGCGGTCCTCCTGGTCGCTGGCACGGCCGTGTTCGTCGTGGTCAGCGGGCGCCGCACGCGACCGGCGTCCACCGGCGCCCCGCCGCCAAGCCTGACGCAGACGCAGACCGAGGCGGCGGCCATCATCGACCTGGCGCGGACCGAGGCCCTGGCCAACCGCGTGGCGGTGGACGAGGAGATCGCCGCGCGGCAGGGCGCTCTCGACGCCGACGAGTTGGCGCTGGCGGAGCGCGAGCGGACCTGGCGCGACCGTCGCGCCGTCTTCGACGAGCGCCGTTTCGCCCATCGCCAGCGCCGGGAGGAGATCGAGGCGCGGGCCGCGGCCATCGAAGAGGAGACGGCGCGCGGCCGGCTCCTCGTCGAGGAGAGGGCGGGCCTGGATCGGGATGGCGCCCGGCGGCTGGTCCTGGAGAGCCTCGACCAAGAGCTGGCAGCCGAGCATCCCGGACGCGTCGCCGACGCCACCGCCGAGGTGGCGGCCGACCCCGCACCGGCGGCGCACGTCCTCCTCCTGGGCGCCATGGAGAGGCAGACGGCGAGCCACGTCGACACCGCGCCCCGCCTCATCCCGCTCCCCCTCGAGGGGCTCGACGAGGCGCGACGGGAACGCGTCCTCACCGCTCTCCAGGTGGTGGCCGAGTCCACCGCCACCGACCTGGGCGTCGACGACGAGCGCCAGCAGGCAACGCTGCGCGGCCTGGACCCGGTGGGGCGGGAGATCGCCCGCCAGGCGTCGATCGAGGTGCTCGACCGTAACGTCCAAGCGGCGGCCGTGCCCCCGCTCATCCTCCGCACCCGGCGCGACCTCAACAAGAGGATCAGCGAGCTCGGCGAACGGGCCCTGTGGGAGATGTCGATGGAGGGCCGGCCGGAGCTGGCCGATCTCATGGGGGTCCTCCACTACCGGTTCTCGTACGGCCAGAACGCCCTTCTCCACTGCGAGGAGACCGGGCACCTGTGCAGCCTCCTGGCGGCGGAGCTGGGCCTGCCCCAGGCGCTGGCACGCCAGGCGGGGGCCCTGCACGACATCGGTAAGGCGGTCGACCACGACGTCGAGGGCTCCCACGCCATCATCGGCGGCGAGATCCTTCGCATCCTGGGCACCGACCTCAGTGTGGTCCACGCCGTCAAGGCGCATCACTTCGACGAGGAGCCGACGACGGATCTGGCCATGCTGACGATCTGCGCCGACGCCATCTCCGCGTCGCGGCCGGGAGCACGGCGCGACACCCTCACCGCCTATCTGGCGCGCCTCGAGCAGCTGCAGACGATCGCCACCCGCCATGCCGAGGTGGAGCGCGCCTACCCCCTCCAGGCGGGTCGCGAGGTGCGCATCTTCGTCCGTGCCCGCAAGCTGGCGGACGACGAGCTCCCGGCGCTGACAGGCGAGATCGCCAGGGAGATCGAGGCGGAGATGCAGTACCCGGGGGTCATCAAGGTCATGGTCATCCGGGAGACTCAGGCGACGGCGACGGCCCCGGTGCAGGTGGGCCGGTCGGCCGAGGCCGCCGACCCCACGGCCGTCGGGCTCACCACCAAGCGGCGCCGGCGTCGGCGGAAGCCCGCCCCCGCCGAATCCGCCTCCGGGCCAGCGGCCGGCGGAGACCGGTAGGGGCGCGAAGCGCACCCACGACCGTCGTCCCTCGGAGCCGCGGGTCGTTGCCCGTCTCAGGCCAGGAAGGAGACGATGACCTGGACGGTGAGGTCGGGGTCCTCGTGGAAGAAGAGGTGGCCGCGCCCGTCGAACCAGAACCGACGGGCGCCGGGGACGAGCTTCGCCAGCATCTCCGCGTTCGCGAGGGGGACCAGCTCGTCCTCGGTGCCGTGCAGGATCAGGGTGGGAGCCGAGATCGCGCCGAGGCGATCTGTGAGATCGCTGTCGCGGGACGCCCGGAACTGGGCGGTGAAAGCGCGAGCGGCCACCGGGTGGTCGGCGCGGTAGGCGACTTCGCTTTCGATGAACTCCGGATGCTCCCGCTGGAAGCGCTTCGAGTAGAGGACGGTACACGCGGCCCGGTACGCGTCGCCGGGCGTCCGCGCGCCCCGGCCGAGGAGGGCGGCCATCGCCTGCGCCGAGGCGGGGACGGCGGTATGCCGCCCCGGGCCGGTGCAGCCGAGGACGAGCCTGCCCACGCGCTCGCCGTGCCGGACGGCGACGTGCTGCGCCGTGAGCCCACCCATGGAGGCCCCGAACAGGTGGAAGGCGTCGGCCCCCACCGCGGTCGCGACGGCGGCGCAGTCGGCGGCGAGACGCGCCATCGGGTACGGCCCGGAGGGGACGTCGGACCTGCCCGTGCCCCGAGGGTCATAGGAGATCACCGTGAAATGGCGTTCCAGGGCGGGGACGATGGGTGCGTAGACGCGCCGCGTGGCTCCGAGACCGGGGATCATGACCAGCGGCGGACCCTCGCCGCCGACGCTGACGGCGAGCCGCACGCCGTCCTCGGCGGTGACGCGCAGGCTCTCGGAACTCTCGATCACGACCCGGATCGTAGTGTCCGCCCACTACCGGGCGGCGCCGGCCCGGCGCGGCAGCCGTCCAGACCGCCCCGCTGGGTCCCTCCGCCCCCCACCATTGGCGAGCATGCCGCGCATCTTCGTAACCCGGGAACAGGTCACCGGGGGATCTCTCCTCCTCGAAGGCGACCAGGCCCGCCATCTGGCGGGGCCGCTTCGAACTCCAGGCCGGCGCCACGATCCAGGTCGTCGACGACGGCGGTCGGGAGCACGGCGTGCACGTCCTGGCGGTGGAGTCCGGCAGGGTCATCGGCTCGATCCTCTGGACGCGGCCGGCCGCCGGTGAACCGCGGCTCCATCTCGAGGTGGTCCACGCCATGATCCGGGAGATGGACGAGGTGGTCGCAGCTCTCGCCGAGGTCGGCGCCGTGGCGATCCGCCCGTTCCAGGCGCGCCGGAGCGTCACGCGGCCCGACGCCGAAAGGGTCGCCGCACGCCTGCGACGTTGGGGGATGATCGCCCGCGAGTCGGCGCAGCTGGCGAACCGGGCCGCCATCCCGGTCGTGCACTCCGTCACCGGTCTGGAGGAAGCGCTGGCGAGCCTGCCGCCCGGCGGTCGGGTGCTCGCCTGCGCCATCGACGCCGCTCATCCGCTCGCCCAGCTCGACATCGACCCGGCCTTGCCGCTTGCCCTCGTGATCGGCCCGGAGGGTGGTCTCGAGGACGCGGAGATCGGCACCCTGCTAGGGGCAGGTGCGGAGACGGCCCACCTCGGCGCCCGAGTATTGCCGGCCCGCCGCGCCGCCCTCGTCGCTGCCGGCATCGTCCTGGCGCGAAGCGGGGACTTGGACACCACCCAACCCCCGGTGCCGTGACCGGCGTCACAGCCGGGGCCGCGCCCCGACGCTGCCGCCAGGGACGCGATCGCTGATGCGCCTCAGCGTCGTCGTTCACCCACGCGCCGGCAGGGAGAGGCGGGAGTGGGACGGCCGGGAGCTGCGGCTCTGGATCACGGAGCCCCCGGTCGAGGGCGCGGCCAACGCCGCGGTGGTGCGCGCCGTGGCCGCGTGGCTCAACATCGCGCCGAGTCGCGTCCACCTCCTGGCAGGGCGCCGGGGTCATCGCAAGCTCCTGGACGTCGACGGGATGGCGACGCCACCCAACGCCGAATCCGGAGGTCCGGCAGTCCCCCCATCGACGGTGCCACACTAGCGCGCGCTGGATTGGGCCTCATGACACCGCCACTCGGCACGGCGGTCTGGCCCTGGGGCCACGAAGGGGTTGCAGGTCGGATGAGATCGCGCATCCGCACTCTTTCGGGCGCGGCCACGCTGGCGGTGGTCGCCCTTGTCCTCGTCGGCCTCCGTCCAGCCCCACCCGGCGTCGCCCGCGGAGGTGCCGCCGGCGTCCAGCAACTGGCTGCGGCCCGATTCACCGCCGCAGGGACGCGAGATGCGGTGGTGACGCACCAGCAGACGGCGCTGGCGTGGCGGTGGCCGCAGCACCCGATCCCCTGCGACATCTGGCCGTGGAATCTGTACCCTGGCTGTTCGACGCCGAAGCCGAAACCCTCGTTCACGCCGAAGCCGAAACCCTCGTGCACACCGAAGCCGACACCGACCGTGAAGCCGACGCCCACCCCGACTGTGAAGCCGACCCCCACCCCGACTGTGAAGCCGACCCCGACCCCGACTGTGAAGCCGACGCCCACCCCGACTGTGAAGCCGACGCCCACCCCGACTGTGAAGCCGACCCCCACCCCGACTGTGAAGCCGACCCCCACCCCGCGGCCCACCTTCACGACGGCTCCTGCCACCCCATCGCCCACGGCGACCTCGACGCCAGCCGCCGCGCTCGCGACTCCCTCGCCGACGGCCACCCCGTTGGCGCTCCCGTTCATCCCCGAGGTTCCTCCGAGCAGTCCCATCATCACCGGCTCCAACAGCGGCTCCGGGGGGGGGCAAGCCCCTGTCAGCGCCGCCCTGACCCTTGCCGGGCTCATCACCCTGCTCGCCTTGGTGGTGTTCCTCTCCGCTGACCGGCTCATCGGACCACGACGCCGGCCCAAGGGCCCGTGAGCGACACACTCCCGGTTCGCGCCGACCTGCCGCCGGTTGGGCATCGGGTTCCCGTCAGCGGGGTCCGGCGCCGCCGGACCCTCGCCCTCCTCACCGCACTCGGGCTGACACCCCTGATCGCGGTGGCGGTCCTCGCGACCGCCATCGCCGGGTCGGCGATCACCCAGCAGATCAACGACCGGCTCACCGGTGTCAACCGACAGGCCAGCGCGTACATCGAGCAGCTCGTCTCCGGTCGCGCCGACGCGCTGAGTTCCATCGCGGCTGACCCGATCTCCGTCGCCGCCGTCGAACAGACCCCGGCAGCGAATCCCGCGGCCACGACCGCACTGCTGACTGCCCTCGCCAATGCGGAGGTCAACAGCCAGGGGATCGCCCTCTTCAACATGGCGGGGATCCAGGTCGCCGGCACGGGCGAAGTGAGCGCCATCGCCGGACTGCCTGCAGACTGGCGGACGCGGCTCACCGGCGGCGGTTTCGTGGTGGCGGCGGCATCGACCCCGGTCAGCCCCGCGGTCGCCGTCGCCGTCCCCGTCCTCGTCTCCGGCGTGGCCGTCGGCTTCCTCGCTGAGAACTACGACCTGTCCGCCGCGGCCTCGTCCCTGGACACCTTCGCCACCGCTCAGGGCATGGGCCTGATGATCCTCGACGCACAGGGCCGCCTCATCCTCGGGGTGCAGGTCTCGGACTCCGGCGACGTCACACCCATGAATGAGTGGACGCCGGACCCAACGGTGACGCGATCGGTGGATTTGGCGGCGGCCGGCCAACGGATCAGCATCGACAACTCCAGCCGCGGCCAGGTGGCCGCGTACGGCGCCCTGAACAACGTCGGGTGGGTCACTCGCGCCACACTCCCCGGATCCGCCATGGAGCCTGTCACTGACATGGAGATCGCCATCTTCAGTGTGGCCGGTGCTCTCGCGCTGCTCTTCGTGGCCGCCGTCAATCTGGTGAACCGGGCGCTGAAGCGCCAAGGGGAGACCGAGGTCGCGCTGCTCGAACAGTCCGCGGCCCTCGAGGACGTGGCCATGCACGATCCCCTCACCAGCCTGCCCAACCGCCTGCTCTTCAACGACCGGCTGCATCAGAGCATCTCCAACGCACGGCGCAAATCGCACCGTGTCTCCCTGTTCGTGCTCGACCTCGACGGATTCAAGGCCCTCAACGACCGCCTCGGCCACGAGGCCGGGGACATCCTGCTCACGGAGACGGCCAACCGGCTGCAGGCGTCGGTGCGGGCCTCCGACACCGTCGCGCGCATTGGTGGCGACGAGTTCGTCATCCTCGCCGTCGACGCCGACCTGGCGGACGCCGAGCTCATCCGGACGAAGATCCGTCAGCGCATGAGCGAGCCGGTGCTCATCGACGGCAATCCCGTCTCGCTGCGTCTCAGCATCGGCGTCGCCGTCTTCCCGGACGACGGCACGGAGGCGGCGCACCTTCTCCGCCACGCCGACGGCAACATGTACTTCGACAAGCGGGCGGTGAAGGCGGTGTCGCTGCGCGGCGTGCCGACCGGCGACGCCGATCGCACGGACGCCGCCGCCCTGCCCTCGGTCGCCGATGGGGAGGACGAGGGTCGGGCGCATCGCTCGACGGTGGAGGAGCCGCCCGACTGAGACCGCGGGCGCACACGGGTATCGGCCCGCCGCAGCCCACGAGGATTCCCGGCCCGTCCCCGGATGCGCCCCGGCCACTCCCCGTCGCTTCCCGCGCGACGCTCACTCGGTGGGTGCGAAGAAGCCTCGGAGGTGATCGAAGAAGCCTCGCCGCACCTCGGCGGGCCTCCCGGTGCGGCCGCCGAGATCCTCGTACAGCTTGCGTTCGCGGGTCGCGAGCTTGCTGGGGACGACGACGCGGACGACGCAGATCTGATCGCCGCGGCGGCCGGTGCGCACGTGGGGGACGCCGCGACCCGGCATGTGCAGGGTCCGGCCGTGCTGTGTGCCCGCCGGCACCTCGACGACCGCCTCACCCTCCACCGTGGGCACGGTGATGGAGTCGCCAAGGACGGCCTGGGTGACGCTGATGGCCAGCTCGTAGAGGAGATCCTGGCCGCGGCGTATCAGCTCGGGATGGGGGGTGACCCGGAAGCCGATGAAGAGGTCGCCCGAGGGGCCGCCCCGCGGCCCCGCCTCGCCCTCTCCCGGCACGCGCACCTGCACGTCCCCGTCCACGCCCGCGGGGATGCTCACCTCGAGGGTCTTGCGCTCGTCCACGCGGCCGTGCCCGCGGCAGTGCGGGCAGGGGGTGTCGATGATCCGGCCCTCGCCGTGACAGCGCGGACAGGCGGTGACGTTGACAATCTGGCCGAAGATCGACTGCACGGCACGGCGCACCTGCCCCGACCCGCCGCAGGCGGAGCAGGTGGTCGGTGACGTCCCCGGCGCCGCGCCAGAGCCGCCGCAGTCGGCGCACGTTCCCGCCCGCGGCACCTCGACGGTCCGCTTGGCGCCGAACACCGATTCCTGGAAGGTGATCTCGACCACCATGCGGAGGTCGGCGCCCCGCTGCGGACCCCCGCGGCGCGCGCCCCGCCGTCCGGCGCCGCCGAAGAACATGTCGAAGAGGTCGAAGGCGGAATCGAAGGAGAAGGGGCCGAAGTCGGGGGCCTGCTGCCCCGCGTGACCGAAGGCGTCGTAGCGCTGCCGCTTCTGCGGGTCGCTGAGGACCGAGTAGGCCTCGCCGACCTCCTTGAACCTCTCCTCGGCCGCCTTGTCCCCCTGGTTGCGGTCCGGGTGATACTGCATGGCGAGCTTGCGGTAGCTCTTCTTCAGTTCCTCAGGACTGGCGCCGCGATCGACGCCGAGCACCTCATAGTAGTCGCGCTTGACGGTGGCCATCAGAGCGCGGGATGTGGAGCGGCGCCGCCGGGCGCGGGGCGGGGATGGGCGATCCGGACCAGGGCCGGCCGCAGCAGGCGGTCATGGAGGCGGTAGCCTGCCTGGACCTCGTCGACGACGGTGTCCTCGGTGACGTCGTCGGACTCCTCGCCGCCGATGGCCTGGTGCACCGCGGGGTCGAAGGGCTCCCCCACCGTGGCCACCCGCTCCACCCCGATTTGTGCCAGGGCTGTCTCGAACTGAAGGACCACCATGCGCAGCCCGCTCTGCAGCTGCGCGTCGGCCTCCTGCGAGGGGAGGTGCTCCACGGCTCGGCGCAGGTTGTCGAGCACGGGGAGGAGGGCAAGAGCGGCCTCCTCGGAGGCGTACCGGGCGCGGTCCGCCGTCTCCTGCGCCTTGCGCCGCCGGAAGTTCTCGAAGTCGGCGGCGAGGCGTAGGAACTGGTCGTTCCGCTCCGCCAACTCGCTCCGCAGGGCCTCGGTCTCGACGGGGTTCGCCGTCCCGGTCGGGACCCCGCCGGGCTCTCCGCCCGCCTGGAGAGGGGCCTCGTCCGACACCTCGGGGATGACGCCGGGACGGGGCCTGACCGGTTCGCCCGGTCCACTCCTGGCGCCGCCGCGGCGCGGGGCTTCGGGGCTCATCCGCTCCCGCTCCGTGCGGCTGTCGACGGCGGCATCAGGTGAGCACCCGAGAGATGGCGTCCCCCACCCGTTGGGCGACGAAGCGCACCCGGGGGGCGACCTGGGAATAGGCCATCCGAGTTGGCCCCAGCACGCCGATGGTGCCGCCCCTGCCCTCGCCCGCCCGGTACGTGGTCAGCACCAGACTGCAGGCGCTGAGCTGGGCGATGCCCGACTCCCGGCCGATCATGATGCTGACGCCGGGCGCCTGGTCGTGGGCGGCCGCCAGCAGTTCCCCGAGGAGCCGCTCCTCCTCGATGACCTCGAGAACCTGCTCCAGGCGGTCGACGTCGCCGAACTCGGGCTGGTGCAGCAGGTTGCGCACCCCGTCGTGGACGATCAGCGTGTCCTGGCGGGCTTCGAACGAGCGAATGAAGGTGACCATGTCGCCAAGCACCTCGGAACGAAGCGAGACGGCCGTCCCGCCCGCAGCGACCCGCTCGATGGCGTCGGCGTCGAGGCCGGCCAACTCGCGGTTCAGCTCGCCGGCGAGCCGGCTCAGATCCTCCTGGCTCGCCGCCGCCGTCGGGGCCAGCGCCTGCTGGCGGATGACATTGCCCTCCAGCACCAAGATGAGGAGGGCGTGACCGGCGTCGAGCGACACCAGGTCGAGGTGCTTGACGGCGACGCTGCGCGCCCTGGGCCCGGTGACGATGCTGAGTGCGTCCGCCGCCACGGCGAGCACCTGGGCCGCCAGCTCGAGCACGCCCTCCAGGTCCATGGGCATCGAGGCGAGGAGGGGTTCGAGCTGACGGCGCACCCCGATGGGGAGCCCCTCGTCCTCCATGAGGAAGTCCACGTAATAGCGGTAGCCGAGGTCGCTCGGCACCCGGCCCGCCGAGGTGTGGGGCTGGAGGAGGTAGCCGACCTCGACGAGTGTGGCCAGCTCGTTGCGGATGGTCGCCGCCGACCAGTGAGCGAGATGGAGAGCCAGGGCGTGCGAACCCACCGGAACCCCGGTGGTCGTGTAGTCGGACACCACCGCCTTGAGGATCTGCTGCTTGCGCGGATCGAGGGGGATCGGGGTCTCCATGCGACGGTCCGGCGGCCTCGGTTTCGAGACCGCGTTAGCACTCGTCAGTCCTGAGTGCTAAATCGTAGCACGGACCCGTCCGGCGCCTCCGTGGTGCGGCCCGGGAAACCCCGGAGGCTCCGGCCAGGTCGACGGGTTCATCGCGACCACCGATGTGCGGCCCGGGGCCTCGCCAACGCGCACCGAACGGAGCAGGTCGAGGACCTCCTGAGCCTTCCACGCCTCCATGGACAGCACGGTGCCGAGGGACAGGCCCGCCCGGGTCAACGCGCTGATGACAGCTTCGGGGGGCTGCTGCCGGGCCTGCGGACGGAGCATGGATGGGCCAATCCTGGGGCACCGGCATGGCCGTCCGAAAGTCCTGCGGGAACTCTGTGACCCGTCCGTCGAGCCCGGGCATGGCGCTTCCGCGGCCGCGTTACAGGTGACCACACATGCGCCACCTGGGATCGCATCGGGGCACCCGGAGCCGCGCCACGCGACGATCAGCCGGTGAGCCGGCGGATCACCTCGTCGAGCACCTCCTGCCCGCTTGCGGTGGCGCCGATCCGTCCGTCGCGGGACCAGAGCAGGCCGGCGGCGAGCAGCGGCGCGGCCTGGTTCTCCCGACCGGCGGGCGACGGGATGCCCTCAGCGAGGCGCAGGCCGACCATGATGCGTTCCACCTCCTGGGCGGCGGGCCCGACCGGCTCCCACCCCTCGACCGGGACCTGGCCGGGAGGGGACGCAAGGTAGGCGGGAAGGCTCCGCCCGTGCCAGTAGCGGATGGCGGTGGCTCCGCCGGGCTCCGCCAGGCCCAACCGCGAGGCGAGGGCTGACGGGAGATGGCCGTGGGCGCCGAGTCCGGCCGCCAGGTAGTGGCCGTTGCGCCAGTACACCAGGTTGTGGCGGCACTCCTCACCGGGCAGGGCGTAGTTGCTGACCTCGTACTGCCGGTGTCCCACCCTCCTGCAGAACCTCGACCGCGATCCGGTGCTGTCGCAGCGCCGCCTCAGGGTCCACGGCGGGAGCCCGGCCCCGGCTGACCCTCGCGTGCAGCGGGGTGCCCGGCTCCACCGTCAGCTCGTAGGCAGAGACGTGCTCCGGGCCCAGCTCGATCACCCGCTCCAGCGTGGCCCTCCACCTCTCGTCGGTGAGACCGGGGACGGCGTAGATGAGGTCGCAGCTGACGCGGGGGAAGCCGGCGCGGCGCACCTCGCCGACGGCGGCGACGGCCCGATCCGCGTCGTGGACCCGGCCGAGGAAGCGGAGGATCTCCGGCTCCAGGCTCTGGACGCCCAGGCTCACCCGGTTGAATCCGGCGCGGAGCCAGCGCTCGGCACGCGCCTGGGTGGTGCTGGACGGATTGGCCTCGAGCGTCACCTCGCAGCCCGCCGCCAGGACGAAGCCTTCCCGCACCTCCTGGAGGAGGCCGCCGAGCAGCTCCGGGGCAATGAAACCGGGGGTCCCGCCACCGACGAACACGGTGTCGAGCTCGACCCCGGGGAAGCGCTCGGCCAGGGTGGCGACCTCGGCCCGGAGCCGGTTCGCGTACTCGGCCTCGCGGTCCCTGCCGGGCAGCGCGACGAAGTCGCAGTACTCGCAGCGCCGCTCGCAGAAGGGGATGTGCAGGTAGAGGGAGCGCACCCCGGCCAGGGCGCCCTCAGTCGCCGCACCGAGGACCTCGGGACGGACGGAGGGGGCCGCGGCGCCCGGGGCGTCGCGGCCTGGCCCCGCCGGGGTCACCTGGCCCGGCTGCCCGCCGCCCGCTGCGGCGGTCGACGTCCTCCCGCCAGCATGCGGGCGATGGCGGGATAGATGGGCGGCACGATGAGGAAGCCGGAGACCGCCGCCAGCAGGAAGCCCAGCAGCGCGGGCAGGTTGATCGCCGGGTACTCGACGATGGTGTTCACGACGGCGATCAGAGCCCCGAAGGCGAGGACCTGGAGCGTCGGCGGCCGCGGCTTGTGCCGCAGCCGGGCCGCCATGGGCGCGGCCAGGATCGCGGAGATCGCGATGATGAAGAGGGCGAGCTCGGAGAGGACGAGATCGAGGATCTCCCCCACGACGTTGAGCGGGAACCCGGGGTTGTAGACGACCGCCGCCCCCGACTTCGGTGTGGACGACAGCGAGCCCGAGAGGGTGATGGCGTCGGTCTTGACCTGCGAGATCGAGGCCTGCTGACCCCCGACCGTCACCGTTTCGCCGGACAGGAACTCGACGCCCTGCCCCTTGGTCACCGAGAAGCTCGTCGTCGTCGGCGCCGGCTTGGCGACGACCAGCGACTGGTCGCTGGCACCGATGCCGAGCACGAAGCCGACGATGAGGATGACCACGGCGGTGGCCCCCGACAGGGTGTAGTAGTCGCGCCGGGTCCACGGCGGGCCCGAGATGCCGGCGACCGGACGCACCGGCCGCGCGCCGGCCGGCCCCCGCGGCTGCGGGGACATCAGGCTGGCCAGCAGCCCCCGCCGCACCGGCGGAGGCGGCAGCTCGGGCTCCGGCTCGGGAGCCGGCACCACCGGAACGATGCGCGACGGGCGGCGCTTGCGCTTGTGACGGGGCGGGGCCACGCTCAGGCGCCCCGCGCCGGGGCCACGGCCGGGGGCCACGCCACGCTGGTTGCTGTCAATCCTGTCAACATCACTCCTCGTCCATCTGCAGGACGGCCATGAACGCCTCCTGCGGGATCTCCACGTTGCCGACCCGCTTCATCCTCTTCTTGCCCTCTTTCTGCTTCTCCAAGAGCTTGCGCTTCCGGGTGATGTCCCCGCCATAGCACTTGGCGAGGACGTCCTTGCGCAGCGCCGAGACGGTCTCCCGGGCGACGATCTTGCCACCCACGGCGGCCTGGATGGCCACCTCGAAGAGCTGGCGGGGGATCAGCCGCTTGAGGCGCTCCGCCAGCTTGCGCCCGTGCACCGTGGCCCGCTCGCGGTGGACGATGATGGAGAGGGCGTCGACGCGCTGCCCCCCCACCATGATGTCGAGCCGGACCAGGCTCTCGGCACGGAAGCCGGTGACCTCGTAGTCCAGGGAGGCGTAGCCGCGGCTGCGCGACTTCAGCTGGTCGTAGAAGTCGTGGATGATCTCGCCCAGCGGCATGTCGTAGATGAGGGCGACCCGGTCGCCGGGCTGGTACTCCATGGTCAGGAACTCGCCGCGGCGCTCCTGGCAGAGCTCCATGAGGGCGCCGACATAGGCGCTGGGGACGAGGATCACCGCCCGGCAGCGCGGCTCGGCGATGCTCTCGATGGACGACGGGTCGGGCAGGGATTCGGGGTTGTCCACGGGGACGACCTCCCCGCTCCGGAGCGTGACGCGGTATTCGACGGTGGGCGCCGTGGTGATCAGAGAGAGGTTGAACTCCCGCTCCAGCCGCTCCTGGACGATCTCCATGTGGAGCAGGCCCAGGTAGCCGCAGCGAAAGCCGAAGCCCAGAGCCGCCGACGCCTCCGGCTCCCACACCAGCGATGCGTCGTTGAGCCCCAGCTTCTCCAGGGCCTCCTTCAACTGGGGGACGTCGTCGGACTCGATGGGGAAGAGGCCGGCGTAGACCATCGGCGTGGCGTGGCGGTAGCCGGGGAGGGCAGCGGCGGCGGGACGGTCGGCGAGGGTGACGGTGTCGCCCACCTTGGAGTCGCGGACGTTCTTGATCGAGGCCACCGAGGTAGCCGACCTCGCCGGTGCGGAGCCCGTCGGCGGGGGTCATCGCCGGCCGGAAGACGCCGACCTCGTCGACGATGAACTCCTTCTCCGTGGCCATCATGCGGATGCGCTGGCCAGGGGTGACCTCGCCGTCGACGACCCGGACGTAGACGATGACGCCGCGGTAGACGTCGTACTTGGCGTCGAAGATCAGGGCCTTGAAAGGCGCCGCCGGGTCCCCGGTGGGGTGGGGAACGCGGGCGACGATGGCCTCCAAGACTCCTCGACCCCGTCCCATCGCGGGCCGAGGCGAGGATGGCGCCGCCGCCGGGCAGGCCGATCACCTCCTGGATCTCCCGCCGGACCAATTCGGGGTCGGCGTTGGGCAGGTCGATCTTGTTGATCACCGGGATGATCTCCAGGTCGTTCTCCAGGGCGGCGTCGACGTTGGCCAGGGTCTGGGCCTCGACCCCCTGCGTGGCGTCTACGACCAGCAGGGCGCCCTCGCAGGCGGCGAGGGCCCGGGAGACCTCGTAAGCGAAGTCGACGTGCCCGGGCGTGTCGATCAGGTTCAGCTCGTAGCTCTCACCGTCGCCGGCCGTGTACTCCATGCGCACCGCCTGCGCCTTGATGGTGATGCCCCGCTCCCGCTCCAGGTCCAGGGTGTCGAGAACCTGGTCCTGCATGTCCCGCATGGCCACCGTGCCGGTGCGCTCCAGCAGCCGGTCGGCCAGGGTTGACTTGCCATGGTCGATGTGGGCGATGATCGAGAAGTTGCGGATCCTGGCGAGAGGCATCGGCGGGACATGCTAGGGGAAGAGAGGCTCGGTCCTCGCCCGGCAGGGCCCGGCGCCCGTGCCCGGGGGCCCGGCCTCATTCCCGCGCCCCGCGCCGCGCACCCCCACCGGGTGCTGAGCGGTCCTCTGCTCGGCCCTGCAGCCTGCGGCTCCGGGCCTCGCTCCGTCGCGCTCAGTTGATGTCGACGTGGACCAGGTCGAAGGTGCTCTTGAAGGCATTGCTGCCGGTCACCAGGTAGCGAATCTCCATGCCCGACACGGCCGTCCCACTGCCGATCACCGAGCTGATGGAGAGGGTCTGGGTGGCCAGAGTGGTGGTGGGGTTGCCGATCGAGAAAGGAGTCCAGTTGGAGCCTCCGTTGGCTGAGACCAGCACGTAGGTCGCCGTCCCGGCGCTCGGGGTCGCGCTGGCGTCGTCCACCAGGGTGAGCACCGCCGAGGTCACCGGCGCCCCGCTGGCCACGACGGGAGCGAAGGTCCACTGCAGGTACTGGGCGCACGCGGGCGGGAACCAGGTGGCTCCGCCGTTGGTGGTCACCAGCACGACACCGGCGCTGCCCGCCGTCGTGGAGCCGTTCGCCCAGCACTGCGCGGCCGAGATGCAGTCCAACCCCCAGATGTCCTCGGTGGTGCCCGAGGTCTGCGCCGTCCAGGTGGTGCCGTTGGTGGTCGCGTAGATGACACCGTTTGCGCCGGCCGCCCAGCAGGCGGTGGCCGACGCGCAGGTGACCGCATAGAAGGTGTTGGTGCCCACGGTCTGCGTCGTCCAGGTGGATCCGTTGGTGGTCGCCACGATGACACCATTGCCGCCCGCCGCCCAGCACTGGGTGGTCGAGACGCAGCTGATCCCGAAGAGCTCCTGGGTTGTCGGCGAGGTCTGCGCCGTCCAGGTGGTGCCGTTGGCGGTCGTCACGATGACGCCACCGTTGCCCACCGCCCAGCACTGGGTGGCCGAGACGCAGCTGATCGCTTCCAGATCCTGGGTGGTGGGTGAGGTCTGTGCCGTCCAGGTGCCGCCACCCGTGGTGGTCGCAAGGATGGCGCCGGCGCCGCCAACCGCCCAGCACTGGGTGGCCGAGAAACAGCTGATCGCGAGGACGGTCTGGGTTGTGCCCGAGGTCTGCTTCGTCCAGGTGCCGCCGCCATTGGTGGTCGCAATGATCGTACCGGTCGCCCCCACCGCCCAGCCATCGCTGGCATTGACGAACACACCTCCATACCAGATCGGGTTGGACGGCGTCGTCTCCTCCGTCCAGCTCTCGCCGCCGTTGGTCGTCGTCCAGATGTCCCCCTGGTACGTGTACAGCCAGCACTGACTGGTGTTGACACAGCCCATCCAGTCGGGCCCCTGGCCGCCCGCGACGGTCGCGGCGGCGCCCCAGTTGGTGGTGGTGGTGGACGTCTTGCCGTCTCCCGCCACCGACATGGCGGTGATGGCGGCGGCGTTGAAATTCGTCCCTCCGGTGCCGATGGTGTCGTCGACGCCAGCGGTCGGAGGCAGCGAGAGGGCCATGTCGAGGTCCGCCGAGGACGTCCATCCGGCCGCCCCGGAGATCACCTCGTAGTAGTACTGGAAGTTGTAGGCGGCCGTGCTGTCCGTGTAGCCGGTGGCCGTGCCCGCCAGGCTGGTGATGGCGGTGAAGGGGCCGGCGGGGGCCGTGGCCCGGTAGACGGTGATCCCCGTGCTCCCTGAGACCTGTGACCAGGAGAGCTGAACGTTCCCTGAGATTCCACTCGGATGGACCGAGGTGATCCGGACGGGCGTCGCGGTCGCCGCGACGATCTTGTTGCCGGCGTTCTCGGTGAAACCCTGCCAGGAGCCGAGGATGCCCCAACCCACCAGCGAGACGGCGCCAAGCAGCGCGGCGAGGCAAACGGCGACCGCCTGCCAGCGCCGGATCCGCCGCCCGGCCACTTGGATGGACATCTGCGATCTGACACTAGGCGGGCGGGACGACAGCCCGGCAGCCTGGCCGTCACGTCTGCGTCACCATTCGCCGCGATCCCGTCTCGCTCGCCAGGCGGTCATCCCGCCGAACTCGCGGCGTTCCTGGCTGCCATCATGTGGCCGCCGTGCTCGACCTCGTCCGCGCCGTCGCCGCCGGCCGGGTCGAGCCGGCCCACCGCCTGCTGCTCGGACGTCTGGTGATGTACACGGGGATCGCCGCACTCTTCCCGGTGGTGCCCCTCTACGTCAGGGCGCACGGGGGCAGCGCCACCGACATCGCCCTCTTCGTCGCCGGACCGATGGTGGCCGCAACCCTCGTCCAGATTCCGGCCGGGCTTCCGGTCGACCGCATGGGACGTAAACCAATCCTGGTCTGGTCGACGGTCGTCTACGCCGCCCTCTGCGGCGGCCTCTTCCTCAATTGGGGACCGCTCTGGCTGCTGGCCGTCTGGCGAGCCGGCCAGGGCGCCGCCGGTGGGGCATACGGACCGGCGCTGCGAGCCGCTCTCGCCGATCTCACCCCCGTCGACCGCAGGGGCCACCGGTACGCCCAGCTTCAAGCCTGCGAGATGGTCGGGCTCCTCGTCGGCCCGGCGATCGGCGGCACCATCGCGCTGTGGCAATACTCCGGGATCTTCGCCGCGACCGGCGTCGCCGTGTTGATCAGCCTCGCCGCGCTGGCCGGACTGCCGGAGACCAGGGGCACGGACACGGCGCCCGAGCCCCTTCTCCAGGCGGCATCACCCGGGAATCTCGACCTCCCGCTCGGATCAGGGCCGGGCCAGGTGCCCAACAGGTCCGCCGCGCCCCCTCGGGGCTGGTGGGTCCGCACCCCTCTCCTCGTCCCCGCCGTCACCCTGGCCGCGATCGGAGCGCTCTTCAGCATGTACGACGTGGTCTGGCCCCAGTATCTTCTGGCCCGCGGCTACGACACCCTGATCATCGGGCTCTCCGTCTCCATCTTCGCGATCCGCATCCTGGCGCTCGCCGGCATGGGCGGCAGGCTGAGTGACCGCTCCGACCGGCGCATCCTGGTGCCCGTGGGGCTGGTGGTCGTCGCCGGTTGCGCCGCGACCTACCCGGCACTCCGGAACATCTTCCCCATCCTCGCCGTGGGCACCGTCGAGGCGTCCGCCTTCGTGGCCCTCGAGCCGACCCTCTTCACCGTCATCAGCGAATGGGCGGCACCGTCGCTGCGGGGCCGGGCCATGGGCATCGGCGGCTTCTTCTATGGCGGCGGCAGCGCCCTCGGCGCAGGCGTGCTCGGGGCCCTGTACGGGCTCGGGGAGCCGCTGCCCTTCCTCGCCGGCGCCGCCGGATGCATGCTCGCGGCGGGCGTCTGCGCCTGCGCGCTCCCGCGCCGCTCCCCCCATCCGGAGCTGCCGCACGACCACCTCGTCGCCACACCCTCCGAGGCCGAGATGGTCTGAGCCGAAAACCTCGACCGGTCACGCGCCGGCCGCGACGCAACGGCCGTCCCGCGTCGGGACGGCCGCGCATCACGGAGAAGTTCAGGCCCGGACCACGCTCCCTGTGGTGGCGCCACGGCGGGACACGACGTCGACGATCGCGGCCGTCAGCAGCACGGCGCCGGTGGCGACGTCGATCGACCAGCTCTGCACCTGGAGGAGGTAGAGGCCGTTGTAGATCATGCCGATGACCAGGCCGCCCAGGACGCCGTGGATTGTCCTGCCCCGGCCACCGGAGAGGCTGGTGCCGCCGATGACCGCTGCGGCGATGGCCAGCAGCACGAAGGTGTTGGCGCTCTTGATGATGTTGCTCGTCATGCTCACCTGCCAGGAGGCGAAGAGGATGCCGGCGATGCCGGCGATGACCGCGGCCAGGATGAAGCAGACAGTCCTCGTCGCGACGAGGTTCACGCCGGCCCGGCGCGCCGCCGGACTGCCGCCGATGGCGTAGACGTAGCGGCCGAAGCGGGTCCGCTGCAGCAGCAGCGTCGACACGCCGAGGACGGCGAGGACGATGGGGATGATGAAGGGGACACCCTCGATGACGCCGACATGCGCCCGGTTGATGTTGCAGACGGCGACCACGACCACCCCCGCGGCGGCGAGCAGCAGGATCTTGGCGGTGGTGAGGCCGACCGGGGGGGCCACCAGGCCGCTGCGACGCCGGTGGTTGTCGCGCCGCCACAGCCAGGCGCCGGCGACGACCACCACGATGGCCAGGGCGATCCACCCGATGAGCGGTGAGAACCGCCCGTTGAAGACGTCGTAGAGGGCGAGCTCGTTGGTGAAGCGTCGCTCGGTGAGACCGACCAACCCCGAGGTGCTGAGGACGATGAAGGTCACCCCCTCGACGACGAGGCTGAAGGCGAGGGTGACGATGAGGCTGGGCATCCTCAGCCGGGAGACCAGCGTGCCCTGGATGGCTCCGATGCCGGCGCAGAGGAGCAGGGTGACGGCGATC
>CAWEEP010000027.1:0-12760 GCA_963808125.1 Candidatus Dormiibacterota bacterium
TACGGGTAAGGGGAGAGTTCGGGCTCGTTCTGGAGAGGACAAGGGCTTGCAACGCCTGCTCTTGCACGGAGTCTGGGCGCAAGACGAGCATCATTCGCTCCGAGACCAAAGTCCGGCCGCCGGTCCGGACTCCGAACTCGGCGCGGGCCAGGGGATGGCGGCTTCCCGCCAGCGCGACGCGGTCCAGGATGTCGATTTTCGCGGTCAGGCGGTCCACCGGCCGGACCATCAACGGATCCGGCGGCCAACTCGGCAGCCGCCGCGGCATTGGCGGGCAACCCCTGTTCGGAGCCTCTTGCCCACAGGAGGTAGCTAAGAAAGTTCGTCCTGCTGCTCGAAAATCAATCGCGCCGGTCGGGCAAAGCTTCTGGCAGGCCCCGCAGCGGCCCGTTTTGAATTTGATGCAATTCGCGCGGTCAATGACGGGTTTGTTCGGCACCGCTTGGGGAAAGGGATGCCAATGGCCGTGCGCGGCCGCAAGGCCCTCCGCTGTCGAAATCGCTCGGCAGTTTTTTCTGCGGCATTTCTCCGCCGGTGCCGCGCCAGTGGATTACTTCGGGTCCACGATGGGCGCCTTGCGGCGGATGGTCACCTCGAAATTGCCCACATAGCCTTCGACTTTCTCGACTTCGCTGTAGGTTTCCAGCCGGATCGGGAATGCGAAGCCGCCTCCCACCATCGCGGGGTCATGATGCACTGCGAACAGTCCAGCGTGGGAAATGTTTCTGAAAGCGGCCAGCACCCAGAGGAAGCAGCTCCAGCTTCCAGCGCGCCGGCAACCAGTACGTGGCACGCAGCCAGCGCAGCCCCGCCGCCAGGGCGACGATGGTGAATCCGAGCGCCCAGCAGGCGAATGAGGGAGCGCGGCTTCGCCACCAACGGAGGCCGACAACGACGGCGAAGGCGGCACTGAGGATGGAGGCCACAGCGGCGAAGTTCATTGGCGGTTCCTGCGGTGAGAGGCGGACATCCACGGTGGATAGCACATCCGCGCCGCGGCGTGCCAGGCGGGATGGGAACGCACGAAACGTCGTCGACTGCGTCATCATGGTGGGCACCACAAGGAGGGCAGCGACGGGGTGCCCGACCAGCGAACGGAAGGGGGACAGGGATGACGCCAACCCAGGGACGGCAACGTGGCCTGGGCACATCCACCCCAGCGGTGGAGGAGGCGCACCTGCCCCTGCTGCCGGATCCAGCCAATCTCGTTGGGCGCGGCGTGGCCGCGCCCGATCTGCCGGTCGCCGACCTGGTGGGGTGGGCGACCGATCACGCCCTCAAGGATGACGAGCCGGTCAGCCCCGACCTGGCCCGCGAGCTTCTCGGCACCGCCCTGGGCCTGAAGGCGAGCCGTCTCAAGGCTCTCGGCGAGAGCGAGGTGCGGGGTGCCCTCGGTCGCCTTCGCGGGCTGGTTCGCCAGATCCAACGGCTGGAGGCAGAAGCGGCCGAGGACGACCTCACCGGGGCGCTGCGCCGCGGCGCCGGCCTGCAGGCACTGGCACGCGAAATCGCCCGCTTCCGCCGCTTCGGTGGCAAGGGGGTTGCCGTCATCTTCATCGACGTCGACGGTCTGAAGTCGATCAACGACACCGAGGGACACGCCGCCGGAGACACACTCCTCAGCGACGTGGTCACCGCCATCCGCGAACGCGTCCGCGCCTATGACCTGGTCATCCGCTGGGGTGGGGACGAGTTCGTCTGCGTGCTCCCCGACGCAACGCGAGAGGAGGCGGAGCGCACCGTCGCCGACATCGAGCGTCAGGTCCATGTTCGCACCCTTGGACGGTCGGTGAGCACCGGTCTGGCCGGGCTGGAGGTCACCGACACCGCCGGCACCCTGGTCGAGCGCGCCGACGCGGCGCTCTATGCCAGGCGAGAGGTCACGCGGTCCAGAGCGTGACCCCGGTCGCCTGCCGGGCCCCGGGTCAGGTCGAGATCGGACGCCGAGGGAGGGTCGGAGTCCCGCGCCCCGGGGAGATCCTGGGTGGGATCTCCGGGCCGGCCCGCGAGCCGCTGACGGAGGAGGCCGACCATCGTCTCGAAGTCGGCCGGCTTCTGCAGCAGGGTCACATCAGGAAGGTCCATCGCCTCCTTGAGGCGGAGGTTGCGGGGATCGACGGCGGTGTGGAGGATGACCGGGACCGTGCCGCGCCGCGGGTGCGCCCGGATGGCTTCGCAGATGTCGAGCCCGTCCTCCCCTCGCAGCCGGAAGTCGGCGAGGACGACGTCGGGCTTGAAGGTGTCCAGAGCGCCGATCAGGCCGACGGCGTCGGTCACCAGCTCCACTTCGAATCCCGCCTGCGGAAGGACATCCCTGAGCAGGTTGCCCAGGTAGTGATGATCCTCGACCACGAGAACCCGGGGCCGCATGCGGTCCGACCTCCTCTGCCTCCGCGCCGGGGTCACCACGACGCCATCCGCAGGATTGCACCAGTTTGCGCCCTCACCCACCGGGCTCCGAAACTCCCCGATGTCCCTCCTCTTCGGGACATCTGTGTCTATGCAAAGTGGATTCGGATGTGGTATAGGGCGCCCCGCCGAACCCGGGGTGGTGCTCGGGCGCGGCCCGACCTCGGTCGTCCTCAGTGGACGAAGCGAGAGAGGGCGAGCAGCGCGATGGCCATGACCACCGCGTATTCGGCCACGCCGCGAAGCCGGTCCGGCCAGCCACCCGTGCCACCGGCCACCCCTCGCGCTCCGTACCAGGCGATCAGCGTCACCGCCGCGCGCTCGCCGGTGCCAAGCGCCAGACGGTCGACGGCGACGATCGCCGCCGCCACGGCCACGCCGACCACAGCCGCCAAGATCACCGCATGTCGGCGTGTCATCGAACTCCGTCTGCAGTCCGTCGAGGGTGACCAGCCCGGCGCCGACGAGAACGACTGCGGCCCGGACCTGAAGGGGCAGCCCGTCGCTGGCGCCGGCCAGGAGGACGGGGACCAGCACGGCGATGCCGGCCGCGTCGCGGAGCAGCCGGGTGCCCCACCCCTCGTGCCCGGTCGCCCGGAGGCCACCGAGATGGGGGAGCCCGCCGATCACCACGACGGTGACGGCCGCCGCCAGGAGCCGCGGTCCCAGCTGGACGTTGGCGGCCAGGACCAGGGAGAAGGCGCAAAGTGCGGCCACGGGGAGGGCGACCTCCTCGACCGGCGGGCGGGCCTGGGGCGGGTACACCAGGCGGTCGTAGACAGCGAGGACGACCCCGCTGGCAACGCAGAGGACGCTCACGCCGATGACCGATCCCTCGAGGCCGACCAGGCCCGGGCGCAAGGCCACGGCCACGGCGCAGGCGGCGACGCCCAGGGCCGCGTGGATGATGGGGAAGGGGACTGACGCCAGGGGGGAGACGTCGCCGGAGATGCCCAGGGCGCGGCGGGCCTGGTCGGCCTGGTAGGCGTGACCGCGGCCCCGAAGACCTGTTCGCTTATCCACGAACACCTGTGGAAACGGGGGACATCGGGGTGATTCTGACCCTCGCCTCAGGGAGAGTCGATCCCCACTCGGCCGTACCGGTCCTCCAGTCGCACCACATCGTCGATCTCGGGCGAGGACGCCTCGATGAGGTCGGTGTCCTCGATGGCGATGAAGCGGTGCCGGCGACCCGGGACGACGCGGGCGCTCATCCCCGGGGTGAGGCGGAAGGTCTTCAGCTCACCCTCGGCACTCTCCAGGATCAGGTCGAGGAGGCCGCTGGCGACGAAGATCGCCTCGTCCTTGCGGACGTGGTATTGAAGGGAGAGGGCCTGGCCCCGGTTGACGTGGATGAGCTTGCCCAGGTAGCGGTCGGTGACCGCCCAGCGGAGCTCGTATCCCCACGGCTTGTCGAACTCGACCGTATCCGGCATCGCGGATCGGCCCGTCGGATTCCTCCGAGCTCACTGTCCGTGTCCCGCCTCGGGCGGGGCCTCGACCCCGACCATCGCCTCCATCGCGGCGAGGAGCGCATGGACCCGATCCGGCGTCGCCGCCTCCGCGTAGACGCGCATCAGCGGCTCCGTGCCGCTCATGCGGATGAGCACCCAGCTGCCATCGGCGAGCCGGAACTTGAAGCCGTCGTCAGAGCGGGTGCCCGTCACCGCAACACCGGCGATCTCCGCGGGCTTCTCCCCGCGCATCCTCTCGTACACGTCGTTCTTGCGAGCTTCGTACCCCTCACGGTCGAAGCGGATGTCGTGGCGGGCGTAGGCGTGGGGCCCGACCAGGGAGAAGAGGTGCTGCAGAACGGCGGAGACCGGCATGCCGTACTCGACCGTCATCTCGGCGATCATCAGGCCGGCGACGATGCCGTCCCGCTCCGGGATGTGCCCGCGGAAAGCGTAGCCGCCGGAACTCCTCGACGGCGAGGAGCGCGTCGGTTTCGATCATCTTGGGACCGATGTACTTGAAGCCGACAGGGGTTTCGATGACGGGGACGCCGAAGCGCTCGCCCAGTTTGTCGAGCATGCTGCTCGAGGTCAGCGAGCGGATGAGGTGGCCGCGGGCTCCGCGCTTCTCCAGCAGGTACATGGCGAGCAGCGACATCACCTCAAGCTGGGTGATGAAGGTGCCGGTCTCGTCGATGATGCCCAGGCGGTCGGCGTCGCCGTCGTTGGCGATGCAGAGGTCGAAGCCGCCCTGCGCCATCCGCTCGACGGCCTCCGGCATGTACTGGCCGATGGGTTCCGGATGCATGCCGCCAAAGCCCGGGTTGCGCTCCGAGTGCATCTCGGTGACGGTGGTGGCTCCGCCGCCGGCAGCGGCCTTGATCAGGCCGATGCCCGCGCCGTACATCGGCTCGTGCAGGATGCTCAGCCCGGCGGCGCGCACGCGGGGGAGGTCGACGAGCCGGGCGACCTGAAGCATGTAGTTGGGAAGCGGATCGATCAGCTCGACGCGCCCCGCCTCGACCGCCTCGTCGAAGGTCATCTGGCGAAGTCCTTCCGCGAGAGCCCGCGCCGACAGGGTCGCCAGCTCCTCGACCACTTCGGGGGAGGCGGAGCCACCGTAGTCGGGCTTGTACTTGAGGCCGTTGAACTCGGCGGGATTGTGGCTGGCGGTGACCGCGACCCCGCCAGCCTGGTGCCGCTCGACGACCGTCCAGGTGATGACCGGGGTGGGCACGGGGTGATCGAGGAGCAGGACGTGCTGGTCGTTCGCCGCCAGCACCCGCGCCACCTCGCGAGCGAACAGCTCCGCCGAGAAACGCGTGTCGTGACCGACGACAACCCCACGACGATCGTCCTTGAGGTACCAGGCCACCGCCTGCGCGACAGCGCGGACCCGCTCGTAGGTGAAGTCGTCGGCGATGACGGCGCGCCAGCCGTCAGTCCCGAAGGTGATGGGAGAGGTCATGGTGAGCGATTCTGAACCTCGATGCCCGGATGGAGGCGACGGCCAGCCATTCTGACGCCCAGCGCCCGACCGGCGGTGGACACCGGCCCCCCCGACGGGTGCGGTGCTGGGAGAGCTGGCCGCGGCCGTTGGAACCGGGCGCCGGCGCGGGCGCCTCACCCGCGCTGTCGCGCCATCGCCTCCGCCTCGCGCCCGAGCCACGTCAGGAAGGCGCCGGCGACCGCATCGGCGCGGCCGGGTGCGAGCTCCAGGAAGAGATTTGGCTCGATGCACTCCAATTCGAGGAGGAGCAGCTCGCCGCGCTCCCCGCGCGCCAGGTCGACGCGGGCGTAGAGGAGGCGTTCCGCTCCACCCGGCACCCTGTCGAGGACGGTGCGGGCGAAGCGGGCATGCTCCTCCGGGACGGGACACGCCTCGACCCGCTGGCCCCTTGCCAGGGCGAAGTCGGCGACGGGCGGCGCGCCGGCCTGCAGCACCCCGAACTTGCGGATGGCATGGCTGACCTCGCCGCCGATGACATAGACGCCGATCTCCCCCTCCCGGTCGATGGAAGACAGATGGGGCTGGATCATTGCGACGACGCCGCCGGCGGTGATTGCATCCACGTGGCGGCTCGCCTCCCGAAGGCTCGACCACTCATAGGTGGCGCTGGATCTCGCCCCCGCCGAGATCGTGGGTTTGACGACGAATCGCTCCCAGGGCGGCCCGGCGAGGTTCTCCCCAGTCCCGACCCACAGGGTGGGGATGGTGGCCACGCCGGCCAGTTCCAGGTCGCGGAGGTACCGCTTGTCGCTGTTCCAGGCCAGGACATTGACGGGGTTGGCGACGGGGATCCGCCGCGAGGTCTCCTCGCACCAGTCCAAAAACCGGCGCGGATCGTCGATGTAGTCCCACGTGGACCGGATGACGACCCCGTCGAAATCGGTGGCTTCGAGCCTCCCGCCCCAGGCAATCGGGACGCCGGCGATCCCCAGGCGCGCGAGCGCCGGGATGAGGTGGTCGCCGTCCCTTCCCACGCCGGTCGCGCCGACCGCCGTCAGCAGGGCGATGCGCCGGGCGGTGGCGGGCGGAGAGGCCGGGTCGGAGGAGCCCGGCGTCGCGTCAGACGGCCGGTCAGAGGAGATCGCAGCGTCCCTCGGCCCGCAGTCTCTCGACGACCTGGCGCACCCGCTGGGATTGGCTGAGGGGGGTCACGAGAAGAGCGTCGGGAGTGTCCACCACGGCCAGCCCGTCCACCCCGACGACGGCGACGGGACGACCGCCGCGAGCGAGCACGAGACTGTTCCGCGAAGTCGACGGCGATGACGTCGCCCTCGGCGATGTTGCCGCCGGGGTCGGCCTCGCCGGCGCGGCCCCGGGTCACGTGCAGGTCGGCGAACGTGCCCAGGTCAGACCAGGAGAACCATCCCCTCACGACGGTGAGACGGCGTGTCCGCTCGAAGACCAGAGTGTCCACCGCCACCGGCTCGATGCTGGAGTAGATGGATGCAGCGGCCGTCTCATCCCCCTGGCGGCGCTTCTCCACCGCAGCCGCCACCCGCCCCGCCAACTCGGCGTCGGCGGCGGCCAGTTCCTCCTCGAAGACGGCGGCGGGCCAGGCGAACAGCCCCGTGTTCCAGAGGTGCCGGGCGCCGGCCAGGTAGGCGCGCGCCACCTCGAGCCCCGGCTTCTCCACGAACCCGGCGGCGGGGAAGGCGGGGACCGCGGCGGCGGCCTCCATGAGCGCGGTGGAGACGGCGGAGCCGGGCGGCGCCTGCCAGGGGTCGGCGAGCCGGGGGGCACCGGTCAGTGCGACGTACCCGAGCCCGGTGGACGGGTACGTGGGGGTCACCCCGACGGTGGCCAGCCCCCGCGTGGCGGCCGCCCAGCCCGCGGCGGCGAGGACAGCGGCGCAGTAGGCGAGGTTGTCCTCCACATGGCTGTCGGCGTGGACCGAGGAGATGATCGCCTCGGGGTCCTCGGCGAGGATCCAGCGGTTGGCAAGGCCGAGGGCCGGGCCCGTCCCCCGCGCTTCGGGTTCGGCGATGACGGCGTCGTCGGCGAGCGGCAACCCCCGCAGCGCGTTGCGGCAGACGTCGGCCTGGGAGGCGGCGGTGACGATCTTGATGGAGGTCGAGAGCGTGAGAACACGTTCGACCGTTTCGCGGAGCAGGGTGTGACCCGACGCGTCGAGGGGCAGCAGGTGTTTGGGGACAGCGGCCGGCTCAGCGGCCAGAGCCGGGTGCCGCTGCCTCCGGCGAGAACCAGGATGTGGTAGCAGCCATCTCAGTATCCTGCCCAGCGCCGGTCCGGTCAGGTCAGCCGTTGCCGGCGGTCGGCAGCGGCTCGACGCCAGCCTGGACCGCCAGCTCGGCGGCGACCTCTGTCTTTTCCCAGGGAAGGTCGAGGTCGCTGCGCCCGAAGTGGCCGAAGGCCGCGACCTGGCGGTAGATCGGGCGGCGCAGCTGAAGGGCGCTGATGATGCCGATCGGCGAGAGGTCGAAGTACTCGTCGACAAGCGCTTCGATCTGGGGGACGGGCACCCGCTCGGTGCCGAAGGTCTCGATCATCACCGACACGGGGTGGGCGACGCCGATGGCGTAGGCCAGCTGGATCTCGCAGCGGGTGGCAAGGCCGGCGGCGACGAGGTTCTTGGCCACCCAGCGCGCGGCGTAGGCCGCGCTGCGGTCCACCTTTGTCGGATCCTTGCCGCTGAACGCGCCGCCGCCGTGGCGGGCGTAGCCGCCATAGGTGTCGACGATGATCTTCCGGCCGGTGAGCCCAGCGTCCCCCTGCGGGCCGCCGACGACGAAGCGTCCGGTGGGGTTGACGTAGCGCTTGGTGTCGGCGTCCAGCGATTCGGGCGGGATGATGGCGTTGACCACGTGCTCTTGGACGTCGCTGAAGAGCTGCTCGTTGGAGACCTCGTCGGAGTGCTGGACGCTGACCAGGACGGTGTCCACCCGCCGCGGCCGGCCGCTCTCGTCGTACTCGACGGTGACCTGCGTCTTGCCGTCAGGACGCGCCCAGCGCAGGGTGCCGTCGCGGCGTGCCGTGGAGAGCCGGCGAGCGAGCTGATGGGCCAGCTGGATGGGCGCCGGCATCAGCTCCGGGGTCTCGTCGCAGGCGAATCCGAACATCATTCCCTGGTCGCCGGCGCCGCCGACGTTGACCCCCTGGGCGATGTCCGGCGACTGCTCGTCGATGCAGACGAGGACGCCGCAGGTCTCGTAGTCGAAGCCGAACTTGGCCCGGGTATAGCCGACGTCGCGGATGGTCTGCCGGACCACTCCCGCGATGTCCACATACGCCTCCGTGCTGATCTCGCCGAAGACCAGGGCGATGCCGGTGGTCACCGACGTCTCGCAGGCGACCCGGCCCAGCGGGTCCTTGGCGAGCACCCCGTCCAGAACGGCGTCGCTGATCTGGTCGGCGAGCTTGTCCGGATGGCCGTCGGTGACGGACTCCGAGGTGAACAACCGCTTGTGCTGGCCGTGGGGATGTCTGGGTGCCATGGGCGTTCTCCTGGATCTCACCGGCGGCCACCGCGCCGCCTGTCGCGGCCGCGGCCCACTCCTGTCCGAGATGTGCCGATCCTATCAGCTTGCTCCGCCACGAGACGGGCCGCGCGTCAGAGCGGTCACCCGGGACGGTCCCCTCCGGACGCCCCGACCCGCCTCGCTGGGAGGCGATGGGAAACCGTCCGGTCCGGGGGCGAGACACGTTGCCGATGGGGCGAGGCCGGGCGTATCCTGCGCCACATGTCGCCGGCCTCCCCGCGGAAGGTTGTCCTGCTCGAAGTAGCCCTCGTCGTGGCGCTGGGCCTCGCGGTGGCCTTCGCCGTGCTGTACTTCACCGGCCACCCGGCCTCCCAGAGCGCCCAGCCTGGGGGCGGTGTCGTCATCAACGACATCTTCTCGAACATCACCAACGGGCTGTCGAGCTGAAGTCCCCGGCACCCCCGCTGGGCGGCGCGAGCCTCCGGCTCAAATGCCGGTTTCGGCCCTTCGTCCCGTTGCAACTCGGTGACTAGCCGGGGCAGGGCCCACGGTGTACTGTATCCCCTACGTATATCCAACCCGGCGACGGTTAGCAGCGCCGGACACAGGAGCACAGGCGTTGGCCGTCGATCAAACTCTCCGTTGCCGCGAGTGCGGTGTCGACTTCATCTGGACCGAAGGTGAGCAGGAGTTCTTCGCAGCGAAGGGCCTGACCAACCCGCCTTCCCGCTGCCCGTCCTGCCGGGCCGCTCGCAAGGCGGCAGGCATGAGCGGCTCCGGCGGTGGCGGCGGATACTCGGGGGGCGGCCGGTCCAGTGGCCCCCGGCAGACGTACGAGGTGACCTGCGCCAGCTGCGGCGGCATCGCCCGTGTGCCATTCAGCCGCGGGGGCGACAAGCCCGTCTACTGCAGCGACTGCTTCCGAGCCGCTCCACGATGAGGGAGGTGCCGGGCGATGCGATCGCCATCGGCACGAAGGTCACCTTTCCCTACGGCGGCAGCCGGCGCACCGGCACGGTCGGGTGACGTCTCCATGCTCCCCGACGGGGACGGCATGGCCATCGCCTACCTCATCGACGTCGGCAACCGCAAGATCTTGGTCCAGGGCGACGGGGTGACGGCGGCCGGCACCGGCCCCGTCCCCGCCTTCGACGCCGTCGCCGAGGGCGCCGCCTACGGGCGCAAGCGCCCTCGCCAGCCCAGGCGGAGGCGCTGACCGACCCTCCCACCTCGACCCCCGGCGACCCGGTCCCCCCTCCGCATGGAGAGGGCGGGACCGGGCAGGGGTCGGCACCGGCGCGAGGCTCGTAGACTGACGTGCAGTGGCCCGCTTCCGTCTCAGTTCCTACGTTTCCACCACCTTCGAGGTCCAGGACTGGCGAGCCTTCCGCCTGTGCGGCATGGACGAGGTGGGCCGCGGATCCTTCGCCGGGCCACTGGTGGCAGCCGCCGTGGTGCTGCCTCCCGGATTCCGCCACCCGTGGCTGCGCAACTCAAAGAAGCTGACGGCGCACCAGCGAGAGGTGGTTGCCGCCAAGATCCACGAACGCGCCGTGGCCTGCGCCGTCGGCGAGATCAGCGCCGCCGAGATCAACAGACGGGGCCTCGGCTGGGCCAATATCGAGATCTTCCGGCGCCTGGTGGCCGAGATCAGTGCAGACGGCTACTGCTGTGACGGCCGGTTGCGCATCGACGCGGTCCACCCGGTCCACTGCCTGGTCGGCGGCGACGACCTGGTGCCGGCCATCTCGGCCGCCTCGATCGTGGCCAAGGTCCACCGCGACGCCCTGATGCGCCGGCTTCACCTGGAGGCCCCCCAGTACAACTGGGCCAGCAACAAGGGCTACGGGGCTCCGGAGCACCGCGCCGCCATCGTTGCCCACGGCCCTCATCCACAGCACCGGGTCGTCTTTATCGACAACCTTCTGCAACTCGACCTGGCCTTCGACCCGGCGCAGCCGGCACCCGCCGGCTGAGGGATCCACCGGGTCCTTTGGGTCAGTTGGCTCCGCAGCCGTGACAGCCGGCGCAGGATCCGCCGCAGCCGCCGCCGCGCGGAGCACCCACGGCTGCGTCGGACGCTGAGCCGCCCACGGCAACCATGGCCACCCGGCTGATCAAGGGCATGCTCGCCCGGCTCTCGCACCGCGGGCAGACCGCCGCCAGCTCCCTCTGGGCCATCGGTCGCAGCACCTCGAACACCGAGGTGCAGGCGTTGCAGCGGTACTCGTAGAGGGGCACGCCACCAGGGTACCCGAGGTCGGCCGGCGCTTGACTATCGAACATTCGTTCGCTATGCTGAGGCCATGATCGGCCGGATGATGGAGTTGGAGTTGCCCCTGGGTGACGGGCCCGCCGGGGAACTGGCCGGACGCCGGATGGAACATCGAGCCAGCTGGTGTCGGGGGGCGATTCGGGCACCCTCATCCGGCTCGCGCCAACCTTCCCCTCCCTCGCCTCCGTCTACGCGGCCTCCGAAGCGGAACTGGCTCGGGTCATCGGCCCGGTCGCCGCCGCCCGCATGCGGTGGTTCCTCGACGCGCCACTGACGTACCGCGACCCGTCGCGCTCCCCGGTGATCGCCCGCGCCGCCTGACCGGCGGGCGACGACGGAGACCGATCTGCGGCCTGCTGGCGGCCGCCACGCTAGAATCGGTGACGCACCTGAGGATTTCCCGGCCGGAGCCGCCACCGAGGAGGGACACCATGCCACGCCGCAAGCCCGCAGCCGTCGACAATCCGGTCGAAGAGAGCGGCAGTTCGGCTGTTGCCCGGGCCGCCGAGGAGCTTGCCGACGCGGCCGAGATGCTGGCCGCGTCCGGGGGGGCCCAGGGTGGTCCGGCGGCGGAAGCGGCATCACCGCGTGCGCAAGCTGCTGGTGATGAGCGGGGTCGTCAGCATCGCCTACGTGCTGATCACCAAGACGCCGCTCAAGGCGAAGCTCTCCGAACTCGTCTTCGGACCGCCACTGGACGACGACGAGCCAAAGTCCATCACCCTTCCCGTCAAGGAGCCGGTGGCGAAGGCGGCAAAGACCAAGCCGGAGGATGAGACCAAGAAGGACGGCGCCGGCAAGTCGACCGGCGCCGACGATGGCTGACCGGCCCTTCGTTCCCCAGCGTCCCGACGACCGCCCGGCGTGGCGCCCTCCGTTCCGCGGGCCGATTCCCAACGCACGTCCAGCGCAGGATCACACACCCCCGATGACCAGCGTCCGTCTGAAGGATGGCGACCGGGAGATCGAGGTCAGCGGCGGGCCCGGCTTCGTCCGCCAGATCCTCGACGAACTGCCCGTCCTGCTCGCCCGGCTCCGTGGCGATCCCGCACCCACCCCCGCCTCGATCCGCATGCCATCGCCAGTGCCACAGCCCACGGTTGCCAACGCTCCCGCAGCGGCCTCTGTCCCCGAGGCTCCGCCCGCCTCGGCTCCGACTCGCCGAGTGCCTCGCGACCAGACACCGCTCCGGCCGCACCGCGCACCGTGGTCGCGGGAACGGCGGAGACCGACGACGACGCCTCGGTCGAGGAGCAGGTGCTGGCGGCGCTGCGCGGCTCGACGCACCCGTTGCCGATCTCCGACATCCGGCAGCGCCTCGGCAACGGAGGCCGTTGCGGGAATATGTGAAAGTGGCGCAGGCTTCGGGGCCTCTGGGTTTGCGGCCTGCGAGTGGGAACAGGCAGCTTCTGAGAAGCCTGCGCCCACTCGGGCCGCTCAGTGAGGCTCCATGCCTTTTGCTTTCAGAACCGGAGGGACAGCAGGTCCTGTCATAAACCGGATCAGCGCCTTCGCCCCATCCGCATCCTGCGCATGTACCGCAATGCCGCCCGCGAAATTTATGTAGCTCTGGAATTCAGCCGGGATTGGGCCAACAAATACCCACCCCGCGAAAAAATCTGATCTCGGGGACCGGTGAGAAAACCAACTCCGCCTTACCCTCACCACGTTCATA
>CAWEEP010000028.1:0-12383 GCA_963808125.1 Candidatus Dormiibacterota bacterium
GCGGGTGCGGGCCTCCGGGGCCTGTTGCATAAACATGCATCATCCACGTATAATCCCGCGACCATGGCAGTGAGGAGAATCCGGGCCGCCGTCTGCGGGGCGACCGGCTACATGGGGGCGCAGTGCGTCGAGATCCTCGACCGCCACCCCACTTTCGAGCTGACCGGGCTGTACGGCCGGAGCAGCGCCGGCCGCCCCTACGCGGCGTCGGTGCCGGGGAGCCGGCTGACCATGGAGGTGCGGGACGGTCTGGACGTGGGCGACGCCGAGGTGGTTTTCGCCGCCCTGCCCCATACCGTGGCCGCCTCCCACGCCCGGGAATGGCTGGGGGCGGGCACGGTGGTCGTCGACATGAGCGCCGATTTCCGGCTGCGGGACGCGCAGGCGTACACCCGCTGGTACGGGATCGAGCATCCCGCCAGTGACCTCTGCAAGGGGGCTGTGTACTGCATCGTGGAGCTGGCCAGGGAGCGCATCCGCTCCGCCGACCTGCTGGCCATCCCCGGCTGCTACCCGACGGCGGCGCTGCTGGCCACCGTGCCGGCGCTGCGCGCCGGTCTCGTCGAGAACGAGGTGATCATCGACGCCAAGAGCGGGGTGAGCGGGCGAGGCCGGTCGCCGTCCCTCGGCTCCAACTTCGCCGAGGTGAACGAATCGGTCATCGCCTACGGTGTCGAGGGTCATCGCCACAAATCGGAGATGCTGCAGGAGGTCACCGCCGCCGCGGGAGGCGACGTCCGCCTCACCTTCGTCCCCCACCTCATCCCCATGACGCGGGGCATCCTGGCCACGGCGTATCTCCATCCCAGGGCGGGCCACAGCGTCGCCGACGTCGCCCTGCTGATGCGGGACCTCTGCGCCGCCAACCCCTTCCTCCGCTACGACGAGACGCCGCCGGCCACGAAGTCGGTGACGTTCAGCAACGTCGCCGCCGTCAACGTCACCGGCCAGGACGGCGTGGCCGTTGTCACCGTCGCCGAGGACAACCTGGTCAAGGGCGGTGCGGGGCAGGCCGTCCAGGCGGCCAACGTCCGCTTCGGCCTGGAGGAGACCGCCGGCCTGCTGCGGACGTCCCCGTGGCCGTGAGCGGAGCCGAGACAGCACCCGGGTCGTCGGTGGCGGTCGGGGCCGGCGTCTGCGCCGCCCTCGGCTTCCGCGCCGGCACCGCGGCCGCCGACATCCGCGGCGACGGCGACGTCACGCGCGACGATCTCGCCGTCATCGCCAGCGAACGGCCCTGCTCCGCCGCCGGCGTCTTCACCCGCAACCTGGTCAAGGCGGCGCCGGTGGTCATCTCGCAGCTGACGCTGCGCCGCGGCACCCCCATCCATGCGGTGATCGCCAACGCCGGCAACGCCAACGCCTGCACCGGCGCGCAGGGGCTGCGCGACACGCTGCGGATCTGCAGCCTGACCGCCGACGCTCTCGGCCGCGACCCGGTCGAGATCCTCTCCTGCAGCACCGGCGTGATCGGACGCCAGATGCCCATGGACCGGGTCGGCCCCGGCATCCGCGCCGCTGTGCAGGCGCTGCGCCGCGACCAGGGGCTGGCGGCGGCGCGAGCCATCATGACCACGGACACCGTGCCCAAGACGGCCAGCACGACCTTCACCGCCGGCTCGGTCGAGCACCACGTCGGGGGCATGGCCAAGGGGTCGGGGATGCTCCACCCCAACATGGCGACGCTGCTCGCCTTCGTCACCACCGACGCCGATGTCGCCGCCACAGACCTGCAGTCCCTGCTCGGCGAGGTCGCCGACTCCAGTTTCAACTGCGTCACCGTCGACGGTGACACCTCCACCAACGACAGCCTGATCGCTCTCGCCAACGGCGCCGCCGGCGGCCCCGTCCTGGTCCCCGGCACCGACGACTTCGCCGCCCTTCGCACGGCATTCCTGGACGTCTGCGAGTCGCTCGCGGAGCAGATCGTCGCCGATGCCGAGGGGGCGACCAAGCATTTCCGGGTGTCCGTCACCGGCGCCGTCGACTTGGCCCAGGCGCGGCTCGCCGCCCGCACCGTGGCCGTCTCCCCGCTGGTCAAGACCGCCGTGCACGGCGCCGATCCCAACTGGGGCCGGATCGTCATGGCCCTGGGACGGAGCGGGGCACGCTTCAGCCTGGACCGCTGCCGCGTGGACATCGCCGGCGTCACCGTGTTCGAGCGGGGAGGACCGGTGGAGACGGACCTGGTCGAGGTCAGCGAGGCGCTGCGGCAGCCGCGCATCGACATCGCTGTCGACCTGGGCGCCGGCGACGGTAGCGGCCACGCCTGGGGCTGTGACCTCACTGACGGCTACGTCCGCATCAACGCCGACTACACGACATGAGCGCCCCGTCTGGCGCCGCCGGGCTCGCACCCGGGACGGCCGCGCCTTCGCCATCGATTTGAGGGACTGACGATGCAAATCGAGACCATGGAGGAGCGAATCCGGCGAGCCGAGGTGCTGGTCGAGGCGCTCCCCTACATCAAGCGATTCTTCGGCCACACGCTGGTCATCAAGCTGGGCGGTGCGGCCATGGGCGAGGGCGTCGACGCCTTCCTCGAGGACGTGGTGCTGCTCCGCTTCGTCGGCATGCGTCCCGTCGTCGTTCACGGCGGGGGGCCGGAGATCTCCGCCTGGCAGAAGCGGCTGGGCATCGAGCCGAGGTTCGTCAACGGTCTGCGCGTCACCCACGCCCCCACCATGGAGGTGGTGAAGATGGTGCTCACGGGCAAGATCGGCCCCGATCTGGTGAGCCGCATCCACCGTCTCGGCGGGCAGGCGGTGGGCATGAGCGGGGAGGACGGGCCCACCCTGCTCGTGCGTCCCCGCGGCCATGAGGATGGGCAGGATCTCGGCTTCGTCGGTGAGGTCGAGCAGGTCAACGTCGAGCCCGTCGAGAGCGTGCTCGACCAGGGACGCATCCCCGTCATCGCCTCCATCGGCCTGGGTGTCGACGGCGATGCCTACAACGTCAACGCCGACACCGTCGCCGCCGAGCTGGCCGTCGCTCTGCACGCAACCAAGCTCATCCTGCTCACCGACGTCGAGGGTGTTCGCGGCGGGGACGGGAAGCTGATCAGCGCCCTCGACGCGGCAGGCGCGGAGGCGCTCATCGCCGCCGGGGTGGTGACGGGCGGCATGATCCCCAAGGTGAGGGCGGCGCTCCGGGCCCTCGACGGCGTCATCGCCTCCCACATCATCGACGGCCGTGTCCCCCATTCGCTGCTGTTGGAGCTGCTCACCGAGAGTGGCGTCGGCACCATGGTCACGCGAGGGGAGAGCGCATGACGCACGCTGCGTCCGCCGCCGCCGGCTCACCGCCTCGCAGCCTCGATGGAGGCGGGCGGTGACCGAGCCCGCCCCGGCGATGAGCGCCCGGATGTCCGCCATCGAGGAGCGGGGGCGCACCGTGCTCATGCCGACGTACGGCCGGCAGCCGGTGGCGCTGCGCGAGGGGAGGGGCTGCCGCGTCACCGACGTCGACGGCCGCGAGTACCTCGACATGATCGGCGGCCTCGCCGTCAGCGTTCTCGGCCACGCGCATCCCGCCGTGCTCGCCGCCATCCAGAAGCAGGCATCCCGGCTCGTGCACGTGAGCAATCTCGTCCACTCCGAGCCGCAGCTGGATGCCGCCGAGAAGCTGGTGGCCACGGCGTTCCCCAGCCGCGTCTTCTTCTGCAACAGCGGTGCCGAGGCGGTCGAGGGCGCCATCAAGCTGGCCCGCAAGTGGGGCGTCCTGCACGGCCGCGCCGCCGGCACCATCATCTGCGCCCGGGGGGCCTTCCACGGACGCACGATGGGGGCGCTCGCCGCGACCTCGCACCGGCGCTACCGCGCCCCCTTCGAGCCGCTGCCCCGCGGCTTCGTCCACGTCGCCTACGACGACCTCTCCGCCGTCGCCGGCGCCGTCGACGGCAGCACGGTGGCGGTGCTGATGGAGCCCATCGAGGGCAAGTCGGGGGTCGTCCCCATGAGCGACGACACGCTCCGCGGCCTGCGCCGGCTGTGCGACGAGAAGGACCTCCTGCTCATCCTCGACGAGGTGCAGACCGGCATGGGGCGGACGGGCCGCTGGTGGGCCCATCGAGCACGCCGGCATCGTCCCCGACGTCATGACCGTGGCCAAGGGGCTGGCCGCCGGCCTCCCCATCGGCGCCGTCCTCGCCGGGCCAAGGGCGGACGTCCTGGGCCCTGGCGACCACGGCTCCACCTTCGGCGGAGGCCCCCTGACGACGTCGGTGGCCGCGGTGGTCATCGACGTCATCGACCACGACGGGCTCGTCGAGAACTCGGCGCGTGTCGGTGAACATCTGCGCGGCGGCATCCTGGGACTGCGCGACCAGGGTGCCCCCATCGAACTCGGTGCGCGGCAGGGGACTCATGCTGGGCGTCCTCCTCACCGAGCCGATCGCCCCCCTGCTGACCCAGGCTGCCCTCGACGGCGGTCTCCTCGTCAACGCCATCGGCGGCTCGGTCATCCGCCTGCTGCCGGCTTTGACGCTGACCGAGGCGGAGGCCGACGAGGCGGTGACCCGCCTGGGCGCCTCTTTCGCGGCGGTCGCCACCCGCGAGAGGTCCAAGGCGGGCCCGGAGGAGGCGGGATGAGGGTGAGGCCCGCGCCCGGCGCCGCGTCGCTGCGCCCCGCCGGCAGGGCGGAGCGCCAGAAGGCCATCCTCGACCTGGTGGAGGGGCGGGTCGTCCGCACCCAGGAGGAGATCGTCGAGGCGCTAGGCGCGAGGGGGTGGGAGGTCACCCAGGCCACGGTGTCGCGGGACATCCGCGAACTGGGTCTGGCCCGTGTCCACGAGACCGGCGGCCCGCGCTACGTGGCCGACGGGGGAGCACCGGAGGCCGCGCCGGTGACCGTCCGGCTCCGCACCGCCATGCGCGAACATGTCCGCTCCATGGAGTTCGTCGAACACATCGGAGTCATGCGCACCCGGCCGGGGAGCGCCCCCCTGGTGGCGGCGGTGATCGACGCCGCCCACTTCGAGGAGGTGGCCGGCACCGTCGCCGGCGACGACACCGTCATGGTCGTGGTCCGTTCCAGGCAGGCGGCTCACCGCCTCGCCACCCGGCTGCGCGAGGCCGTGGAGGGCGGATCCCGCCCCGGCCCGAAGCCGTTCCAGGAGGTGTCCCGGTGACCCAGTCCAAGCGGTGCGTCCTCGCCTACTCCGGCGGCCTGGACACCTCGGTGTCGATCCGCTGGCTCCAGGAGCACCTCGGCTACGAGGTCGTCACCTGCACGGCCGACATCGGCGAGGCGAAGGACATCGACGCGGTCACCGACCGGGCGCTGCGCACCGGCGCCGTCGCCGCCTATGCCGTGGACGCGCGCCAGCTCCTCATCGAGGAGTTCTGCTTCCCCACCCTCGCCGCCGGCGCCCTGTACGAGGGAGCCTACCCGCTGGCCACCGCCCTGGCGCGGCCGCTCATCGCCAAGATCCTCGTCGATGTCGCCCGCGACGAGGGCGCCGAGGCCGTCGCCCACGGCTGCACCGGCAAGGGCAACGACCAGGTGCGCTTCGACGTCGCCACCGCCGCCCTGGCCCCCGACCTGAAGGTCGTGGCCCCGGTGCGCGACTGGGACATGGGCCGCCCCCAGGAGATCGACTACGCTCGCCGCCACGGCATCGAGGTTCCCGTCACCCAGGCGTCGCCGTACTCGGTGGACGCCAACATCTGGGGCAGGAGCGTCGAGGCGGGCGTTCTCGAGGACCCCTGGCGGGAGGCGCCGGCCGACGTCTTCGCCTGGACCACCGACCCTCGCGAAGCGCCGGAGGATGGCGTCGCCACGACCATCGCCTTCGAGCACGGCATCCCCGTCTCCCTCGACGGCGAGGGCCTGCGCGGCGACGAGCTGGTGACCCAACTGAACGCCGTCGCCGGTGCCCAGGGTGTCGGTCGCGTCGACCACGTCGAGAACCGGCTGGTGGGCATCAAGTCGCGCGAGATCTACGAGGCGCCGGCTGCGATCACTCTGCACGTGGCGCACGCGGCGCTGGAGACGCTGACGCTGGGCCGCGACGTCGCCCATCTCAAGCGCAAGCTCGGCGACGAGTGGGCGCGCCTCGTCTACGACGGCCTCTGGTATGGCCACCTCCGCAACGCCCTCGCCGCCTTCGTCGCCGTCACCCAGGAACCGGTGAGCGGTGAGGTCCAGCTTCGGCTCCGGCGTGGCGTCGCCTCCCTCATCGGCCGGCGGGCGCCGGGCTCTCTGTACCGCGAGGAGCTGGCCACCTACGACCGCCGGCAGGACACCTTCGACCACTCCGCCGCCAGGGGTTTCATCGAGCTGTTCGGCCTCCCGCTGCGGACCCAGTCGCGCATCCAGGGAGCGCTGGAGGACACCGGGCCGCTCAAGCTCGAGCGCACGGTGAAACGGCGGTGACGGCGGCCGGACGCCGCAGTCCCAAGGTGTGGGCGGGACGGCTCCCGGCGCGCACCGCGCGCCGCGTCGAGGAATACACCAGCAGCCTCCCCTACGACCGCCGCCTCTACGCCGACGACATCGAGGCGTCGCTCGCCCACGCCCGGATGCTGCGCGCCTCCGGCCTCATCAGCGCCGTCGACCATCGCGCCATCAATGGCGGGCTGCGCGACATCCGCCGCGAGTTCGAGCGCGGCGAGTTCACTGCCGATCCCGGCGACGAGGACATCCACACGGCCGTGGAACGCCGCCTCCACGAGCGCATCGGCGCCGCCGCGGGCAGGCTGCACACGGCTCGCAGCCGAAACGACCAGGTCGTCACCGACCTGCGCCTCTACTGCCGGCGTGCGGCGCAGGAGCTGATGCTCGCCTGCGCCCTCCTCCAGGAGGTGCTGATCCGGCGCGCCGGCGAGCACCGGTCGACGTTGATGCCCGGCTACACGCACGGCCAGCGCGCCCAGCTGATCTCCCTGGCCCACCATCTGCTCGCCTACGTCGAGATGCTGCAGCGCGATGTCGAGCGCCTCGAGGACGCCCGGCGCCGCTGCAACGTCCTGCCGCTGGGGAGCGGCGCCCTGGCGGGGACGACCCTTCCCATCGACCGCGATGCCGTCCGCGCCGAGCTGGGCTTCGACGCGCTGAGCGCCAACAGCCTGGACGCCGTCTCCGATCGTGACTTCGCGGTCGAGCTGATCGCCGCCTGCGCGTTGCTCATGGTCCACCTCTCGCGTCTCGCCGGCGAGATCGTGCTCTGGACAACCTCCGAATTCGGCTTCGCCGAGCTGCCCGACGCGTATGCGACGGGCTCGTCGATCATGCCCCAGAAGAAGAATCCCGACGTCCTCGAACTGGCCCGCGGACGGACCGGTCGCGTCGTCGGCGACCTCGTCACCCTGCTCACCGTCCTCAAGGGCCTACCCCTCGCCTACAACCGCGACCTCCAGGAGGACAAGGAACCTCTCTTCGACGCCCTGGACACCAGCCTGCGGACGCTGGAGGTGCTCACCGACACGGTCGGCGTGCTCCGCTTCGACGTCGATGCCATGCGGCGGGCCGCCGAGGACCCGATGCTCCTCGCCACCGACGTCGCCGAGTACCTCGTCGTCAAGGGGCTCCCCTTCCGCGAGGCGCATGCCGCCGTCGGCGCCGCCGTCCGCCGCTGCCTCGAGCAGGGGCGCAGCCTCGCCGATCTCGACCTCGCCGAATGGCGAAGCCTCTCCGACGTGTTCGACGCCGGCGTTCTCCAGCTCTTCGACCCGGATCGGGCCCTGCTCCGACGCGAACTGCCCGGCGGCCCGGGACCGCGCGCCGTCGGACGGGCGCTGGCCCGCGCCGTCGCGCAGACGGCGAGGACCCGCCGGTCGGTGGAGGCCGGCACCGGCGTCCGCCGCGGCCGCTGATCCGGAGACGATCATGCCGACGCACGCGGCCGGCAGAGCCCGCCACGAGCCCGCGGATGGTGGGGGAGATGGGCCTCCCGGCGCCGTCAGGCTTCGTCTCAGCGCCGAGGAACTCACCGCTCTGCGCCAGGCCGCCCGGGCGCGGGGGACCGACCTCGACGGGCTGCTGACGCAGGCGGCCCGCACCTACCTGGTGCCCCCAACGCGACTGGAGGCGGAGGCCGACCTCCTCGGCCCCCACCTCCCCACCCCTCCCCTGGAACGCCTGGCACCGCCGCTGCGACTGGCCGTGCGCATGGGCGGGGAGACCGTCCGGTGGGGGTGGACGCTGGCCGGCCGCCGCCGCTATCACATCGGCCCGGGCCTGATCACCAACGGCCGCCTGCGCCTCGGCGGCCCGGGACGGATCGACGTCGGCCGCGACGTCAACGCCTGGGCCCGGTCGGGAATGAACCTGCTCATGACCCACCGTCCCGAGGCGCGCATCGTCGTCGGCGACCGCGTCCGCCTCAACGGCGCGGCCATCCAGGCGGCGACGCTCATCGAGATCGGGGACGACGCCATCCTCGCCTCCTGCTTCATCCTCGACACCGACCACCACGCCGCCGACCCATCGCTTCGCGACGTGGCCGTGCCCACCCGCCGGGTGCGGATCGGCCGCGGGGCGTGGATCGCCGGCGCCGTCGTCCTCAAGGGGGTGAGCGTCGGTGACGGATCGGTGGTCGGCAGCGGGTCGGTGGTCACCGCCGACGTCCCCGACCACGTGGTCGTCGCGGGCAACCCGGCCCGGGTGGTCCGCCGGCTCAACGGCTGAGCCGCGCCCACTCCACTCGGGCGGGCGCGGGCTCAGACCTTCGTCGCGGCCTCCAGGATCTTCGCGGTGGTCCCGAAGAAGCGCGTCGTCACGGCGGTGCCCAGTACCGCCGGCAGGAAGGTCTGAAAGGCGGGCACCTTGCCGTCCACGATGCGCCAGGTCATGAAGGCGTCCCGCGTTGTGACCCGGAGGATCTCCATCTCGCCCTTGGGGGAGCGCAGCGGCAAGGCCAGACCGGTGGGCATCGCCTCCACCGCGAAGACGACGGCGAGCCGCACGTCGGCTGTCACCTCGACGCCCCGGAAGGCGTCCGATGCCACGATGGCCTCCAGGTCGGGAACGGTGCGCAGGCAAGTGGGCACGTCGTATCCGAGGGCCCCGCGCAGGCGCTCCTCGATGCGGCGCCGCAGCGATGCCTCGCCCGTCTCCGGGGTGTCGAAGAACACGTTGCCGCTCTGGATGTAGGAGCCGACCCCGGTGAAGCCGAGTTCGACGAACAGCCGGCGCAGGTGCTCCATCTTCACGACGTGGCCGCCCACGTTGATGGCGCGCAGCAGGGCGACGTACCGCATGGGAAGAACCCTACTCGGCGTCGAGCCCGGTGCCGTGGAGCCGGGGCATGCCCTCCTCCAGGGCGAATCGCCGCTCGCAGGCGGGGCACTCGACGTACGGGGACAGCTCGCCGTCCGCGGGCGGCAGCATGGGCTCGCCACAGTGGGGACAGACGAGCACGAGGGGCAGGAGCTCCTCCTCGAACCGCATTGCCGCCGCGACCTCGGCGAGGTCGACCGCCACCGACTGACACTGGGCGCAGGTGAAGGTCGCGCGGCTGTCGTCGTGGTCGAGGTAGCGGCGCCGCTGGTCGACGTAGACGGGGGCGTTGAGGGCCTCGAAGCGACCGCCGTCGCACCCGTTGGAGCAGCGGAGGTCGCCGTGCGGCATCAGCGCCGGCCGGCCAGCCCGGCCAGGCGGGCCAGCGGAGGCTCCTGCCCGGCGGTCACGTAGGCGGTGACGACGAGAGAGAGCAGCAGCACTCGCAGCGCCCGGAACCGCGCCTCGGGATCGGATGCCTCGACGAGCGCAGCCAGGGAGATGCCCTGGATGCCGGCGGCGACGGCGGCGGCGAGATCGTGCGGGGGCACGATCGTGTAGGCGGGCAGCCGTCCCAGCACCTGGCGGATCTCAGTCTCGATGGCGCGCGTGAAGCTGGCCCACAGCTCCTGGCAGCGGCGGTTGAGGATCGGGCTGGCCAGGCTGAGGGCGAACAGGTCGAGGAGCAGCCGCCAGAACTCGGGGTCACGGCCGCCGAGGCTCTCCACCGCGGCGAGGCCGGCGACCAGCCTGTCCAGCGGGTCCTCCAGACCGCGCAGCGCCTCCTCCCAGGCCTGTGCCAGCTCAAGGTCGAGCTGCCCGACGACCGCGAGGAGGAGGTCCTCCTTGGATGAGAAGTGGTAATGGAGGAGGCCGGGCGCAACCCCCGCCTCGCGCGCGATCTCCTTCATCGAGGTCTCGCCATACCCCTTGCGTCCGAGCACGCTGACGGCGGCCTCCACGATCGCCTCCCGCCGTCTCCCGCTTCGTGGGCGGCGGCTCCGGCCAACCAGATTGATCTCCGGGCCGGCGACCTCGGTCTCCATCTCACCCGCAATCATGAGCCACGCCCCTGGCGGCCGTCCCCTTCCCGGGCCCCTCAGCCCTCGAGGACCGCGGTGGGGTGGAAGGCCAGCCCGAAGGCGCCGGGCCCCGCATGGCAGCCGAGCACCGCCCCCACCTCGACGATGGTGGGCAGTTCCCCGGTGACGCCCGCGATCTGGGCGGCGACGGCGTCGGCGTGGACGCGGCTGTCGGCGTGGGCCACTGCCGCCTTGGTGGGGCCCCACAGCGGGGCCGCGGTCGCCAGCTCCTGGACCAGGCGGTTCAGCGCCCGCGGGTAGGTGCGCACCTTGTCGATGGCGTCGATCCGGCCGTCGATGACGCCGAGCACCGGCTTGATGTCGAGGACGGTGCCGAGCAGGGCCCGCGCCCCGCCGATGCGCCCGCCGCGATGGAGGTACTCGAGCGTCTCCACGGTGAAGACGAGCTTCTGGGTGGCCACCAACCGGCCCAGCGCGGCGACGATGTCCTCCGCCTCGCCGCCCCGGTTGCGGACCGCCACGGCCACCGCCACGGCGTTGGCGTGGCCGGGTCCCACCGACCGCGTGTCCACCACCCGGATGTCCAGGTCGGGGAGTGCCCGGCGCGCTTGGAGCGCCGACCCGACGGTGCCGCTCAGGTCGCCGGAGATGGTGGTGCAGATGATGGTCCCGCCGTGCCGTCCCAGCCGCGAGAAGACCTCGGCGAAGTCGCCGGGAGGGGGTTGGGAAGTCCGCGGGTGGGGCCCTCCGGCGCGCATCCGCTGGTAGAACTCGGCCGTGGACATCTCGACCTGGTCGCGGAACTCGTCCTCCCCGAAGAAGACGCGCAGGGGCACCACCTCCACCCCGTTGGCGGCCGCGTAGGCGGCGTCGAGATCGGCGGTACTGTCGCACACGAGGTGCACCAGATTCATCGAGGTCCGATCCTAACCGTCTGCCACCCGCTCCATGTGGAGAGGGCGCGCCGCCGGACCCCCCGGTCACGCCAGGATCACGCCTGCACTGCCGACGCCGGGTGGTAGAAGAGGCCGAAGGCGCCGGGCCCCACGTGGCAGCCGAGCACGGCGCCCACCTCGACGATCTCGGGGGCCTCCCCTGTGACAGCCGCCACCTTCAGGGCGAGGGCCTCGGCGCCCTCGCGGTTGTCGGCGTGCGCGAGGGTGGCCACGGTCCGCCCCCAGAGGCGGACGGCGGATGCCAGCTCCTGGACCAGCCGGTCGAGGGCCCTGGAGTAGGTCCGCACCTGCTCCAGGACCTGGACCTTGCCGTCCTGGAAGACGAGGATCGGCTTGATGCTGAGGACGGTGCCGAGCAGGGCCCGGGCGGTGCCGATGCGCCCGCCCCGCCTTAGGTACTCAAGGTTCTCGACGGTGAAGACGAGGCGCTGCGACGCCTTCAGTCGGTCGATGGCGGCAACGATGGTGTCCGCGTCCCCGCCCCGGTCGCGGATGGCCACGGCCATGGCCAGAGCGGCCCCGTGGGCCGGCCCGCAGGACTTCGTCTCGACCACCCGGATGTCGAGGTCGGGGAGGGACTGACGTGCCTGCATCGCCGAGCCGGCCGTGCCGCTCAGATCGGAGGTGATGGTCGTGCAGATGACCGTCCCGCCCCCGCTCGCGAGCTGCTGGAAGACCTCCGCGAATTCACCCGGCGACGGCTGGGACGTCCGAGGGTGGGGCCCGCCGGCGCGCATCCGCCGGTAGAACTCCCGGGTGGACATCTCCTCCTGGTCGCGGAACTCCTCGTCCCCGAAGATGATGCGGAGTGGCACCACCTCGACGCCGTGCGCCGGGTAGTAGGCGGAACCCAGATCGGCGGTGCTGTCGCACACCAGATGCACCGGTTTCATCGCGGCACCGATCCTACCCGTCTCCATCCCCACGTGGCGGGCCGCGCGGGTCCGGCGCGCGGCGTCACAATCGGCCTCCATGCTTCTCGCCGTCGACGTCGGCAACACCGACACCGTGCTCGGTGTCTTCGACGGCGACCACCTGGTCGCCGACTTCCGCCTCCACACCGAGCCCAGGGCCACCGGGGCTGAGCTCGGCCTGCTGGTGGTCTCCCTGCTGCGCGGGGCCGGGATCGAGCAGCAATACGGCGTTGTACGAAGTACACGTAGAG
>CAWEEP010000029.1:0-10749 GCA_963808125.1 Candidatus Dormiibacterota bacterium
CGGGGCCCGCGCCGCACGCACTGCCGCGCCTAGACGGGCACCATGAAGGACAGGGTGCTGCCGGTCTCCGCGGCCACCTTGCGAACCCCGGTTCCGACGGCGAAGAACTCCACGCCGTACTCACCCCAGACGTGGGTGTACTGCTTGACGCTGACCCCGACGATGCCGGCGGCGCCGTTGCGCTCGCCCTCCTCCTGCATCCGCGACATGGCCAGCTCCCGGGCGGTGTAGACGGCCTGGGTGTAGAGGGGGATCTCCACGTTCTGACCGAACTGGCGCATCGCCGCCCTGATCGACTGGTGGGCGACGTGGTACACGCAGGTGCCCATCACCAGTCCCGTCGGCGCCCAGCCGTAATGCAGCAGCTTGAAGAAGTCGCGACCGGAGAGACCTGAGCTGAACGGCTGCCCGCTGGCGGCACGGAAGGTGCCGGGAGCCTTGTCGCAGCGCACCGCGGTGCCCACCGCGACGAACTCCAGGACGTCCCCGCCGCCCGCGTAGGGGACGATGGTGAGGTCGACGCCGACGATGCCGTCCGCGTTGAGCTGCGTCGCCTCGGCGACCATCCGCTGGATTGCCAGCTCGCGCGCCGTGTACATCGCCTGGCTGAGAACGGTGAGCTCCATGGACTGCTTCCAGCCCGCGTACTGCAGGCCGATGTGATACATCGAACTGCCCATCACCAGGCCCAGGGGCGTGAAGCCGCTCTCGCGCACGAGGACGAATTCGTCGACGCTCAGGTCCGAGGTGAAGCACTTGCCGGAAGCCGTCTCGCCGAGGCGCCCCGCGCTGCTCTCGGGGACCCATTGGGCGGATTGGGGATCGATCACCGTGACACCTCCCATCGCAGGGCTTCCGTCGCAGGAACTCGGCCGGAACTATACGCGAGAGCCTCTCGTGTCGAAGGGCGCCTGTGCCCTCGAGGATCGGTCACGAACAGCAGATGACGCCAGACCGGGTTCTTCGTACCGCGCCCCCCACTGCGCCGCTATCTCAGGGACCGGCGACGACGTCGGCGGCTGACTTGGCGAGGCCGGCCGAGGGGCCCACCACCCAGGTCCCGCCCGGCACGCCGCTCGCCGCGCGCATGGCGGCGGCGCACCCCTCCGCCGCCGCCCGCTCGACGAGGGCGATGGCGCTGCCGCCGAACCCGGCGCCGACGAGACGGGCGCCGTGGCACCCGGGGACCCGCCGCGCCGCCGCCACTATGGCGTCGAGGCGGTCGGTGCTGACCTCGCAGTCGTCCCGCAGCGAGGTATGGCTCTCGTCGAGGAGCCTCCCCAGCGCCACGACGTCACCCGCGCGCAGCGCCGCCGCGGCGGCGTCACTCCGCCCCGTCTCGGTGGCGACGTGGCGGCCTCGCCGCAGCAGATCCGGGGGCAGCTCGCGCCAGCGCTCGCCGATCTCCTGGCAGCTTGCGACGCCGAGCAGGGCGCAGGCGCGCTCCGCCGCCTGGCGGCGGAGGCGGTACTCGCGGCCGCCGACGTCGTGGCTCTCGCCGCTGATGGCAACCACCACGCACGCCCCGGCCCAGGGCCAGGGCACCTCCTGGCGCGTTCCTCCGGAGCAGTCGAGGAGTAGGGCGGAGCCCGCACGCCCGTGGACGGCGGCGCGCTGGTCGAGCTCCCCGCAGGGAACGCCGGCGATGTCGCGCTCGGCGACCAGGGCCAGGTCGACCAGATCGCCGGCGCCGGCGCGACGGCCGGACAGGCGCAGCATGGCCAGCAGAGCGGCGAGGGTTACCGCCGCGGAGGAGCCGAGGCCGGCCAACTCGGGCAGGTCGGCGGCCACCCCGATCTCCAGGGCCGGGACGGCGATGCCCCGCCGGCCCAGGGCCACGGCGGCGGCGAAGAGCCGGTCGCCGACGTCCCCCACCACCGCCGGCTCCAGCCGCTCCACGCGCCGCCCCCGGCTGACCGCCCGCCAGTGTCCGTCCGCTGACGTCCGAACGGCGACCCCGACGGAGAGATCGACGGCCATGCACAGGACCCGCCCGCCCACGTAGTCGACGTGCTCGCCGACAAGGGTCACCCGGCCCGGGGCACACCCCGCTGCCGGGACCGCCCCGGCGCCGAGGCCACCCTGCAGCGCCTCGACGGCAGCCTCCTCGAGAGAGGTCACTCCAATGGATCCGCCGGGGGTGGCACGGCGGGACGGCGGGGGCCGGTGTGGCGATGGCGCGCCCGCTCGATGTTGACGGCGGCGCCGATGAGGGAGAGGTGGGTGAACGCCTGCGGGTAGTTGCCCAGCAGCTCCCCGGTCGTCGTGTCCACCTCCTCCGCCATCAGCCCCACCGGCGAGGCGAAGGCGAGCAGCCTCTCGAAGCGCCGCTGGGCCTCCTCCACCTCGCCGATGTGGGCCAGGGCGTCGACAAGCCAGAAGGAGCACATGAGGAAGGCGCCCTCCTCGCCGTGGTCGAGACCGTCGTCCAGCTCGCGGGGGAGGTAGCGGCTGACCAGCACGCCCCGGGCGAGATGCCGTGCGATGGCGCGCACCGTCGACGCGACGCGCGGGTCGCTCTCCTCGAGGAAGCCGACCTGCGCGACCCGGAGCATGGCGGCGTCGACGGTCCGGCCTCCGAGCGTCTGGGTGAAGGAGCGGAGGCGACCGTTGTAGCCATCGCCGGTGACCCGGCGATGCATCGCCCGGCGCGCCTGCTCCCACTGTTCCCGGTCGTGGGGCAGACCGAATCGCTCCGCCAGGCGAAGGCCGCGATCGACGGCGACCCAGCACATCAGCGTGCTGTACGTGTAGTGCTGTTCCTGCCCGCGGCTCTCCCAGATGGAGGCGTCGGGTCGCTCCCAGCCCTCAATGGCGAGGTCCACGACGGCGTGCAGCTCGCCCCACAGCGCCTTGCCGATCTCGCCTCCGTAGCGCGCGTAGAGGTAGGCGCTGTCGAGCAATTCGCCGTACACATCGAGTTGCAGCTGATCGACGGCGCCGTTGCCGATGCGCACCGGACGGGAGCCGCGATAGCCGCGCCAGTGCACCAGCACCTGCTCGGTGAGGTCCGACCGCCCGTCGACCCGGTACAGGTTGTGGACGCCCCTGCCGGCACCGATGCCGGTCCTCCGCAGCCAGTCGAAGAAGCTGTGCGCCTCCGCGTGCAGGCCGAGCTGGAAGAGCCCGAAGAGGGTGAACGACGCGTCCCGCAGCCAGGTGTATCGGTAGTCCCAGTTGCGCCGGCCGCCGAGCGCCTCGGGGAGCGAGGTGGTGGGCGCGGCCACAATGGCGCCGGTGGGCGCGTAGGTCATCAGCTTCAGCGCGAGTGCGGAGCGCCACACCGCCTCGGGGTAGGCGCCGGTGTAGTGGACGCCGTCGACCCAGCGCCACCAGAAGGACTGGGTCTCGCGCAGGAGGTGGCACGCCCGCTCCACCGTCCATCCCCTCTCCGCCGTGCCGCAGTCGCCGCCGGCGTGCTGGCAGCGCAACGACAGGGCGACGGCGCCGCCCGCGTGAAGTGTGAAGGTGCTGCGGGCACTGCGGATCTCGCTGGTGGAGGTAATGCAGAAGTGGAGGCCGTCCGCATCGGCGTGGAAGAGCCGCGCGTCGGGCGAGAAGACGACGGGGGAGCGGCCGTAGTCGGGGCGGGGAACGATGTCGTGGCGCATCGTCACCGACCCCGCCAGGCAGTCCACGATGCGGACGAGCCTGGGGTGCCGGTGCGGCCGCGCGTGCCGCTCGATCGACCCCTCGTCGACCGGCATGAAGTCGCTGACCTGGACGAGCCCCGTCCCGGTGGAGAAGACGGTGCAGAGGATGTTGCTGCGATCGCCATAGCGCTGCTCGGAGCGGTACGCCCCGGCAGGACGGATCTGCCAGTGCCCGCCGCCCCGAGAGTCGAGGAGGCGTCCGAAGAGGGACGGCGAGTCGAAGCGCGGCAGGCAGCACCAGTCGATGCTGCCGTCGGAGCCCACCAGGGCGGCGCTGCGGCAGTCGCCGATGAGGGCGTAGGCGCCGATGGGCAGGTGTCCGCCGCTGCGGTCCACGCCCCCGATCACCCGGTGTCGGTGGGCCCGCCGGCCGGCCGCGCGGCCTCGTCCGCGTCGAAGCACGAACGGTTCCCGGTATGGCAGGCGGGACCGCGGGGATCCACCCGGAGCAGCACGGCGTCGCCGTCGCAGTCGAGCCGCACCTCGAGCACCCTCATGCTGTTGCCGCTCGTCTCACCCTTCTCCCAGAGGCGGCCCCGGCTGCGGCTGAAGAAGGTCGCCCGGCCGCTCCGGAGCGTCGCCGCGTAGGCCTCCTCGTTCATGTGGGCGACCATCAGCACCTGGCCGGTACCGGCGTCCTGCACGACGGCGGTGAGCAGGCCCCGACTGAAGTCCGGGTCGCGGTCGCCGGGTTCGGCGAGCAGCGGAGCCCCGGACTCCGGTGCCTCGTCGATCATCTCCACGGCCCCGCCGCCCAGCGCGTCACAGCCGCACCTCGACGCCGTGGGCCCGCAGGTAGGCCTTGGTGCTGGGGATGGGGTGGATGCCGTCGTGGAAGATGGAGGCGGCCAGCGCCGCGTCGGCACAGCCCTCGCTGAGCACGGCGCGGAGGTGCTCGGGCTCACCGGCGCCGCCGCTGGCGATGACCGGGATGGGCAGCCCCGTGCTCACCGCCCGGGTGAGCTCGAGGTCGTAGCCGTCCTGGGTGCCGTCGCGATCCATGCTGGTCAGGAGGATCTCGCCGGCACCGCGCTCCGCGGCCTCTCGGGTCCACTCCAACACGTCCCGGCCGGTGTCGCGGCGGCCCCCGTGGGAGTGGACGTGCCACGAGCTGCCGGCACGCCTCGCGTCCACGGCCACGACGATGCACTGGACCCCGAAGCGCTCCGCCGATTCCGCGATCAGCCCGGGCCGCTCCAGCGCCGCCGTGTTCAGCGAGATCTTGTCGGCGCCGCTGCGCAGCATGCGGTCGATGTCCGCGAGGGTGCGCAGCCCGCCGCCGACGGTGAGCGGGATGAAGACGGAGTCGGCGGTGCGGCGGACGGCGTCGAGCAGGATGTCGCGGCCGTCACTGCTCGCCGTGATGTCGAGGAACACCAGCTCGTCGGCGGAGTCGCGGTCGTAGAGGGCGGCCATCTCGGCGGGATCCCCGCTGTCGCGAAGGTTGACGAACTGCACGCCCTTGACCACCCGGCCGCGATCCACGTCAAGGCAGGGGATGATCCGCTTGGCCAGGCTCATTGGGGGAAACGCTGGATGGCGGCGCGCAGGTCGAAGCTGCCCTCGTAGATGGCCCGGCCCACGATGGCGCCGGCGGCACCGGCCTCGGCGCAGCGCGCCATGTCGTCGATGCTGGCGATCCCGCCGCTGGCCAGCACGGGTCCGGGGAAGGCGCGCACCGTCTCCTCCAGGCCGCCGAGATCGGGGCCGCCCATCATGCCGTCGGCGGCCACGGTGGTGCGGATCAGGCCGGCGAGCGGCCAGGAGACCCATCGCTCCAGGTGGCTGGCGGCGCTCCCGGCATCCTCGGTCCAGCCCTGGGACTGGACGATGTCCCCCCGCACGTCGAGGGCGACGAAGCACTTGCCGGGCAGGGCCTCGCAGATGGCCTGCGCCACGTCGGGTTCGCTGACGGCGACGCTGCCGAGGACGACCAGCCCGGCGCCCGAGCCCAGCCACCGCCGCGCCGTCTCGAGATCGCGAACGCCGCCGCCCACGTCGACGACCACGGGAGTGCCGTCCAGCGAGGTGAGGACGGCCTCGACGGCCCGGGTGGAGAGGGGGTCGGGCTGGCCCCTGGCGGCGTCCAGGTCAACCAGGTGAAGCCGGCGCGCCCCGCTCTCCAGGATGCGGCGGACCACTGCGGTGGCGTCGTTCTCGTAGACGCGTTCTCGGGCGTAGTCGCCCTGGGTCAGGCGGACGCAGCGCCCCCCCCGGATGTCGATGGACGGGACGACGATCACGGCGACTATCCTGCGCCGGGAGCGGCGACAGTGGACGAGGCGGACACCAGGTTGGCGTAGATGCGCAGCCCCACGTCTCCGCTCTTCTCGGGATGGAACTGCGTCCCGGTGACCGATCCGCGCTCGCAGACGGCCACGACCTCGCCACCGTAGTCGACGGTGGCGACGATGTCCTCGGCGGCGGCCTCAGCGGCGTAGGAGTGGACGAAGTAGCACCAGGCGCCCTCCTCCACGCCCGCGACCAGGGCCGCGGGGCGGCGGAGCCGGAGACGGTTCCACCCCATGTGCGGCACCTTGAGCCCCGGCGGATCGATGCGGCGGATGCGTCCCGGGAGCAGGCCCAACCCGCGGCCGCCCTGCCCCTCCTCGCTGACCTCGAAGAGGAGCTGGAAGCCGAGGCACACACCGAGGACGGGACGGCCGCGCCTCGCCGCCTCCAGCACCGCTTCACCGAGGCCCGAACCGATGAGCAGCGCCGCCGCGGGCGCGAAGGCCCCCACGCCGGGGAGCACCACCCCGTCCGCCGCGGCGACGACCGCCGGGTCCGGGGTGATGAGCACGTCGGCGCCGGAGCGGGTCAACGCCCTCTCCACACTGCGCAGGTTGCCGACCCCGTAGTCGACGACCGCGACGAGCGGCATCAGAGAACGCCCTTGGTCGAGGGGACGTCGCCTCCCAGCATGCTCAGAGCCTGGCGGAGCGCCAGCCCCATCGCCTTGAAGGCAGCCTCGGCGACGTGGTGCAGGTTGGCGCCGCGCAGGCAGTCGAGATGCATGCTGATCCCAGCCGTTTGGGTCAAGGCATGCACGAACTCGCGGAGCACCTCGACGTCGAAGTCGTTGATGCGGCCGTGCAGCGGCGTCATCTCCCATTCCAGGTGGGGGCGGTTGGAGAGGTCGAGGGCGCAGCGGACCAGGGACTCGTCCAGAGGTGCGTGGGCCTCGCCGAAGCGGCGGATGCCGGCCCGGTCGCCGAGCGCCCGGCTGATCGCCGCCCCCAGGGCCAGCCCGCAATCCTCGACGAGGTGATGGGCGTCGACCTCGACATCCCCCTGGCCGTGCAGCGTCACATCCATGCCGCTGTAGCGGATGAAGGATTCGAGCATGTGTCGGAAGAACGGCAGGGGCACCTCGACGTCGGCGGCGCCGCTGCCGTCGAGGTCCACCTGCACGCGGATGCGGGTCTCCCGGGTGACACGTTCCTCCGTGGCCGTCCGCGCGCCGAGGGGGGGCTGAGGGGTCATGGCAGGGGCGCCTCCATGCGCAGCCGGATGGCGCGCTCATGTCCGAGTAGGCCCTCGCTCCTGGCGAGGATGCAGGCGACGGGTGCGAGGGCGTCGAACTCCTCGGCGGAGAGATCCACCACCGACGGCCAGCGCTGGAAGTCCGCGACGGAGAGCGGGCCGCGATAGCGGCCGGCGCCGCCGGTGGGCAGGGTGTGGTTGGGGCCGGCGACGTAGTCGCCCATGGAGACGGGCGACCTCCGCCCCACGAAGATGGCGCCGGCGGTGTGGGGACGGTCGCGCAGCGCCTCGGCGGCGGCGCCCTGCAGCGACAGGTGCTCGGCGGCGAACTCGTCGGCGAGAACGCAGGCGGCATCGAGGGACTCGGTGACGATGACGGCGCCGTGGCGTCCGGCGGCGCTGGCGATGATGCCGCCGCGGGTGGCCGCCGACGCCTCCTGGACAAAGGCGGCACTCACCTGATGGGCCAGAAGGGGCGAGTCGGTGAGGCAGACCGCCCAGGCGAGGGGGTCGTGCTCCAACTGGGAGACCAGGTCGGCGGCAATGCATCGAGGATCCGCGTCGGCGGAGGCGATGACGAGGATCTCGGTGGGGCCCGCGACGCCGTCGATGCCGACCTCGCCGAAGACCGCCCGCTTGGCGAGGGTCACGAAGAGATTGCCGGGGCCGGTGATCTTGTCGACCCTGGGGATGCTCTCCGTGCCGTAGGCGAGGGCGCCGATGGCCTGCGCGCCGCCGATGGCGTGCACCTCGGTGACGCCCAGGTGGTGGGCGCAGGCGAGGACCAGCGGGTGCACCGAGCCGTCGGGCCCGGGCGGAGAGGTGATGGCGATCTCGCCGACCCCGGCGACCTGGGCCGGAATAACGTTCATGAGCACGGTGCTGGGGTAGGCGGCGCGGCCTCCAGGGATGTAGCAGCCGGCCCGCCGCAGCGGCAGCGGCCGCAGGTGCGCCGACACCGTGCCCCGGATGGCGCCGTCCCGCTGGTGCTCGTGAATGACCCGTATGCGCCCCGCCGCGACGATGATGGCGTTGCGGACGCTGGGCTCGGTGGTCTCCCACGCCAGCCGCATCGCACCGTCGGCGACGCGGGCGTCGTGCACCTCGACGCGGTCGAGACGCAGCGTCCAGCGACGCACCGCGGCGTCGCCGTCCTGCGCAACCTCTTCGAGGATGGTCCGCACGACGTGGTCGGCACGCACCGGGAGCTCGAACCACTCGCCCAGGGGCCCGGCCATCTCCCCGTCGAGCATCGGCGCCGGAGTGCGGCGTTCGGCGCGTACCTGCGCCCGCCACTCATCCGGGGTCGGCCTGGGCAGCCCGCCGGTCACGCCCGCCCCCTCCCGGCGGGCGTCGCCCCGGGGATGGCGGGCTCGGCCGGGGCCACGGCACGGCGCAGCGCCGTGGCCAGCCGGTCGATGGCGTCGCCGCGGGTCTTCAGGGACGCCTGATTGACGATCAGCCGGGCGGTGGAACGTCCCGCCTCCGCCACCTCGACGAGGTGGTTGGCGGCGAGCGTCCGACCCGTGGCAGTGATGTCGACCACGCAGTCGGCCAGACCCATGGTGGGCGCCAGCTCCACCGAGCCGTGGAGCTTGATGAGCTCGGCGGCGACGCCCAGCGAATCGAAGAAACGTCGCGCCGCGATCGGGTACTTGGTGGCGACGCGCAGCGACCGGGGCCAGGCGCCGCCGGCCAGGGGGGATCCTTCCAGCGCGGCGAGGACAAGGCGGCAGCCGCCGAAGCGGAGGTCGACCAGTTCGTAGCAGTCGCGCGGCGACTCCCAGAGGACGTCCTTGCCGACGATGCCGGCGTCGCACGCCCCCATCTCCACGTAGACGGGGACGTCGGTGGGGCGCACCTTGACCAGCGACTTGGCGCCGTCGACGACCCGGAGATTGCGGTCGAAGGCGTGCGGGTCGGCGTCCGCCACCCCAGCCTCGGTGAGCAGGCGGCAGGCGTCCTCGAAGAGGGCTCCTCCGGGGAGGGCGAGGCGCAGCGGGCTCATCCCCTCGCCTCGTCCAGCGCGGCCAGGAGCGTGTCGATCCCCGTGCCATCCGTGTCGGGCAGCCGCCAGCGCAGCCCGCCGGGGCCGCCGGCGTGAGCCCACGCCGGGACGGCGCCGGCCGCCGAACTCGGTGGGTTCCAGATCGAGGGCCACGGGATGCCCGGCGCGGCGGAGCCGGGCAGCGTACCCAACGGCGGCGGTGGCGCCGCGGACGGAGTAGCCGAGGCGGAGCGGGAGGCGCGGGGTGTCGTCGCCGGAACCGCGCATCAGGGCGTCGCAGCAGCGGTCGACGTGGAGGACGAAGCCGGTGGCCGGAGCCTCCAGCCCGAAGGCGCCGAGCAGCCGGTCGTAGCGGCCACCGCTGCCCAGCGGGAAGCCCACGTCGCCGCTGAACAGCTCGAAGGTGGGCCCGGTGTAGTAGTCCCAATCGCGCACGGCACCGAGGTCCAGGTGGGCACGATCGGTGATGCCGTGGCCGTCGAGGAGATCCCACAGGCGGGCGAGCTCCTCGATGACGGCGCGGGGCCGCGCGGCGGTGAGCCGCGCCGCCGCCATCTCCAGGATCTCGCGGTCGCCCCGGAGAGTGGGAAAGGCGAGCAGCAGCGCCCGATCCGCGTCGGCGACCTCCGTCCCCTCCAGGGCGGCCTCGACGGCGACCAGGTCGCGGCGCCGAACCGCGCCGGCGACCAGCGCCCGCTGTTCGGGGCCGAGGTGCGCCTGGTCGAGGAGCGCGGGGATGAAGTCGGCGTGGCCGACGTCGATCTGGACGCCGCCCATCCCGGCTCGCTCCAGTGCGGCGGCGGCGACGGCGATGCACTCGGCGTCGGCCGCCAGCCCGGCATGGCCGATGAGCTCGCAGCCGGCCTGCATCGCCTCGCGGCGCCGCCCGCCGAGGGGGGGACGGTTGAAGAGCACGGGGCCGGAGTAGCAGAGGCGGAGCGGGAAGGGGCCGCCCTGGAGCTGGGTGGCGACCACCCGCGCGACGCTGACGGTGCGCTCACCCACGAGGGCGAGCAGGTCGCCGTCGGCGTCCATGAAGCGGAAGAGCTGGGTCTGGCTCCCCCCAGCCACCCCGGCGGCAACGGTCGAGAGCGGCTCGATCAGGGGGGTGGCGAGATAGGCGTAGCCCCACTCGGTAAAGGTGTCGACGAAGGCGTCGGCGACGGCACGCCGCCGTTCCGCCGACGGGCCGACCCAGTCGCTGAAACCCGGAGCCCTGCCCGGGGTGGGGCTCTGCACCTCGCTCATCTGGGCCGAAGTCTAGTGGCCCGGAACGCGACTCCACAGCCGCCACGCGCCCGTCGACAGGGTTGGGGGACGCGGCTCAGTACTGATCCTCGGGGCGCACGTCGCCGTCGCCGTCGTCGGGCTCGTCGCCGTCGACCTCCTCGAGAGGGGCTGTCTCCTCGGCGTCCACCTCCTCGGCGACGGCGAGCGGCTCCAGCTCCTCACCGGCCTCGGGAACGGTCCCGACGGCGTCGTCGTCCTCGTCGAAGTCGGTGGGCTCCTCGTCGTCGCGCTGGGCGAGCAGCGAGTCCTTGGCGTAGGGACGGAACTCCTCGCGCCGCTGGCGGCTGACCGGGACGCGTTCGATTTGGGTAA
>CAWEEP010000030.1:0-46715 GCA_963808125.1 Candidatus Dormiibacterota bacterium
CCCCCTTATTTTACCAGCTATCTCCGGTACAGGACACTAGGCGGCGGTTCGGGAAGGGACGCCACCGCCGCGGGGCGGTGGCGTTCCCGGCCCGGGGCTGGGCGACATCGGGCGGCCGCCGCACGAGCCCCGACGCGCTCCGAGGAAGGATTCCAGGTGTCGCGAGGCAGGGACCGGCTAGGTCAGGCGCACGCGCGGGTCGAGGACGGCGTACAGGGCGTCGACAACGATGTTGGCGACGACGATGAAGGCCGCGGCGACGAGGACGATGCCCTGGATCAGCGGCAGGTCCTGGCGGCTGATGGCGAGGACCACCCCCTGGCCCAGCCCGGGGAGACCGAAGACGGTCTCGGTGATGATGGCCCCGCCCAGAACGGTGGCGAGGTCGATGCCGAACTGGGTCGTGATCGGGGTCATCGCGGCGCGCAGGGCGTGGCGGTACACGACGCGGCGCTCGGAGAGCCCCTTGGCCCGGGCGGTCCGGACGTAGTCCTCACCCAGGGTCTCCAGCAGCGTGCTGCGCGAGAGGCGGGCGTAGGTGGCCGCGGAGATCAGGGCCAGGGTGAGCCAGGGCAGGAGGAGGTCGCGGGCCCACTGCAGCGGGTTGGTCTGAATTGGGGTCCAGGCTCCCGCCCCCGGGAAGATGCCGATCCCGTGGCTGGTGAGGATGTAGTAGAAGAAGTACAGCGGCAGCAGCCCGAGGATGAACGTCGGCGTGGAGAGCCCGGTAAGGACGAAGACGGTCGCGCTGCGGTCCCAGATGCTCCGGGGGCGGCGGGCCGAGAGGATGCCGATGCTCAGGCCGAGCGCGAGCCAGAGAACGCCCGCCGGGATGGCCAGCGAGATGTCGATCGGCACCTCCCTCGCGATGATGGTCGTCACCGGTTGCTTGAGGAAGTACGACTGTCCCAGGTTGCCGTGGATCAGGCGTCCGAGGTATTCGAGGTATTGCTGCCAGAGCGGCAGGTTGAGGTGTAGTGACTTGCGGATGTTCTCCACCAGCCCGGGCGTGACCGTCTTGCCGGCGAGCAGACGCGCCGGATCGTGGGGCGCGATGAAGTAGAGGATGAAGACGAGGGTGACGATCACCCAGAGGGTGAAGATCCCCTGGATGACGCGGCGGATGAGATAGCGGCTCATCAGGATCCTGCCTCACCCGCGGCGGCCGCCGCACCCGCACCCGCTTGGACGCCGCCGCCGCCGGACCTCGCCCCCTTGCGCCGCGTGGCGAAGATCCTCTCGGTGCGGGGATCGAGGGCATCGCGCACCGAGTCCCCCAGCAGGTTGAAGCCGAGTGTGGTGAGCAGCAGGGCGATGGAGGGGAAGATCCAGAACCACCAGTTCACGAAGCCGGAGTTCTGGGCGTCGGAGAGCATGTTGCCCCAGGTGGGAATCGGCGGTCCCACCCCGACCCCGAGGAAGTCGAGGGTCGCCTCGAAGACGATGGCGGTGGGGACGAGCAGGGTCCCCAGGACGATGATCGGCGCCACCAGGTTGGGCAGGATGTCGACGAACATGATGCGAAGGTCGCCGGCTCCGGCGGCATGGGCCGCCTCGACGTACTCCTTCTCCCGGTGCGACAGCGTCTGGCCGCGGACGATCCTGCCGATTGCAGCCCAGGAAAAGAAGGCGATGACGCCGATGGTGAGGGGGAGGCTGGCGCCGAACACCGACGCCAGGACGATGGCGAGGAGGACGTAGGGGAAGGAGAGGACGGTGTCCATGAGGCGGGCCAGGACGGCGTCGATCCAGCCCCCGTAATACCCCGCGAACAGCCCGATGACGGTCCCGACGACGGTGGCGATGAGCGTCGCCAGGATCCCCACCATGAGCGAGATCTGGGCCCCATAGGCGATGCGGACGAGGATGTCGCGCCCGCCATTGTCGGTGCCGAGGAGGTAGCCCCCCTGGCCGGGCGCCAGGGGCTGGCCGAAGGCTGTGGTCCCGGTGAGGAGGTTGGTGTTGTACGGGTTGTGCCCCGTCACGGAGGAGATGATCGGGGCCAGGATGGCGAGGAGCGCCATCAGCACGATCAGGCTGCCGGCGACGATGGCGATGCGGTCGGTGCGCAGGCGGGACAGCGCCAACCGAAGCGGGCTGCGGCCCTCGATCCCCTGGGCCGCCTCGGGCGGCAGACCTCCCGGGTCGAGGAGCGGCGCGCGGCCTTCGAAGGGGGCGAGGCTCATCCCGGCGGCTCCTCGGTGGGTGCAGTTCTCAGCTGCTCGCCCGGGGCGACCGGGAAGTGGCAGGCGGTGAGGTGGTCCGGCGGGTCGCCGCTCTTGACCTCGAGCGGCGGCTCCTCGACCGAGCAGATCGCCTGGGCCTTCGGGCAGCGAGTGTGGAAGGGGCAGCCGGAGGGCGGGTTGATGGGCGATGGGACATCGCCGGTGAGGACGACCCGGCGCGAGGCGCGGGCTCGCTCGGGGTCGGGCACCATGGAGGCGGAGAGGAGCGCCACCGTGTAGGGATGGCGGGGTGAGCCGTAGAGGTCCTTGACCTCCGCCTTCTCCACGATCTTGCCGAGGTACATCACCGCCACCCGGTCGCTGACGTGCTCGACCACTGCCAAGTCGTGGGCGATGAAGATGTAGGTGAGGCCGAACTGCGCCTGCAGGTCCTCCAGCAGGTTGATGATCTGCGCCTGGACGGAGACGTCGAGCGCCGACACCGGCTCGTCGCAGACGATCAGGTCGGGGTGCAGGGCCAGAGCCCGGGCGACGCCGATGCGCTGCCGCTGCCCCCCGGAGAACTCGGATGGGAAGCGGTTGTAGTGCTCGGGGTTGAGGCCGACCACCGCCATCAGCTCCTGGACCCGGCGCTTGCGCTCGGCGCCCGAGGCCACCTTGTGGATGGCGAGGGGGTCGCCGATGATCGATCCGACCCGCCGCCGCGGGTTCAGCGACCCGTAGGGATCCTGGAAGATCATCTGGATCCGCCGCCGGTAGGGCCGGAGGGACCGGCGCGAGAGGCGGCTGATGTCGATGCCGTCGAAGACGACGCGGCCGGCGGTGAGCGGGTAGAGCCGGGTGACGCAGCGGGCGAGGGTCGACTTGCCGCAGCCGGTCTTGCCGACCAGGCCGAGCGTCTCTCCCCGCCGAACCTCCAGCGAAACGCCCTCCACGGCATGGACGCTGCCGATCTGGCGCTTGAAGAAGACGCCTCGCCGGATGGGGAACCGCTTGACCACGTTGTCGACGCTGAGCAGCGTGCCGGTGCCGGGAGATGGGTTGAGCGCGGGTCCGGGGTCAGGCATCCGCGACACCTCCACCGCCCTGGGGGCCGGTCACGCCCTGGAGCCGGGCCACCCTGACCCCGCGGCGGCTCTCAGCGTAGTGCCGGCGCGTCGCGTCCATGGCGGGGTCCACCCCCACGGCGTCCGGAGGCAGGAAGCACGCCGAGAGATGGTCCACTCCGCCGGAGACGGGGGCCAGGTCGGGTTGGTCGCGGACACACGCGTCCATGGCGAACGGGCATCGGGGATGGAAGGCGCAGCCGGTGGGAATCCGGATGAGGCTGGGAGGCTGTCCGACGATCGGCACCAGGCGGCCGTGGACCCCCGTGGCCCCGGGGATGGAGCCGAGAAGACCCCGGGTGTATGGATGGTGGGGAGAGTAGAAGATGGTCCGCGAGTTGGCGCGCTCCGCAGCCCGCCCCGCGTACATGACGAGGACGGAGTTGGCGATGGAGGCGACCAGGCCGAGGTCGTGGGTGATGATGATCACGGCCATCCCCAGTTCGCGCTGCATCCCCGTGAGCAACTCCATCAGCTGCGCCTGGACGGTCGCGTCCAGTGCCGTGGTCGGCTCATCGGCGATGAGGAGCTTGGGGCGGAGCGCCAGTGCCATGGCGATCATTGCCCGCTGGCGCATGCCGCCCGAGAGTTCGTGCGGGTAGGCCTGGACCCTTCGTTCGGGTTGGGGGATGCTGACCATGCGGAGCAGGTCGACGGACTGCCGCATCGCCTCGTCGCGGCTGACACGGCTGTGGGTGCGGATCGCCTCGGAGATCTGCCAGCCGACACGGTAATAGGGGTGGAGGCTGCTCAGCGGGTCCTGGAAGATCATGGCGATCTCGGAGCCGCGGATCCGGCGGAGCTCGTTGCCCTCCATGGCGAGGAGGTCCCGGCCCTGGAAGCGTGCAGAACCGCTGATGTCGGCCCCTGGGTTGAGCCCGAGCAGGCTGAGCGCGGTCACCGTCTTGCCCGAGCCGGTCTCGCCGACGATCCCCAGGATCCGACCCGGCTCAACCTCGAAGGACAGCCCTCGCACCGCCCGGACCACCCCGTCGGAGGTGGGGAACGAGACGGTGAGATCCTCGACAGCCAGCAGGCTCATGTCGGCTGAGACGATACCGGGGCGGACCGGGATCCTGCGCTGGGCGGCGCTTCTCCGCCACGGAGTGGCGGGCGGTGTCCACCCACCGGGGCGAGCCGGGCCCCGTGAGCCGGTCGCCGGCCGTCCGCACCCCACCGCCCCCGCCCCGTGTCGGGGCGGAGGCGATGGTCGGGTGCGGCTGAGGGGCCCGGTGGCACCCTCATGGCTGGCTTGGATCGATTAGCTGCTGACCCAGCAGGCGGTGATGTCGTACTGCGCGGAGAACGGGTTGTAGATGGCGTTGTGCACGCTCGACGCATGCATGATGTTGGTCAGCTGGGTCTGGAAGGGGACGAACGGGGCGTCGGCCATGACGGCCTTGTTGGCTTCCTGCCAGAAGGTCGTGGCCTGCGCCAGCGTGGGCGCCGCCTCGGCCTCGGAAACCAGGTTGTCAACCGTCGGGTTGCTGTAGTCGCCCCAGTTGGTGCCGGGGAAGTCGCTGGTGCCGAACAGATCGGGGAGGATGGAACGGGCGTTGGTCGGCCCGTACCAGTCAGGCACCCAACCCGGCTCGGTCAGGTCCCACTCGCCGGACGCCGCGAGATCGGTGGCGCTGCCGGCGAGGATGCCGGACGACGTGTAGTAACCGTTCGAGATCGGCTTGCCGTTGACGGTCACACCGCACTTGCCGAAGTCGGTCTTGACTTCTTCGAAGACGAGGGGGTGGTTGCCGTCGGTGCGGTAGTAGTCGGTGAGGGTCAGCCCGTTGGGATAGCCGGCCGCCTTGAGCAGCGACTTGCACTTCGCGGGGTTGCCCTCGTTGTTCGTCGTCGGATACGGGTCGTAGCCGGCGACGTAGCCCTCAGCACCCGGGCTGAAGACCTGGTTCAGCGCCTCGTTGAAGTCGGTGCCGCCATAGATCTTGTTGATGGCGACCTTGTCGATGGCGTACTCGAGAGCCTGGCGGACCTTGACCTTGCCGAGGGCGCCGTTGTCGGCCGTGCTCTGCGTGTTGAAGACGAGGTAGGGGTTGGTGATGCCCGGGGAGGGGAAGTCACCGAAGCCCGAGTTGCTGTGGTTGGCGAGGGTGGACAGCGAGGAGTTGGGAACCACGGTGTTCCACCCCAGGTCGAGGCTGCCGGCCTGGATCTCCTCCTGGACCTCACCCGCGGCCGCATCCGAGCCGAGGGTCTCGTTGATGCTGATCTCGGAGACGTAGCGGTTGCGGACCGGGTCCTGCGCCCAGCTGGTCGCCGTCGCGCTGGAGCCCCAGTAGGGGTTGGGCGCGAGGGTGATCTGGGACCCGGGGGTGTATGCCGAGACGGCGTACGGGCCGTCGGCCCAGATCGGGTTGCCCGCCGTCTCGGGGATGTAGTTGAGCGACGAGGGCGGCGCCGCGGCGGCGAAGTACATCGCGAGGATGTTGAGGAAGTCGCTGGCCGGCTCGCTCAGGGTGAAGACGATGGTCGAGCTGTCCGGGGTCGAGATCCCCGAGATGCTGTTGCCATTGACGTAGGCGGCCCGTGTGGCCGCTGACGCCGTCGGATCGAGGGCCTCATAGCCGCTGCAGTAGGTGGAGAAACCGGAGATCGTCGCCGTGTAGTAGCTGGGGTTGCCGTACCCGGAGAGGACCGGGTCGCACTCACGCTTGAGACCGAGCAGGAAGTCCTGCGAGGTCACCGGCGTCCCCGAGTCGGGCCCGACCGCGGCCCCGGTCGAGGGATCGGTCACGTCCCAGGTGAGCCCGGAGCGGAGATGGAAGGTGTAGGTCAACCCGTCGGCGGAGATGCCGCCGTTGGCCTTGGTGGGCACCTCGGTGGCCGCGTCGGCCACGATGCTGGTGGCGGTGGTGAAGTTCGACGAGGTCGGGTAGCTCACCAGCGTCCGGTCCAGGGCCCGAAGCACCGTGTATCCGACGGTGTCGTACTCACCCTGGGGGTCCAGCATGCCGGAGACGTCCTCGGATCCGGCGATGGTCAGCGTGCCGGTGGGCGTCGACGGGGGCGTCCCCGTGTCGTTGACGTTGGCGGCGAGCCAAGAGATCGTCGAGGTGTTGAAGCTCGTGGGGTTGAACTGGGGCGGGACGGATGTGCCGCTGCTGGTCGAGCCGCACGCGGCCAGGCCGATGGAGGCGATGCCGACGGTGGCTACCCCCATGACCCATGTGCGGCGCGAGCGCCGTTTCGGGTCGCCTCCACCCGGTGGCAACTTGTCCAAGGTCATCGCGCCCTCCTTGTCGTAGCCACCGTCGCCCCCTGTGGACGATGGAGGCGATGCGAAATCCGCCTCCCAGTGCAACCGGCCGGTGCCCAGGTCGCAGCGCCCACGCCCTCAGGGACGCGGTCTGCCCTCGGTGCCGACCCATGCATAGGCAATGCACGCCAATCTACGCCCCCGGGTCTGAATCCGGCATCACCCGTTCGGGTGAGACGCCGTGCCAAATGCTCCGCGCGAGGTGTTCGGCGCGTTCCGGACACCATATGGGACCCGCTCGGGCGCGATTCAGGCGCCCGCCGCCTCCAGGCTCGCCGGGGGCGGAGCGGCCGGGGGTTTGGGGCGGAGGGCGCTGAGACCGCTGAGATGGAAGCGGCGCCGCGCGATGGGGTAGGCGATGACGCCGAGGAGCGTGCCGAAGCCCTTGTCCGCCAGCCGCTGGAGGAGGGCGGCCGCGGTCGCCGTCGCCGGGTCGACCCCGACGCTGAGGAGGAGGATGACCACGGTCGCCTCGGAGGCCCCGATGCCGCCCGGGATCAGGCTGATGGCTCCGCCCACATAGGAGGCGGCGAGGACGAATGAGGCCATCGGCCAGCTGATCTCCCCTGGATGGAGAGCGGTGATGAGGACCCAGAAGAGGGAGATCTCCGCCGCCGCGCCGGCGACGCTGATCACCGACCAGCCCAGGGTGTCGCGGCGTTGGAGGAGGACGACGGTCTCCTGCCGGAAGCTGTCGACCTGGGCGGTGAACCTGCGCAGGACGGGCGTCCGCTCGACGGCGTGGTGGACGAGGTGGAAGAGCGAGGGCACCAGCAGGACGGCGAAGAGGGCGAGAACGCCGAAGAGGGCGACGATGACCCCGACCAGCGCCCGGTGCACCGAGAGGGCGCCTGGGATGGCGATGAGGATGAGGATGAGCATGAGGATGAGTTCCTGCACCGTCACCGTGGCGACGGCGTCGGCGAAGTCGATGTCTGCGGCCTCGCTCACGAAGATGGCCCGAGTTCAGCTCGCCGAGCGGGAGCATCGACGTCGCCTGGCCGGCGATGCTGAGAAGGATTGTGTCGCCCACGCTGAGCCGGTCGCCGACGTCGTGCAGCAGGAAGTGCCAACGCAGCCCCTGGAGGACGTAGTAGCCGGCCGAGAGCGCCAGGGCGATGGGGATCGCAATGAGGGCGAAATGCGAAAGAGCGCTGCCCAGCGCCGCAGGATTGGCGACGACGACCAGGGTCACGATGGCGGCCAGGCCCACGCCGACGGGGACGAGCTGGGCCGGCCGGAGGTGGCGGCGCGGCGCCGAGACGCTCATAGCGCAATCATGGCCGGTCGGCGGCGGCGGGATGGCACCGCGGCCGGGACCGGCTCAGACCGAACCGACAGGGTCAGGCGGCCGCCTCACATGCGGCGGCCTCAGCGGAGCGGGCCGGCCCGCGGCCGGCGGACGGCGACGCCACCAGGCTGCCCAGGTGCAGCCGGCGGTGGACGGCGGCGTACGCCATCAGCCCGGTCAGGGAGGGGACGCCGGTGAGCAGGGCCCGTTGGATCAGCGCCGCCGCGGCGGCGGGCGCGGCACCTACGCCAAGGCCGATGAGCACGGCGACGACGCTGGCCTCGTTGGCCCCGATGCCGCCGGGGAGGAAGCTGAGCGCGCCGCCCACATAGGCGACGGCGACCGCCAAGAGCGCCGCCGGCCAGCTCAGGCCGAGATGGAGACCGCGAAGCACGAGGAGGAAGGCGGAACTGATGAGAAGGACCCGGACGAGATCGATCACCGCCGTGGCTGCCACCACGGGCCGGGTCAGCAGGGTCTTGGTCTCGCGTCGCAGGTCGTCGGCCTGGGTCACCAGCCTCGAGACGCCGGGCAGGCGGCTGAGAAGGCGGCGGGCCCACCCGTAGGCGGTCGGGAGGAGGATCAATGCCAGGGTCGCCGCGATGCCGCCGAGGACGATGGCGAGGAGGAACCACCCGCTCGGGACGGCCAGCAGCGCCGGCGCGGCACAGAGCACGAGCAGGGTGGTGAAGGTCATCTCCTGGACCGTTACGGTGGCGGCGGCGGACCCGAACGACGCCCCGGTGGCCTGGCTGGCGAAAAGGGCACGGGTGAGGTCGCCGAGGGGCAGCACGGCGGAGACGCTCTGACCGGATACGCTGATCAAGACCGACTCGTGGAAGCGCAGGCGGATGCCGGCGGCGCGCAGCAGGAAGTGCCAGCGAGCCCCCTGGACGACGCAGCAGAGGGCGGTGAGGAGGATCGCCCCTACCAGGTAGCGGAGGTCGAACCCCCGCACGGCGGCGAGCACTTGGGCAGGATGGATGACGAAGAGGAGCGCCGCCAGGGCGGCCACGCCCACGACCGCAGGGACGAGCCGGCGGCGGCTCACGGGAGAACCCCGCCACGGGCCAGAGGGTCGAGTTGACGCGCCGTCTCGGCGAGCCGCCGCAGGGCCGTCGCCAGGCTTCGCCGCTCCGCCTCGGTCATGGCCTCGACGGCGTGGCGGAGCGGGCTGTCGCGCAGGGCGCGCGCCGTGCCGACGAGGCGGCGCCCCCTGGCGGTCAGTCGGATCTCCACGCAGCGGCGGTCGTCCCGCCCCCGGTTGCGCCGGAGCAGGCCCCGCTCCTCGAGCCGGTCGAAAAGCCGGGTGGCCGAGGCCGGCGACAGCCCCACCGACCCGGCCAGCTCACCGGCGAGCCTCGGCTGGCCGTCGCGCAGGCTGCGCAGGACGGCGAGCTGGGCCAGCGTCAGATGCGCCTCCCGCCAGAGGTCGGCCTGCAGCGAGTCACTCAGCAGGCTGGCGTCGAGATAGGCCCCGAGCACCTCGCGCACCTCGGGGCTGAGGCCCCCTCCACCTCCGATCCTTGTCACAGCATCAATTATATGCAGGGGGTCAGAGACCCCTGCCAGAGCGCCGACGGGCTAGCTGGGATCGGTGCGGGGAGGGCCAGGCGCGAGGCACCCCGCTTGCCCGCGGCCGGTCTGGATAGTTACCATCTGAGAACTTTCACGGGATTGGAGGCGAGCATGTCCGTCGCCGTCGATGCACCGTTCCCATCGGCCGACACCATTGACCAACCCCTCAGCCGGGCTGAGGACACGGGCCCCGAACTGCCCCGCTCGCTGAGCCGTCACCTCCCCCTGATCGAGGAGGCACTGCGCTGGGCGCTGCCGGTCCAGACGTCGCCGCTGGGCAAGATGTGCGCCTATCACCTCGGCTGGGTGGGTCCCGACGGCCGGCCCACGGCGGGCGGCAGCGGCAAGCTGCTGCGGGCCGCCCTCACCCTCTGGGCCTGCGAGGCGTGCGGCGGCGAGGTCGACTGGGGGATCCCCGCCGCCGCGTCCATTGAGCTGATCCACAACTTCACCCTCGTCCACGACGACATCCAGGATGGCGACGTGCAGCGGCGGCACCGGCCGACGGTGTGGTCGATCTGGGGAGAGGCGCAGGGGATCAACGTGGGAGACGGCCTATTCGCCACCGCCTACATGACCCTGCTGGCGCCGGGCCCTCGAGCCGATCGGCGGATGCGTGCCGCCCGCAGCCTGAGCCAGGCGGTGCTCGAGGTCATCGAGGGGCAGTGCCTGGACCTGGCGCTGGAGGGCCGGCCGGACACCCCGCGGGCCACCTACCTTCGCCTCATCACCGCCAAGACCGGGGCGCTCCTCGGCGCGAGCCTGGAGATGGGGGCCATCCTGGCCGGCGCCTCGGCCAGAACGACCGGCAAGCTGCGCAGCGCCGGACGGCTGCTGGGCCAGACCTTCCAGATGCGGGACGACTGGCTGGGCACCTTCGGGGACCCGCAGCGGACCGGGAAGGGACGGGAGACCGACCTGGCCCGCCGCAAGCCCACCTACCCGGTCATCAGCGCCTACTCGCGCGCCTCGTACGACGAACAGCGCGACCTGTGCGCCCTCTTCTCCGACTCGGACGCCCGCGACGGTGAGGAGCGCATTCGCAACATCCTGGCCGGGCTCGGGGAACCGGGGGCCAGCGCCGCCGCCACCACCCAGACCGCGCACGCCGCCATCGGTGCGGCGGCGAGTTCGGGCCTCGAGCGCCCCTGGACCGACGACTTCTCGGCAATCACCGAATTCGTTGCCAACCGGATGAGGTGAGCCGGTGGCCCTCGGTAGCGCCTCCTCCCGCCCCACCCGCGCGCCAGCCATCGTCGATCGGAAGGCCGACCACATCCGCATCAACCTCGAGGAAGACGTCGACGCCACGGGCGTGACCACCGGATTCGAGCGGTACCGGTTCGTCCACCGCGCCCTCCCCGAGATCGACCTCGCCGGCGTGAGCCTGGCGACGGCGTTCCTGGGCCGGCGCCTTCGGGCCCCCTTGCTCCTCTCCTGCATGACCGGGGGCACCGCCGAGGCGCGCGGGATCAACCGCACCCTGGCCGGGGCGGCGGAGCGCTTCGGCGTGGCCATGGGGCTCGGGTCCTGCCGTGTGCTCCTCGAGCACCCCGAGGTGCTGCCCACCTTCGCCGTCCGCGATCTCTGTCCGAGCGTTCCCCTGCTCGCCAACCTGGGAGCCGTGCAACTCAACATGGGGGTCGGCGTGGATGGGTGCCGGCGCATCGTCGGGCTGTTGGACGCCGACGCCCTCGTGCTTCACCTCAACCCCCTCCAGGAGGCCCTGCAGCCGGAGGGAGACACCCGGTTCGAGGGGCTGCTGCGGCGCATCGAGGGGCTGTGCGCGGCCCTGGACGTCCCGGTGATCGTCAAGGAGGTCGGCTGGGGGATCGCCCCCGACCTGGTGGCGGCCCTCTTCGAGGCCGGGGTCGGCGCCGTCGATGTGGCGGGTGCGGGTGGCACGTCCTGGAGTGAGGTTGAGCGGCACCGCATGACCGACCCGGTGCGGGCCAGTGTCGCCGCCGCCTTCGCCGCCTGGGGGCTGCCCACCGCCGACGCCGTCCGCCTCGCCCGGCGTGCCGCCCCGGGAGCGACCCTGATCGCCAGCGGCGGCATCCGCAGCGGCGTCGACCTGGCCATGGCGATCGCCCTGGGAGCCGATCTCGGGGGTATCGCCGGTACGATGCTCCGGGCCGCCGCCGACGGGGCGGGAACGCTGGACGACACCATAACCGAGATCGTCGAGACCCTCCGAATCGCCATGTTCTGCGCTGGCGCTGCTGACATCGGCCAGCTCTCGCAGGCCGGACGCGTCGTGTCCCGCGGTCCGTCGGATCCCGGGGCCTGGCCACCGGCCGGCCCATGAGCGCCGTCACCGAGCTGGGCGAGGCCGACGCTCTCTGCGTCCGTCTGGCCCGGCGGCACTACGAGAACTTCTCGGTCGCCTCGCTGATCGTTCCGCGGGAGTTGCGCCTCCACCTCGCCCGCGTCTACGCCTACTGCCGCACCACCGACGACCTCGGCGACGAGAGCGGTGACGAGGCGATCTGGCGGCTCCAGCTCTGGCGGTCGGAGGTGGAGGCGCTGTTCGCCGGCAGGCCCCCGGTCCACCCGGTGCTGCTCGCCCTAGCCGGCACCATCCGCCGGTTCGGCATCCCCGCCGAGCCCTTCCTCGATCTCATCGCCGCCAACGTCCAGGACCAGGTCGTGGGTCGCTACGAGACCTGGGACGCCCTGCGCGCCTACTGCATGCTGTCGGCCGCGCCGGTGGGGCGGATGGTGTTGCGGCTCTTCGAGATCGACGACCCGGCGGCGGTGCCCCTCTCCGACGACGTCTGCATCGGGCTACAGCTCGCCAATTTCGCTCAGGACGTGGCCATCGACCGCGGCAAGGGACGGACCTACCTGATCCAGTCCGACCTGGACGCTGGGGGCCTGCCCGGAGCTGTCGAGGCGATGTGCCGGAGGGCGCGCGAGCTTCTCGCCTCGGGAAGGCGGCTCGAGCGGCTCGCCATGCCCGGACGTCTGCGTCTGCAGCTGGAGCTCTACCGGAAGGGAGGCGAGGCAATCGTCGACGCCATCCGGAGGGAGGATTTCCGCACCGACATCCGGCGCCCGGAGGTCCGGCCGGCGGCCAAGGCGCGGCTGGTGGCGGCGGCCCTCCGCGACCACGCGGCCAGCGGTCGCTCCGCCACCAGCGGTGCCGTCGCGGCCGGCGACCGGGCCTCGGCCGAGCGCTACTGCCGGCAGCTCGCCCGCCGTGAGGCGGGCAACTTCTACTGGGGCTTCATCGCCCTGCCGCACACCCAGCGGGTCTCCATCTACGCGCTGTACGGCTTCGCCCGGCAGCTCGATGACGCCACCGACGGTCCCATGCCGGCTGGGCTGGCGGAACGGCTCCTACAGCTGGACGCGCACCGAGCCCGCCTGCGGCACGCCGCCGACGGCGACCCCGGCGACGACCCGGTGTTGCAGGTGCTTATCCACGCCGTGCACCGCCACGGTATCCCTCTCACCGAGCTGGACGATCTGGTGAGCGGCGTCGCCATGGACCTCAGCCGTCACCGCTACGCCAGCTGGGACGAGCTCAGCCGCTACTGCCACCTCGTCGCCGGTGTGGTCGGCCAGATGTGCGTGCGCATCTTCGGCTCGACGGACCCGTCCGCCCTGGAACGCGCCGACGATCTCGGCACAGCCCTGCAGCTCATCAACATCCTTCGCGACGTCCGCGAGGACGCCTCGATGGGCCGCGTCTATCTCCCCACCGACGACCTCGCCCGCTTCGGCATCAGCGAAGCCGCGCTCCTCGCCGGCGAGCCGGGCTCCTCCTGGGCAGCTCTGGTCGAGCATGAAGCCGCCCGCGCGAGGCGGCTGTACGCCTCGGGAATCGGCGTCTGCGCCTACATCCCGGTCCAGGCGCGGGCGTGCGTTCGGACGATGGCGGGCATCTACAGCGGAATCCTCGACCGCATCGAGGCGGATCCGGAGCTGCCCCTGCGGCGGCGGGTCCGCCTCACCCCCGGGGAGAAGGCCGCGGTCATGGTCCGATCCTGGGCGGCCGTCTCGGCGGCGGGACTGCTCCGGTGAGCCCGGCGGGCGGTGGCGTCCCGGCGGGGGGTCCCCGCGTGGCCGTGGTCGGCAGCGGCCTGGCCGGCCTGGCGGCCGCGCTGGAGCTGAAGCGGCGCGGCTGCCACGTCATCCTCTTGGAGCGCAGTCGGCTCCTCGGTGGCAAGACTACGTCCTTCGTCGTCGGCGACACCGAGGTCGACTGCGGCCAGCACGTCATCCTGGGGTGCTACACGGCCTTCCTCGGCTTCGTGACGGAACTGGGGATGCGGGACAGCCTCCACCTCCAGCGCCGGTTCGAGGCCGTGGTGCTGTCACCCGGTGGATCGAGCCGGCTCAGGGCGGTGAGCCTCCCCGCGCCGCTGCACCTGGCGCTTCCCTTCATAAGATTCCGAGCCATCAGCCTTCGCGCACGTCTCGGCGTCGCCCGTGCGCTGCTGGCGGCCCGCTTCGGGGTCAACCCCGGGCGAGAGGAACAGGAGACGTTCGCCGCGTGGCTCCGCCGGCACCGGCAGGGCGAGTCGGCGCTCCGAGGCTTCTGGGAGCCCTTCATCGTCCCCGCGCTCAACGCGCCCCTCGACGAGGCGAGCGCCGCCGCGGGCCTCTTCGTGGTGAGGACCGCTTTTCTCGGCGACCGGCACGCCGCCTGCATCGGCTATGCCACGGTTCCCCTGCTCCGCTTCGCCGAGGCGGCGGCTCAGCGCTGCGACGAGGTGCGCATGCGCGGCGCCGTGACCGGGGTCCAGGTGCAGGACGGGCGGGTCCGCGGCGTGCTCGTGGGCACCGAGGAGGTGGCCGTCGACGGGGCCGTCTTCGCCGTCCCTCCGGAGCGCCTGCGGCGCATCCCCGGCGCCGAGGCGCTGGGAGTGTCGGGGCTGGAGGGCTTCCGCACTCAGCCGATCGTCGACGTCCACCTCTGGTACGACCGCGAGATTCGCGGTCTCGACTTCGCCGCCCTTCCCGGCTCGCCGGTGCAATGGGTGTTCACTCGGGGACCGGGCTACCTCTGCTGCAGCATGAGCAGCGCCGCGGAATGGGTCGCGACACCGGAGGAGAGGCTGGTCGAGCTTGCCGACGGCGAGGTGCGCGCCCGCATTTCCTCCCTGACCGGAGCGGAACTGCGACGGGGCGTGGTCACGCGCGATCCCGAGGCCACCTTCGTCCCCACGCCGGGACTGCTCCGCCCCGGGCCGTCCACCCAGGTGGCCAACGCCGCCATCGCCGGGGCCTGGACCGACACCGGCTGGCCGGCGACCATGGAGGGAGCCGTTCTCAGCGGCCGGGCCGCAGCGCGCTGCGTCATGGACGGCATGAGGGTGGCCGGCTGGACGGCGCACCCCGCCCCGACCGGGGCGACGCCGGGGCCGGACGCCGCCGGCGGTGTGCGCCCGCTCGAGGAGGCAGCCCTCCATGGCTGACACCGCGCTGCGCGACGCCATGTCGTGGCTCCTGGAGCGCCAGGATCCGGCCGGATGGTGGACGGCGGAGATGGAGACGAACGTCACCATGACCGCCGAGCACCTTCTCCTGCTCCGTTTTCTCGGCGCCGACGATTCCGCCATCGCCGCGGGCGCCCGGCAGCACATCCTCGGCGCCCAGCGCGCCGACGGTACCTGGGCGCTCTACCACGACGGTCCCGGCGACCTCAGCACCACCGTTGAGGCGTACGTCGCCCTGCGCTTGCTCGGCGTGGACCCCTCGGCCGATCCCCTGGTCCGTGCCCGCCGCTTCGTCCTCGACCAGGGCGGCGTCGCCCACGCCCGGGTGTTCACGAAGCTGTGGCTGGCACTCTTCGGCGAGTACCCGTGGGACGGGGTGCCCTCGATGCCGCCCGAGCTGGTCCACCTGCCATCGTGGGCGCCGCTGAACCTGTACGACTTCGCCTGCTGGGCCCGGGGGACGATCGCCCCCCTGCTCATCGTTCTGAGCCGGAAACCGTTGCGGCCGCTGGGGTTCGGCGTCGCCGAACTGGTGGCACCGGGAACGGAGGCGGAGTTGCACCGCATCCCCGGCTCGGGGATCTTCTGGTGGCTGGACAAGCTGCAGAAGCTCTACGAGCGGCTGCCCCGCCAGCCGGGACGCCGCCGCGCCTGCCGCACCATCACCGATTGGATCGCCGACCACCAGGAGGCGGACGGCAGCTGGGGCGGAATCCAGCCGCCGTGGGTGTACTCGCTGATCGCCCTCAACGTGGAGGGGATGGGGCTCGACCACCCGGTGATGCAGCTCGGCCTGCGCGGGCTCCATGAGCGCTTCGCCGTCTCCGACGCGGCCGGCTGGCGGCTCCAGGCCTGCATGTCCCCGGTATGGGACACGGCGTGGGCTGTGCTGGCGCTGCGCGCCGCCGGGCTGCCCAGGGCGCATCCCCAGGTCCGTGCCGCCGTCGACTGGCTGCTCGGCGAGCAGATCGAACGCGGCGGCGACTGGCAGGTGAAGGTGCCCATGCGGGAATGCGGCGGCTGGGCGTTCGAGTTCGACAACGACATCTACCCCGACATCGACGACACCGCCATCGTCGTGCTGGCACTGCTGGACGGAGGCGATGGAGAGGCGGTGCAGGCCGCCGCGGAGATGGGCGCGCGGTGGTGCGTCGGCATGCGATCGCGCAACGGCGCTTGGGGCTCGTTCGACAAGGACAACACCCGCAAGCTCGTCTACCGCATCCCGTTCGCCGACTTCGGTGCCATGCTCGACCCCCCCAGCGAGGACGTCACCGCCCATGTCCTGGAGATGCTCTCGGCGTTGGGGCGGGGAGTGGACGACCCGGTGGTGCGGAACGGACTTCGCTACCTGGCGCGGGAGCAGCGCCCATGGGGCTCCTGGTACGGGCGATGGGGCGTGAACCACGTCTACGGCACGTGGTGCGTCATCAGCGCCCTGGCGGCACTTGGGTGCGGTGGCCCGCATCTGCCCCGCGCCGTTGGCTGGCTGCTCCGTGCGCAGAACGCAGACGGCGGCTGGGGTGAGACCTGCCATTCGTATAAGGACGAGAGCTTCGCCGGGGTCGGCGTCAGCACGGCTTCGCAGACGGCGTGGGCGGTGATGGCGCTGCAGAGGAGCGGCCACGGCGATGACCCGTCGTGCCGCCGCGGCCTGGACCACCTCCGGGAACGCCAGAGCGGCGGGACCTGGATGGAGCGCGAATACACGGGGACGGGCTTCCCCGGCGACTTCTACCTCAACTACGGCATGTATCGGCACCTCTTCCCCACCATGGCCCTGGCGCTCGCCGGGGAGTTCGGAGAGAGGGGAATCCGCTCCGCCGTCGCCCCGGCGCGCAATGTGCCACGCGCCCGGGAGGCGGCCAGAACCGCACCACACGCCGGGGCCGCGGGGGTCGGAACGGCGAGAAACGAAGGCCCCACCGGGAAGGAGAACTGAGAGATGGCGATCCCCCTCCGCCAGACCCTGATTGTCGGCGGCTACGTCATGCGTCAGCGAATGCGGCACAACGAGAAGTTCGCGCTGGTTCTTCAGCTGGAGCCGCTCTACCAGTGCAACCTTGCCTGCGCAGGCTGCGGCAAGATCCAGCATCCGCAGGACATCCTCACCCGCCGTCTCAGCGTCGAGCAGTGCGTTGCCGCAGTGGAGGAATGCGGCGCTCCCATCGTCTCCATCGCCGGCGGCGAACCGCTGGTGCACAAAGAGATTGACAAGATCGTGGCGGAACTGGTGGCGCGCAAGCGCTTCGTCTACCTGTGCACCAATGCGCTGCTGCTGGAGAAGAAGCTCGACCTCTTCACGCCCTCCCCGTACTTCTCCTTCTCCATCCACATCGACGGCCTGCGCGAGCGGCACGACCAGTCGGTGGACCGCAAGGGGACATTCGACAAGGCGGTGGCGGCCATCCGCGAGGCGAAGCGGCGCGGCTTCAGGGTCACGACCAACACCACGTTCTTCGACATGGACAGCCCCGAGTCGATCCGCGGCGTGCTCGACTTCCTCAACGACGACGCCAAGGTCGACACCATGCAGATCTCCCCCGGCTACGCCTACGAGAAGGCGCCCGACCAGGAGCACTGGCTTCAGGTGGAGAACACACACCGCATCTTCCGGGAGGCCTTCGCCGAGGGCAGGCGGCGGAAGTGGCGCCTCAACCACTCCCCGCTGTTCCTCGACTTCCTCGAAGGCAAGGTCGATTTCCAATGCACGGCCTGGGGGATCCCGTGCTACTCGATCTTTGGCTGGCAGCGTCCCTGCTACCTCATGGCGGACGGCTACGTCGCGTCCTACCGTGAACTCCTGGAGACGACCGACTGGGACACGTACGGCCGGGGCAAGGACCCACGCTGCGCCAACTGCATGGCCCACTGCGGCTACGAGCCGACCGCCGTGGTGGCAACCGCCAGTTCGCTGCGGCAATCCCTGCGCGCCGCTGGCGACACCTTTCGGGGTCAGGTCCTCAACCGCAACTGACGGGGCGCGATCGCAGCATGGCGGGCATCACCAGAGGCGAGGTCTTCCTCACCGGGGCGACCGGGTTCGTCGGCGGCCACGTTCTCGACGCCCTGCTCGAGGACGGCCGAACGGTGACGGCTCTGGTGCGCGGCGGAACCGACCGCCTCGCCGCGCGCGCCGGGCTGACCGTCGCCCGAGGCGACCTCCGCGACGGCGGCGCCCTGGTGGAGGCGATGCGCGGCTGCCGCTTCTTGGTGCACGTGGCCGCGAACTACTCGTTCGCGCCGCGAGAACGCCGGGGGCTGGACCTGGTCAACGTGGCGGGCACATCGAGTTCCTGGAGGCGGCCCGTCTCGTCGGCGTGGAAAGGGCGGTGGTGACCTCCAGTTCCGCCGCGGTGGGACCTCTGCGCGGCGGGCGGCTCGCCACCGAGAGCGACTGGGCCGAGGGGGGACATGGCACGGCCGGATACCACGGTTCCAAGGTCAGGCAGGAGCGCGCCGCCCTGCGAGCCAACCTCCCGGTGGTGACGGTGCTGCCCACCGCCCCCATCGGGCCGCGCGACGCCCGCCCCACCCCGACGGGGCAGATGGTCGTCGACCTGATGCTCGGCCGGATTCCCGCCTATCTGGGCGGGGGCATGAACCTCGTTGCCGTGGAGGACGTCGCCCGCGCCCACGTCCTCGCCCTGGAGCGTGGACATCCCGGGGTCGAGGTACCTGGTCGGAGGCCAGAACCTGAGCCTGGCCGAGATCTGGGATCTGATCGCCCGCCACGCCGGCCTCCGGGCGCCGGCGGCGCGGATGCCGTACGCGGTGGCCGCTGCCGCCGCCTGGATCGACGAGGCGCGCTGCCGCCTGTGGCCCTCCGCCCAGCCCCTGGTGCCCCTCGAGGGGGTGAGGATGGGCAGGCAGCGGATGTTCGTCCGCAGCGACAGGGCACGAGCGGAACTCGGCTTCACGCCCGGTTCCGTGGAGGCGGCGGTGGAGCGGTCCGTGGCCTGGTACCACGACCACGGCTATGCGTGAGGTCGGCGCCGCCGGGAGTGCCGAGGTGACGGTGCTGGCGGCGACGTGGCTGGAGTGGCGCGCCCTCCGCCGTGCCCTGGCGGGCCACACTGGTCGCGGAACGGAACTGGTCAGGTGCGGCGTCGGCCTGCGGCGGTGGACGCCGCCACAGGGCGCGAGAGCGGCGCTGATCACGTGCGGCCTCGGCGGGGGCCTCGTGGCGGACCTCCCGCCAGGAACCATCGTCGTCGCGGACTTGGTGGCCATGGAGGGCGGGGAGCCAGTTGCCTGTGACCCGCGCTGGGTGCGCGCCCTGGTGGCCGGGGTCCGCGATCTCGGGCTGGAACCGGCGGTGGGGCCGCTGCTGACATCACGTCGACCGGTCGTGGGCGCGGCGCGGGGGGTCTGGGGCCCATCGTGGGTTTCCTCGCTGTGGAGATGGAGACGGCGCGGCTCGCGGCCGCCGGGGCGCCCCTGGCAAGCATCCGCGTCATCCTCGACGCGCCGTCGCGTGACATGTCGCCGGATTGGGCCGCGCCGGGAAGGGCCGCTCTCGATCCCCGCCACGGCCGCGAGCTCCTCTGGCTGGCGCGCCGGGCTCCCGGCTACGCACGGCTCGCCGCCCGCTGCCTCTCCGCCGGGCTCGCTCACGCCCCTCCCTCCTCCCCGGGCCCGCCTGACACCTGACGGGAGGCGGCCGCCCCGTCCCCCGTCAGCCGTCCGCGGAGCTGAGCAGCGACCGGATGGGCACGCCCTCGACACGGACCTCGACGCCGATGTAGAGGCGGAGGGCGTCCTCGAGGAGTGCCATGACGCCGGGGACGGCAGCCTGCTCCGAGAGCCGGTTGAGCGCCAAGCGCTGGCTGTGGAGCGCCGCGTCGGTCAACCTCAGCCCCCGGGGCGTGGGGCGGATCCTGACGGCGCGGCGATCTGGGGGAGTGCGCACTGCCCGGACCAGACCCCGCTCGGCGAGATCCCGGACCAGCGTGGACACCCGGGTGTCGGGACATTGGAGCAGGTCGGGGAGATCGCCCTGGGCGACGCCCGGGGCGCCGGCTGCGGCGACCTCCAGGAGGAGCTGGTACGAGAGCGACCCCAGGTCGTACTCGGCCAGTGAGTGGGCCATGAGGACCTGGGCCTGCCGGAAGCCGCGGCGGAGCGCCGCAGCCATGCGCATCTCCTCGGCGCCCGAGGCCGCGGTGTCCTGCCTTGTGCCCGCCGCCGAACTCACAGCGCTCAACTCTACCGCGCTCATCGCGGCTCCACAGGGCCGCAAGCGGCCGGGAATGCTCCCGCGAACAGCGATTGGTGGGCGGCGTCAGGCACGCCAAGACGACCGATGGTCTCATCGCGATTGCGGCGGTCGTGGTCTTGGCCGTCGTCCCGCGCCGCCACCACTCCTGAGCCAGGCTGACGGCAACTCGCGCATGCACGTTGGTCGTTTCGCCGGCAGCACTCCCCGCGGCCGCATGGGATGTCCGTCTCCAAGTCCGAGGTGGGTTGCCGCTCGGGCCAAGAGGGGACGAACCCTTGTCAACCGTCCCTTAATTGTAGAACAATGCGACAGATCTGACGGCATGCTGGGAGAGCTCCTCGGTGAGCCCACATCTGGAGACTGTGTCGACGGTTCACGCGCTGGAACGCGCGTTGGAGAAGAGGGTGCTGGACGGCCAGTTCCGGCCCGGCGAGCACCTGCGCGAGATCGAGCTGAGCCGGGAGTACGAGGTGGGGCGGAACACGCTGCGGGCGGCCTTCGACGCCCTCGTCGGACGGGGCATCCTGATGAAGGCGCAGAACCGCGGCGTCTTCATCAGGGTTCTGACCGAGCGCGACCTCGCCGACATCTACGAGCTTCGCGCCGCTCTCGAGGTGCAGGCGGCACGCACCCTGGCGGCACGGCGCGCCGTCCCCGCGGACGCCCGCGACGCTCTGGCGCGGGAGCTCGGTCTGGATGAGGACTTCCCGCATCGCTCGCGCATCGAGGCCGACCTCGCCTTCCACCACGCCGTCGTCACCGGCGCCGGCAATACCCGCATGACCCGGGCCTACGAGGACCTCGCCTCTGAGATCCGACTATGCCTGGGTCAGCTTGTCGGCGAGTGGGCGACGCTCCGGCTGCTGGCCACCGAACACGAGCAGATCCTCGCGGCCATCGGCAGCGGCCGACCGGCAATGGCCGAGGCCGCGGTCCGCCATCACCTGGCGGGCGCGAGAGCCCGCCTGGTCACCCGATCCGCAGCAGGCGGCCGAGCCCCCGCCGCGAACTGAGCCGCGCCGACTTCCCCGAGTGGCAGGGGGCGCACACGCCCTCGCTCATCCCGAAACCGTCGGCCGGATGGATGGTCTGGCGGCACACGCTGCAGCTGCGCCCCGACTGTGTCCCATTGAGGGGCCGCACCGGGTCCCACATCGTTCCCAGCATCATGCTCATGACGTCCCTTCCCTGCCTATGTCCAACCCTCGTGATGAGCCGGATGGCTACTTACTTGTAGGATTGTAGCACAACCGCTACAACGAGGCCACCCCGTGACCCCCACCCCACCCCGGGTGGGGTAGACTGGGGCCCGTGCCCGCCTCCCGGCAGCCCCGATGAAACCGGAGCACAAGCGCGACGCCCTGCTCCGGCTCAAGACCGTCCGCGGGCACCTGGACGGCGTCCTCGCCATGGTGGAGCGGGAGGACTACTGCCCCGACCTGATGAAGCAGATCGCCGCCCTGCAGGCATCGCTGGAGAAGGTGAACCGGGTGCTGCTCCAGAACCATCTGGAGACCTGCGTCACCGAGGCCATCGCCTCCGGCGGCGGACAGCAGAAGATCGCCGACCTGCTGGAGGCGCTGCGTTTCACCGGGGCCCTCACCGACCTGCGAGAACGGTTCGACCCGCTCCCCCTGCCCGCCCCGCCCGGCGCGCGCCCCGCCGCCGCACCGAGAGTGGCCCGGAAGCGCCGGACGTGAGTGGCCCCATGGGCCTGCCCACCGCGGCAGCTCCGGCGGGGACCGGGTCCGCGCTGAGCACCGTCGACCTGGAGGTCGGCGGGATGAGCTGCGCCTCCTGTGTCAGCCGGGTCGAGCGTGCCCTCGAGGGCGTCAGCGGCGTCACCGAGGTCAGTGTCAACCTGGCGACGGAGCGGGTCCGGGTCCGCACCGCCGGCGGCGTCGACGCGACGTCCCTGGTGAACGCCGTTCGCCAGGCCGGCTACCAGGCGACCGTCCACGCTGTCGAGCGCGGGCCCCGTGGCGGCGGCGAGGACCGCCACCGCGCGGACCTGCGGCGCCGGCTCGCCAGGATCGCCACCGGGGCCGTGCTCAGCGCCACCACCCTGGTCCTCGCCTACGGGTTGGCCGGCAAGCCCTGGTCCAACCTCGCCCAGCTGATCGTGACCCTGCCCGTCTTCCTCTGGGTCGGAGGCCCCTTTCATCGCAGCGCGCTGCGGTCTCTGCGCCATGCCACGGTGACCATGGACACCCTGGTTTCAGTGGGCGCGACCGTCGCCTACGCCTACTCGGTCGTGGCCACATTGGCCCTGCCCGGCCGGGCGACGTACTTCGACACGGCCTCGCTCATCGTCACCCTCATCTCCATCGGCACCTTCTGCGAGGTCGTGGCCCGGCACCGCGCGGGCTCGGCGATCGCGGCCCTGGCCGGTCTGCAGCCCCGAATCGCCCATCGCCTCGATGCGGACGGCTCCGCGCTCACCGGCGACCTCGACGTGGAGCTTGTGGCGGTGGGCGACCGCCTGCTGGTGAAGCCGGGCGAGCGCATCCCCACCGACGGTGTCGTGGTGCGCGGTGCCGGAGCCGTCGACGAGTCCCTGCTGACCGGAGAGAGCCTTCCCGTGGCACGCGCAGTGGGCGACCGCCTGATCGGCGGCACCGTGAACGGCAGGAGCCCACTCGAGATGAGAGTCGACCGGACCGGGAGCGAGACAGTCCTCGCCCACATCGTCCAGCTCGTCGAGAGGGCGCAGGCGGAGAAGGCCCCGGCGCAGCGCCTCGCCGACCGGGTCTCCTCCGTCTTCGTCCCCGCCGTGGTCGCGCTGGCGGCCGGAACCTTCGTCGTCTGGCTGCTCACCGGCCACGGCTTCGCCGCGGCCATGATCCCGGCGGTGGCAACGTTGGTGGTCGCCTGTCCCTGCGCCCTCGGACTGGCCACGCCGGTCGCCGTCATGGTCTCGAGTGGCCGGGGCGCTGAGCTCGGACTGCTGATCCGGGGCGGCGAGACCCTGGAGACGGTGCATCGCCTGCGCGTTGTCGTGCTCGACAAGACGGGTACTCTGACCGTGGGCCATCCCGAGGTGCTCGACGTCGTCGCCGTGGGGACCGGGCAGGTGGACGCTGCCCTGGCTCTGGCGGCAGCGGTCGAATCCGGCTCCGAGCACAGCCTGGCCCAGGCGGTGGTCGACGCCGCTGCGCGGCGGGGCTGCAGCATCCCCGGCGCAGCCCGGGACGTCGTGAGCCACCCGGGAGGCGGCATCGAGGGCACTGCCGGCGGCCACCGCGTGCTGGTGGGCGCCCCGCGGTGGCTGGAGGAGCAGGGAGTGCCGGGGGCCGGCGCCCGGCCGGCGGGCGGGGAGGGGCGCGGTGGGACCGTCATCGGCGTGGCCGTCGACGGCGTGCTCCGCCTGGTCATGGGCGCGGCCGACCCCGTGCGGCCGGAGAGCGCTGCCGGGGTGAGCCGGCTGCGTTCCATGGGGCTGCGTGTCGTGCTCGCCACCGGCGACGGGCCGGAGGCGGCGGCGGCGATCGCCGCCGAGGTCGGCATCGGCGAGTGGCACGCCGGGCTGAGCCCCGCGGGGAAGGCCGCCCTGGTCACCGCCCTTCGGCGAGGCGGGACGCCTGTGGCCATGGTGGGCGACGGCGTCAACGACGCCCCGGCACTGGCCGCCGCCGACGTCGGCATCGCGCTCGGCAGCGGCACGGGCGTCGCCATGGCGGCGGCGGCGATCACCCTCGTCCACGGCGACGTCGGCCGCGTCGGCGACGCCATCGCGCTCAGCCGGGCAACGCTGCGGAACATCCACCAGAACCTGGGCTGGGCCTTCGGCTACAACCTCGTGCTGGTGCCGCTGGCCATGACCGGCGTCGTTCCGCCGGTGCTGGCGGCGCTGGCCATGGCCCTCAGCTCCGTCACGGTGGTGGGCAACGCGCTGCGCCTGCGCCGCTTCGGCCGGGGTGGCGCCGCCGCCGGCCCCGCCCACCCTCATCCGACGAAGTGGAAGGCGACGAACCTGCCGAGGACGTAGACGGCGGCGGCGAACGACAGCGCGGCCACCGACCATCGCAGCGGAGATGGCCTTCGGTCCAGGATGGCGGCCACGGCGATGAAGACCCCCGGCAGCGCCAGGATGTACCGGTCGGCCGATGTCAGCGGCGAGATGTTGTTCTCATGGACCACGATGACGGCGAGGCTGAGCAGTTGGAAGGCGCCCGGCGCCGCACCCAGCCGCCGCCAGACCCAGGGTAGGGTCACCACCATGGCGGCGACGGCGACGAGGTTCAGCAACTCCTCCGCATGGCCGCCCTGGAATATCACCCGGACCGAGTCGGCGATGGTCGACCAGGGCGGGCTGGCACGGGCACCCCAGAGCGCCTCTTGGGTCCACGGGCCCAATCCCTGGCCCATCCACTCCCACGCCGCGGCGATGGCTCCCCCGGCGATCACCGACGGGCCGCAGATCCTGAGGACGGCGGCGGCCCAGGCGCCGGCGCCACGCGGGCGCGCCGGCCCGAACCAGAGGCCCGCCAGCAGGGCGGGCGCCAGGAAGAGACCCTGGTCCCGGGTCAGCACCGCGATCCCGGCGGTCAGGCCCGCCCACCCCAGCCGGCCGCCTCGAGCGAGCAGGAACACGGCCAGCGCCAGGAGCAGGAAGAGGCTCTCGGTGTAGCCGGCGAAGAGGAAGACCGCGGTCGGCGCCACGGTGAGGAGGACCATGGTGTAACGGGCGGCGCGGCGGCCGATGATCGGTTCGGCGAATCTCGCCATGAGGATCAGGGCGGCGATCAGGGCGGCGGTGCTGACGAGGAGGCCGCCGAGGGGTGCCCCGCCGACGAGATGACCGGCCACCCCTTCCAGCAGCGGGTACAGGGGCAGGAAGGCGGTGGCGCCCGGTTTGGCGGCGTATCCGTGGACCGCGATCGACTGGAACCAGAACGCGTCGAAGCGCTGCCACGGCGAGATCAGCAGCGAGGCGGAGAGGGGGGCCGACGGTAACAGGTTCTCCGGATGGAGCTTGCCGGTGGCGAAGAGGGCGGCGGCGAGCCCGTAGACCAACCTCAGCCCGACCACCAGGGCGACGGCGAGCGCGGCCGCGCCACTCCAGACCGGGGAACGGCCGGCCGGGTCCGGGCCTCCCGCCCGGGCCCATGGCAGGGGCGGCAGACAGTGCCGGGTGCTCTCCGAGCCCCCGCCCACGGCGCGTCTGGCGCTCACATCCTGTCCTTCGTCGAAACCGGAGCCCGATGCTACATTGGGGATGGTGGAGATAGGTGATCGGGTCGAGGATTTCGAGCTCCCGGACGAGTCCGGCACGCCACGGCGGCTTTCGGATTTCCTGGCCAGGGGCCCGGTGGCCCTGTTCTTCTACCCGGTGGCGATGAGCGCCGGCTGCACCGCCGAGTGCCTGCTCTTCCGGGACATGGCCGCGGAGTTCGTCGCCGTCGGCGCGCAGAGGGTCGGCATCAGCACCGACGGGGTGGAGAAGCAACGCCGCTTCGTCGAGCGGAATTCGCTTGGCTTCCCGCTCCTCTCCGACGAGGCAGGGGCGGTGGCGCGCCAGTTCGGGGTGAAGCGGCGGTTCGGCCCGATCCCCGTCAAGCGGCGGACCTTTGTCATCGACACCAATGGCAGAGTGCTCGGCGTCGTCAAGAGCGAGGTCAGCATGAGCGCGCACGCCAACCGGACCCTCGAGATCCTGCGCCGGCGATGAGGGTCGGCCTCTCCGCGGGACCCGCCTCCTGTCATGACGGTTGGCGGCAAGACCGGGGCGGTATCCTCGCCGGGTGCGACCGCTGACAGGGCGCGGGCCCGGCACCTCGTTCGCCGCGGCGATGATGTGCGCCGGTCTGCTCCTGGCGAGCTGCGGGGTCGGAAGCCAGGCGCCGCTCTCCAGGTCGGTGCCGTCGGTCACCTCCACGCCCGCCGCGACGCCGGCCGTCGCGAGTTGCTCCGATCAGACGGTGCTGGCAACCTGGAGCGTCGCGAGCCTGGCGGCCCAGGTCGTCGTGATCCCGGTCGACGAGACCGACGTGGGCGCCGCCGCGCCGGAGGTCGCCCAGGGAGCGGGCGGCGTCATCCTCTTCGGCAGCGCGGCGCCGTCTGATCTCGGCTCGCAGCTGGCCGCCATGGAGGCGGGGGCCCCCAACGGGATCCGCCCCTTCGTCATGACCGACGAGGAGGGTGGCGGCGTTCAACGGATGGCGAACCTGGTCGGGTCGCTGCCGTGGGCGCGCGACACGGGGAACACGATGACGCCCGAGCAGATCGAGAGCCAGGCCGAGGCGGTTGGCGCGGCGATGCTGCAGCAGGGCGTCAGCATGGATCTCGCCCCGGTCCTCGACGTGGACGGCGGCGTGGGTCCCAACGACGCCGACGCCGACGGCTCGCGGTCGTTCAGCGACGATCCATCCGTCGCCACCACCGACGGGCTGGCCTTTGCCGAGGGGCTCCTGAGGGCGGGGGTGATCCCCGTGGTGAAGCACTTCCCGGGGTTGGGCGGGGCGAGCGGCAACACCGACGACGGTCCCGCGACCACCCTCCCATACTCGACCCTGGTCAGCGGGGGGCTCCTCCCCTTCGTCGCCGCCGCGGGCGCCGAGCTGCCGGCCGTGATGGTCTCCAACGCCTCGATCCCCGGATGGTCCAGCGGTCCCGCCAGCCTCTCCTCGGCCGCGATCGAGGGGCTGCTGGTGGACCAGCTCCATTTCCAGGGTCTGATCCTCACCAACTCCCTCAGCGCCGGAGCCATCGGAGCCCTGGGCCTCAGCGTGCCGCAGGCCGCTGTCGAGGCCATCGCCGCCGGAGCGGACATGATCATGTTCACCGCCACCGACCCCGCGTCGATGACGTCGGCGGTTGACACCGCCATCGTCCAGGCGGTGGGAGACGGCGTCGTGTCGCAGGCTCGACTGACCGACGCGGTCGGCCACGTCCTCACCGCCAAGGGTGTGAACCTCTGCCCCTCCAGCGCCGGCTGACAGCGGCCGGGCGGTGTGCCACGCGGGCCCACGATCGGCCGGAGTCGGGCACCGCAGCACCACCGCCGGGCGAGGACGCATGCTTGGCACGTGATCCAGTCCGCTGAGCCGAACCTGCCCGACGCGGCCGACGACGCCGACCGGCGCCTCCGGAGTCATGTCCGCCTGCTCGGCACGCTCCTCGGCGAAACCGTGCTGAACCAGGAGGGACAGCATCTCCTCGAGCTCGAGGAGGGCGTTCGGGCCAAGACCAAGCAGCTCCGGGAGCGCCACGACGACGGCGTGAGCCGCGCCTTGGGGGCCGAGCTCGGCGGCATCGACGTCGCCACGGCGACCCGATTGATCCGGGCCTTCTCCCTCTACTTCCAGCTCATCAATGTCGCCGAGCTGGAGCACCGCGTGCAGGTGATCCGGGAGATCCAGGCCGCGGTCCCCGGCGAACCCGCCACCCCTGGCACCTTCTTCCATCTCTTCACGCGGGCCGCAGCTATCGAGGGCGGCCGGGAGCGACTCCGCGCAGCCCTGGCCGAGCTGGACGTCATGCCGGTGGTGACCGCCCACCCCACCGAGGCGGTGCGACGCTCGGTCCTCGACCACGTGACCGGCGTGGCGATGGCCCTCGATGCGCTCGACGGGCACGTCGACGCCCCCCGGCATGCCGCCCTGGTGGCGGCAATGCGGGAGCACATCGAGCTGCTGTGGCAGACGGAGGAGCTCCACACCGCCCGCCCCACCGTCGCCGACGAGGCGCGCGACGTCCGCTCCCATCTCCCCCTGCTCCTCGACGTTGTCCCCGCCGTCCACGCCGAGCTGGACCGGCGCTGGTCCGAGGTCTTCGCCGAAGCGCCTCCCCCTTTCCGTCCCTTCCTCCGCCTCGGTTCCTGGGTTGGCGGTGATCAGGACGGCAATCCGCACGCTCGGGCCACCTCGCTGCGCGACGCTCTCCGAGAGCAGAAGCAGCTCATCCTCACCCGCTACCGCGATGATGTTTCAGCCATTAGTGTCCAATTCAGCCAATCCACGCGGTGGACCGGCGCCGACGCGGAGCTGGCCGCCTCCATCGACCGCGACGAGGCGAGCATGCCGCTGGCGGCGCAGGCACTGGGGGCGCGCAGCCAGGACGAACCGTACCGGCGCAAGCTGACCCTGGTCCACCACCGCATCGTGGACAGCCTGTCGCAGCTGCAGGGGGCCGCCGCCGAGCACCCCTACGGCGGTGCTGATGAGCTGCTGGCCGACCTGGATCTCATCGACGCCGCACTGCGCCGGCAGCGCGGCGCCGTCTACGCCAACGGCGAGCTGCTGCGACTGCGTCGGCGTGTCGCCAGCTTCGACTTCTGCGGTTATGCCATCGACGTCCGCCAGCACAGCTCGCGCATCCGCGAGGTTGCCTCGGCGATCCTCCGCCAGTGCGGCCAGGTGGAGAGCGGCCTCGACGCGATGGACGAGGCGGACGCCATGCGGCTGCTCACCGGCGCCATGCGACAGCGCGGCCCTCACATCGGCACGCTGGACCTGAAGCCGGATGACCGCGACATCCTCGACACGCTGGTGGAGATGGGCCGCGCCCAGCGCACCATCTCACCCCGATCCACGGAGCGGTTCGTGCTCTCCATGAGCCACTCGCCGGTCGACACCCTGGCGACGATGTGGCTCGCCTCCCTGGTGGGCCTGGTGTCCTGGAGTTTCGGCTCCGTCCACAGCAGCCGGATTGACATCGTCCCGCTCATGGAGACGATCGCCAGCCTGCGGGCCGGCCCCGAGGTGCTCCGACGCCTGCTCGCCCAACCGGAGTACGCCCAGCAGGTGCGCGCCCGCGGCAACGTGCAGGAGATCATGCTCGGCTACAGCGACAGCAGCAAGGACGGCGGCTACCTGGCGGCGCAGTGGTCTCTGTACGTGGCCCACCGCGAGCTGGCCCGCGTCTGCGACGCGGCCGGCGTCCGGTTGCGCCTCTTCCACGGCCGAGGCGGCACCGTGAGCCGAGGCGGTGGCCCAACCCACGAGGCGCTGCTGGCGCAGCCGCCGGGAGCCGTGCGCGGACGGGTCCGGATCACCGAGCAGGGCGAGGTCCTCCATTACCGCTACTCCCGGGTCGAGGTGGCCCAGAACCACCTGGAACTGGTGGCGGCGGCGGTCCTGGAGGCGACCTCGCTGCAGCCACCGCTTCCCGCCGACCGCGAGGCGATCTGGGAGCGGGCCATGGCGGGCATCGCCGGTGACAGCTTCCGGCGGTACCGCGGCTTCGTCTACACGGAGGACTTCGAGCGCTTCTTCCGGGAGGTCACCCCCATCGACGAGTTGGGACAGCTGACCATCGGCTCCCGCCCGGTAAGTCGCCACGGGTCGAACCGGATCGAAGACCTGCGGGCGATCCCCTGGAGCTTCGCGTGGAACCAGACCCGGCTCATGCTGCCGACCTGGTACGGCGTCGGCCGATCGCTGGTCGCCTTCGCAGAGGACGGGCGCTCCGAGATCGAGGACGGCAGCGACACGCCGCCCGGCGCCGCCGACGCGCCGCTTCCGGCACCGGGGGAGCCGCGCTGGCGCCTGCTCCACGAGATGTACGCCGGCTGGCCGTTCTTCCGAGCCCTCATCAGCAACCTGGAGATGACCCTGGCCAAGACCGACCTGGGCGTCGCCGGGCGCTACCTGGAGCTGGTCGCCGATGCCGGGCTGCGGCGCCGGATGTGGCACGAGATCACGGCCGAGCACGAGCGGACCGTGTCGGCGACGCTCCGCGTCACGGGCAAGGAGGCTCTTCTCGCCGACCAGCCCCTGCTGCGGGAGACGCTCCGGTTGCGCGACCCGTACATCGACCCGCTATCGGTCCTCCAGGCCCAGATGCTCGACCGCTACCGCCGCATGGACAGCGATGCTCCGGAGCGAGACGCGTTGCGTGAGGCAATCCTGCGCACCGTCAACGGCATCGCCGCCGGCCTTCAGAACACGGGCTGAGCCCCCACTCCAAGGTCGTGCTCCGGAAACCGGCACCGCCCAGCCTCAGGCGAGAAGACGGGTGAGGCGCTCATGGATGGCAGGCGCGTGGTGTTCGTGCTCGGGCTTCATGAAGACGCTACGGAGCACGCGGACGCTTGCATCGGCGGGGATGTCCGGATGGCGGAGAGAGAAGGCCTTCGGCGTCACCCGTGCCACGCTGAGATAGACGGGGTCCTCGGCCGACATCGCCTCCTCGAAGAGCTTCTGGGTGGCCCGGTCGACATCGGAAGCGCTGGACCCGGCCGCCCACGGGAAGTAGGCGACGATGTCCAGCTCCGGCTCCTGATACAGCCGCAGATGAGGAGAGCCGGCAACGAGGCCGGCGAAGCGCAGCGCCGCACGGCGGCAGGCGGCGAGGATCGCCCCCAGCCCGTCGCCGGTGAGGGGGAAGAGCTGGAGCGTCGTCCACAGCGCGGCGGCGGCGGCGCCGGCTCGCGAGCACTCGAGGCTGATCTCTCCGAGATGCAGGTCGGCGGACGTGAAGTAGGTGTACGGAGAGTCATGGGCGTAGAAGCGCCGCACCGACGGGTCGCGGAAGAGAACGCAGCCGCAGCCGTACGGCTGGAGCCCGTGCTTGTGAGGATCGACGACCACGAAGTCACACTCGGCGATGGCGCGCAGCGGAGCCACCGGGACATCGCCCGAGCCGGACCACGCCGGGATGGCGTGGAAACCGCCGTACGCGGCGTCGACGTGAAGGCGGACGCCGTAGCGGTCGCGCAGCGTAAGGGCAGAGTCGATGGGGTCGACGGCGCCGAGAGCTGTGGTGCCCGCCGTCATCACCACGGTGCCGATGGAGGGGTCGGTGCGGAGCAGCCGGTCGAGGGCGTCGAGGTCCATGCGCCCCCGCGCGTCGGACGGCACCTGCACGCCGCGGACGCCGAGAAGGTGGCACATGCGCTCATGGGTGTAGTGGGCCTCCTCCCCATACGCCACGGCGGCCCCCGGACGCAGTTCGCGGGCGATGAACAGCGCCTCGAGATTGGCGATGGTTCCACTGCTGGTGAGGTGCCCGAGGCTGTCGGTGGGAAGCCGGAACATCGCCGCGATGGCCGCCACCGCCTCCCTCTCCAAGAGCGCCGTCGCCGGGCCCCCGTCCTGGGCATGGTTGTTGGGGTTGATGAGCATGGCCATGAGGTACGCGGCGACCGCCGCCGGGTGGGGCGGCTTGAGCATCTGGCCTGCGTAACTGGGGTGGAAGTAGGGGTAGTTGTTCCCCAGGCGACGCCCCAGCTCGTCCAGGACCGCCGCCACCCTCCCCGGTTCCGCCGCCACGGAGGGGTCGGCCGCAACCTCGGGCCAGCCGGCCTCCCAGCGGGCCACCGTCTCGATGGCCTGGCGGCTCAGTGCGGCGAGGTCCATGGCCGGCAGTCTACCGGCGGAGGAGCCGCCGGAGCGACGGCTCCGGCGGCTCCCTGTGCCCCCTAGGGAGCTCTCCCCCGATCAGTGGAACGGGAAGGTCAACGGCGGATTGGCATTCCGGGCCAGCTGGAGCGCCTGCGGGGCGAACCAGGCACCCGCCGCCGGGTCGTCCTGTCCCCACAGCGGGTCGAAGACAGCCTGCGCGCTGCTGCTGGTGGGCCAGCCGGGCTGCGTGGACGCCGTGTAGTCCCAGGCCCGCACGCCGCCCGCGGCGTCGCACTGCCCATCGGACTGCCCGGGCGTCTTGACCCAGAGGTAGGCGTCGAGCAGCGGCGAGACGCCGCTGGTGTTGGCCGTCGGCAGGATGCCGGTGCCCGAGGCGGGCGGGTTGCACCAATTGCCGGCCGCCAGGGTGCCGACCGTCGCCGCGGATTGGTTGTACGGCGCCGCGCCGTACGTCGCCATGCTGTTGGGGCCGAGTCCGTCGCGGCTCGTGTCGATGACGAAGTGGGTCGTCCCGTCCACGCCCGTATACCGCGTGTTGATCCCGGACGTGTTCAGGTCGGCGGTTGTCGAGGCGTCGCTCCACACCGCGTATGGGCTGAGCGCAACGCCCGTCCACGCACCGAGGAGTGTGGCGATCTCGGTCCCGGAGGGCCCGCCGTTCCAGTACTGGTTCGGGCAGTTGTCGTTGTAGTCATAGGTGGGGCTGCCCGCACCCATGGCGATGCAGTCGGAGACCCAGGTTCCGAACTGGACGTTGTTCTGCGCGAACTGGTAGTTGGAGACGTCGAGGAAGAAACCCTGGGCCTTGGCAACGCCTGCCGCCACGAGCGGCTGTGCGATGTTGCCGACGTTCTGCCACGCACTGTGGCCACCGTCGAGGTAGACACTGACATTGGGATCCGCTTCGAGCGCGTTCACCGCGTAGGCAACGTCCGCCTCACGGGTCGCGTCCGTGATCCCGGGGTTGGCAGTCTGGTACGCCGCGCTGCAGTCGGTGGGCAGGTTGGCGAGCGCATCGGGCTCCAGGATGACGACCGCCTTGCCCCAGCCCAGGGCCTGGGCGAAAGCGCTGACCCATTGCTCATAGGCGGCATCGCTGGGAGCGCCACCGGCCGAGTATTGGGAGCAGTCGCGACCGGGGATGTTGTAGGCGACCAGGATGGGGACCGCATTCTCCAGACCGGCCTCGAACAGCGTCTGGCGCACCTGCTGCTCAACCTGGAAATCGGCCTGCTGCGCTCCGGCCGCGCCCTCGGCGTCCTGCGCGGCCGTCTCGCCGTCGAGCCAGACCGCTTGCGGGGTCGCCTCCATGTCCAGCAGGAGGTTGGCGTCCTTCAGATCGTGTGCCTTCACCAGCTGCGCCATCTGCTGCACCGACCCCTGGGCGGGCGGTGGCACGAAGAACCGGGTCGATGACGCCAGGGTGCGCCCACCCCCCGGCGCCGATGCCGACGCGGTGAGCGGGGCCGAGCCGAGCGCACCAGCCACAATCGCCGTTGAGGCGGCCAACGTCAGCCACCGTACATTCGGATGCTTCACCAGTCCTTCTCCTCTTCCATGGTTGGCCCGTGCTGCCGGCCGCCCGGGAAGGGCCACGTCCGCGGGCGGGGTGTCACGATGAGGTGAGGCAGGGGTACGCCAGGGAGACCACGAGATGAGGGCAGGCGACGGTGGACGGAGGGCGCGTTCAAACTTCCGAGCCCGGAAGCGTCAACGCAGTCCTCATCTCCTCCGCTCCACGTCGCCATGCCCTTGGCCAGGAGCGTCACCCGACCTCAGGCGCGTCGCCACGGCGTCCGACAGGAGACACGCTCCCCGTCTCCTGCAGCCTCCCGCCGACCGGGAGACTGGGGTTGAAGGCTATGTAATGGATTTCACGGCGGCACCCGACACCCTAGCGAGACAGCCAACCAATGTCAACCCTATCCCTGATCGCACAGGCGTTTGACGGCACCATGTGTCATCTGTGAGAGTCTTGAAAGAGATTTCATGACCCCACCCCGACAACGCCTGACCATCGACGACGTCGCGCGGCTCGCCGGCGTCTCCTCAGCGACCGTCTCTCGCGTCCTGAGCGGCTCCCAGTTCGTCAGTCCGGACACGCGGCAGCGCGTCGAGGCGGTCGTGTCCCGCTTCGCCTACCAGCCGAACCGTCTTGCCCGGAACCTGCGCAACGGCCACAGCGACGTCATCGGGGTCGTCGTCTCGGACATCGAGAATCCCCACTTCGCCACCATGGTCCGCGCCATGGAGGATGCCGTGTACCAGCGCGGCAAGCGGGTGGTCCTCTGCAACACCAGCGAGGACGCGGCGAAGCAGGCCTCATACCTCGGCGTGATGGCCGTCGAACGGGTCCTCGGCGTCCTCCTCTCACCGTCGGACCCGGACGACCCGGAGGTTGGCCGCCTCATCGACCTGGGCATCCCGATCGTCGCCTTCGACCGGGCGGTGGCGGACCCGCGGGCGAACTCGGTCACCGCCGGCAACTGGAGCGCGGCCCAGGTGGCCACCGAGGTGCTCTTCGACGGCGGGCACCGCCGGATCGGCTTCGTTGCCGGCCGTTCCGGTGTCCTGACGGGAGACGACCGGCTTGCCGGATACCGCGAGGCCATCGCCACCGTCGGCCTCGCCCCGGCGGTAGCGTGGGGCGACTTCAGCCTGGAGGGCGGGAGAGCGGCAACCGAGGCCCTCCTCGACGTCTCGCCGCCGCCAACAGCGCTGGTGATCGCGAACAACCAGATGACCCTGGGAGCTCTCCAACTGCTGCGCGAGAGGAGGCTGCGCGTCCCGGAGGACGTGGCGATCGTGGCATTCGACGACCCGCCGTGGGCAAGCCTGGTCGACCCGCCGCTGACGGTGCTTTCTCAGCAGCTCCGCCCCATGGCCAGCGCCGCCGTGGAGCTTCTCTTCCAGCGGATCGCCGACCCTCTGCCACCGCCCACCCACCTGCGGTTCGACTTCGAGCTCCAAGTCCGGCGCTCCTCGGGGGCCGTCGCCCGGCGGGACGAGCCCACCTGAACGAGGGGCAGGGCCCGCTCGTGCCCTCCCGTGCCGGGCTCAGGCCGGGGCGGGAGGGGGTGGTTCCGGCGTCGCCTGCGCCATCTCCGGTTCCACCGACCCGGTGAGCGACCGCGGCCAGCTCACTGCCATGCTCGCGCCGCCCGCCGGCGAGTCACCGATCTGCCAACGGCCGCCGGTGGCATGGACCACGGAGTCGGCGATGGCCAGACCGAGACCGGCGCCGCCCGGCTTCTCAGTCGCGCGGTAGAAACGGCCGAAGATCAGGCGCCTCTCCGCGGGCGAGATCCCGGGGCCGGAATCGTCGACGGACAGACGGATCCGGTTGCCATCACCCTCGACCTCGACGTCGATTGCCCCGCCTTCCGGCGCGTACTTGCAGGCGTTGTCGAGGAGCACCCCGAGAAGGCGGTCGAGCCACTCCGGGGGGGCGTGCACGATGAGCGGTTCCGGCACCGTCCACACCGAGAGCCGGGCGTGCTTGGCGTCGGCCACGGCGGTGAAGCGGTCGACGGCCTGGTGGGCGAGGATGGCGAGATCGACGTGCTCGGCCTGGGCCCGGTTGGCCGTGGCGTCGAAACGCGCCAGCCAGAGGAGGTCCTCGACGAGCCGGCGCATGCGCCCGCTCTCCCCCCGGACTCGCTCGAAGGCGTCTCGATACCAGGCGGGGTCGCGTCTCTCGGCGAGGGCCAGGGCGGTCTGGGCCTCGATCACCGAGAGCGGGGTGCGCAGCTCGTGGGAGGCGTCGGCGGTGAACTCCATCTGGCGCAGCCGGGCCAGCTCGATGGGGGCGGCCACCCGGCGGCCGACGGTGAGGGCGCCGAAGAAGACGAGGATGAGGAGAACCGGAAGGATGATGCCCTCAGCGAGGACGACCGTCGACTGCGCCGAGTTGACGCTGGACATCGGCTGCCCGACGACGATGCGGGCGAGGTTGAACTGGGCATCGGTGATCAGCTGGCCGGTGGCGGCGTCGTATGCCGTGTAGTTGAGGAGCGGCTGGCCCGCCACCGAGGTGCCCGCCAGCCGGTAGCTGGCACCGTTCAGAGAGATGGTCTGGGCTTGGGTGACGCCGCCGTCGGAGGCCGGCAGGGAGAGCGTCGCCGTGAGGTTCCGATCCGGCGGGTAGTACGGATACGTGGTGCCGCTGGTGGAGACCAGCCACATCACCTGAGCCTCCGATGAGTCACGGTCCGGCGCGGCGACGCGGGAGCCCGGTCGCGGGCCCGCCTGCGGGCTCTGGAGATCCGTCGAGGCGCTGCTGAGAGTGCGGCTCAACTGGCTGTCCACGCCGGCGGTCAGCTGCTGGGTGACGATCAGCACCACCACCACCGAGATCACCAGGTAGACGCCGGCGACGATGGCCGTGCTGATCAGAGCGACCCGGGTGGCGCCCGCCCTGACCCTGTGCAATGACTGACCCTCGGGACCCGGCGGGGTTGTGAACCACCCCAGGCGTCCCATGGCGGCCCGGAGCGTCCGCGCGGGCGGGAAGTTCATGTGCCGGCCTCCTCCAGGCGGTATCCCGCCCCGCGGACGGTGACGATGCGGATGCCGGCGCTGGGCAGCTTGGCTCGCAGGCGGCTGAGCTGGACGTCGATGGCGTTGGAGCCAAGGGCGTCGGTCTCGTCGCGCCAGGCGTGTTCGGCGATCGCCTTGCGGTCCACCACGGCGGGCGCCCGCCGCATCAGAAGCTCGAGGATGTTGTACTCGGTCGTGGTCAGGTTCACCGGGCTCCCCTGGGCGGTGACCTCGCGCCGAACCGGGTCGAGGGCGAGCAGGCCCCGGGTGATGACTGGCGCATCCACGCCGCGCGGTCGGCGCTGCAAGGCCCGGATGCGGGCGAGCAGCTCGTCGAAGTCGAAGGGTTTGACCAGGTAGTCGTCGGCGCCGGCGTCGAGGCCCTCGACGCGATCGGACGGCGTGTCGCGGGCGGTCAGCATGAGCAGCGCCGTGGGCCGGTCGTGGCGCCGTGCCCAGGTGACCACCTCGATGCCCGACCCGCCCGGCATGCGCCAGTCGATGACGGCAACGTCGTAGTCGTAGAACTTCAGATGGTCGATGGCGTCGTCGCCGCGCCCCACCGCATCGACCTGATAGCCCTTGTCCACCAGCCCCTGGACGAGCACGGCCCGAAGCCCGGGGTCGTCCTCGGCGAGAAGAATTCGCATCTCACCAGTGTCCCGCACCGCGGGTCCCTGCGCGACGCTCACGAGGTGCCACCTCCGCGGGTCCCTGGCTGATCAGAGGCCGGTGAGGCCGCCGCCGCCGGAATCGAAGCCGCCCCCTCCCGATCCGCCGAAGCCGCCGCCCCGGGCGCGCGGGCACCCCGAGGGCCCCGCCGCCTCGACGACGAGGCTCTGGGCGGTGACGTTCCCGGATGAGCTCCTCGGGCCGACCGCCGTGACGCAGACCCCGTCGACCAGATCCGCGGCCGTCCCCGCAGTGGTGGACGACACGGAGGCTGAGGTGGACAGGACGATGCTCTCCGTCGTTCCCGTCGCCGATCGCACCGTCACCGAGGTGCCGCTGACGGCCGTCACCACGCCGCGGACGAAGGAGAAGCCAGGGGCGGTACCGGAGGGCAGTGGCCGGGGACTGAAGCTGGCCCCGATGAAGGGGCCGCCGGGGACCAGGCCGCCGCCGAGACGGCCTGCCAGGCTGCACGTGCCTGCGCTCGACGGGCTGACGGTGACGGTCGTGGCGGTGAGGGAGCCGCCGGTGTCCGCGGTGCCAGTGGCGGTGATGCAGCTGCCCGTGGTGATGTCGGCCGCGGTGCCGGTGCCCGTCTTCTCGATGGAAGTCGAGGCGGTGAAGGTCACCGTGACATCGCCGGTCGCCGTGCTCAGGGTGAGCGTGGAGCCGCTCACCTGCACCAACTGGCCGCTGGCGCCGTCGCCGCGGAGGCCACCCGGACCTGCCGGCACCGCCGACGTGGTGCCGCACGCGACCAGGAGACAACCGGCCGCCGCGACGGCGGCGAACCCGACCGCACGCTTCATGAACGGAATCGTGATGCCCGATCCTTTCTTCCGCATGACGGCGAGCGGCCTCCCGCCGGAGGAGAGAGCGGGCGCCGGTCGCGATTCGGACCGGCGCCCGTCAAGGGAGGGGAGGGGACTGACGAGGTGGACCGATTCAACCTCGGGCCACCTTTCGGATCGATGATGGACGGCGAGCGTCCCATCGGTGGCACGCGCGGCGGTCGGTCAGGCGGTGGTCGTCGAGCCCATCACCTGGTTGCGCCCGGCGGCCTTGGCCTCGTAGAGGGCGTCGTCGGCCTGGCGCACCAGCACCTCGGCGTCGGCCTCGCCGCAGGTGTAGCCAATGCTCACCGTCACCGGGATGGAACTCCCGTCGTCGAGGACGAACGGCTTCTCCGCGATGGCACGGCGCATCCGCTCGGCGATGGCGAAGATCGACGACGCGGGCGAACTCGGTGAGGACGGCGATGAACTCCTCGCCGCCCCAGCGCCCCAGCGCGTCCTCGGTCCGCAGCGTACCGAGGAGCCGCTGCGCCACCTCGCGCAGGACGACGTCCCCGTTGGGGTGGCCGTACTGGTCGTTGACCTGCTTGAAGTGGTCGATGTCGAGGATCATCACCCCGACGAGGCGCTCGTGGCGGCGCGCCCCGCTGATCTCGCGGCGCAGGTGCTCGTCCAGGTGGCGGCGGTTGAAGAGCCCGGTGAGCGAGTTGATGCGCGAGACACGGTCCAGCTCGGCGTTGCGGGCCCGCAACTCGTCCTGCAGCTCCTTGGTGCGCAGCGCCGCGCTCACCCGGGCCATCAGCTCGTTGGCCTCGAAGGGCTTCCGCAGGTAGTCGTGGGCGCCCAGGCGGAGCCCGGTGACGACATCGGCCGTGTCCACCCGGCCGGTGAGAAAGACGACCGGGATGTCGCGCAGATCCTCGTCCGCCTTGAGCCGCGCCAGGGTGGCGTGGCCGTCGAGCACGGGCATCTCCACGTCGAGGAGGACGACGTCGGGCCGGTGCTCGCGGCAGGCGATGATCGCCTCCTCACCGTCGGTCGCCTCGATGACGTGATGGCCGTCGGCCTCGAGCTGGCGGCGCAGCACGGCCCGGACGACGAGGGAGTCGTCGGCCACCAGGATCGTCCCGTTCACTTCACCATTCCTCCCAGGGCATCAAGATCGAGAAGCAGCACCGTGCCGTCATCGGGGACGTGGATGATCCCGATGACCACGGGAACCTCCTGGCCCGTCGGTGGGGGCGCGATCTCCTCATCCTCGACGCGCAGGACGCCGCTGGCGTTCTCCGCGAGGATGCCGAAGCGTTCGCCTCCGCCGTCGACGACCAGGACATGGCCGGTCGCCTCCCCCAGAAGGGAGCAGACGGTGATCACCTCGTCGCCGCGGCGCAGGACGCCGGCAATCCCCGGCCGGGGGGCGGGCAGGGGGATGATCCCGTGGGCGAGCTGGACTTCGTGGACGCGCTCGATGGGGATCGCCCACTCTCCGGTCGGCGTGCTGAACCGGACCAGCAACCTCATGAGCGAGTTCCTCGACAGCCGTTGATCCAGGAAGCGGGTGAGCTCTCCCACCTGGTAGCCCTCGAGGGCCACCTCCGCCGCGGCCGAGGTGCGGGCCAGCGCCGACCGCGCCGCGCTGAAGGCCCGCCTGGCCTGCGCCGGGTCGGCGGCCAGCTCGAAGGCGAGGCCGAGCTGGAAATGCGCGATGGCCTGGTCGGGATCGAGGTAGACGACCTTGCGCAGGGCCGCGATGGCCGCCTGCGCGTCGCCAATCTCCAGGGCCGCCTCGCCGACGGCGAGAAGGATCGCCTCCGGGGCGGTGGAGGAGTCGACACACCCCGGCGTCGGCGTGGGAGCAGCGCGCCCGGACACCCTGGAATGGGGCACTGGGGCTCGGAGATCTGTCGATGAGGACGGCGCTCCGCGGCCGGAGGCGGTGGCTCCGCCCCGGGAGGTGGTCGGCGCGTGGATGGCCCCGTTACGCCGGGCGGCGCGCTGCGGCGCGGCCGGCTCGGGCAGGGCCTCCGCCGTCCACTCCACGTCCACCGGCCCCCCGGCCTCCGGCTGACGGTACGCGAACGCCTTGCCGAGGCGCATCAGCCGGAAGCGCTCGGTGACCCGCCACAGGGACTCGGAGTAGCCGAGGAAGAGCCACCCCTTCGGGTCCATGGCGTCGGCGATCCGGTCCAGCGCGGTGAGGACGCCGTTGCGGTGGAAGTAGATGAGGACGTTGCGGCAGAACACGACCTGGACACCCATCACGTCGGCGGGAGGCGCCTCCTGGACGATGTTGTGGCGGAACACGTGGACCCGCTCGCGAAGCTCGGGGATGACCTCCCACTGATCGCCCGACTTGCGCAGGTAACGGCTCCTCTCCACGGGCGTGAGCCCCTTCAGAGCATGCTCCGCGTACCTGCCGGACTCGGTCTGGCGGAGGGCGCGCGACGAGATGTCGGAGGCGAAGACCCGCCAGTCCGGTATGCCGCTGGCGGCGAGGAGCATGGCCAGGCTGTAGGGCTCGTGCCCCCAGGCGCAGCCGGCGCTCCACACCGTGATGGGCCTGTGCAGGGTGGGCAGGACCTCGTCGCGCAACCCGTCGAACTGGGGTCGGTCGCGGAAGAACGAGGTCTCCTGGACGGTCAGCTCGTCGAGCGCCGACTGGAGGGCCGGGCCCCCGTCGATGAGCTCGGCGAGGACGACGGTGACGTCGACGGCGCGCTGCGTCGCGGTGGCGCGCAGCCAGTAGTCGAAGCGGTGCCGCTGGGCGGGGTCGAGGCGGAACCCCGCACTGCGTTCCAGGAACTCACTCGCCGAGTTCGAGCAGGGGTGTGACGGTCACACGTTCGCCTCCACGCCGGCGGCGAGAAGCACGGCGGCCGGGATCTCGGCCAGTGGCAGCACGTCGGCGGCGGCCCCGTTGTCACGGGCCGCCCTGGGCATGCCGTAGACGGCCGACGTCTCCGCGTCCTGGGCGATGGTCATTCCGCCCTTGTGGCGCAGGGCGAGCAGCCCGGCGGCACCGTCGTCGCCCATCCCGGTCAGGATCACCCCAATGCCGCCGCTGCCGCAGCGCTCGGCCATGCTGTGGAAGAGCACGTCGGCGGAGGGCCGGTGGAGCGTGACGGGCTCGTCGCGCAGCGCCACCCGATGCCCGGCGGCGATCATCACGTGCAGCCCGGGCGGGCCGACGAGGACGACGCCGCCGCGCAGCGGTGCGCCATCCACGGCCAGCTCCACCGGCAACGCGGATTCGCGCTGCATCCAGCTGAGGAAACCGTCGACGAAGCCCGACTGCAGATGCTGGACGACGACGACCGGGAGGTCCAGCCCGCCAAGGCCGGCGAGAACGGCGGCGAGCGCCGATGGACCACCGGTCGATGCGGCCAGCCCCACGACGCGCTCCAGGCTGCGGTGGCGCACCGAGAGCGGTCCGGTGCCGTTCGCTCCGCCGAGCGGGGCCAGCCGCCTCGTGCGTTGCCTCGGCGGGGAGAGCCGGCCGAGGGCGTGCAGTCGCCGCCGCAACTCCGCGCCGGTGGCGATGTTCCAGTGTGCGGGAACGTTCATCACCTCGACGGCGCCGGCCACAACCGCGGCCATCGACACGTCGCGGCGCTGGCCGGCGGGGACGATGAGGAGGATCGGGGTCGGCCCCACAGCGAGGATCTCGCGAACCAGAGCCGCGGCGAGACCGTCCGCCGCCAGGTCGGCCATGTCCAGCCCGATGACATCGGGACGGTGACGCTGGATGCTGGCAACGGCCTGCGCCGGACCCACATCGTCGACGACATCCGCATCCCTGTCGGCTTCGATCGAGCGCAACAGCTGGGCGCGCCCGACCCCCGTCTGGCTGGTGAGCACGAGGACCTTCAGGGTCTCCTTCATTGGGAGGTCCCCAGCAGCCGCTCGACGGCGGAGAGCAGGGCGACCTGATCGAACCCGCTCTTGACGATGTAACCGTCCGCACCGACTTCGAGGCCGCGCCGGCGGCTCTCCTCGCTGCCACGCGAGGTGAGGATGATGACCGGCACCGAGGCGAACCCCGGCCGGGCGCGGATGGCCTCGGTGAGCTGAAAGCCGTCCATCTGCGGCATCTCGATGTCGGTGAGCACGAGGTCGGGGACCTCCTCGGCCATCCGCTCCAGGGCCTCCTCGCCGTTGGCGGCGGTGCGGACCCGGTAGCCGGCGTGCTCGAAGATGGACCGCTGGAGTTCGCGAACGGTGAGGGCGTCGTCGACGACGAGGATGGCCGCCGACTGGATCTGGGCCGGCGCCTCGGCCGCATCCCCGCCGGGTCCCACGCCCTCGGGCAGCGCCGCGCCGCGCAGGGCTCGGCGGCGGGCTCGCTCGATCAACCCGGCGGCCTCCAGCACCAGGAGGATGGTCCCATCCGGCTGGATGCCGGCTCCGGCGATGGCCGGAAGCCGCGGCACCAGCTCGCCGAAGCCCTTGACAACGATGTCGCGCTGGTCGATCAGCTCGTCGACCTCGAGCGCATGGCTGCGGGTCAGGCCGGAGACCACGACCGCCGGACCGTCGCAGCCGTTGCCGGTGCCGAGCACTCCCGCCAGGCTGCTGATGGGGACGGGGCGGCCGTCCAGCATGGTCATGTCCCGACCGCCAACGCTGGCGGCCGGCTGGGGCGGCAGCACCGCCCGCACCGAATGCAGCGGGATGCCGTACCGCCGTCCCGCCGAGGCGACGACCAAGCAGCGCAGCGTCGCCATGGTGATGGGCACCGCGATGCGGAACTCGGTCCCCAGCCCCGGATCGGAGCGGACCTCGATACGCCCCCGGACCGCGTTGAGGCTGGCGCGGACGGCGTCCAGCCCGACACCGCGGCCGGACACGTCGGTGACGCGGGTGGCGGTGCTCAATCCGGAGCGGAAGATGAGATAGAGCGCCAACTCGTCGTCCATCTCCAGCGCCGTGCTGTCGCTCTGCCCGGCCGCCTCCCGGACCCGTCCCAGGTCGATCCCTCGACCGTCGTCGCTGACGGCGATGACGACCTCCGAGCCGAGCTGCATGGCGTGGAGCCGGACCACGCCCTCGCTCGGCTTGCCCTTGGAGCGGCGCTCCTCCGGCAGTTCGATGCCGTGATCGACGGCGTTGCGGACGAGGTGGAGGAGCGGATCGGCCAGCCGCTCCAGGACCCCGCGGTCGATCTCGGCGTCCTCCCCACGCGTCTCGAAGCGGATCTGCTTGCCGGTGTCGCGGGCCAGGTCGCGCACGGCGCGGCGCAGCCGCGGAGCCAGCGACATCACCGGGATCATCCGGGCGCGCAGCGCCAGCTCCTGCAGCTCGTTCAAACAGCGCGCCAGGTCGCGGTACTCGGACAGGCTGGACGGTTCGCATTCCAGCCGATCCAGCAGGGCCCCGCCAAGGCGGAGCGTCGACGCCGACGCCTCTCCGATGAGGCGGACCAGCTCGTCGATCCGGTGCACCGGCATCTGGAGCATCTCGGGCGCGGCGTGATGGGCAGGCTCCCCGCCCAGGGTGATGTCGGTGGGGGCGACGCCAGCGGGCGTCGCGGTGGCCGGGTGTCCCGTCAGCCGGTGGGTCTGGGTATCGTCCGGTGCCGACGACGAGCCGCCTCCCTCCGCCGCGGGCGGACGGGGGCGCCGCGGAACCTCCGCCACGGGAGGCGGCGGGGCCGGGGTTCCGGCCGGCTCGCCGCCGACGGCGATGCGAAGCCTCTGCTCAGCTTCGAAGGCGGCGCGTTCGTGGTCCTCCCCGGCGATCGCCATGGGGATGAGACCGCGGATGGCGTCGACACCGGCGAGGATGGCGTCGATCAGCGTGGCGTCGACCTTTCGCCGTTCCCGCCGCACCTCCTCGAGGAGATCCTCCAGCGCATGGGCGACACGGGCGACGTGAGGCAGCCCGACAACGGCTGCACCGCCCTTGATGGTGTGCGCCTCGCGGAAGAGCGAGGCCACCAGGTCGGGGGTGGGGCCGCTCTTCTCGAGTTCGATGAGCTGGTCCCCGAGCGTGTCCAGCCTCCCCTCTGCCTCGGCGGCGAAGATCTTCTGGAAGTCGGCTTCGGAGGGCGGGTCGGCGTTGCTCATTGCGCCATCCGCGCGGGGTTGAGGAGCGCGGCCATGTCCAGACCCACGGCCAGCCGCAACTCGCCGACGAGGTAGGTCTCCGTGGTTCCCTCGAGGTCGGAGTGTCCCACCAACTCGTGCAGACGGACGGTGACGGGCATGTCCGTCGCCAGGAGCCCCGCGACCCCGTGCTCCGTCTCCACCAGCACGGCGTACGGCTCTCCCACGATCGGGGCCAGACCGAGGATGCGTCCCGTGTCGAAGAGCGGCACGACGTCGCCGCGCAGGTTGAAGACCCCGCGGACCGCGTTGGGCGCCGTCGGCAGCGGCGTGACCTTGGGTGCGACGACGACCTCGCGGACGGTGCCGAGCGGCACGGCGTAGGTCTCGGTGGCGACCGGGATGAGGAGGGCCATCTGGCCGGCTCCCCAATTCGGTGGCGATGGGATCGGCCATGTCAGCCGCCAGCACCGGGATTGGAGCTCCACCCGGGTCGCGGCGGTGTCGGCCACAATGTCTGCAGGACGTTCACGCTGGCGGTTTCCCCGGGTCCCGCATCCGCGCGACCTTGCCGATCACGCTGCCGTTGCGGGGCATTGGACGGGCGCATCATCACATGGGCCCTGTGAAAAGGCGGATACGGCCTGACGAGAGTCCGTGACGACGAAAGACAGAGGCGCGAGGGCCGGACCGGCTGGCGCGCGAACCCTCCACCAGCCCCAGTCGCAACCACCCCCTAAGAACCCTCGCGACTGCAGTCGTAGGGCCCAGTCGCGGACAATCGCCACACTGCAGTCGTGGGACCCCCCCGGGTGGCTGATGGCACCCTGCGCGCTCCCGACGAGGCCCTCCGACTGCAATCACGGTGAGGCCCTTCGACTGCAGTGGAGGCGGCCGGCGAGCGGGGGGGCGTCCCGGTCGCCTACCGTTCCCCGGGTGGACCGCCACCGTCCGCCGCCGAGCCCGCCATGCTAGGCCTGGTCTTCGATCCCAGCCCCGGGCGCCTCGCCGTGGGCGGCGCCCTCAGCCGCCTCCGGCCGGGGGCGGCGGTGCCGTGGCACGGCCCGCTCAGCCTCCGGGAGATGCCCGACCCACGGCCGCCCGCGGACGGATGGCTGACCCTCGAACCCCGCTTCACCGGGGTCTGCGGCAGCGACGTCACCGAGGCAACGCTCCAGGCGGACTGGGACAATCCACTCTCCGGGCTGGTGTCCTTCCCCCACGTCATGGGTCACGAGATCGTCGCCCGGATCACCGGGGCGGGGACGGCCGGCTTCGACCCGGGCACCACGGTCGTCGTCAACCCCTGGCTTGGATGCTCGGCGCGGCGGCTCGAGGTCGAGTGCCCCGCCTGCGGCGACGGCATGATCCCGCTGTGCCTCCACGTGGGGGAGCCCATCCCGGGCGTGGACGGATCGGGCATCCACACCGGCAACATCCGCGGGCTCCCCGGAGGCATGGCGACGGCGATGGTCGCCCACGGCTCCCAACTCCACCAACTCCCCGACGGCCTCGAGGCCCGGGCCGGGGTCCTCGCCGATCCGCTGGCGGTCGGGCTCCACGCGGCCCGGCGAGCGACGGCGTGGCCTAGCGGCCCGGCCGGGGGGTCTGGAGGGTCGCCGGATGACCTCGTGGTCGTCCTCGGCGCCGGCACCGTCGGGCTCTCCGTCGCCGCCTCGCTGCGCCATCTGGGCGTGCATCGTGTCCTGGTCAGCACCGCCTGGGCGTACCAGCGAGAACTCGTGGAGGAGGTCGGGGGGCGGGCGCTGCCGCATCGGCCGCGGGACGCCGTGCCCGCCGTGGCGGAGGCGGCTGGGGGACGGCTGAGCCGGCCCTGGCGGGGGGGCCCCGTGGCTCATCTCGGGAGGGGCGGCGGCGGTGGTCGACGCGGTCGGCAGCGCGGCGACCCTGGAGCTCGCCCTGGCGCTGGTCCGCCCCGGTGGGACGGTGGTCCGTGTGGGCGTCGGCCGCGCTCGGCGGTTCCAGGGAACCCTGGCGTACTTCAAGGAGGTCGCGGTGGTGGGGTCGAACGGCTACCGCCGCCAGGATCTCGATACAGCACTGAGCCTTCTCGCGAGCGGAGAGGTACCCTGGCGGCGGTGGCTGACCCACCGATTCGTGCTCGCGGAGTGGCGCCGGGCGTTTCGCACCGCTGCCCAGCCGCAGGTCCACGCCGCGGTCAAGGTCAGCATCGGCGTGCGAACGTGAGACCCCGAATCCACAGCCTCGCCCCATCAGGAGGGAAGCGCGATGTCTGACTGGGCCGGAGTGGCCGGCAAGACGGTCGTGATCACCGGGGCCACACGGGGGATCGGGCTCGCCGCCGCCTGCGAGCTGGCCCGCCGGGGGGCTCAGCTCACCATCGTGGCGCGCAGTGAGAGGAGGGCCGCCGAGGCGATCGAGGCGATCATCGCCGCGGGTGGCAGCGGGACCGAGGTCGACGCTCTCCTCGCTGAGCTGAGTTCCCAGTCGTCCGTCCGTCAGCTCGCCGCCGACATCCTCACACGGTTGCCCCGCATCGACGTGCTGATCAACAACGCAGGCGCCATCAACGCGCGGCGCCGCCTGACGGCGGACGGCCTCGAGCTGACCTGGGCCGTCAACCACCTGGCCCCCTTCCTGCTCACCCATCTGCTGCTGGACCGCCTCAAGGGAAGTGCCCCGGCCCGCATCGTCACCACCAGCTCCATGGCCCACCGGGGGGTGCACATCCCCTTCGACGACGTCAACGCCGACCGCGGCTACCGAGGTATCGGGTTCGCCCGCTACGGGGAGACCAAGCTCGCCAACATCCTGTTCACCAAGGAGCTGGCACGGCGTTTGGAGGGGAGCGGCGTCACCGCGAACTGCTTCCATCCGGGCTTCGTCGCGAGCGGCTTCAACAAGAACAACGGCTGGCCCATGCGCGTGGGCATGACGCTGGCCCGGCCGTTCGCGCGCAGCACGCGCAAAGGTGCGGACACCCTCGTCTGGCTCGTCTGCGCCGCCGATATGTCGCCGGAGAGCGGCGGGTACTTCGCGAACATGCGCAGCAAGACCCCCAGCCCCGCCGCACAGGACATGGACGCCGCCCGCCGGCTTTGGGATATGAGTGCCGAGCAGGTCGGCCTGACGGCTCAGGAAGCCGCGGGATAGGCGGACGCGGCGGCGGATTCCAGCTCGTCCAGATGGGGGGACCAGTGCAGACCGCGTTCGAGCATGGGGAGGCGCCCTGACCGGGTGGCGGTGTCCACCGCCTCACGGCTCAGCCCGGCGAT
>CAWEEP010000031.1:0-29321 GCA_963808125.1 Candidatus Dormiibacterota bacterium
CCGGTGGGTGGTGGTCTGGCGGATGGCATGGCCTCCGGGCCGTCGCCCGGGATGGATTCTGAGGGAGGGGCGGTGCGCCACGTCGGCCAGTGCGGCCGTCAACCGCCGAGTGATCTCGTGGGCTGTCGCTGTCGCGAGTCGGCATCTGCTAGCTTTCGCCGATGAGCGCTTTGGTTCGGCGGGGCCGTCGTGTCCCTCGCGATCCAGAAGTCTCGGTCATCATCCCCCACCTCGACCGCGCCGACCTGCTCCTGCCCTGCCTGTCCTCCCTCTCCCGGCTGGAAGGCGTGTCGGGGCCGGAGATCGTCGTCGTCGCCAACGGCACGCCGGCAGAGGGCCTGGCCCAGTTCCGCGGTCGCGAGGACATCGTGCTGGTGTCCTCACCGGTGAATCTGGGTTTCGCCGGCGGATGCAACTGGGGTGCGCGGTTCGCCCGCGGACGGCACCTGGTGTTCCTCAACGACGACATCGAGGTCGAACCCGGCTGGCTGGCGGCGCTTCTCTCGGTCGTGGCAGGCGATGAGCGGATCGGTGCCGTGGGCGGATCGTCCGTGAGCTTCGACGGCGTGCTGCAAGAGGCCGGCTGCGTTCTGTGGAGCAACGGCGAGACGCATCGCCTCGGGAGGGGCTCACCGCCTCCGTCACAGGCGACGGGAGGGCACCCTGACGTCGACTACTGTTCCGCCTGTGCCCTCCTCGTCACGCGCGTCGGCTGGGAGGCGGTCGGTGGCTTCGATGAGAACTTTTACCCCGGCTATTACGAGGATGTCGACCTCTGCCTTTCCCTTCGCGCTCACGGCTTCCGGACCGTCTGCGCGGCTGGCGCGCGCGTCCGCCATCACGAGGGGGCCAGCACGGATATGGCGCATCGCCTGATGGTCGCGGGCCGCTCGCGACGCTACTTCGTCGAGAAGTGGGGCGGTGCCCTGGGCGGGTACGAGCCGTGGCCGGCCCCGGGTCGGCTCGAGGAGGCGGTGGTCGCGGCAGCGAAGCGGACTGCCGAGCGTCCGCTGCCGCCACCCAGCCCCGGCCGGCGGCAGCGGACGGCTTCCCGTCAGCCCACCGAAGCGGAGGCGCTGCGACTTCAGTTCCACGCCGCCTGCCAGGAGCTGGACCTGAAGGCCGCAACCCTGGGGCAGTTCGCCCGTGAGCTGACCGCGAAGGACGAGCAGCTCGCCCTCCAGGCGACCGAGTTGGCGGAGCTCCGGCGCCATGTCGAGTTGAGGGACGAGAGCTTCAACCTGCTCACCGCGGAGCTGGCCCAGTTCCGGCGCGACCACGAGCGGGTCGAACGGTTGCGGAGCGTGATCCGGCGGGTGCCCATGGGAGGGCGCGTCGCCACCCGGCTGGCTCATCTGGCACGAGCAAACGGCCAGAGGCACCCCGAGGCGGACGTCCGTGACATCGCGCCGCATGGGGGCGGCCAGGAGTAGCGGGCTTCACGTCGCCCCGGCGGTCGACCGTCCCGACCGCGATCCGTCACCCGGTGCCTATCATGGGCGGCCCGTCAACTGATTCATGGTGGGCGATGGGGTTGTCTGGTCCCAAGGTGTCCGTCTGCTCGCTGGGGGGAGGGCGCGGTTTCCTCGAACTCCCGGAGTTGGTGCTCCGCAACGATCGCGACGGCATCAGCGGAGGGGAGCGATCGCTGTACGAGCTGGCCACGGCGCTCGCAGCGCTCGGCGTCCAGGTCGAGCTGCGCGGCGAGCTCAGCGCCTCCGTGCTTGCCACCATCACGGAGGCCGCGGGCGCCCGGCCGATCGTGGGACTGCCGCCGCGCCGCCCTGACCCGGGTGAGGTCGTGATCCTGCCGGAGGGGCTGCCACCGTCCGACCTCTACCTCACCTGTCACCTGTCCGGCGCCCGGCCGGTGGTTCTGCTCCTCGGGCCTCCCGGTCTCTGCGGATGGTCGTTCCTGGCCGGCTGGTCTGCTCCGGACCTGCTCACCGTCGACGCCTCCACCGTGGGCACCTCGGCCTCGTTTCGGGCCATGGACGAGCTCGGCCTCACCCTGTGGAGCGCGGCGTACGGCATCGCCGAGGCAGGACGGAGGGCCGGTGTCCGTGTCACCCGGATCGGCACCGGGACCCCGGTGCCCTTCCCCGATCCGCCCGCCAAGAGCGTCGACATCGCTCTCGTGGAGGCGAACCGCTGGTTCCCCCTGGCGCAGGAGGTGGCCACGCGCCTGCCGCGGGCTTCGGTGCTCTCCGTCCCGTTCCGTCCGGGGTACTCGCTGTCCGCGGCGCTGGGGCCGGCCCGGATCCTTCCGTGGCCGTCGCGGGTGGAGGGGATGTCGCGCGTCGAGCGGGAGGCCCGGGCCGTCGGCACGGTGCCGATCGCCCTCGACACGAATCCCTTTGTCACAGCGCGCGATCATGGTGCCGGCGCGGTGCTCGTCAGTGACCTGGACCGCCTGGCCGAGGAGGCCGGCCGGCTTCTCGACACGCCGGTCGAGTTGAGGGATCTGGCGCGGCGGGCGGCCGCCGGTGCCCGCGCGGACGCGAACTGGAAGGGTTTCCTCCGCAGGGTGGCCGCCGCCCTGGGCGACGTCCCCCCGGTCCGCGCCGGCGACGCGCGGTCGGAGTTCGGCGACCGTGTGGTGGCAACCTTTCAGGATGAGCGGGTTCGCGAGGGGGACGTCGGCGATCTGAAAGTGATCCGGGCTGAACTCGCCGGGGTGCGCAGCCTGCTGGCCGCCTACCGCAACCGCCGCGCGATCCGCCTGCTCGACGACTTACGGTTTGCCAGGGCCATCCGCGCCGGGCGGCCCTTCCGGCACAGGAACGGCGGCTAGCCCGTCGCGCCCCGGCTCCGGGCGTCGAGATCGTCGAGCAGCTCGGCGAGACCGGCGTCGAAGGCGACTTCGGCATGCCACCCCAGGGTGCGGGCAGCCTCCGCCGAGGTGATCCTCGCCGAGGGCGGGTCGCCGCTTCGCTCCGGCGCGAAGGCGACGGTCGCCCCGTACCGGTCGGCCACCGTCTCGGCGAGTGCCCGGATGGTCACCAGCTCCTCGGCGACGATGTTCAGCGTGGCGTCGCCAATCTCGGACGCTGCGGCCAGTACCACCGCCCTGGCGATGTCGGAGGTGTGCGTGAACTGACGCCACTGCAGCCCCGAGCCCTGCACCATGAGGGGCCGCCCGTCCCGCGCCGCGTCCGCGAACCGGCTGAACACCGTGTTCGGCCGCATCTGCAGACCGTATGCGGTGCCGAGCCGGAGGATGACCACGGGAAGGCCGTCGTGCTCGTGGAGGGCGCGCAGGACGTGCTCGCCGCCCAACTTGGTCGCGCCGTAGATGTGGCCGGGGCGGCAGGGATGGCCTTCGTCGACGGGGTCCGAGACGGGTGGGGCGTACACCTCCCAGGTCGACGCGTAGACGACGCGGGCCCCCGCCTGCGCCGCGGCGACGGCGACGTTGGTGGTGCCCACGACATTGGCCTGAGCGGCCAGCTCGGGCCGTTCGGTGGCGAGGTAGATGTCGCCCACACCCCCGAAATGCACCACCGCGTCCGTGCCGCGGACGGCCTCGCGGACGGCGCCGGGGTCGCAGAGATCCCCTTCGAGGGTGGCGAGGCTGCCGTCCGGAGACGGCCGCAGGTCGAAGCCGGTGACGTCGTGGGCGCCGTCGGAGGCGAGGAACCGGGCAACGTGACGCCCGAGGAAGCCGCTGCTACCGGTCACCAGGATGCGCATGTCAGGTCGTGCCTCCGCAAGGATCTGGATTCGCTCCGGCCGTCAACCGCGTGTCCGGCGAGACGGAGCCCCTTCCGATCGAACCGGTCAGTGGAACAGCCAGGGCAGCTTGAGCCTCAGGCCGCCCTCCTTCAGCGCGTCGATGACGTCGTCGGCGAGGACGCGGCCCAGCGGCCTGCCCTCAGGGTCGACGACGACCACGGAGGAGGCGCGGGCGTCGGTCAGGCGGTCCACCACCTCGTCCAGGAACGCTTCCGGGTGGACGGTGACCGGTCGGGTGTCCGGCATGAGGTCGCCGATGCGGGTGGAGTTGTCGGCGACGAGAATATCGAAGAGGGGGAGGTCCGCCAGCATGCGACCCTCCGTGTCGACCACGGCCACCGAGTCGATGTCGGCGCTGTGAGCCTTCTGGGTGGCGAGCTGCCGGCGCACCTCGGCGACGGTGGCGGTGGGCACGACCTTGGCCAGCGCCGTGGTCATGAAGCCGCCGGCCATGGTCTCTGGGTAGCCGAGCAGCCCGGTGAGCTGGCGGGCGAGGTCCACCGGGACGTTGGCCAGGATCGCGTCGGCCTCGGGCCGCTCCATGTCGCGGAGAACATCCACCGCCTCGTCCGGCTCCATCGCCTCGATCATCTCGGCGGCGCGCTTCGGGGAGGCGTTGCGGATCACCTCCTCGATCTCGTCCGGCTCCATCTCCTCGAGGGCGTCGGCGACCGCTCCGGGTCCAGGGTCGTCGTCAGCTCGTCGCGGGCGGGCTGGTCCAGATCCTCCAGGAGGTCGGCGAGCTCGCCGGGGCGCAGGCGCCGCAAGCCCTCGTTGGGGACCTGGAGGCGCAGTTCCGAGCCGGGGTCGCCGAAGGGGTGGACCGCCGACCAGTCGACGAGGCGGTGGTCCCTGCCCGCGGCGCCGGGGAGCAAACGTCCCAGCCCGCCCCGGCTCCCGCCGGACCCGCCGACGAGTTGGAGCTTTCCCAGCACGGGGGCCAGGAAGAGGTCGTCGGCGCGGAGCACCTTGACGCCGTCGACGTCGACCAGTTGTCGCCCCAAAACGTCCTGCACCAGGCGGAGCTCACCTTCGCGGCGTTCGAAGCCGGAGGCACCGGACTCCAGCTTGCGGACGACGACGGCTCGCGAATCCAACCGGATGATGTTCGCCACCGGCTGGAACACCTGCCGGTCCCCGACCTGGAGGACGATGCCCGTCACCAGCGGGTACGGCTCACTGCCCGTCCAGCGGACCACCACATCCACCAGGCGTCCGGCCCCCCGACCCTCCTCGTCGGTGGGGGAGAGCTTGCGAAGTTTCGCCAGGGAGATGAGCGACGCCTGGACGAAGCGGTTTGTCAGCAGGCGCCGCACCCGTTGTCGGGGGCGGCGCGTCAACGGGCCGGCGGTGGACGACATCTCTACCGGCCTGCGGTTCGTCGTGACGGGCGTTCGAAGGGAGTTGGAAGGCTCACCTTGGTAGTATACGGGCGCGCTGTGGCGCGGTTTCCGATGCCTTCCGGCCCCACGACCCCGGTTTCCCAGAAGGCCTCGATCAGCAGTTTGTGGAGGTGCGCATGGACGGTTCAAGTGGACCGCCAGGCCCGCCATTCAACGCGCCCGTCGTGAGCCTCTAGCAAACCCGCAAGCGGCCTCCGCGGCGTGCGCTCGGAACATCGAGCGTTAACGAAAGCGCCAGGAGGCCAGAGATGTCCGAGGAAGAGCACCGGCACGCGCCGCCGGGCTCCGCTGTCCTGGATCCGTCCCATGAGGGCCCGATTCGGGGCGCGCTCGGCACCGTCCCCGCCTATGACGCCAACCGCCCGCGCCAGTGGTCGCGCCGCCTGTTGACGCTGGCGGCGATCATGGGCCCCGGGCTCGTCGTCATGGTTGGCGACAACGACGCCGGCGGCGTCGCCACGTACGCCCAGGCCGGCCAGGACTACGGCGCCAGCCTGCTCTGGGTTCTCGTGCTGCTGGTGCCCACCCTGATCATCGCCCAGGAGATGGTGGTGCGCCTCGGGGCGGTGAGCGGCGTCGGCCACGCCCGGCTCATCAAGGCGCGGTTCGGACCCGTCTGGGCGGCCTTCGAGGTCGCCGACCTCGTCCTGCTCAACTTCCTCACCCTCGTCACCGAGTTCATCGGCGTGGACCTCGGTCTCCGATACTTCGGGGTGACGCCGCTGGCATCGGTGCCGATCGTGGGCCTCGGTCTCCTCGCCATGGTCGCCACCGGGAGCTTCCAGCGCTGGGAGCGATTCATGTTCGTGTTCATCGTCACCAGCCTGCTGATGTTCCCCCTGGCGGCGCTCTCCCATCCCACGGCCGGCCCCATCTTGACGGGCCTGGTCGAACCCGGCGTCAAGGGCGGATTCACCCCCACCTCGGTCCTCTTCATCATCGCCGTGGTGGGGACGACCATCGCCCCCTGGCAGCTCTTCTTCCAGCAGTCGAACGTCATCGACAAGCGGATCACCACCAGGTGGCTCAAATACGAGCTCGCTGACACCTCCATCGGCGCCGTGCTGACCGTCGCCGGCGCCGCGGCGCTCATGGTGGGCACGGCGTTCGCCTTCTCGCACAGCGGCTTCGCCGGCCAGTTCGGGTCAGGATTGACCGTGGCCCGGGGGCTCAGCCATCAGGTCGGCTCGGCGTCCGGGGCGATCTTCGCCATCATCCTCGTCAATGCGTCGGTGATCGGAGCCTCCGCGGTGACGCTGGCCACCTCGTACGCGCTGGGGGACATGTTCGGGCTGCGCCACTCGCTGCACCGCAGCGTGCGCGACGCCAAGGGCTTCTATCTCAGCTTCGTCGTCCTCATCCTCGTCGCCGCCGCCATCGTGCTCATCCCCGGCGCCCCGCTCGGCCTGATGACGACCGGGGTCCAGGTGCTCGCCGGCCTGCTGCTGCCGGCCGCCATCGTCTTCCTCCTCCTGCTCTGCAACGACGCCGAGGTGCTCGGTCCCTGGGTCAACTCCTTCAAGCAGAACGTGGCCGCGACGGTGATCGTCTCGGTATTGGTGCTGCTCTCGCTCATCCTCACCGTCACCACGATCTTCCCCAACATGCCGCTGGGCCTCTTCACCGGGGTCACGGTGCTGATCGGCGTCGTTGGCCTCCTCGGGATGGCGCTCGGATCGCGGCGGCGGCACGCCGCGGATCCCGAGCGCCAGCGCTCGGTTGCGGGCGACCGTCAGGTTTGGCGCATGCCGCCGCTGAACACCCTCAAGCCGCCGGCGTGGTCACGGACCCAGCTCACCGGTATGCTCGCCCTGCGCGTCTACCTGGTGGTGGCAATGCTCATGCTCGCGCTCAAGATCGGCCAGATCGCATCGGGCCACTGAGGCACCGCGACAGCTCAGGGCCTGCGCTCGACGCGACGCACCCGGGGCTCGATGAGGTGCTCGAGGCCACGCTCCGCCACCAGCGCGCCCATCCGTCGGGCCGCGCTGTCACTGGGCAGGTACCACCAGACGGTGTCCACCTCGCGGTCCACCGCGTACGCGCCGGCGAGCGCGTCGAGCCGGGCTGAGCGCTTCGGTGTCAGGTCGAGTTCGACCGCGACACGGCGGCCGTCCCGCAGCGTCAGCAGACCGTCCGGGACGCGGCGTCGTCGCTCCCCCCGCTCACCGGCGAGTGAGGCGCGCATTCGATCGCGGCGCAGCTCGCGCTCCGCCGTCCACATGCTCCCCGGATGCCCCGCCAGCAACTCCTCCGACAGGTCCACCAGGGCCAGGGAGTGGCGGACGCGGGCCAGGTCGAGGGAGGCGGCGGGGAGGTCGCAGCCGGCGCGGCGGGCTCCCGCCGGCGTGGCGCGCACGACGCCGGGGAGGCCGGCGAGCACCCGATCGCTGCGCAGCAGTCCGGCGCGTCGGAGCGCCCGGATCCGCCGCCCCGCCGCGTCCGCGTTGGGAAAGAATCGGGCCGCGATCTGCCCCGGGCCGACCATTCCGTGGCGCACCGCAAAGCGCAGGAGCGCCACGTCCCGATCCGTGAGCGCCACGCCGCCGCGGGATCCGGCACTCAGTGGGAACGGCATTGCGGCCGCCGGTTGTACCACGCGCGAGGGTCCGGGGTCAGGCGCGCAGCGGGCGCCACCCGTCGGACCCACATGCGGGCCCCACCGGCGCCGCCCGAACGTCCGCCTCCGTCATGGCCGTGCCTCGAGGGCGAGCGCGAGCTGGGTATCACCCTCGCCTTGGCCCGCCCCACTCTGCGCGGAGCGCAGGCGGGCGATGATCGAGTCGGCGTCCGCGTTATCGTCGATGACGTCCACCCCGGGGTGGGAGAGGAAGCCCGCCGCCCACTCCTGCTCCGCCACCAGGCTGGCGAGGAGGATGACCCCCCGTCCCTGCTCCAGGGACAGGCGCGCCTGCAGGCGCGCCCCCGACATCGGGCCCGCCTCGACGACCAGCGACGCCAGCGCCAGCCCGGCGCTCACCGCGTTGCGCAGCCGGAAGGTGGGCGCCGAGGGTGGCGTGTCGGGGAGGAACTGCGAGACCACGGCTCCCCGGGCGGCGATGCGCTCGGCGAGGCCGGCATTCTCCGGTGGGTGGACGCGGCGGATGCCGCAGCCGAGCACGGCCATGGTGCGGCCGCCCGCATCCAGGGCGGCCTCGTGCGCCGCCGTGTCGATGCCGCGTGCCAGCCCGGACACGACGGTCACCCCGCGCCGCGCCAGCGAGGCCGAGAAGCGCCGCGCCCGCCGCAGGCCTTCGGGACCTGGCGTTCTCGTCCCCACCACCGCCACCGCCCAGGCGTCGCCGGGCAGCACCTGTCCCCGGCAGAAGAGGAGCGGTGGGGGGTGGGGGAGGCGCCGGAGATTGGCCGGGTAGTCGTTGTCCAGGAGGGTGACGAGCCGGATGCCGCGCGTCCCGCCGTGCAGGCCGTGACCCCACTCGTGATACGAACGTATGTTTGCCATTGACCGATATCATAGGGCGCGGGGGGAGAACTGGGGGTGACACCCGGAGGTGACCCCGGCCCGCGCGCCGCGGGACGTCTCAGCCGGCGGAGCCCTGGACCCGGGCGCGGAGGCCGGAGATCAGGACGTCCAGCCCGCGGGCGAACTCGACGTCCCCGTCCCAGTCCTCGACGCGGGAATGGGTGGCGCGGAAGGCGGCGAAGTCGGGCCCGGGCAGTTCCTCGACGAGGCTGAGCATGGCGGCGCCCCGGGTCGTCTCCCCCATGCCGCCGATCTCGCACTGGACGAAGCCGAAGGTGAAGGCGAGCAGGGTCGTCCACGCCGAGGCGGCCTCGTGGGGTTCGAAACCCGCGGCGTCGAGGATGGCGAAGGCGCGGGCCGCGGCGGCCAGGCTCTCGCGCTGCGTCGGCGGCCGGGTCGCAATGAGGGGGACGAGCGCCGGATGGGCGAGGAGGACCTGGCGGAAGGCGGTGAAGCCGCGGCGGACGGCGTCCTCCCACCCGGTCGGCGTCACCTCCGGCAGGGGCACCTCGCCCAGCACCGTCGCGACCAGCCCGTCGAGGAGGGCCGGCTTGCCCGGAAAGTGGTGGTACAGGCTCATCGCCTCGACGCCCAGCGCGGTGCCCAGCCGGCGCATGGAGAGCGCCTCCAGGCCCTCCGCGTCCGCCAGGGCGAGGGCCGCGCCGAGGATGCGGCGCCGCGTCAGCGGCTGCCTCTCGGGCTCCTCCCGCTGCCCGGTCGAATCGGTCACCCAGGTCCACCCCGTCCCGGGGGAGTTGCGCCCCCCGGCACGTCCGTTGTACGGTTCGGATCACCAGTACCTTACACTGTAAGCAGCGGCCGTGGGCGGCCGGGCGGGGAGGTGATCCCCGGCGCCGTCCGAGACAGGGGAGACCTGGATGACCGGATTGGCCCGCCTCGCCACCCGCCATCCGTGGCGCCTCCTCGTCAGCTTCCTCGTCCTCACCGCCTTCGGGCTCGGCCTCTCCGGGATCGTCTCCAGCCGCCTCAACGACAGCCTCTCGCAGTACGACGACCCGACGTCGGCGAGCGCCCTGGCCCAGTCCGAGGTGCGACACGCGACCGGCGTCGACGCGGAGGAGGGCTACACCATCCTGGTGCGCCTGGGTGCCCCCGCCGATCTCGGCGCCGCGCCCCCCGCCGTGGTCACCGAGACCGTCCGCGTCCTCGCGGAGCGTCCCGAGGTCGCCGAGGTGAGCGACGCCTGGACGGCGCACGACCCGGCCATGGTCGCCAACGACGGTCTCAGCACCGTGGTGGTGGCCAGCCTTCGGCCGGTGAAGGAGGTGTCGGCGGTGCACGCCCTCCAGGCCGCAATCGACAGCGATCCGCTCCTTGCCGGCCACGTGGTCCTCGGTGGGGCGACCGCCCTCGACGCGCAGGGCAGCGACCAGAGCCTCACCGATCTCCGTCTGGCCGAGACCATCGCCATCCCCATCCTGCTGGTGCTGCTGGTCATCTTCTTCCGCAGCGTCGTCGCTGGGTTGCTGCCCCTCTTCGGCGCCCTGGTCAGCGTTGGCCTGACCACGATCGCGCTGCTCGTCGCCACCAGCCTGGGCAGCGTCTCCGTCTACGCCCTCAACTTTGTCTACGCCCTGGGCATCGGCCTCAGCATCGACTTCAGCCTGCTCATCGTCTCCCGCTACCGCGAGGAGATGAGGGCCAGCGGACCGGGTCTGGAAGCCCTCACCAGGACGCTGAACACCGCTGGGCGGACGGTGCTCTTCAGCGCGTCGACGGTGACCTGCGCGCTGGCTGCCCTCTTGCTCTTCCCCATCACCTCGATCTCCTCGATGGGCCTCGCCGGGATGATCGTCACCATCGCCTCGGCCGTCGCCGCCGTGGTGGTGCTGCCCAGCGTCTTGGCGCTGCTCGGGCCGCGCATCGACTCGCTGTCGGTGCTGCGCCGGCGGGGTTCGGTGGACGGCGCCGACAGCGGCTGGTGGGCGAAGCTGGCCCGCACCGTGATGCACCGGCCGCTGCGGGTGGCCCTGGTCGTCGCCGTCATGCTCCTCGCGGTAGGGAGCCCGGGCCTGGGCGTCAGCTTCATCGGCTATTCCATCAAGGGCCTGCCGGCCAGCCTGCCGTCGGTGCAGGTGGACAACGTGCTGATCGCCGGCTACACCGAGCTGGGCGCGGCGCCGCTGCAGCTCATCATCACGGCGGGGCCGGCGGCGGCGCCACAGCTCGACACCTACGCCGCATCCGTCGCTCAGGTGCACGACGTCGTCGCCGTTGCCAAGCCCACCGAACTGGGGCCAAACCTCTGGGAGGTCGACGCCACGCTAGCCGGCGGGTCGGCCGTCTCCACCAGCTCCCAGAACGCGGCCAAGGCGGTGGCACGGCTCCCCGCGCCGTTCCCCATGAAGGAGACCGGCTACACCGCCAGCTTCATCGACTTCCAGGCGAGCGTCGTCTCGCACCTGCTCGGGGCCGCCATCCTGCTCGCGGCGACGACATTGGTGATCCTCTTCATCATGACGGCGTCGGTGGTGCTCCCCGTCAAGGCGCTGATCATGAACACGCTGACCCTGGGAGCCACGCTGGGACTCCTCGTCCTCGTCTTCCAGGACGGCTATCTCAGCGGTTTGCTGGGCTTCCCCACCCAGGGCGCCATCAACCTCATGGTGCCGCTGCTCTCCGGGGCCCTCGCCTTCGGCCTCTCCACCGACTACGGCGTCTTCCTGCTCGCGCGCATCCGCGAGGGGTATCGGAGCGGGCTCTCCACCCGCGAGGCGGTGGCGCTGGGGCTGCAGCGCGTGGGCCGTGTGGTCACCTCCGCGGCGGTCCTCTTCTGCATCGCCGTGGGGGCGCTGGTGCTCTCCAAGACCGTGATCCTCAAGGAGATCGGCCTCGCCGGGGCGCTGGCCGTGCTCATCGAACTCGAGCATCGTCCGGGCGCTCCTCGTCCCCTCGGTGATGGCTCTTCTCGGCCGCTGGAACTGGTGGGCCCCGCGCCCGCTGGCCACCTTGCACCGCCGACTCGGCTTCCACCGTCTGGAGCCCGGCGCCGACAGCGCCCCGGTCGCCCCCCTGGCCGACGGAGCGGGCGTCAGACCGGCGCCTTGACGGCCTGGGCCACCTTGGAGGAGATGGTGCCGAGCATCGCCGACTCCTCGGCGGTGAGGGGGTCGAAGAGGCGGCGGCGGATCTCGCCGACGTGTCCCGGCGCCGCGGCCACGAGGACGTCCCAGCCGGCGTCGGTGAGGACGGCGATGGCGCCGCGCCGGTCGGTGGGGCAGTCCTCGCGGCGCACCAGACCCCTCTCCTCGAGGCGCGCCACGGCGTGGGAGAGGCGGCTCAGCGAGTAGCTGTTCACCGCGGCCAGCTGGCTCATCCGGAGTGACCGGCCGGGGGCCTCGGAGAGCATGGCCAGGATCATGTAGTACGCGTGGGGCATGCCCGAAGTCGCGTTCCAACTGGCGGTCGAGGGCCTCGTCGAGGCGGATGAGCATCTCGCGGAAGGTGCGCCAGGTCTGCTGCTCGTCATCGTTCAACCATCTGGGCGCGGCCATCGCCGGCAGCATAGCACATGGTTGAGGTTTCAATCATTGTCTGCTAGCCTGGAGAGGCCGAGAGGCGGCGGACCCCGTCGCCCGGCGGATCAAGGAGCCCGGAACAGTGCCGATCACCCGCATGAACCACGCCGTCCTCTACGTCAGGGACGCCACCCGCACCGCTGCCTTCTACCGGGAGGTCCTGGACTTCACGGTCGTCATGCAGCTGGGCTCGCGCGCCTACTTCCTCCAGGCGCCGGGCAGCACCAACGACCACGACTTGGGCCTCTTCGAGGTGGGGGCGGGGGCCGCCGCATCCGCCGCCGGCCGCGGTTCCGTCGGCCTGTACCACATCGCCTGGGAGGTGGACACCCTGGACGAGCTGGAGCGCATCTCGGGCCGCCTGGCGGAGCGCGACGCCCTGGTGGGGGCGACCGACCACGGCACCACCAAGGCCCTCTACGCTCACGATCCCGACGGGCTCGAGTTCGAGGTCTGCTGGCTGGTCCCCGCCGCCCTGCTCACCCCGGACATGAGAGAGCGGATGGCTCCGCTCGACATCGCCACCGAGAAGGTGCGGTTCGGCGGCTCGACCCGGGGCGGCGTGGGGGTGTCCGTCCCCGCCGCGGTCTGAGCCCCCTGGGGGCGGTCCGAGGACTGGCTCAGCGGAGGAGCGACACCACCTCGCGGGCCGGTTCGGACATCCCGGGGTTCAATTGGTGGAAGGTCCAGATGCCCCGGCGGGTGGAGGTGATCAGGCCCGCCTCGCGAAGCTTCGCCAGGTGGTGGCTGATGGTCGGCTGACCCAGGGCGAACGCCGCCGTGAGGTCGCAGACGCAGACCGGCTCGGTCGTCTCGGCCAGCATGTGGATGATCTGCAGGCGTGTCGGGTCCCCCAGCGCCCGGAAGATGGCGGCGCACTCCTCGGCGTCGGAGTGCTCGAGGGGGGCGGCACCGGCTGGCAGCATCCCCGGGTGCGCAGCGGGATCGCGGTGGCGAGGTGGTCCGCGGCGGTGGGCATGCCATCATTGTACGCATTGACAACCATCGATGTGAGCCGCTATCCTGCCGCCAAGAGATCGACGGGCATCGATACGAGGAGACGCTGATGGGGGCCGATGTGATCGACACCACCGATGGGGACATGGTTCGGGAGGCGGTCCGCCAGCGCTACGCCTCCGCCGCCAACGCGGTGACCCGCCAGGGCGTCATCGCCGAATCGGTGCCGACGACCGACGGCTCCGCCACGGCCTGCGGTGGCGGGGCGGCGGGGTCGGGGTGCTGCGCCCCCGCCGCTCCGGCGGACGTGAGCCGAGCCCTGTACTCGGTGGCCGAGGTGGGCGAGCTGCCGCCCGCCGCCGTGCTCGCCTCTCTCGGGTGCGGCAACCCCACCGCCCTCGCCGAGCTGAAGGCCGGGGAGGTCGTCCTCGACCTCGGCTCCGGCGGCGGCATCGACGTGCTGCTCTCGGCGCGGCGGGTCGGGCCCACCGGCTTCGCGTACGGCGTGGACATGACCGACGAGATGCTGGCACTGGCGGAGCGCAACGCCGCGCAGGGAGAGGCCACCAACGTGAAGTTCCTCAAGGGGACGATCGAGAACGTCCCCCTGGACGCCGCCTCGGTGGACGTGGTCATCTCCAACTGCGTCATCAACCTGAGCGCCGACAAGGGCAGGGTCCTGCGCGAGGCCTTCCGCGTGCTGCGACCGGGCGGCCGCTTCGCCGTCTCCGACGTCGTGGTCCAGGGGCAGCTTCCCGAGGACCTCCGCCGCCAGACTGAGCTCTGGGTCGGCTGCCTCGCCGGCGCCCTGGAGGAGGAGACGTACCGCGGCCTGCTCGCCGCTGCCGGTTTCCAGGACGTCGGCCTGGAGGTGACCCGCGACTACACGGCGGAGGACGCCGGTCAGGTGGCCGGTGCCAGCGGCGAACGGGCCCTGGCCTCCGTGCACGAGGGTGGTGGGCGGGTCGTCAGCGCCTTCGTCCGGGCCCGCAAGCCGCCGGCCGCCTGAGGTGCCGGGGAGGTGAGGGAGGTCGCGCGGCGGGCGCTCGCCGAGTTCATCGGCACCGCCCTCCTGCTCATGGCCGTGGTGGGGTCGGGCATCGCCGCCCAGCGCTTGAGCCCCGGCGATCGCGGCGTGGAGCTGCTGGAGAACGCACTGGCGACCGGCGCCGCCCTGGCCGCCATCATCTGGTGCCTGGCACCCGTTTCCGGCGCCCACCTCAACCCGGCCGTATCGCTCGTCGACGCCGCCCTGGGCGGTCTGCGCGGGCGTCATCTGCCCGCCTACATCGCCGCCCAGCTCTGCGGCGCCGTCGCCGGCGTCGCCGTGGCCAACCTCATGTTCTCCCTGCCAGCGGTGACCGTCTCCACCCACGCGCGGTCCGGCGGCGGGCTGTGGCTGAGCGAGGTCGTCGCCACCTTCGGGCTGCTGCTGGTCATCTTCGGGCTGGTGCGCAGCCACCGTCCCTCCGCGGTTCCGGTCGCCGTCGGCGCCTACATCACCGCGGCGTACTTCTTCACCTCGTCGACCAGCTTCGCCAATCCCGCCGTGGCCGTCGCCCGCATGCTGAGCAACACCTTCTCCGGCATCAGCCCCGCATCGGTGGCCCCGTTCATCGCCGCCGAGCTGGGGGGTGCCGCCATCGCCTACCTGGCGATCCGAGCCCTCCACCCGGGGGCCGCCGCCACGCCGGCCGCCGTCGTCGTCCTCGCCACCGGGGGCGCCGCAGCCGAGGACACCGCATGAGCCCGTCGCAGGAGGACGCCACCATGACCGCAGCCAAAACGGCGCACGTGCCCCTGGTGCTCTTCGTCTGCGTGCACAACGCCGGGCGATCGCAGATGGCGGCCGCCCTGCTCGACCATCATGCCCAGGGCAGGGTGCGCGTCCGCTCCGCGGGATCGGAGCCCGCCGACCGGCTCAACCCCGCGGTCGTCCAGGCCGTCGCCGAGGTGGGCCTGGACATCTCCCGCGAGTTCCCCAAGCCGCTCACCGGCGAGGCGGTGCAGGCCGCCGACGTCGTCATCACCATGGGCTGCGGCGACGCCTGTCCCATCTACCCGGGCAAGCGCTATCTCACCTGGGAGCTCGACGACCCGGCCGGGCAGCCTCTGGAGGTGGTGCGCCGCATCCGTGACGACATCGATTCCCGGGTGCTGGGCCTCGTCGCGGAGCTGGCGCCGGCCGAGACGCGGTAACCGGCGGGCGATGCCCGGCTCAGCCGTTGGCGGCCACGATCTTCCCGTCGATCTTGCGCGTCAGGTCCTGGATCTGCTTGGTCAGCTCCGTGTTCTCCTGCACCAGCTTCCTCAGGATGTCGATGCTCTCCACCTCGAGTTGCTGGCCCTGCCGGGAGGCGGCGGCCACCGCCTCTCGGTGCTGCGCGTCGGCTTCGGAGAGTGACTTGTCGCGGTCGGCCTGGCGGGTCTGGGCGAGCAGGATCAGCGGCGCCGCGTAGGCCGCCTGCAGGCTGAACCCGAGGTTGAGCAGGATGAAGGGATACAGGTCGAAATGGACGACCCCGGTGGCGTTGATGACGATCCAGCAGGCGACCACCAGGGTCTGGCCGATGAGGAACTTCGGCGTGCCGAAGAAGCGGGCGAACGATTCCGCCCTGCGTCCGAACACGTCGGCGCCGAACGGCCTGGCGAGGTGCTCCCCCTCCTTGAGGAACCTCCGGTAATGGTCGGCGGGAGTGGGCGCGATCGCCATGGTCGTCCTCCGTCGGGGAGCGTTGCGGGTTGGGAGGACGGTACCCCAGGATTCGCGGCCGGCGCTCACGGCGGCCGTCAGATGTCGGTACCCACGGAGCCCACGATCGCCCAGCACTCCTCTGGCGAGGGGCAGGCGATGCCGCTGGCGAAGACGCGCCCACCGGGGCCGGGGTCGACGGCGGGGCCGCTCACCGCAGTCCATGCGCCACCGGTGAACTGCTCGACCACGGACGTGGCGAAGCCGGCGTGGCCGCCGTCGTACCCGGCGGCCCAGCAGTCGTCGTCCGCGGGGCAGGCGACGGCCAGCAGCGGCCCGCCGGCCGCGTCGGCGACCCACCTTCCCTGGGCGTAGTGCTCGATCACGCCCCAATCGGCGCGGCCGTTGCCGCCCAGGCCAACCGCCCAGCAGTCGGTGGCGGTGGGGCAGGCGATGGACTCCAGCGAGATGTACGGAGTTCCAGACGGGAGCCGAGCGACGCCGTCGCTCACTACCGTCCACCCGTTCCCGTCGTCGCGCTCGATGAGAACGCCGTCGCCACCCCCCGCCTCGCCGACCGCCCAGCAGGCGGCGGCGCCCGAGCAGGTGACGGCATAGAGGAGGCCGGCCGCGGAGCCGGCACCGACGCCGGCCGCGACGCTCCATCCGCCATCCGTGAGATGTTCGATGAGGGGCCGCAGCGGTCCGCTCCCCGACCCCACGGTGCCGACCGCCCAGCAGTCCTGCGCGCCGAGGCATGCGATGCCGGCCAGATTCCCTCCCGCTGCGGGGCCGAGATTCGGGGCGCTGACGGCGCTCCATCCGCCGCCGGTCAAGTGTTCGATGATCGGTTGGGCGGTCTTTGCGCCCAGGCCCGGCGCGCCGACCGCCCAGCAGTCGGCCGCGGTCACGCAGGCGATGCTCGAGAGGCTGCCTCCGGCCTCCGTCGCGAGACCGCCCACGGCGGTCCACCGGCCCTGCCAGTACCGCTCGATGTAGGGCTCTGGAAAATCGGCATCCATGCCGGCGGCGCCGACCGCCCAGCACAGGCTCGGGCTTGGGCACGTGACGGCGAACGGGGTGCCGCCGCCGGCCGTGCCCACGACATTCCAGACGTGCGGCGCGGCGCTTCCCGACTCCGCCGCGGCGGCGGCGATCAGGACGATGAGGCAGGCCCCCCTCGCCACGCGCGCCGTGCGGCTCTGCCGGCGGGTCGCCGCGGCAACGTTGGGGGCGGACGCGTTGCCCATCTCCGCGGCGCCTGCGTCGGGTGCGATCACGCCGGCAAGAGTACGCTGCGGCGCGGGCGCCTCTGGGGATTCGCGCCAGTGGGCTCAGACCGCGGTCAGGGCCGCCTCGCCGACTGTCGATGGCTGCAGCAGAGCGGCTGCGGCGGGGTGGTGTCCGGCACTCGCATGCACGGTGCGCTCGTCGCTGATGAGATGCCCGTCGCGCAGGCGCACGATGCGGTCCATGCGCGCCGCCAGGTCGAGGTCGTGGGTGACGATGAGGAAGGTGACGCTGCTCTCAAGATTGATGCGGCGCATCAGCGAGAGCAGCATCGCCGAGGTCTCGGTGTCGACCTCTCCCATCGGCTCGTCCCCCAGCACCAGCGTCGGCTCGCCGATGAGGGAGCGGGCGATGGCGACGCGCTGCTGCTCCCCGCCGGAGAGCTGGGTGGGGCGGTGATGCATGCGGCCGGCGAGGCCCATCTCCTCGAGCAGCGCCTCCGCCCGCCGCCGGCCGGCGGCGCGGTCGCCGCCCGAGTAGCGCAGCGGCAGCAGGACGTTCTCCATGGCGGACAGCGTCGGCAGCAGGTTGAACTCCTGGAAGATGAAGCCGATGCGGTGGCTGCGCAGCTCGGCGCGCTGCCGGTCGGTGAGGCGTCCCGCGTCGACACCGCCGAGCAGGACGCGGCCCTCGGTGGGCCGCATCAGCAGGCCGATGCAGTCGAGCATGGTGGTCTTGCCGCTCCCCGAACGGCCGACGGCGGCGACGAACTCGCCCTGCTCGATCTCCAGGTCGAGCCCGTCCAGCGCTCGCACCGTCGTGGGCGGCTGCCCGTAGTGCTTGGTCAGTCCTTCCAGTCGCAGTGCCGGCATGGTGTCCTCCCTCCTACTGGGCGCGCAGCGCGGTGACGGGGTCCATCCGCGCGGCGCGGATGGCGGGCAGCAGGCCGGCGACGGCTCCCATCGCCACGGCGAATCCGATGGCGATGGCGGTGAGGCCGGGAGTGACCAGGAACAGCGCCTGGCTGGCGTTGCTGCCGTTCAGCATCGTCGTCAGGGCCAATCCCAGGAGGTAGCCGACGACACCGCCGATCAGCCCCATGAGCCCGGCCTCGACGAGGAACTCGGTGAGGATGTTGTGGGTCCGAGCTCCGATCGCCTTCTTCAGGCCGATCTCGCGGACGCGCTCGCTGACCGACATGATCATGGTGTTGACGACCGACAGGCCGCCGATGATCAGCGCCAGAAGTGCCGTCGCCGTGGTCATGATGGTGAAGACGTCGCCGCCTGCCTTGAAGGCGTTGACCATGGTGCTGGGCTTGGTCGCCTGCACCGTCGGCACCTGGGCGTTGATCCGGGTGGCGAGGGTGTCGAGGTTCACCCCGGACGTGCCGTACACCACAGCCCCGGAGATCAACTGGTACGGGTCGACCGCCCCCTTGAGCGCCGAGGGCAGGCTGTCACCCTCCAGCATCTGGGCGTCGTGGGTGCTGATGAAGGCACCGCTGTCGGGCGCGGTGAGCGTCTGATCAAGGATGCCGGCGACGGTGAAGGCGTGGCTGACGAAGTCGGGCTTGGCGTCGCCGGGCCGCACCGGCAGGTCGATGCTGTCGCCCACCTTCACGTGGAACTCGGCGGCGAACGACGACCCCAGGTCTACCTCACCGCGAGAGGCGTTGCTGATCCACGCGCCGTGGGCGAGCGAGATCTTGAAGTCGGAGTACTGGTTCGAGCCCGGCGTGTAGTTGGTGATGTAGTCGGGCACGCCCATGTTGACGACGCTGACCGCTCCGGGCTTGGCGATCTCGCTGACGGAGGGGAAGACGGCGGCCACGCCAGGGACCGCCTGGATCTGCTCGATTGTGGAGAGGGCCATGTAGCCGCCGCCGAAGGACTCGCTGGAGGAGTTCTCGTCGGCGACCTGGCTGCTGTTGCCGTAGTAGGTGATGCCGCCCGCGAGCAGGGCGTCGAAGTGCTCCGCCATGGCGCCCATGGTGGTGAGGGCGAAGATGCCCATGACGATGCCGGTGATGGTCAGCGTCGAGCGCAGCTTGCGCCGCCACAGGTTGCGGAGGATCTCCATGTCGCTCTGTCCCCTCGATCAGACGGTGTCCGGGCCGGCGCATGCCGCCCTTGTTCGGTTGCCGACGACGGTACCGGCGGGGACCGCGGCTCCACATCGGGGATTCCCTGGAACTTCCCTGACCAAGGGCAGGATGGCTCAGGGTGCAACCGGAGAGCCGGCGCCGGTACGATCGCGCGGGGCGGCGTGAGAGCAGCCCGTGGCGCAGGAGGCGGATGGCCATGGCGGACGTGATCGTGGCGGCCTTCGCGGACGCCGGCGATGCCCGCGAGTTCATCGACGGCAGCCGCCGCTGGACGGTGGATCTGCCCTCGCTGCACATCGGCAGGGGCGTGTACCGGCCCGGCTGGCGCTGGTCTCGGCACGCCGGCCCGCAGACCGGCGAGACCTCGGCCGCCCACATCGGCTACGTGGTCGCAGGGCAGATGGTGGTGCGCGGGGCAGACGGCCGGGAGGTGACGGTGGGGCCCGGGGGAGGCGTTCGAAGCAGCGCCCGGCCACGACGCCTGGGTGCTCGGCGACGCGCCCTGCGTCGCCCTGGACTTCGTCCCCAAGCCCGACTGAGCCGGCGGCCTCACCCGTCGCGTGTGGCGAACCGGAGCGCGACCCACACCAATAGGAGGGCCAGGGCGATGAAGATGCCGGCCTCCATCGCCTGCATCGGCCAGAAGTGGGACGCCGGCTGGTACACGATGCGGAACGGCGTGTTCGGGCCGAGCGGACCGGTCGCAACGGCTATGTCGATCTCGTTGGCCCCCGACGGCGTCACGAAGGTCCCCGCCGAGCCGCCCACCATCCTGGTCACGCTGGGCAGGAGGTTCGGCCTCACCAACTGAGCAAAGGCGATCCGGACCGCGATGAAGATCGCGAGCGTGGCTCCCATGGCGGGAACGGTGCGGCGCACCGCGGCTCCGGTGGCGGCACCGAGGGCCACGGCGAACAGCGAGTCGGCCACGACCAGCGGCGCCTGCAGGTCATACAGGTTCCAGGTGGATTCGACACCGTGCGGCAGCTGCGCGAGCCAGATCTGGCCGCCCACCGCGAGGACGGCGGCGGCCAGGGCGGTGAGCCCCATCAGCAGCCCGAGGTTGGCGGCCGCCCAGCGCCTGCGCGTGATGCCCTGCGTCCAGATCAGCAGGTGCGTGCCGCGTTCGAAATCGGCGGCGAGGAGCGGGGCGGCGAAGAACACCCCGGCCACCGCGGGGGCGCCGACGAGGACCGCCTCCAAGTAGGTGGTGTGTTGAGGCGCCGTGGGATGCGCGTTCACGGTGATCGCCACCGCCACCAGCACGGCCGCGGTTCCGGCGGCGAGAAGGCCGCCGATGGCGGCCTGCACGCGGTTGTTGCGCCAGGCGAGCCAGGTGGTCCCGGCGAACGCGCTCATGCGGGTACCGCCTCGGGTGTGGGGAGGGAGGCCGCCGCGGGGTTGGCGAGGTAGGCGAGTACGAGGTCCTCCAGCGTTGGCAACTCGGCGGACCAGCCGGGGAGAATGCGCGAGCCCCGGGCCAGCATCCGGCACTGCTGCTCCCCGTTGCCGGCCTGGACGACGGTGCCCCCGACCCGGGCTGCATCCGCCGACGGCCCGATCAGCCAGCGATGCTCCTGCAGCAGCCGTTCCAGGTCACCGGCCACCTGTAGCCGCCCGCCACTGAGGATGACGAGATGGTCGGCGACGCGTTCCAGGTCGGCGATCAGATGGGAGGAGAGGATCACCGTCAGACCCTCGGCGGCGACGGCCGCCATCAGCTCGCTGAGGAACTGCCGCCGTGCGAGCGGATCGAGGTTGGCCACGGGCTCGTCCAGCAGCAGCAGCTCGGGCCTCTTGGAGAGGGCCAGCGCCAGGGCGACCTGTGCCTGCTGGCCGCCGGACAGCCTGCCCACCGGCCGCCCCAGGGGGATCTCCAGCCGGCGCATCCGCTCCTCGGCCATCGGCTGGTCCCACCTCGGGTTGAGCTCCCGGCCCATGCACAGTATCTCGGCGACGGTGAACCGCCGGTACAGAGGGCGGTCCTGGGCGAGGAAGCCGACCCGGGCCAGCACCAGCGCTGGGTGTTGCCGCGGCGACCAGCCGAAGACCAGGGACCGGCCGGTGTCCGGGGTGAGGAGCCCCACCGCCAATTGCAACAGGGTGGTCTTGCCGGCTCCGTTGGGGCCGACCAGGGCCACCACACGGCCGGCGGGGATGCTGAGGGAGAGATCACGGACCGCCCATCTCGAGCCGTATCGCTTGCCAAGGCCGGTCGCCTCCAGGGCCGGGTTCACGCCACGTGCTCCCGGCCGGTCGCGTCCAGCGTGAGGGTGACCAGCGCCTCGACGTCGTCATGGTCGAGGCCTGCCGCGGCCGCCTCCAGGAGCCAGGCGCGCAGCGATCGGGCGAGGCGGTCGTGTGTGGCGGCGTCAACTCCGCGCGGTGCCGACTCGGCCACGAAGGTACCGACACCGGCGCGGCTGGCCGCCCAGCCTTCGTGTTCCAGCTCCGTGTACGCCTTGAGCACGGTGTTGGGATTGATGGCGAGCGCCGCCACGACCTCGCGTGCGGCGGGGAGGCGGTCCCCGGGGGTGAGCAGCCCGCAGCGGACCGCCCGCTGGACCTGGTGGACGATCTGCATGTAGGCGGAGACCCCGGAGCGGGTGTCGAGATGGAAGTCGATCATGCGGCTGTGTGCCCCAGCTCAGTAGTGATTTAGTGAATCGGGGCACTGTAGCGGCGGGGGAGAGGCGATGTCAACCGGGTACGGCGTCTGGCTGCCGCCACCCCCATCGGAGTCCGTACACTTCCGCGTCACCCTGAAGTCGGGACTGAGGAGCGTCAGAGAGGTGGAGCGGTTCGCAACCCCGCGGAGGTCGCGCGGCATCGGCGCGATCGCCGTCGCCGGCGCCGTCCTGGCCGTCATCGCCTGTGGGTGCGGCCCGGCGAAGCAGGGATCCGCCGACCCGCCCAAGCACGTCGTCGGCGCGACGCTGTCGCCGACGGCGTCGGCCTCGGCCACCCCCACGTCGACGGCGACGCCCCTGACGGGGACGCCGGTGCCGCAGGCGACCCCCGACACTCTGCCGGTGCACACGGTCTTGGTTGGCATGTGCTGCACGGTCAGCGTTCCCGAGGACTGGTTTGTCAACGGACCGGACGCCACGGACGCGTACGTCGCCGAGGGCTCCAACCCCGCCCTCGTGTTCACCCTCACGCAGGTGGGGACGTCCTCGAGCTGCCCGGCCGAGCCGGCCAGCGCCCAGGATGAGAGCCGGAGCGTCGTCCGCCACGACCCGCTCACCATCAACGGCGAGTCGGTCACCGCCTGGGTCACGGCGGACGCCGACACGACGTATCAGTACATCGACGCCGATGTCACCGTCGCCGGGCTGTGCGTCGATGTCGGCGGAGACGAGTTCGGCGTGGCCAGCGCAGCGAACCGCCCGTTCCTCGAGGGCATCATGCGGTCCGTCGCCGCCGTAACCAGCCCCACTCCCAGCCCAAGCGCCAGCCCCAGCCCCTCGGCGTAGCCCACCGCCCGGCGCCGGTCGGCTGTCGGCTGCCGCGGTGGGGTGCGATAGGCTGCGCCGCATGGCGAACCGCTGGACCCGTGTCCCCGACCGGCCGGTGCCGGCGCTCGCCCCCCTCTCGTCGAGGGCCCTGCCCGCGGCGGATGCATTCATGTGGCTGATGGCCTCGCGTCCCGGGGGGCTGAGCTTGCGGAGCGCGTGGGTCACGCCCGCCACGTTCCTGCTGTCGGCCGCGGCGGCGATCGCCGGAGCCGCGCTGGTGGTGCTGGCGGTGACCGGGCTGGCCCGGTACGGCCTGGCGGTGGAGGTGGTCGCGCTGGTCGGCGGATTGGTCCTCCTCGCCGGCAGTTCGGCCGTCCTGCTCGTCGGTGTCGGCCAGCGCCGGGCGGACCGCCGGCGCGGGAGTGGGGACGGGGACTCCGCCCACCGCTGAGCCCCCGCCGCCGCCCGCTCGCGCACGGCGATTGGAGGAGTCGCCGGAGAACGCCGCGCGGGTACGCTCCGCTGTGATGGCCGAGTCGACCCCCGGCGCCCCCGCGGCGCGGCAGAGCCCGGCGCCACGCACCTACGAGACGGTGAGGTCGGCGGACGAGACCTCCATCGCCTTCGAACGTAGCGGCGAGGGGCGCCCGGTGATCCTGGTCGGCGGTGCCTTCAGCGACCGCTCCGCCGGCATCCCGCTGGCGACGGCTCTGGCACCGTATTTCACCGCCGTCACCGTCGATCGCCGGGGACGCGGCGACAGCGGGGACGCCGGTGCGTACGCCGTCGAGCGCGAGATCGAGGACCTGGCCGCCGTCATCGGTGCGGTGGGCGGGCACGCCGCCGTCTTCGGCCATTCGTCGGGGGCGTGCCTCGCCCTGGAGGCCGCAGCCCAGGGCCTCCCCATCGACCGGCTGGCGCTGTACGAGCCGCCCTACCTCCCCGACGGATTTCGGCCCCGTCCCGCCGCCGACCTCGCCGCGCGAATGCACGACCTGCTGCGCGAGGGCCGTCGTGACGACGTCGTGGCGCTCTTCCAGGTGGAGGCGATCGGCCTGCCCCTGGCGATGGTCGAGGGGTTCAAGGCCACCCCGATGTGGCCCGGCCTCACCAGGCTGGCGCACACCATCCCCTATGACGTCGAGGTGACCGGGCCGGGCAACGTCCTGCCGGCGGGTCGACTGGGGGCGATCCGCGTGCCGACCCTGGTCATGGCCGGCACCGCGGGCTCCGACTGGATGCTGCCCGGCGCCCGCGCCCTGGTGGCGGCCATCCCCGGTGCGCGCCTTGCGGCACTGGAGGGCATGGACCACGGCGCCCCAGGCAGCCATCCCGAGGTTCTCCTTGCGGTGCTGCGGGAGTTCCTCGGTCAGCCCTGACCGCGTTGACGAGGAGGGAGGCAGATGGAAAGGCCGGTGAGCGTGGAGGCGTACCTGTCGGCCGTTCCCGCGCCGATGAGAACGGCTCTGGAGACCCTGCGGGCGCAGATCCGGGCCGCGGCCCCCGGGGCGACCGAGACGATCAGCTACCAGATGCCCGGGTTCCGTCAGGACGGCCGCATGCTCGTCACCTACGCCGCCTTCAAGGACCATTGCAGCCTCTTCCCCATGAGCCTGGGTGTCATCGAGGCCCACCGGGACGAGCTGGCACCGTTCCAGGCCGGGAAGGGGACACTCCGGCTCACCCCCGAGAAGCCCATCCCCGCCGCTTTGGTGGAGAGGCTGGTCAGGGCACGCATCGAGGAGAACGCGGCCCGGGGGCGGCGGCAGGGGGCGTCAGCCGCGAGTGGCCGGGCGTGACGGCGGGCTGACCGGCGCATCCAAGGGCGATCTCTCAGGCCGGGGTGGATGCGACGGCTGTTGATGGGGCACGCTGCTGCAGCAGGAGGCGGAGCGACCCGGCGACGATCAGCACCGCGAGCAGCACGTCGATGACGGCGGGCTCCGTGCCGAAGGGATGGATGTAGGGATTGACCAGCATGCCCACCGCGGTCAGCGCCGCGATGAGGGTGGCGGCGATCCGTGAGCGGCGATCGACGGCGAGGACGATGAGGAAGGGCAGTGGCCAGGTCAGGTACTGCTCGATGACCACCTTGCTGAAGACGAGGAAGAGCAGGGTGGCGACGGCGGCGCAGACGGTCAGGTCGTCGACCCGGCTCAGCGTCACCATGACGAGCACGAAGACGGCGAGCAGCGCCTCGCTGATGCGGATCTGCGTGCTCGCCGGGAGCACGTGGTGGAAGACGGACTGCCAGGCCAGGCTGCCACCCAGCACCCCGACGTTGCGGGTGATGTCGGTGAAGAAGGCTCCGGGACTGGTGAGGATGTACGGCGCCGACACGACACCGACGATGACGACGCCGGCGACGGCGACCCGAATGGCGGTGACCCGCCCGCGCAGGAGCAGCCGGGGGAGGATGACCAGGGGGAACGTCTTGGCGGCGACGGCGAGGGCGAAGGTCGCCGCCATCCCCCAGCCGGCCGGGCGCAGGCGGTGGGTGTGGCCGGGAGGGCCGTCCGCTGCCGGGATGGGGTTCCCACCCTTGCGCCGGCTGCCGCCGTACAGGTGGACGGCGAGGGCGAAGAGGCCGATGCAGACGCTGTCGAAGCGGCCGTAGAAGGCGCCGTTGTAGAGGACCAGCGGGTTGAGGAAGAAGAGCCCCGCCGCGACGGCCTGCAGCCGGTCGCCGCGGCCCTGACGCCGCATCGCGGCCACCAGCACCGCCGCTGTCAGCACGTCGCCGAGCATGATCGGCAGCTTGCCCATGATGGTGAAGGGAACTCCGGCGTGGAGGCTGATCCACTGCATGGGCAGCTCGAGGTAGAGGAAGAGTGGCGTGTACGTGTAGGGGCCGCCGGGATAGGCCGGGTGGTGCGCGTAGATGTTGGTGCCGGCCAGCGTCGCCCTGGACGCGAGATCCCACACCACGAAATCCTGGCCGTGGGTGATGGGAAGGAGGACCGCCCGCGCGACGAGGCCGATGGCGAACAGTGCCGCCAGCCAGGGGTGGCGGCGGATCAACGGGACCAGGCGCGTGCGCCGTTCGCGCTTCTCCATCGGCACGCCCATGATGCCCGCCGCGGCATCCCGGGCGACGGGGGCCACCCTGGGCCTTCACGGCGGCCGAGCGCCGCCTGTTTCCATGCTACCGTCCTCAGCTTGATGGCAGGTGGAGGCTGTCCCCGCTCCGACCCCCCGTGCCGTTCGCGGGGTTCGAGAGCGTGGACATGCGCGTCGGCCGGGTCTTGAGCGCGAAGCGCGCCGCCGGCACGCGTGCTCCCTGCCTCGTCCTCACCGTCGACCTGGGCCCTCTGGGCGTCGCTCAGAGCGTCGGCCAGCTCGCCCTCGTGGCCGAGTCGGACCTCGTCGGGAAGAACGTGGTCGTCTGCATCAACCTGGGTGCCCGGCGGATGGGCTCGTACCTCTCGGAGGCCCTCGTCCTGGGAGCGCCGCACCCCGACAACCCCGAGGGCCAGGATCAGGCTGTTCCACTCTGTGTTGACGAGCGGGCGGTGCCTGGCAGTCAGATCTTCTGAGTGCGTGAGAACCGGCCGCCGCCGCGCTGCCCGCAAGTGCCGGCTGACGACGCGCCTACTGCCTTGCCTGTTGACCTCGTAACAGCTCTTCGAAGCGCTCCGGGGAGACGGGCGGGCTGAAGAGATAACCCTGGAGCAGGTCGCACCCCTGCCGGCGGAGAAATGCCAGCTGCTCCTGGGTCTCAACGCCCTCCGCCGTGACCTGCAGACCGAGCCGGTGAGCAAGAGCGATCATCGCCGCCACCAGGGGCACGTCGTCATCCGCTCGCCTGATGTCGGTGAGGAAGGACCGATCGATCTTGAGGCGGTCGACGGGGAAGGTCGCGAGCTTGCTCAGGCTGGAGTTCCCGGTGCCGAAGTCGTCGATGGCGACGGTGATCCCCGCGTCGCGCAGGTGGCGCAGCTCGTTGAGGGCCGCCACCGGCTGGGCCACCGCCGCGGTCTCGGTGATCTCGACCTCCAGGCGATCACGGGGAAGCCCGTTCTTCAGCAGCGCAGCGGACACTCTGTCGACGAACTCGCCCCGGCCCAGATCGCGTCCCGAGGCGTTGACGGCGAGGAGGAGAGTAGGCAGCCCCGCGGCTCGCCACGCCGCCACCTGGGAGCACGCGGCGTCGAGCACCCAGGCGTCGATCTCGCTGATCACCCCGGTCTCCTCGGCGAGGGGGATGAAGGCGTCCGGCATCACCAGGCCGCGGATCGGGTGGTGCCACCGCACCAGGGCCTCGCAGCCGACGATGCCGCCGCTGTCCACCGCGATGATCGGTTGGAAGAGCAGTCGCAGTTCCCCACCCTCCACGGCGTGACGCAGGTCCTGGTCCATGGTCAGGCGCTCGGTTGCGGGCGCGAGCATGCTTGGCGCGAAGACCACGGCTCTCGCCCTGCCCGCGGCCTTGGCCGCGTACATGGCCAGCTCGGCATTGCGGAGCAGCTCACCAGCACGCGTCAGTGCCGTCGACGCCGTGACGATGCCGATGCTCAGGCTCATCACCAGGCTGTCGCCCGCAAATTCCAGGGGAGCTCGGAACGCGTCGGCGAGGTGCTCCGCCACCTGGAGGGAGTCGATGGCGGGGCCGACGTCCTCGAGGAGCACGGCGAATTCGTCGGAACCCAGCCTGGCCACAGTGTCGTCGGGGCGGAGAACCGCTTGGAGCCGCGCCGCAACCGCCCTGAGCAGAGAGTCGCCCGCCGCGTATCCCATGCTGTCGTTGACGTTCTTGAAGTGATCCAGGTTGATGACGAGGACGGCGATGGTGGCGCGGCGGCGGTGCATCCGCGCCAGCGCATGCGCGACGCGTTCGGTGAACAGCACGCGGTTGGCTCCGCCCGTCAGCGGGTCGCGGAACCCGCCCTGGCGCAGCTGCCTGTCCAGCCGGTTGCGCTCGGTCACGTCGTTGATCAGGGAGAGGAGCCCGGTACGGCCGCCGAACTTGAGCGTTACGGTGGTGACCTCGACATCGATGACTCGCTCGTCCCGCAGGTGGTGACGGGCGCTGAAGGCCGCCCTGCCCGTGCGAGCCCGGTTGAAGTCGACGGCGAAGTGGGCCGCATCGGGGCGGATGGCGGTGATCGGCAGGAGAGCGAACTCCTCGGCGGAGTATCCGTACTTGGCCACGGCGGCGTCGTTGACGGCGAGGAAGCTCTGCGTCTCCGCGTCGAGGACCCACATCGGCATCGGGTTCTCGAAGAAGAGACCGGGGAACCCCGCTTCGCTCGCCACCGGAGTGCCTTCACGGCGGCGCTTCATCTGGCGCAAGTCGCTGATCGTCTGTGATCCGACGGCCGCCGCGATGACCAGGCCCGCGAGGAGCTGGAGGACGGCCGTCTGGGCGGCGTCGAAGGCGTTGGGACGAAAGGATGTGACGGTGATGGCACCGAGCCGCAGCCCGTGGCGGAGGAGGGGGACGGTGACCACCGACCGTGTTCCGAGGCGGCGGCACACCCCGGGGTCCACACGCGGGTCGTCCTCTGTGTCGTCGCAGGTCTGTGGACTGCTGGCGGCCAGGCCACGCCACGGGTCGTCGGAATCCCCGTGTCGCAAGCCGCCGCCGGTTCCGGTCCCCGCCACTCCACGGTGCACCGAGCCCTCGCCCGGGACGAACTCGACCAGGGCTCCGTCGGCCCAGCTGAGGACACGAGCCCGCTCAGCAGCGCGCCGGGCGATGGCGCCCATATTGGCGCCCAGATCGAGAACCTCCTCCTGGAACGATGCGAGCGCATAGATCTGGCGCAGCGACGGCGTCAACTCCAGCACACGCCCGCCCCCGGGCAGGGGACCTGGAACGCTTTGAGGCAGGTTTGCCCGCATCGTGGCGCTAACGCTAGTCCGGCATGGCGCCCTGCGCAACATATCCCCGGGATCGACACCCTCTCCGCGCTGCTCAGGGGTGGCCGGGGCCAGGGCCACCCCGCGCCACGCCCCACCGCGTCGACGGTCAACCGGAGGATTGCCGGAACCCCGGGACGAAACGGTGGGAAGCTCAGCCGACCTCGGTCGAGTAGATCCCCTTGGCGTCGGCCACCACGCTCTCGTCCCCGAAGCGCATCGAGTGGGTCAGGACGCGGTCGTGTGCGTCAACCTCGGTGCCCGGCGGATGGTTCCCTGCGTGTCCGAGGCACTCGTCCTCAGCGCGTCGCATCCTCGGAACCTCGAAAGCCAGGGCTAGGCGATGCCCGCTGACGTCGACGCTCGCGTTGAGCTGGGCACCCGGATCTTCTCAGGGCCTCGGTGGCGCTCACGGGTCGGCCGTCAGCCGGCGGCCGCCGCCGCGCCAGTCTGCCGTCGCTCATCGGCGGTCACATGCCGATCGAGAGTCGTGCCACCCCCCGCTGTGACGCGTTCCTTGCCCGCCCTCAGGTGGCTAATTACGGAAGGGACGCTGTCTCGCGCATTGTTGGCAGGGAGGGCACCGGCCAATCGGAATGACTCGCCGTTATTCGCCTCCACGCTGGACACCCTCGCCGATCGTGCCCTGCCACCCGGCGAGACCACCGTGCACCCCGACTGTGGCTACGACTTGGGCAAGACCCGCGCCGAGCTCGATCGCCGCGGCTTGGCGCCGTGCATTGCCAAGCTGGGCAAGCCGGCGCCGCCGCGAGCCACCTCGCGCCGGGTCGTGGAGCGGACCAACGCCTGGCACAACGTGTTCAAGAAGCTTGCCTGGTGACACGATCCTCTTT
>CAWEEP010000032.1:0-23370 GCA_963808125.1 Candidatus Dormiibacterota bacterium
CCTCAATCGGCGGGTAAGGACGAGTCGATCGAAGTCAGCCGCTTCGATGAGAGCGTATGAATGAAGAAAAGTGCTTGTCCTGTATGGGAATATCGCGGTGAACAACTACCCGACATTCCCCACGAGGAGGCACTTTTCAGATGCATCGTACCGCAGCCGCCCCCCGGGTCCACATCAGCGCCGACGATGACCATCTCACCGGCTTCGCCGGGCTGCTGCTGTTGGGGGAGCTGATCCGGCGCACCCGGCTGGTGGCCCGGATCGACGGGGCGGTGGAGGGGGTCCGGGCCTTCAAGCAGCGGCGGCGAGGGCGGAGCGCCGGCGAGCTGCCGGTGTCGCTGGCCGAGGCGATGATGGCGGGAGGCAACCACTTGGCGCATCTCGAGGTGCTGCGCCAGGATGGGGCCGGGGCCGGGTTGCGGGCGGTGGCGAGGACCCCGGCGCCAACCACGGCGGGGCAGTGGCTGCGACGGTTGACGGTGGCCCAGCTGCGGGCCGCCCTGGCCGCCACCGCCGAGGCGGGCAATGTCCTCGACGCCGATCTGGGGCTCGATGCCACGGCGCCGGTGACGCTGGACATCGACGCCACCACCACCGAGGTGTACGGCCGCCAGAAGCAGGGGGCGGCCTTCAACTACGAGGGCCGGTTCAGCTACAAGTCCCAGCTGGTGACCTGGGCGGAGCGCCACCGGGTGCTGACGGCCGAGCTCCACTCCGGCAACAGCGCCGCCAAGCCCACGGCGCCCCGGTTGCTGGACGCGGCCCTGGCGCGGCTGCCGCAGGGCCATGGGCCGGTCTCGGTCCGGGGCGACAGCGACTTCTCGTGCAGTGACGTCATGCAGCGCTGTCGGCGTCGGCGGGTCCGGTTCGCCGTCTCGGTGCCCCGCAACCGGGCGATGTGGCGGGCCAAGCTACCGGATGCCGGAGGAGGGGTGGAGACCGGCGCTGGAGATGCCGGGAGCGGAGATCGCCGAGACCACGTACCGGCCGTCGGGATGGGCCCACGAGCCGCTGCGCCTGCTGATCCGGCGGCGTCTGCTCGAGGTGGCCGAACTGGGCAGCGGGCGGGCGCGGCGTCGCCGGACCGTCCCCCTGCTGCAGCTTCAGCTGGCCCTGAACGGCTCGGTGAGCCAGGTCTACGGCTACAGCTTCCTCCTCACCGACATAGCCCGCGACGCCACCGAGATCGAGCTCTGGCAGCGGCAGCGGGCCCACATCGAAGAGAGGATCAAGGATGCCAAGCTGGGCTGTGGCCTGATCCACCTGCCGCTGGGGACGCTGCGGGCCAACCGCGGCTGGCAGGCGGCCGCGGTGATCGCCGTCAACCTGGTGGCGATGCTCTCGGCGGTGACCTCGACACCCTGCCGAAGCCTCCCGTCTCGGACGGCGACCCCCTCCTCGGCGAGGACCTCGCGGAGGATGACGAACCCAGCCACCGTCTGGCCACCACGGTGCGCCGCTGGATGATCGCGGCCCCCGGTCGGTTGAGCCGCAGCGGCCGCCGGCTCCATCTCCACCTCCCTCGGGGCTGGCTCTGGGCCGACCGGATCATCGCCGTCTACGAGCGCCTGCGGCTGATCCCCGTCACCTGACCCTGTCTCATCCGTCGCCGGTGTTCTGTGGTGGGCGTCAGCGTGCCGTGCGGCGGCTCCACAGCACCGCATGGTCGCCTGGATCACCGACAACCACCGCCCTGAGGCTCGTCGCGCCGTCTCGTCCCGCCCAAGTTGGCGCCAGCACCCATCACGGACCTTACGACGCTCGACCACCCCGGTCTCAGCACCGGCCCCAACCCTTACTCACCGATCCAGGTCAGACTCCCGGTCCGTGGACATCCTCGAGCGGTCATCGTCGTCCTGGTCATCGCCGTCGCATTCTCCGGGTACCGGCGCGGGCTGACCTGGGGCGGCCTCTCCATGGCCGGGCTGGTGGTGGGGAGCGTCGTTGGAGCCCTGGTGGCGCCGCCCATCACCCGGGCCCTCTCGCCGCAGCCCGGAGGCGCCAACCAGCCCCTCATCGCCGCCGGCATCTTCCTGGCCTGCCTGCTGATCATCCAGGGGATCGGGACGGCGGTCGGATTCCGCGCCCGGATGGCGACAATGCGGACGCGCTTCGCCACCTGGGACTCCGTGGCGGGGACGTCGCCGGAGGCTTCGGGGTTCTCTTCGCCGCCTGGTTCCTCGGCTTCACGTTCGCCGACAGCTCCCTCACCGTCATCAGCCAGCAGGTGAGTGGCTCGGCGATCGAGCACGCCCTTCAGGACGCCGCCCCCCGTCCCCCCGCCTTCCTCTCCAGGTTCAGCAGTTCCTGCGCAACGACGAGCTGCCCAACCCCTTCGCCAGCCTCACCCCCGACCTGCCCAACCAGCCGCTGCCGAAGAGCATCGACACCGCCCGTGCGGGCGGCCACCGAGGCGACCTCCCGGGTCATCGCCTATGGATGCGGTGGTGCCGAGGCCGGCTCGGCCTGGCCGGTGGGCGGGAACCTGATGTTGACCAACGCCCACGTCGTCGCCGGCTCATACCGGCAGGAGGTGGACACGCCGCAGGGCGGCGTCCACGCGGCGGTGGTGGTCCTCTTCGACCCCAACATCGACATCGCCATCCTCTACGTCCCCGGCGCGACCATGGCGTCGCTGCCCATCAGGAGCGGTCCCCTTTCCGCAGGGACGCAGGGCGCGGTGATCGGCTACCCGGGGGGCGGCGACGGGTCCTCGACGGGAGCCGCTGTCCGCGGAACCGAGGAGGCATACGGCCTCAACATCTATAGCGACACCTACGTCAACCGGCAGATCGTGGTCGTCTCCGCCAACGTCATCCCCGGGGACTCCGGTGGCCCGCTCGTCAACCTGGACGGCCAGGTCATCGGGGTGACGTCGCGGTCAGCACGGTCCAGGCGGACGAAGGGTACGCGCTCGGTGTCTCCAGTTCACCGGGGAGATCCAGGCCGCGAAGGGGCGCACCAAGCCGGTCGATGACGGCTCCTGCATCGCCGGCTGAGCCCAGCGCGAGAAGCAACCGCCCCTACTTGAAGGCGGTTCCGACGTGCTCCGCCGACACCACATCGCCCAGCGGGTTGCGTCTCTTCTTCCCCAGGCCGACCGCCTTGACCGGGTAGCCGAACGGGATCACGGCGAGGACGGTATACTCGTCTCCAGGCCCACGTCCTCTCGACGGAGTTGAGGCCACCGAACCCGGTCCAATTGGATCCCACGCCCTCATCCCACGCGCTGAGGATCATCGACTGGATGGCGCGGCTCAAATCGGAGACGCCGAACCGGCTCGAGGTCTCGTATGCCGCCACCACGGCGAAGGAGGCCTTCGCGATGTAGGGGCCGCTCCTCACGAGCCTGCCCAGTTCCTGCAGATGGGCGCGTTCGCGCACCACGACGAAGTGCCACGGCTGCAGGTTCATCGAACTCGCCGCAGCCGGCCGACTCGACGATGCGGCCGATCACGTCTCCGGCACCGACCTATCCTGGTACTCGCGGACGGCGAGCACCGTCCGCGCCGCCTCGTACACGTCGTTGGCCATAGGGACCTCCCTCTATTGTTGATTGCTCACATACTAGCGCACCGCCGCCGGGGAACCTCAGGGCAGGGCGAGCAGCCAGACCGCGACAGGACGACCGTGCCGCAGGCCAGCACGGGGAAGGTGCGAGCACTCCGCAGGGTGGCGAGGACGGCGGCAGTTCCCAGCAGCGGGAGGCGCCAGGAGCACGACGACCGCCGATTGGCCCAATGCCGCGGCCGCCAGAACCGCAGCCACCCCGGCCACGAGGGCGAGGATGAGGCTGAGCCGGCGCGACCATCTCTCCCCCAGGCGGACCGCGAGGCCCGCCTCGCCCGACGATCGGTCGGCGGCGACGTCGGGGCTCGCGTTGGCGAGGTGCAGGCTCAGCGCCAGGACCAGGGCCAGGGGAGGCACGGCGATCGCGGCGCGGCGGTCCAGGTGGCCCACGGTGGCCCAGGCGCAGAGGGGCGATGCCACGAAGGCGACCCAGTACGGGAACCAGGAGAGGAGGCCGCGCTGGAGCCAGAGGTCGTAGGCGACGCCCGCCCCGGCACCGGTGGCGGCCAGCAGCACCGTGGGGAGGGGGAAGGTCGCCGCCATGACGGGGCCCAGGACCAGCCCGCCGATGGTGACCCCCACGGCCAGCCCCGGAGCCGCGGCACCCCAACGGCTTGCGCGGCTTCGTCACCGGATCTGACTCCCGGTCGCAGAGGTCGTTCAGGGCGCCGATGGCGAACTGGATCGGCAGCATCACCAGGACCAGGCGGACGCCTGTGGGAAGGTCCGGCACCCGGTGCCGGGCGGCCGCCACCGCCGCGACGAAGCAGGCGGTCACCAGCAGGGAGGGGCCGGGGTGCAGCAGAGACAGCGTTGCCGCCCTGGACCGCCGGCGGGCCGCGACGCCACGGCCAGCGCGCGAGGCTCCGGCGGCGGCGTTGATCAGGGTCCCGCCCTCGGTGTCGATCCCCGCATCCTGACACGCCGCCGCGATCCGGCCACTCTCCAGTACCGTCGCCCCATGAGCGAGGTCGTGTGCTCCGGCTGCGGCGCCTCGGTCCCGGACGCCGCCGGACCGGTGCACGCGTACATGCTCGCAGCACCTGGGTGCTGGGCCATGTACGGCACGCTCCTGGAGTGGCGCTCGTCCCTCCCGGGCCCGTCGGCCGCGACGGCGGGCCAGCTCATGGTCGATGCGTACGCCGCCCAGCACCCGACGAACCCGGACCGCCGGAACCGGCAGTCCGTCGCCGTCCACCTGATGAGCCTCTGCGCAGCGATCGAACGCGGCGTCCCCGGCACGCGGCTCCGCCATCTGATCGGCGACTGGGCCCACCGCGACTACCCGCTCCTCCTCCCCCGCCCCGCCGCGTACGCGCTCACGGTTCGCGACGTCGCAGGCGCCTCTCCGGAGGCCCGGGAGGCCGCGGTCTCAGCCTGGGCGGCGGCGACATGGGCGGCGTGGTCCGCCGGCCACACGCAGGTGCGGACGTGGTTCGATGAGGCGATGGTTTCACCGCACGTCACGGCCCGTTGGAGACGATCGCCATGAGGGCTGCCCCGGCGGCACGGCGCAGGGCTTCGCCCTCTTCGAGGTGGCGGTGGGACCGTGCGCCATCGCCTGGGGACCGGGCGGCATCCGCTCGGTGCAGCTGCCCGGGGGGACCGCCGACGGCACCCGGGCGCGCATCGTCCGCGAGTTCCCCTCAGCGGTTGAGGGGCAACCACCACCAGAGATCCGGCGCGTGGTCGACGGCATCGCCGCCCTGCAGCGGGGCGAGCCCAGTGACCTCTCGCGCGCCCCCCTCGACATGGGGGGACTGCCGGCATTCCACCGCGCCGTCTACACCGCCGTGCGCACCATCCCGGTGGGCGAGACGCTGACGTACGGCCAGGTGGCGGCCATGGCCGGACACCCGGGGGCGGCGCGGGCGGTGGGCCAGGCCCTCGGCCGCAACCCCTTCGCCATCGTCGTGCCCTGCCACCGCGTCGTCGCCGCGGGCGGCAGGCTCGGCGGCTTCTCCGCCGTTGAAGGCACGGCGACGAAGGCGCGCCTGCTGGCCCTCGAGGGCACCCTGCTGCGCCGCGCGCCGCGGAGGCCACGGTGACCGAGACGGTGCCGGTCCACGGCGACGGCCCCGGCCTCGACGTCGAGGCCGCGCTGCAGCACCTGCGGCGGTCGGACGCCGCCCTGGCCCGGTTGATCGACACGGTGGGCCCGTATGGGCTGACCATCCCGCCGGCGACGACCACCTTCGAGGCTCTCGCCGAGGCCATCGTGTACCAGCAGCTGTCGGGGAAGGCGGCGGCGACCATCTTCGCCCGCTTCTGCTCCGCCGTGTCCGGCGCCGATGCCTCCGGCGCACCGGCATGTCCCACCCCGGGGCAGGTCGTCGACGCCTCCGACGAGGCGCTCCGGACATGCGGCCTGTCCGGCTCCAAGCAGCGGGCGCTTCGGGACCTGGCATGCCGCACGATCGATGGCGAGGTCCCGGCGCTGGCGGAGACCCGCGCCATGGACGACGAGACGATCATCGAGCAGCTGACCAGCGTGCGGGGCATCGGCCGCTGGACGGCCGAGATGTTCCTCATGTTCACCCTGGGCCGCCCCGACGTCCTGCCCGTCGACGACTACGGCCTGCGCCGCGGCTTCCAGGCCACCTTCGGCACCCGCGAGATGCCCAACCGCGACCAGGTGGCGAAGCGCGGCGCGCGCTGGGCGCCGTATCGCAGCGTCGCCAGCTGGTACCTTTGGCGCGCGGCGGAGAGGTGAGCGCGAAGAGCCCGACGTCCCGACGCGCCCTCGCCCGCACGGCGGCCCTGCCCCCGAAGACGGCCGTGCCGCGTGGGCGCGGCGGGACCAGGGTCCGTCGGTAGGGGGGCCGGCCCGCCTCACGCCTGCGCACCGGCGGCTCGCACCGCCGCATCCACACGAGCGGCGGCGTCGAGCACGCCTTCCACGGCTGGTTCCACGAGGTCCGCCCCTCGCTCTCCATCGTGCAGACCTTCACCGACGAGGGCGCGCCCGACACGGTCGCGCTGCGGCGGATGACCCTAATGGCGGAATATGCCCCGTGGATGGTTCATCCCCAGTAGTAGTGAAGGGGGATGAGGGGTGCCGGGAGAAGGGGGTTGCGCGGCTCTGTTACGACGCCCTCCGCCGCCGTGACAAGACCCATGCTCAGGCGGTTCGAGGTGTGGCTCACCGCATGGTGGGCATCCTGCATGGCTGTCTGGCGAAGAGAGTGCAGCACGACGAGGCAATCGGCTGGCCGCAGCTAGTGCCGCGTCAGGCAACGTTGGCCTCGTCGGTGGCGTGACGAGTCGGCGATCTGGGCGCGGACTGTGCGAACCTGAGCACCGTGGCCAGTCCCACCGGCCCGCGTCTCCAGGTTCCCGAGGCCCTGGTCTCCTGGCACCGCAAGTTCTTCGGCGAGACCGGCCGTGTCTGGATCGACGCATTGCCAGACCTCGCCGCGGGACTGCTGGACCGGTGGCAGCTCCGGCCCGACGGAGCACCGATGTGCGGCGCCGTCGCGCTCGTGCTATGGGTCCTGTGTGCAGACGGCACGCCCGCGGTGCTCAAGCTCCAACCCGTCACCGACGACACCGTCGGCGAGCCCGACGCTCTGCGCGCGTGGAACGGAAACGGCGCCGTCCGCCTACTGGACCACGAACCCGCATCGGGTGCCATGCTGCTCGAACGACTCGACGCCGACCGCTCCCTCGCCATCGTCAGCGACGACCTGGCCGGACTGCAGATCCTGTCCGAACTCCTCGCCCGGCTCAGCAGCGTTCACGCGCCCGCCGGGTTACGCCGGCTGTCGGACGTCGGGGCCGACCTCCTCGACCGGGCGCCACGCGCCCTGGCGCTCGTGCGCGAACCATCGCAACACCGCCTTATCCAAGCCTGCGCTTCCGCGCTCGAAGACGTGCTTCCAGAGGCCGGCGACGGCCTCCTGCACGGGGACCTCCACTACTTCAACATCCTGGCACCGCAACCGCCCGACCAGCGAGAGCGCTGGCTGGCCATCGACCCCAAACCGCTGGCCGGCGATCCCGGCTTCGACCTCCTCCCGGCATTGCACAACCGGTGGGAACAAGCCGTCGCCACTGGCGACGTACCGCGGGCGATCCGCCGCCGCTTTGACTTGATGACCGACATCGTTGGCCTCGACCGTAAATGCGCAGCCAACTGGACACTGGCCCGCATCCTGCAGAACGTACTCTGGGACGTCGAACACGACGACACCGTGTGGCACACCGAACCAGACCAAGTCATTGCCCTGACCCTCCTCGACAGCTGAGGCGCCTCGCCCCAGTGTGCCGTTGGGGGACAGCGCAAACGTTGCCTGGCGCGGCACTAGCAACGGCCGAAGAGGCGGTATGACGACCTGTGTTGCCGTGATCAATGAAGCGGGGACTTGACAATTATCCTGGTGGGATGTCTGGAGGCGCTCCGTCGTCAGGAGCAGCATGGAGGAGACCGCCCGCGAGGGGCACGAGCGCCCCGCCGAACTGCCGGCCGGCTGACGGAGTGGAGCCAGGGGGAGGGCGGGGTCAGCCACCCCCTCCCCGGCGTCAGGAGAACTGGTTCTGCGCCAGCAGCGGCAGGGCCTGCGACGTGTAGGGGCTGTCGAAGCAGACGAGCGCCGACCCGTTGCAGGTCTGGGCGGGCGGCGGCGTGATCCACCAGTCCAGGACGCCCCGCACCTCGGGGAACTGCTCGGCGGCCTGAAGCACCGCCTGAAGCGTGGCCTCCTGGTGCGCCGGCGAGCCGGAGATGTCCTGGTGGAATCCACCGCCCGGCGCCTGGCCGTTCTGCCCGCCCGTCTCGGTGATGAGAATCGGCGTGCCGGTGTGGCCGCTGGCGTCGATCTGGGTGATGGCGGTCGACAGGTACTGCGTTGCATACGGCGTGATGTCGGCGGGATTGGTGGTGCTCAGCCCGCCGCCACCGGAGTTGTTGTCGGGATAGAGGTGCACGCTGACGAAGTCGCCGATGGAGGCGGCGAGTCCTGCCAGCGAGGGCTGGTTGAAGGCGCCCTCCACGGTCTTCCCGGCGTTCCGCCAGCCGCCGATGGTCACCGGGATGCCACCCGAGTACGCCCTGATGGCGTTCGCCAGCTGCTGCAGCGACGAGACCGTCGACGAGTTCAGCACCGGCTCGTTGAAGACGTCGAGGGCCACCAGGTTGGCGGGATACGCGCCGCCGAATTGATCCCTGATGGCGGAGAGAACGCTCTCCTCCGCCGTCACGAGACTGCTGAGGTCGGTGATGGTCGCGTTGGCGACGCCGGGCCCCTGGTTGGCACCGGGGGGCTGCTGGTGCAGTGTCAGCAGCACGTTGATGTGTGCCGCCGCCAGCCGGTCGAAGACGACCGTCCAGCCGCCGTCCGACATGCGCGACGCGTCCTGGTCGCCCCAGGCGAGGCGGACGAGCTGGACCAAGTCCTGCTGCATGAGGGTGGCGAGCGCCTGGCCGGTCGGCGAGACCGCGCTGCCGTCGAGCAGTTCGACGGGCACCGCATTCACGCCGACGCCGCAGTCCACTGTTGCGAGGCCGGCGGCGAGCAGCGCGGCCCACAGCGGCAGGCGCGAAATCACCCCTCGCCCTCGTCGTCGATCGTGCCCCACTCGTCATGGATGCCCATGGTGGGGCCCGAAACTGAGAGGTCGCCGAAGCCCCCGCTGAGACGGCGCTGAGAGTGCGCAAGGGCGGCGTCAGGCCACCCATCGGACGTCCACCGGCCGGGCCACCCCGCGGCTCCGAGGTTCCGGCATGACCTCTTCCGAAGTCGGTACCCTCCCGCCCGGTCGGCTCGCGACCACCATGCGGATCGAAGGCACCAGGGGACGGCGATGGCGGTACCGGCGGACGGCAAGCAGCCCAAGCAGCACGTCTACTTCCTGTTCGTCCCCCAGCAGGGCACGCTCGATCGCGCGGGCCTGCAGTCCAGCCTGTCCGACGGATACACCGTCCTGGGCAGCGGGGTGCTCAGTGGCGAGACCGGTTTCCTGGTCAGCGGGTACGACGACGACAAGTCGCGCGTCAGGCGCGAGATCCTTCCGCACCTGCAGGCCCGGGGGATCTCGGCCCGCGAGATCGACGGCAACCAGTTCGGCGCGGCCGCTCTGGCGAAGCCGGCTCCGTCAGGCGCGGCGGCGCCGGCGCGGAGGACGGGCAATCCGCTGCTGCACGGCGCGGTCACGGTGCTCTCGGTCGTGTTCATGGCGGCCATCGTGACGTGCCTCGCCGCCGAGGGTATCGGCGTCACGAACGCCATCGCTCTGCGTACGGCCCCCGCGTGCACCACCCAGACGAGCGACGCCGGTGCGTGATGTCCGTCCCCGGCCACGTCACCAACCGGTACACGCAGACCACCCGTGGCGGCGACCACTGCTATCTCGAGGTGAGCCCGAATAACCTCGCCCTGCCGGTGTTCACGGCACTGACGCCGAGCTGTTCCGACTACGGCCAAATCCCGCTGGGCGCCGCCGTCACCCTGAACACCTTCCGGGGCAGCCGGATCTACCTGCACCTGAACGGCGTCCGCTATGACCTGGGAGAGCTGACCCAGATCAACTCCATCGCGCCGGGATTCGGCGCCCTCGTCCTCGTCATCCCCGCGCTGATGATCGGCTATCCCAGATGGAGGGCCCAGCGCAACCGGCGCCGGCTCCGCCCGGCCCCTCGCGCCCTGGCGGTCTTCCTCTGGGTTCTCCTGCCCATCGTCGTGCTCTTCGTCCCCATCGCCATCCTCGCGCCCACGCCCGGCGTCCCCATCGCCCTGGGGACGTTCCTCGCCGACGCCATCCTGAGCCTGCTCCTGCTGCGGCGCTGGAGATCGACGGCGACCTCGGTCAGCGCGTGAGCTGAGCGGCGCGCCCACGGGAGGCCAGCCGGCGTCAACGGTGGCTCTGTGGCGCGCCCGCTACGTCGGGCCGCGGAGGTCACCGGGCGACGCTGTGTCCGCCACGGGCTTGCTGAGCAGGTGGTGGATGGGCCGGCCACTCCTGTACCTGTCCCCGGACCGGCGCAGGTACCGCCACACCATCACGGTCACCGCCACGCCGAGAAGCGGCAGGGGGATGAGAAGCCTCGCCGTGCCCGGATCGGTGGCGGCGAGGTCCAGCGGGAAGTAGGCGAGGAGGCCGGCCACGGCCGCGCCGGCAGCGATCCCCCAGACGAGCGACGCCAGCGGGATCAGGGCTCCGGCGAGGCCGGCCAGCACGAGGACCTCGATGCCGAGCAGCCAGGCCGCCATGGCCGCGTCGGGCCACTGCTGGGCGGTTGGATCGGGGTCTCCCGGCGAGGCCGGTGACTGGACCCTGGTGCCCTGGACGAGGACACCGGCGCCGGGATACGGGCCGTATCCCCCTTGCGCTGCGAGACCGGATGGCGTGCCGGCCCAGAGCAGCACGTCCCCCTGGTCGCCGGCGTTCTGGATCCGGCCCGCTGTGTCACGCGTGACGTAGGCGAAGGCGTCCTGGTACGCACCCTGGTCGACGCGCAGGAAGTAGAAGAAGCCGTTGTCGTCCGAAGTTCGTACAGGGCGGCGGGGAGCGCCATGAAGCAGTTCCCTGATGTCTGGCCGGCGCCGCAGATCGGCGTGGACTGGAAGCTCTGCTCCGCACCGCGCAGCGCGACGATGTCCTGCGCCTGGCCCACGATCACCGATCCCAGGGCGACGAGCGCAAGCACGGCGACGACCAGGCGCACCCAGGCATTGCGGCCCAGGATGTATCCCCATCCCCCCATGGTCAGCTCGCGCGCCCGGCGACGGCGACGCGGGCGGCCCGGCCCCGCCGCCGGCCGCGGTTCCAGTGCACTCGGATGTGCGTCGACTGGCTGCTGTTCACGGCGGGTGTCCCCTGGCCGGGTGCTGGTGATCCGCCGGCGGAGACTCCTCCCCGGCCACGACGCGCGCATTGTACGCAGGCCGTGGCGCGTCCCCCGGGTACGGCGCGGGCCGCCAGCGCCTGCGACAGGAACCCGACAGCCGCGGTGTGCCAGGATGCCCGCCGATGGACGCCGCGGCGAGCCGCCGGTACGTGCATGGGCACCACCCCAGAGAGCACGAGCGCCTGCACGACCAGGCCTCTGTGCTGGTCGAGCTGCTGCACTCCGGCACCGAGTACCCCGATGGCAGCAGCGTGCTCGAGGCGGGATGCGGGGTGGGCGCCCAGACGTTGACGCTGGCGCGGCGCAGCCCCGGCGCCCTCTTCACCTCCGTCGACATCTCCGCGGCGTCCGTCGCCGAGGCGGCGCGGCGGGTCAAGGCGGCCGGTCTGCACAACGTCCTATTCCGCGTGGCGGACATCCTCGCGCCACCCTTCGCGCCCGCGACCTTCGACCACGTCTTCGTCTGCTTCCTTCTGGAGCACCTGCCCGATCCCATCGCGGCGCTGGGCATCCTGGGGGGCCTGGTGCGCCCCGGCGGCGGCATCACCGTCATCGAGGGCGACCACGGCTCTGCCTGCTTCCACCCCGACAGCGCAGCCGCCCATCAGGCGATCGAGTGCCTGGTGCGACTGCAGCGCGACGCCGGCGGTGACGCCCTCATCGGCCGGCGGCTATACCCGCTGCTGACGCGGGCGGGCTTCGACGCGGTCAGCGTCTCCCCCCGCATGGTGTACGCGGACGAGAGCCTGCCCGGGATCGTCGACGGGTTCACCCGCAGAACGTTCACCGCCATGATCGAGGGGGTCCGGGAACCCGCCGTCGCCGCCGGCCTCATCGAGCCCGCGCGCTTCGACGAGGGCATCCGCGACCTGTACCGGACGGCCGGGCCGGGTGGCGTCTTCTGCTACACGTTCTTCAAGGCTGTGGGAGAGAGGCGGGGCTGAGCCGGGTCGAGCGCGCCGCGTCTGACGGCGGCGCGCGGGCGGCTCAGTGCTGGGTCCCGCCGGACGGCTCGGGCGGGGCGAGGATCCCCTCGACGTGCTGCAGGAGGTCGTGGACGGCTCCCCCCTGGAGCACCAGGCGGCGGTGGCCGTCGACGGCGGAGTTGGCCACCAGCCCGGCGTCGCGCAGGACCTTGACGTGGTTGCTGACCGTCGGCTGCGCCAGGGAGAACAGCTCGGCGAGCTCGGTGACGGTGCTGGGGCCGGTGCGCAGCACCTCGATCATGGCCAGGCGCGTGGGGTCCGAGATGGTCTTCAGGCGCCGGGCCAGCAACTCGGTCCGCGCCCGGGCCTCGGCCCCGCTGCCCTCGGCGCGCACCCCGACCAGCACGGTGCCGGGCAGGTCCACCAGCGAACCGAGATGGGCGAAGTACGCCGGGACCACGGCCACCACACCACCGCTGGGGAGCGACGCGACGAGGTCGTCGAGCTGGCGCTGGCTCGGGGTCGCGCTGCTGCGCGCGATATCTCGCCAGGAGCCGCCGCGCCGCTGGATCTCGCGCCGCGCCGCCACCGCCGCCTGCACGCTCCGCAGGCCGTTGCGGCGCCAGTCGGGCTCCACGGCCGACCACACGTCGCGCACCAGCGCCAGGTAGTTGCGGCGAACCGCCGCTGACGAGCGCAGGCGGGCGAGGCGGGCCCGCAGGGCGATCCGGTCCTGCTCGGTCTCCGAGGCGAGGCGCAGGTCGACGGGGACGGTTGCGGCGAGCTCCTCCAGCCGGCCCAGCACCTCGTCCGCATCGAGGGAGAAGAGCAGGCCTCCCCGGTGGGCCAGGATGGTCATCTCCATCGAGCCGCTGCATTCCGTGATGCCCTCGGGACCCCAGAAGGCGCGGACCCGCTCGCCCAGCTCGGGTGCATCCGTGTAGAGGCTGTCCAGGGTGGAGTGGTCGCGGCGGAATGCCGGCTGGTACGCGGCGTGGAGAACCCAGTCCAGCTCGGCGGCGATCGACCCCCCGACGGCCACGGTCACCGAAGTCTCACCGTCTGGTGGCGGCTCGTGGAAGAGTGGCATAGCCATCTGACTATATCACTATGCTCTTGACTATGTGGCCCACATATGTCAAGATGCCGATATGGCTATGCACCCATGGATCGAACAGGCAGCATCGGGCGCCCGCGCCCACGACCTCCAGCACGACGCCGAGATCGACCGCATGGTGCGGCAGGCTCGCGTGGATCGCCGCCGGCATCAGGAGCATGCGTCGGTGACGCGGGTGGCCGGTGAGATCCTGCTCCGTGCCGGCCGGCGCCTGGCCGGATGACGGGTCAGTTCGCCGCCGAGAACTCCGCCAGCTCTCTCAGGTAGGCGTCGCGCCTCTCCTCGGTGAGGAAGGCGGCGCGGAAGGAGTTCTCGGCCAGCCGGAGGAGCCCGGCGCGGTCGATGCCGAGGTCGCGGCCCACCGCCCGGAAGTTGTCCTCGATGTAGCCGCCGAAGTAGGCGGGGTCGTCGGAGTTGACGGTGACGACCAGACCGGCCTCGATCATCCGCGGCAGGGGGTGGTCCTCCATCCTGTCGACGACGCGCAGTCTCACATTGGAAAGCGGGCAGACCGTCAGCGGGATGCTCTCATCGCGCAGGCGGGCCATCAGCTCGGCATCCTCGACGCAGCGGACGCCGTGGTCGATGCGGCTGACCTTGAGCAGGTCGAGCGCCTCTGTGATGTAGGCGGGCGGCCCCTCCTCGCCGGCATGGGCGACACACTGGAAACCGGCCTCCCGGGCGCGGTCGAAGACCTGCACGAACTCGGACGGGGGATGCCCGAGCTCCGCCGAGTCGAGTCCCACGGCGACGATGCGGTCCTGATGCGCGAGCGCCTCCTCGAGGGTGGCCATGGCGGCCTCGGCGCCGCGATCGCGCAGGAAGCAGAGGATCAACGACGTGGAGACCCCGTACCGCTCCTCGCTTCCGGCGAGCCCCGACCATAGGCCGTCGACGACGGTCGCCATGGGGATGCCGCGCTCGGCGTGGATCTGCGGGTCGAAGGAGATCTCGGCGTGGCGGACGCCCTGGTGGCGGGCCCGCTCCAGGTAGCGCTTGGCGAGGTCTCCGAAGTCCCGCTCCGTGAGGAGCACCGAGGTGGTCGAGTAGTACACGTCGAGGAACGACTGCAGGTCGGTGAAGTCGTACCGGCGCCGCAGTGCGGCCTCGTCGGGGCAGGGCAGGCCGATGCCGTTGCGCTCACCGAGCTCGAAGGCGAGCTCCGGCTCGAGGGTGCCCTCGATGTGCAGGTGCAGCTCCGCCTTGGGGATGGGCGGGCGCGGGAGGTCAGAGGACATCCGCTCGCACGCCCGGGGGGAGGGCGGCGTCCGTGCCGGAACTGGGGGTGGCGACCACGAGGCCGATTATGGGGAGTGGTGACCCGGGGTGGCGGACGGAACGGAGGGGAGGGGACACCGCCATACACTGGCTCCCTTGGATGTGCGCGGCTGCCGGATGGACGAGCTGGAGCAGGTTCTGCATCTCTGGCGTGCGGCCGGCGCGGAGCCGACCGTGACCGACGACATCGCGGGATTGCGGGCCCTCATGGAGTTCTCCCGCGAGTCGCTCCTCGTCGCGCTGGACGGCAGCGCCGTCGTCGGCACTCTGATCTGGGGATGGGACGGGTGGAGGGGATCCTTCTTCCGCCTCGCGGTGGACCGGTCCTTGCAGCGCAGAGGCATCGCCACCGCCCTGGTCCACGAGGGCGAGCGACGCCTCCTCCAGGTCGGGGCGCGGCGCGTGGCGGCCGTCGCCGTGGAGTCGGCGGACTGCGCCGTCCCCTTCTGGACGGCGGCCGGCTATGCGGCGCAGGGCGACCGGGTGCGGTTGGTCAAGAACCTGGGCTGAGGAGCGCGCCGCGCCCAGGACGCCGGCCGCTCCACGGTTCTCCGGCTCCGGTTCACATCCTCTCCACACCGGGAGGCGACCCTGGCCTCGTACGAACTCGGGACTGAACCCGAGATCCACTGAGGAGAACCCATCGTGAACCGCCCGCTTCGCACCTTCTGGAACCTCGCCGCCGTCGGCGGCGCCATCGCCGTGGGACTGACGACCCACAACTCCGGCTACATCGTCATCACCTTCCTGGGCGGGCTCATCGTGCCCCGCATCCTCGGCCTGGCCGGTCCGGGCCACTTCGACCGAGCCCGCCGCCACGCTCACGGCGAGGGCTTCGCCGGGCACGGCGGCCATCCCTGCGGCCCGTGGTCCGGACGCGACCGCCTGCAGGAGTGGCACAGCAAGGCCCACGAGGCGATGTCCGCCTCCCCGCCTGCGCCCACCGCGTGATCAAGGGGCCGTCGCCTGCGTGGCGCTGGCACTCCGTACGATTAGCCGCGATGACCAGGGTTCTCATCGTCGACGACCAGCCGGACATCGTCCGGCTGGTCCGCGACTACCTGGAGCGGGGAGGCTTCGAGGTGGTCACCGCCGGTGACGGCGAGGAGGCACTGCGCACGGCGCACCAGGCCCGCCCCGACCTGGTCGTCCTCGACCTCTCCCTCCCCCGCCTCGACGGCCTCGACGTGGCCCGCGCCCTGCGCAAGGACGGCGACGTCCCCATCATCATGCTGACGCCGCGCACCGAGGAGTCGGACCGCGTCGCCGGGCTGGAGCTGGGGGCCGACGACTACGTGACCAAGCCGTTCAGCGCCCGCGAGCTGGTGGCGCGGGTGCGGGCGGTGCTCCGCCGCACCCAGGCGGCGCGGTCCCAGGAGGACATCGTGCAGGTGGGCGACGCCATCACCCTGGACGTGCCCCGGATGGAGACGGTCGTCGAGGGCGGCGGGTGTCGCTGACGGCAACCGAGTTCCAGCTGCTGCTCCACCTGGCCCGGCAGCCCGGCCGTGTCTTCACCCGCGCCCAGCTCCTCGACGCCGTGCACGGCGTGGCCGTCGAGTCGTACGAGCGGGCCATCGACGCCCACATCAAGAACCTCCGCCGCAAGATCGAGCGCGATCCCCGGGGGCCGCGCCTGCTGCTCACCGTGTTCGGGGTCGGCTACCGCCTTCGCGGACGGATCGGCGTGAGCCCGCCCGGGCCGGGGGCGGCCGCCAGGGGGGGAGCCAGGGACGGGAGCGTCCCCACTGGTGGCCGGAGGGGACCTCCTGGCCGCCCCAGGGCCCCGACTTTCACCGCAGGCGGCTCGTGTCGCCCGCCGGGTCGGCTGCGCCCTGGGCTGCTTCCTGCTCATCCTCATGGGCGGGGCGACGGCCCTCATCTGGCTCGTTCTCAGCCTCACCGGGGCGGTCAGCTCGGCACCACTGGCGACCGCCGTGGCGGGGGTGGGAATCGGCGTCGGCGTCATCGGCGTCATCGCGCTGGCGGTGGCGGCGCGGCGGCTGGCGGTGCGGGGCCGCGGCCTGGTCGACGCCGCCCGCCGGGTGGAGCGGGGCGACTACTCGGCCCGGGTGCCGCTGCGCGGGCCGGGCTCGCTGCGCTCCCTGTCCAGGGCCTTCAACGCCATGAGCACCCGGCTGGAGGAGGAAGGAGGACGCGGCGCCGCTCGGTGCTCGCCGACATCACCCACGAGCTGCGCACTCCTCTCGCCGTCATCCGCAGCCAGGCGGAGGCCATCGCCGACGGCGTCAACCCCCCCGATGCCGAGCATTTCGCCCCCATCATCGCCGCCACCCACGCGCTGGAGGCGCTGGCCGACGACCTGCGCACCCTCGCCCTCGCCGAGGCGGGCGGGCTCCGCCTGGAGCGGGAGCCGGTGGACGTCTCGGTGCTGGTCAGCGAGACCCTGGACGCCTTCCGTCCCGACGCCGTCCAGGCCGGAATCCGCCTCGACAACCGGGTCGCCGCCGACACCCCCGCCGCCGACGCCGACCCGGCGCGACTGCGCCAGATCCTCGGCAACCTCCTCGGCAACTCCCTCGCCCACACGCCCGCGGGGGGCGGCGTGGCGGTGGAGGCCGCCGGCGAGGCGGCGGAGGGCAGGACGACGAGTGTTGTCCGGATCACCGTCCGCGACGACGGCGAGGGCATCCCCAGTGACCTGGTGGCGCGGGTCTTCGACCGCTTCGCCAAGGGGCCGGAGTCGACCGGATCGGGGCTGGGTCTGGCCATCGTCCGCCAGCTCGTCGAGGCCCACGGCGGCACGGTCAGCGTGGACAGCGCCCTGGGTCAGGGGACGGCGATCACGATGAAGCTCCCCGCCGCTGGCTGAAGTCAGGGAGCCATGGGCTTCCTGGGGCGTGTCCACAAGATGGCGTGCCCCGCGAGCCATCTCGTCCACACTCCCGGTTGGCCTGTCTTCCATGGCTCCGGCGCGGTGGCTGAGGTTGGCGCCGCGCTCATACGGCGGGGTCGTTGTCTCGCCCGCTGTCCGGGGCCGATCAGAGGAAATAGTGGCCCTGTTCGATGTCCTCGATGAGGCCGGGGTGGGTGGGCTTCCAGCCCATGAGCTCCTGGGTGATGGTGCTGGAGGCGGGCATGTCGGTACTGAGCAGATGCACGAGCATGCCCTCGTACTCCCCTGCGGACAGAGACTTGGCCGGCAGGTCCAGGTGGCGGCCGATGGCCTCGGCGATCTCGCGGACGGGCACGCCTTCGTCACCGACAGCGTGGAGCACCGCCCCGGCGGGACCCGCCTCGACAGCCAGCCGGTACAGGGTCGCGGCGTCGTTCACGTGGACAGCGGGCCAACGGCTGGTCCCATCGCCGAGGTAGCCGGAGACGCCCTTGGTCCTTGCCATGGCGATGAGCTGGGGGATGAATCCGTGACGGTCCCCCTCGCCATGCACCGAGCGGGGCAGCATGACCAAGCAGGAGCGAACGCCCCGGTCTGCGGCGGCCAGCGCGGCCTGCATGTTGGCGATGCGGGCCGCGATGGGCCCGGCGGCGATGAGTTCGTCGCGTTCGGTCGCCACTCGTCCGGGCGTGACGAGCGTTCCGCCGGAGATCACCAGGGGTTTCCCGGAGCCGGCGAGGCTGGTGGCGAACGTCTCGATGGCCCTGGCGTCGGTCCGCGTCGCAGCCTCGGTCACGCTGGGCACGACGAAGGCCAGGTGGATGACGCCGTCGCTGTCGAGGGCACCGGCGCCCAGCACGTCGATGTCGTTCAGGTCGCCGCGCAGCACCTCGGCGCCCATGTCGGCGACGGCCTTGGCGGAGGCGTCCGAGCGGGCCAGCCCGAGGACCTGGTGGCCGGCGCTGATGAGTTCGGGGACGACGGCCGAGCCGATCCAGCCGGAGGCACCGGTGACGAAGATGCGCATGGAGATTCTCCTTGGTCGTGCTTCGGGTGATGGGGGTGCGCGGCGCAGAGCCGCAGCCGGAAGGCTGATGCGATCCGGTCGCATCAACTCTACCACAGCCATGTGACTAAGTCGCATCACCTGCCAGGTGATGCGATCCGGTCGCCTCGCTTAAACTGTGACGGTGAGCAGATGGGCGCCGGCCGCGCGTGAGCGCCTGGAGACCGCCGCGCTCGACCTGTTCGTGGAGCAGGGGTACGAGGAGACGACCGTCGCGCAGATCGCGGATCGCGCCGGTTTGAACCGCGCCACGTTCTTCCGGCACTTCGCCGATAAGCGGGAGGTCCTCTTCGGCGGTGAAGACCTGCTGGCCGGGCTGTTCGCCGCCGCCATCCGGGCTGCCTCCCCGGATGCGACGCTCACCGAGTGCCTGCTGGCCGCGTTCGCGGCCGCCGAGGCCGCGATGACCCCGCAGCAGCGGGCCAAGGCCGCCCAGCGCGTGCTGGTGGTCGCGGCGAACACTGAAGTGCAGGAGCGGGGACTGCTCAAGCACGCCCGGATCGCCAGGTCCATCAACGCCGCCCTGCGCGAACGGGGCGCAGACGAGCTGACCGCCCGGCTGGGGTCGGAACTGGGGATGCTCGCCTTCACAATCGCAGTTGAGCGCTGGATGGGGGCGGACAATGACGAACCGTTCCAGCTTCACGCCGCAGCAGCCTTGAGCGACCTGCAGACGTGCGCGGCCGAGCTCGACTCCCGGTCCCGCCTTTCAGCCTGACGTGAGTTCGGGCCGCACGGATGATGCGGCAGCAAAATGGTGTTCCCCAGGGACGCCCGGTCGCGGGGCGGCGACCCCCGCCCCGCCGCCTCCCCGCTACCAGCGCTGGTGCACCAGGGGGGCGATGCGCTCCCGGTACAGCTCGCCGATCGCCGCCATGACGTCGTCGTCGAGATCCGGAAGGTCGGAACCGGCGGCGTTGGCGGCAGCCTGCTCCACCGTCTTCGCCCCGGGGATGACGGTGCTGACGCACTCGTTCATGAGGATCCACCGCAGGGCCTGGCCGCCCAGCGGCACGTCGTCGGGGAAGATGGCCCGCAGACGTTCGACGGCGTCCAGCCCCACGTCGTAGTCGACGCCGGAGAAGGTCTCGCCGGCGTCGAAGGCCTCGCCGTGGCGGTTGTAGCTGCGGTGATCGGAGGCCTCGAACCGGGTGTCCGGCCGCAGCCTGCCGGTGAGCAGGCCCGACGCCAGCGGGACCCGGACGATGATGCCGACGTCGCGCGCCCGCGCCTGGGGCAGCAGGAACTCGGCCGGGCGCTGGCGAAGGATGTTGTAGATGACCTGCACCGTCGCCACGCCGGGGAACTCGATGGCCTTGAGGCCCTCCTCGACGCGCTCGACGCTGACCCCGTAGTGGGCGATGGCGCCCGCGGCTTGCACCTCGTCGAGGGCCGCGAACAGCTCCGGGCGGTAATAGGCGTCGGTAGGCAGACAGTGCAGCTGGACGAGGTCGAGGGTGGCCACCCCCAGGTTGTCGCGGCAGCGGTCGACCCAGGCACGGAAGTTCTCCGGCGTGTAGCTCGCCATCGCCACCGGGGCCCGCCGCCCGATCTTGGTCGCGACGATGAGGCGTTCACCGCTGCGCTCGCGCAGGAAGCGGCCGATGAGCCGCTCGCTCCGACCGTCGCCGTACACGTCGGCGGTGTCGTAGAAGGTGACGCCGGCGTCGGCCGCCGCATGCAGGGCGCGCAGGCTGGTGGCGTCGTCGACCGTGCCCCAGTCGGCGCCGATGGCCCAGGCGCCGAAGCCGATCTCGCTGACGGTGTAGCCGGTGCGACCCAGGCGCCGAGACCTCACGGCGCCGAGGGTACCACCGCTACCCGAAGGTGAAGTCGTATGCCTCGACACCCGGGGAGACGGTGAGCAGCAGCACCCCGGAGCTCTGCGACGAACCCGACACCAGGGTGTAGAGGCCGGGGATGCCGCTGACGGCCAACGTCTTCACCGTCTTGCCATTGACGGCGACGCCCACCGTCCCGCTGCCGCCGAGCACGAGATAGACGTCGTGCGCCTCGAAGTCCAGCTCCAGGCGGGCGTCCGCGCCGGCCGTGGCCTCCTCCGACCCTATCGTCCACGTCCCCGACAGCGCGTACTCCTCGGGGGTGATGAAGCTGGGGAACTTGTAGACGGAGGCCGCGTCCATGACGGGGACCGCCCCGACCAGGTACTGCAGCCGGCTGTAGCCGAGATAGGTTTCGGGGTTGGTGGGGTCGGTCGGCGTCTGGTCGGGCAGGTCGGTCGGTGCCGGCAGCTTCAGCCCCGGTTCGGCGTCGACGAGCAGCTGACGGATGAGCGTCTCCGTCCTCCCGTACTCGCCCTCGCCGAACGAGACGTGCCGCAGCTCCCCGGTCGCGTCCACCAGGTACTCGGCCGGCCAGTACTCGTTCTCGTAGGTGTTCCAGGTGATGTCGCTGTCGTCGATGGCGATGGGGTAGGTGACGCCCAGCTGCTTCGCCGCGCCCTGGACGTTGGAGACGACGTGCTCGAAGGCGAACTCGGGAGTGTGCACGCCGACGACCACCAGCCCGTCGCTCGAGTACTGCTTGTACCAGGCCTCGACGTGGGGGATGGTGCGCTGGCAGTTGATGCACGAATACGTCCAGAAGTCGATGAGCACCACCTTGCCGCGCAGGTCGGGAAGCGACAGCGGGGCTCCGCCGGGGGTGTTGAGCCAGGCGGTGATGCCCGCGAAGTCGGGGGCGGGCCCGCAGTTCTCCAGCGCCGCGGAGTCGGTGCAGCCGGTCAGCGAGACGTTGCCGGTCTTGCCCTTGGTCAGGTTCTGCAGCTGCGTCTTGACGCTCTTGCCGCCCTCCACGCTGTTCTGCAGGGCGTTGGTGTACCCGGTGACGTCCTGCTGCAACCCGTTGGTGAGGTTCAGCCCGATGGCGAGGGTCATGACGAGGAGCACGGCGCCGCCGGCGATGCGCATCCCCCGGGCCCGGTCGCGCAGGGCGCGGACCCTGTCGATGACGGCGTCGCCGGCGAGGGCGACGGCGAGCAGGGGCACGCCGGCACCGGCGGCGAAGGCCACGGTGAGCAGCAGGCCGGTGAAGCTCAGATGGTTGGTGGCTCCGATCACGCTGATGGCGGCGAGCACCGGCCCGGCGCAGGGGACGAAGACAGCCCCCAACCCCAGCCCGAGGACCAGGCCACCGCGTGCCGTCGTCGGCTGCGGGCCGCGCAGGCGGAAGAAGGGGCGTTCCAGGATCTCCCCGATGGCGGGCACCAGCAGGCCGATGCCGAACAGCCCGAGGACCAGCAGCCCCGCGTCGCGCAGCAGGTCCTGGGGCAACCCGATGGCGCTGAGCACGGTGGTGCCGACCAGGGTGATGACGCTGAAGCTCGCCACCAGGCCCCCCACGACGGCGACGGAGCGCCATCGTCTCGTCGCCGGCGCCGTGCCGGTGGCGCCCGCGACGAGAACCACGGGCAGCACCGGCAGGATGCAGGGCGAGATGCCGGTGATGAGCCCGGCGACGAAGCCGACGACGAGGAGGCTGAACATCCGGTTCTGAACGTCAGCTTAGACGGGGCCCCCCGTCGGGCCGATGCGACGAATCCGCGGAGGGAGCGCGCGCGAGGCGCGCGGACGGGGGGTGGACGCCGCTCTGGTCAGGCCCTGCGGCGGGGCGCGAGCCTCCAGAGGCGGCCGCCCAGGATCAGCGCGGTGGCGAGGTAGAGGAGGCCTGTCCACGGCAGCACGCCCTGCAACGAGGCGACCTGGCCGTGGGAGAAGGTGACCGTGAACCGGCCCAGGCCCATGCCCGCGAGTTGGTTCCAGACGTAGGTGCCGTGGGCGGCGGGATTGCCTCGCCCACCCCCTGGACGTAGGCGGCGATCCCTGAATGAGGGCGGCGTGCATGACGATGTGCTGCGGATATAGGCGCCGCCGCCACTTGTTGCAGGAAAGCTCCCTGGGCGAGGCGCCGGGTCCGCAACCCACGGCTGCCGGCCACCGCCGTATCCACGTCGACGAGGCATCCGCCGCTCGACGCCCGCGCCCGCCGAAAGTTGCGCCACGGTCCCGACGCCGTCTCTACGTCGCGCCGGGCCGTGCGGACTCGAACGTCACCCCTTGAATCTGGAACCAAAGCCGCCTCACGGCAGGGGCGTCGGAAAAATCGCCAAGGGGCGGATGTGCCGGTGGCTCGCCCTGACCAACTCCCGCAGGCTCCAGGAGCGCGCCAGCCCCTGCCTCTCGGCCTCCTCGAGCACCCAGAGTTTGCCGACCTCCTCCTCGCCGGCCACGGAAAGGTAGTAGGCGGCGCAGCGCACGGGCTCGCGATAGGTCTCGCACTCGTCCACCGAAGGCTCAATCCCGGCGGTTCTTCGTATCGGGCACCCGTGCGAGCAGAGCCCGTTGACCCAGCAGGCGTCGCAGGCGCGGGGAAGCGGGGCGCCGCCCAGCGGGTCCGGGCTCGGCAGCGCGGCTTGGCTCAGATTGCCGAGGCGAAACCGCTTTTGGGACGTCGACACATGACACGCAAAGACGTCCCCCGAGGGCGTGAGTGCCACGCTCCTGGAGCCAGCGGGGCAATCCTGCCGCGGGGCGTCTCGCCCTCCGCCAAGGGAGGTGACGGAAGAGAGGATGTAGCCAGGCAACTCGCGGGAGCCGCTCCTCCACGATTCGCGCAGGCGCGCTCCCCAAGCGGTCGCCTGGTTCCCGAAGTTTCGGGGATAGGTGCCCTTGCCGGTCTCCGGCGCAATGA
>CAWEEP010000033.1:0-14615 GCA_963808125.1 Candidatus Dormiibacterota bacterium
TGCCTCTCGTGCCGTCTTGGCAGCATGGCACGAATGGCACACGGCCCGGAGATTCTCCCAGCCGTCCCCACCGCCCAGGAAGCGGGGACGGACGTGGTCGACCTCAGTCGCCATGCCACCGCACAGGTAGCAGCGACGATGGTCCCGACGCAGGACCCCGGAAACGTCAGACCCCCATGTTTTCGGCAGGGGATGATTTTGGGAGGATGCGAAAGGGGCCCTTGTGTTGCCTGACGGCGCGGTGATTCGCACGGGGTCGAGTTTCCCCGGCCGGAGGGATGCGGTCAGGCGATCCGACCGCACCCCAAACCAGACGAGGTCAGTTGGGACCGAGTCCCTCGATGACCACCAGGCCCGCAGGGATCGTCACGCCTGCGTCGAACCGTGAGACGACGAGGAGCCCGACCTGGTCGTTGCTGATGAAGGCTTCGAGGGCGATCCTGAGATAGCCCATCAGATCGACCGCAACGTGGATCGTCCGAGGGTCGACCAACATCGCCACGCCGTGCGGCAGCGCCGCCGTTGGCGCCGGCAGGACAGTCCGCCCCAAGATCATCTCGGCCCCTTGCTGGGTCGTATCAGGCGACAGCAGCGGGTGACCTTGCGTGTCCTTCAGCTTGCGGAGCACGCCGATGGTCTGCGAGTTGATGATCCAGAACTTCGGGTCGGCATAGGCGTCCTGAGCGGCCGTGAGCGCGTCGACCAGGCGGTCGTACACCGCGTAGTTCGTGGTGATGGTCAGGGTCACGCCGGTCGCGGTCGCGGTGGCCGCGGCCGAGATGACGACGGTCGTCGCGTTGGTGACGCTAGCGATGGTCGCTCCGGCCGGGATTCCGGCGCCGGTGACGAAGGAGCCGACGTCAGCGCTGGTGAACGCCGCGGTGGCCGAGGTCACCGTGGTGCTGGTGCTGGTGGTGTCGCCGTCGGCGACGAAGCGCGAGTGCTTGATCGTGGTGCCGGCCTGTGGGATCAGCCCGGTGATGCCGGCGGTGGCGTTGCCTTGCAGGAGCGCGTTGTCGACGGCCTTGCGGATCTGGTTCACGAGCATGATCTGCGACGCGCCGAGCGCATCGCTGGAGCGCATTGACTCGCTGGAGATCTTGACCAGGATCTTGCACGCCTTCAGGCTGCGGCCCATCAGCACGAGCTCGCTGGTGACGCCCTCGAACTCGGCGACGGCGGCGTTCGGCGCCGCCCAGATGGTCGAGTCGGTGCCGGTGTTCTCGCCGAGGATGGGGATGTGCAGCGGCTCGTCGGTCTGGTGGGTCTGGACACCGGGCATCGACATGACGACGCTGTCGGCCTGGAGCGGGGTGACCACCAGGTCGAGCCATTGCTCGCCGGTCAGTTGCAGACCGGCGCCGGTTAATGCTGGGGAATAGGGTGCGGGCATGGCCGGTACCTCGTGAACGCTGCCCGATGTGGGCAGTCGCGGGTCTCACGGGCTCCATCCCGGACCCCGACAACGGCCATCCCGGCTTGACGCGAGTGTAACCCCAGATGCGCCCGCACGCCTGGACCCGCGGCCCAGCGCGGCCGGCTACGACGTTGGAATCTCAGCCTCAGGTTCGAGCGCGCCGTGGATGAACCCGGCAAGCCACCGCTTCTGTTCGAAGTCCCGTCCTGCTGGCCGCTCAGCGGCTACCCGATCCAGAAGCGTTGTCAGTTTCTCGTTGAGCTCGCCTGATTGGATCCGCTCCGCGGCAAAGATGCAGCGGCTGGAGAGGCCGAGACCTGAGTTCCTCTAGGTAGAGCCTCTCAAGCGCTTCCCGCTCCTGCATCTGCGCACGTTCCTCGCTCCAGCGCTCGCCGCTCTCTTTGCCCTGCGCCCACCACGACTGACCAGTCATTTCCTTAACCTGCCGCCTCCTTGCCCAAAATATAGCGTTTTTAGGTAGTCGCGCACCCCACGTCGTTGGCACGTCCCGGCGCTCACCCGGTCCACCGGCTCAGGCCAGGTTGGCTGCGGCACCCCCGGGTGACCGCTTAGCGCTGCTTCCTTCCGGACCTGACGCGGTTCACGGGCCCGAGCTGCGCAGGACCCAGCCCTCATCACCGATGAGATCGGAGCGGACCCGAGAACGCACCCCCTCGGTGGGGAATTCGACCCCGCTACAGCGGATTGCGGGTACAGGGCACCGCTAACTCCCCGTCTAGCGCGACCAGGGTCATTGTATCCAGATCCTGCCGGCCCCATACGAGCACCGGCGACGGCGGGTGGCCGAGGCTCAGCCGGGGACGGAGCCCGCCGCGGCGCTCGGGCCCGTCATGTCGACCTCGGGCTCGACACCGCGGAGCAGCCGGTTGATGTTGTCGCGGTGGCGGTAGACGATGATCGCCACCCCGGGGATGACCAGAGCCGGCGTCGCGGCGTCGCGGCGTCGCACGCCGAGGACGACCGCCGTGGCGACGGCGAAGCCGGCGCCGACCAGCGACAGCAGCGACATGCGGCGGGTCACCGCCAGAGCACCGATGCCGCTGGTGAAGGCCGCCACCGCGACCGGTGGCGACACCACGGCGACGGTGCCGAAGGTCACCGCCGAGCTCTTGCCCCCCTTGAAACCGGCGAAGACCGGCCACGAGTGCCCGACGACGGCGCCCAGACCGGCCGCCGCCATGCCACCGCGCCCGCCGCCGACGACCCCGCCGACCCGCGCGGCGACCGCCCCCTTGGCGATGTCGAGCAGCAGGGTCGCCGCCGCCGGGCCCCGGCCGACCGTGCGCAGGACGTTGGTCGTCCCCATGCTGTGGCTGCCGTGCTCGCGGACGTCGATGCCGCGGCTCACCTTGCCGACCAGGACGCCGACGGGGACGGATCCGACCACGTAGCCGACGGCGGCGGCGGCGATCTGGCGGGTGATGCGCAACATGGCCTGCGCAGTCTGCCACGAGACCCACGCGCCCGGCGGCCGGAGCCTCAATGCAGCGAGAGCGCCGCTCCGTTCGCCGCGTAGAGCATGGGCCCGGCCAGGACGCTGGCGAGAATGCCGAACACGGCGCAGCAGGTGGCCACCAACCGCGCCAGGCGGTAGCCGGCGGGCGCCGCGGCGGGTGCGTCGTCGTCCTCCACGAAGAGGACGGCGAGACAGCGCAGCACGGGGATGGCGTAGAGCAGCCAGGCGGCCAGGCTCACCACGGCGACCCAGGCGAAGCCTCCGGCCACGGCCGACTCGGCGACCAGGAGGCGGGCGATGAAGCCGGCCAGCGGCGGCAGCCCAGCGAGGCCTGCCAGGCCCAGGCAGAGCAGCGCCGTCGTGCCGGGGGCGCGGCGCGACAGCCCGCGCAACTCGGTGATCCTGGTGCCGATCCCCTGCGCCTCGAGCAGGCCCACCGCCTGGAGGCTCGCCAGCGACGCGAGGGCGAAGACGGTCGACCCGAAGAGGATGGCGGCGACGCCACCGGCCAGGCGGTGGTCGCCGCCCACACCGGTGCCGAGAAGGGCGGTGAGCAGCAGTCCTCCCTGCAGGCTCACGCCCAGCCCGATCAGCCGGCGGACGTCGCTGGCGGCGAGGGCGGAGACGGCCGGGTAGAGGCAGGCGATGGCCGCCAGCACGGCGGCGAGGATCACCCAGGGGCGCAGGCTGTCGCTGAAGCCGCTGACCATGACCCGGACCAGCGCGATGGCGCCGGCGGTGACCCCGAGGCTGACCACCACGGCGGCGACGCCGCCCGAGCTGCCCCTGATGACCTGGAGGAGCCAGAGGTGCAGCGGCGTCGCGCCGATCAGGTAGCAGAGGCCGAGCAGGGTCATGGCCAGGCCCAGGCCCTCCAGCCCGGCGGCGTGGACGAAGAGGCCACGGGTCGCCTCCAGGTCGGTCGTGCCGGTGGCGCCGAAGACGATGGCGAGACCGTAGGCGAGCACGGCGAAGGCGACGCCACCTCCCGCCAGCTGCTTGAGCGCCGCCTCCCCGGCGGCGGGAACCGTCTTCTCCAGGGCGACCATGCCGGTGAGGCTGAGAAGGAGGAGTCCGGCGCCGGCCAGGAACATCGCCATCTCCCACTGGATGGCGATGATCGTGCCCCCCGCCGTGGCGGTGAGGACGAGAGCGTGGAAGGCCGGCGCGCGGCGGTGGAGACGCTGCTGCGCCGTGCCCGCGCCGAGCACGCCGAGCACGGCGACGGCGCAGAGCAGGAGCTCGGCGTAGACGGCGAAGCGGTCCCCCACGACCGCACCTGAGAGGGTGACCAGGCCGAGGCCCTGGGTCTTGGTCAGCCCGGACAGGGTGACGAGGGCGCCGCCCGCCGCTCCCGCCAGGCCGATGCAGGTCAACCAGCGGTAGAAGCCGGCGGGCAGGCCTGGCCGCCGCCATCCGAGGAGGGCGACGGCGGCGGCGGTCAGCAGCAGCAGAACCGGCGGCAGCAGCGTCGCGACGAGGGCGTGCCCGTTGACGTTGGTCATCAGCCGCTTGTCCCCGGGAAGAGGATGGACGAGGCGCCGTTGTTGAAGAGGTCGGCGAAGTGCTCGGGGAGGACCCCGAGAAGGACGATGACGGCGAGCAGCACGAGGAGGTAGGTCATCTCGAAGGGGCCCACGTCGCGAGCCTTGCTGAAGGTCTCACGGGAGGCGCCGAGGAACATCCGCCGGGCCGCCCAGAGCAGGGCGACGGGGGTCACCAGCACCCCGACGAGAACCAGCACCGTGAACCATCGGTGAGCGGGAAACGCGCCGCTGAAGAGGAGCAGGTAGGCCACGAACCCAGAGAGCAACGGCGTCCCGGCAGCGCTCAGCGCCGCTCCCAGCCAGAAGGCGGCGAGGCGTGGCGTCTGCCAGGCGAGGCCGGCGATCTGCGAGATGCGCACCCGGCGGGTCCGTTCCTGGATGAGCGAGCTGACCAGCATGAGCACGGACACGGTGAGACCGCGGGAGAGGAGCAGGAAGATGGCCCCGGTGATGGCCAGGGTGGTGTGCCCGGCCACGGCGAGGAGCACCGCGCCCATCTGGACCGTGCCGACATGGCCCACGAGACGCCGCAGATCATCGGTCCGCACCGCGGCGATTCCCGCCCAGGCGACGCTGATGACGGCGAGGACGGCGAAGAGAAGCGAGTACTCGCCGCTGATCGTGGGGAAGAAACCGACGCTGACGTGAAGGAGCCCGTACGCGCCCAGGGTGGGTAGCAGCGCTGCGAAGACGGCGCTCAGGGCGCCGCTGGAGTCCTCCTCCAGGTCGAGCAGTGGGATGTGCAGGGGCACCACCGCCATGGCGATCAGGAAGGCGCCGGTGCACAGCCAGAAGACGACATGGCTCACCGTGGCCGGCAGGGTCAGCGGCGCCAGGCCCATGTCGAAGCTGCGCGTGCCGTCCTCGAAGCCGATGAGCAGGGCCGCCACCGCCAGGAGACCCGTCGAAACAAGCGCCGTGACGGCGTAGCGCATCGCCACTCGCGACGAGTGTTCACCACCCCCGCCGAAGGTACGGATGAGGAGGTATACGGGCGCGATGGGAAGGCTCCAGAAGATGAGGAACAGCACCCAGTCGTAGGAGCAGAGCACGCCGAGGAAGGCCGTCTCCAGGGTGAGCAGGGCGATGCTCAGGAGTTTCACGTGGCGGTCGTTGCGCCAGACGGCGACGGCGACGCAGAAGAAGACCACCGTGGTGAGCAGGATCAGCCCCAGTGAGAGGCCGTCGGCGTCGAGGTGGTAGCTCGCCGAGATGGGGAAGGAGGCGAGCCAGCGGCGCTGCTCCATCAGCTCGCCGCCTGGGCGGCCGCCCAGGCCGATGGCGGCGTTGGAGGCCTGCGTCTCCACCGCCCAGAGTGCGAAGAAGAGGGCGGCGCTGGCACCGGCGACCCCCAGCGCCTTGATGCGGGTGCGCTGCTCGCGGGTGCGATCCGGCAACAGCACGATCACGACCGCGAAGAGCACCGCGCCCCAGATGAGAAGGCTGAAGAGGATGGTGGGGAAGTTGACCGCCGTCGCGGTGGCCGCGGTGCTGCTGGGGACCGCTGTCGGCGTGGGGCTGGCCGGCACCACCGCCGGCAGCGACGGGGTGGCCGTGGCCGACGCACTCGCGGTCGCCGAGGCGGTCGCCGACACCGTCGTGGACGCCGCCGCGAGGATGAACTGGGGCGCCTGGATGGCCGTCATCGCCATGGAGCTGAGGAACTGGGCCGAGAGGATCATGTCGTATGCACCGGGAGATTGCCGGTGGCGGCGAGGACGCTGGCCCCGACCAGGATCAGCACCACCAGGAGCGCCGCCGCCAGCCCGTAGCGAAGCCGGCGCTGCCTGATTGCGCCGAGCGGCAGGACGGCGTCCGCTATGCCCTCGGCGGGCGCGTCGTAGAGGGGCGCGACCAGCCCCGTGTCCAGGGCGCTGACGCCGTCCGCTATTCCCGCCGCGACCCGAAGGCCGACGCCGAGGACGGGGCCGAGCGCCGGCGCCAGCGGCGACCGCAGCGCCGACCAGAGGCGGGCGCCGACGTCGGATCCCTTGCGCCGCCACACCAGCACGCCGGCACCGAGGGCGGCGACGAGGACCACGGCCGCGACGAGGAGCGCCGCACCGCTCACCGGCAGCACCTGCCGCGTGCCGCCATAGAACACCCAACGGCTGAAGGTGAGTCCGGGGATGTGTCCGTGACCGCGCGCGCTGCCGAAGCTCTGGAGGCCGGGGATGCCGGCGAGCACGGCGACGACGGTGGTCAGGGCCAGCATCGCCTGGAGGAGGCGAAGCCGGGGTGCCGCCTCGGTGATGCGATCGACCTCGAAGCCGCGCCGGCGCACCGGTTCACCGCGGGAGACGGTCAGCAGCAGACGCGCGGCGGAGAGGGCGGCCAGTGCCAGGGCGATGACGACGAGGAGGACGGCGGCATCCCGGGCCCCGGCGGGCATCCGGCCGCCGCCCGCGAAATCGTTGTGGAAGAGCGTCGAGAGGACGTCGTAGCCCACCAGGTCCAGTCCGCTCACGCCCAGCGCCCACACGCCGAGGGCGAGGCTGGTGCGCCGCATCCGCGACCAGGCGCCGCCCATCTGATGGATGTCGCGGGTGCGGTAGGAGCGGGCCAGGCTGCCCGACGCGACCAGCAGCAGCAGGCTGAGCGGGAGGCTGACGAAGGCGATGAGCAGGGCGTCGCTGTAACCGCCCGCGCCGAGGGCGGCGACGGCGAGGGACATCTGCGCGGCGGCGGAGAGCAGGGCGATGCGGTAGATGTCCGGGGACACCAGGCAGGCGGCGCTGAGCCCCACGGCGGAGGCGGCGCCGACCAGGGCGACGACGGTGAGGACCTGCGGCGAGACGAGCAGCAGCGTGTAGGACCTGGCGAGGAGGAAGACGCCCGAGAGCAGTGACAGCGACAGCGCGGCGAGCACCGGCAGCGGTGCCTCACGCAGACCGGTGAGCCACCGGGTGAACGGCGCCTGGGCGCTGTGCACAAACGCGGGCGCGATGACGAGCACGGCAAGGAGGATCACGGTGCGCGCGCCGACGTTGGCGATTCCGCCCTGGGCGCCGGCTCTCCAGGCGTTGCCGAGCAGGGTGAAGTCGAACGGATCGTTGTAGGTCTGGTTGGGGATCAGCGGCTCGAAACCCAGATAGGAGCCCAACTTGGCAATGGTCAGGACGAGCCCGATGAGCAGCGTGATCTCGGCGCCGAGGAGGGTGACGAAAGCGCGGAGGGCGGGCGGGCCCGACCCCTCGCGGTGCCACCAATGGAGGGCCAGCACCAGGGTCAGGGCGGTGATCACGCCCATCGCCAGCCAGGTCTGGAACAGGCTGGGGCTGTCGATGACGGCGATCATCGCCGCCGCGAGCAGCGAGGTCACCCAGAAGAAGCGGCGGTAGCCGGCGTCGCCCCGGAGCATGGCCGTGCCCAGCCCCTGCACGGCGATGAAGAGGAATGTGGTGAGGACGACGAAGGCGGTGCTGAGGTTGTCCATGACGACGCCGAACTGGGGGTGGAAGTCGGTGGGGAAGGTCAGCTCGCTGGTGTCCGGGTGCACGCTGACGAAGGTCAGCACGGAGATGAAGGGTTTGGCGCTGCTGGTGAAGTGCGCGATGCGATAGCCGAGGACGATGAGCCCGAGGACGAGGGCGGCGCCGAGGAAGGTGAGCGTCACATGAGCGGCCCGGCGGGGCGTCTCGGCGACGAACGAGAAGGCCGAGCCGAGGATGGGAAGCAGCAGGACGACCCAGAAGACGAGGTACATCGGCTAGACCTCGACCTCGCCGTACTCATCCACGTCGAGGCTCTCCTGCCGCCGGCGGACGAGCGCGACCACGGCGGCGCCGAGCAGCGACTGGCCGGCGCAGACGACGAGCACGGCGAGGGCGACGACCTCTCCCTGGGGCGGACCCCCCTGCCCCCCGCCGGTGAGCGTGAAGCCGCCGAAGGCGACCACCGACGCCATCAGGAGGATGGCCAGGCTGATGAGCAGCCCGAAGGCGTCGCGGCGGACGACCAGCCCGAAGACCCCGATGGCGAAGACGATGCCGCTGAGCACGGCGACCGGGCCGGCACCGACGTTCATGCCTGCCCCCCGGGACGGGTCGCCGACCGCTGCCGGCGTGCCGCGTCGCGATCCTCGCGGCGGCGGCGCATCCTCTCCTCGCGCTCGTGGCGGGCGCGGCGGCGGCGATCGTGCTCCTCTTCGTCGGCGCTGGTCCTGCCGACCACCAGCGCCATGAGGACGGCGGCGATGCCGACGACGACGAGGAGGCCCGCCGTCAGCGGGGCCTGGTGGCCGAGGATGCCGTGCAGGTTGGCCTGCTGTCCCGAGACGTGCCAGCCGCCGCTGGCCAGCGCGGTGCCGTCGAGCACCACCAGCGTCAGGACGGCGAGGGCGGCGGCATAGATCCAGCCGCGCAGGGGCAGCACCGGGATGGCGGCGCCGTAACCTCCCCGGCGGGTCACGAGCACGACGGCGCCGAGGCTCGCCAGCAGGAGGACCAGCTCGAGGAAACCGAGGAGGACGGCTCCGCCGACAACCAGGAGCAGGCCGATCGAGACGGCGACCGCCGCCGCTGCCGCCGCCGACTGCCTGGGCTCACGCAGCAGGACCGCGGCGGCGCAGCTCAGGACGAGGAGCGCCGAGCAGACGTAGAAGCCGACAGCGCCCATCAGACGGCAGACGGGAAGACGCTGGAGTGACGAGGGCAGAGATCGGCGCCGAACCCGGACATCGCGCGAGATTGTAGTCGGCGGGCCCGGGTCTCCCGTGGAACCGGGGTCTCAGACCGTGTCGTCCTCGTCCAGCGGGCGCTGCGGAGAGGGCCGATACCGCCTTTCCTGGGGCACCACGCGCTCCAGGAAGAGGACGAGGCTGAGCCCCAGGAGGATGAGGACGAAGCCGGCCACGGTCACCTGGTCGACGGTCACAGAGAGGATGGGGACGTTGATGGAGAGGTCCCAGACGGTGGCGGGGCGGCCCGTCCCCGCCACCGGGACGCGCTCGCCCACCATGCCGACGACGAAGAGCACGCCGCCGGCGCCGACGATGTGCAGCAACCAGTTCCGATGCCGGACCGCGTACCAGAAGGAGAAGGCCGCCACCGAGCATCCGGCCAGGACGGTGAGGCTGGCCAGGAATATCTGGGCGGCGCTGGGACTGGTGCTCATCAGGCGGTCGCCTCCACGACACCGCCGCCCAAGACCTCGTCCCCCCTGTAGAGGACGAGCGCCTGGCCCGCGGAGACGTGGCGCACCGGCACGGGGAATTCGAGCTCGACGGCGGCCGGCCCGGCCTTCTGCACCCGAGCGGGGTGTGCCTCGCCGTGGGCGCGCAGCTGCGCTTCACACTCCTGCCCGGGGGACGGCGCCGCGCCGCCGACCCAGCGGCAGTCGCCGGCCCGGACCAAGCGGCGGCCGAGCTCCTCCGCGGGGCCGACCACCAGCCGGTTCTCGGCCGAGTCCATGGCCAGGACGTAGAGCGGGGCCGCGTCCGGACGGTCGGGGCGGACGCCGAGCCGGCTCCTCTGCCCCACCGTGTAGAAGGGCAGACCGCGGTGCTCACCGATCCGGCGTCCCGCCCCGTCCACGATCGGGCCGGGGCGGAAGCGGCCGGCGAGACGCCGGCTCAGCTCGCCGACCAGGTCCTGGTCCACGAAGCAGAGCTCCTGGGAATCCGGCTTCGACGCGGTGAGCAGCCCCAGGTCGGCCGCCTCCTCGCGGACGGCGGCCTTGCTCTCCACCGCCCCCAGGGGGAAGACGGCCGCGGCGAGCTGAGCCTGGTCGAGCCGGTGGAGCGTGTAGGCCTGGTCCTTGCGCCGGTCGCGGCTCCGGTGCAGCGTCGGCCTGCCGCCGCGGCGGCCGACCTGCGCGTAGTGACCGGTGGCGACGTGGGTGGCCCCGATCGCCAGCGCCCGCTCCAGGAGAAAGCCGAACTTGATGCGCTCATTGCACCGCACGCAGGGATTGGGTGTGCGCCCGCCGGCGTAGGCGTCCTCGAACTCGTCGATGACCTCGGCCCGGAACTCGGCCTCGAGGTTCCAGGTGAAATGCCGGATACCGAGTTGGTTGGCGACCCGCCGCGCGTCCTCCACGGCGTCGATGGAGCAGCAGCCGCGGTCGCGCGCCTGCTCACGCGAGGTCGGCCACATGGCCAGCGTGATGCCCACGACGTCGAAACCGCGACCGGCGCAGCGGGCGGCGGCCACGCTGGAATCGACCCCCCCCGACATGGCCACGGCGACCACGGCGTCGCGCGGCAAGAGGTCGAGGGGGTCGTCGGGCACGGTCGCGGCGGTGTCCGCGGCGGCGACGGCAAGCATGACGATGCGAAGCCTACGCGAGTGGTGGGCCGTCTCCCAGGTCGCGGCGCAGCCCGCCTCGGGCCGGCCGCCGGGGAGGGGCCCAGTGGAGCAGCGGCGGGTCAGCCCCCGGCGACGGCGGGGATGATGGAGATGTCGTCGTTGTCGGCGACCGGCGTGTCCAGGCCTCCGCCGAAACGGATGTCGGAGTTGTTGACGTAGACGTTGATGAACTGCCGCAGGGCGCCGCTCGCGTCGTAGAGACGCTCGTGGAAGCCGGGGTACTTCGCGTCGAGATCGGCCAGCGCCGCGCCGACGGTGGCTCCCTCGACCTCGACGTGGGCACTGCCGGCGGTGAGCCGGCGCAGCGGACCGGGGACGCGAACGTTGACAGCCATGGCGCCGAGTATACGGAGGGTCGGGGCGCGGGCGGGGAGCCGGACGGCGGCCGGCCCGTCGCCGCCGGCACCGGCGAGAGGTGGATCGGCCCGGATCAGTCCCACCGCGCGCGCAGAGAGAAGAGGAGCGGAATGGGATCGCCCTCGATCCGCCACCACTCGCCGTCTCTGGTCATGAAGGGGAATCGCTGCCAGTGCTCCACCGGGAACTCGTGGACGAATTCGACCCGCAGGCCGCCGTCCAGAACCGCCTGGACGATCTCGCCGAGAGGATGCATCCACTGGTAGCTCACCGGGTCACCGAGCACGACCTCGGGATCCGTGTAGGTGCCGGACCACTCCTCCCGCCACGGCTCGCGCCGGAAGTAGTGCTGCTCCGGGTGAATCCGCAGCCCGGTCAGGTCGCGGTCGTCGGCGTCGAAGACCTGGGCGACCGGGTGGTCGTCGAGGACGTAGAGGAAGCCGCCCGGCCGGAGGTGGCGAGCCGCCGCATCGACCCACCGGCCCACGTCGGGCACCCAGGGGAGCGCCCCGTGGGACGCGAAGACGACGTCGAACCGGCGGCCGAGGTCGAGCGAGACGATGTCCGACTCCACGAAGGTGGACTTCACCCCCAGCCGCCCGGCCAGCTGAGTGCCCACCTGCAGGGCCCCGGGGGAGAAGTCCACGCCGGTCACCCTGGCGCCGAGCAGCGCCCAGGAGAGGGTGTCGGTGCCGATGTGGCACTGGAGGTGGAGCAGGTCTTTGCCGGCGACGTCGCCGACTTCGGCGAGGGCGATGGAGTTCGAGGCGCGGCCGGCGTGTCCGCACCAAGCCGTCGAGGTCGTAGAAGGCCGACGCGGCGTGGGTGTCCACGCGCGCTTCCCAGTTCCTCAGGTTGGCGGCGACCTCACTGGGCAGCGGCCCCCGCCCCGTGCCCTCCACGGGGTCTCCGTGCTGCGGCACCACCTCAGGGCGCCGGCGGCAGCTCGACGACCAGCGGGCTGCGCTCCGCGCGGGCGGGGGCGCCGGCCACCAGGTCGTCGTAGCAGAGCTGGGACCACGTCTCCATGCTGAGGTAGAGGCTGCGCATCGCCTCCAGGCTCATCGTCTCCCCGGCGAGCTTCTCCGTCTCGCGGATGGCGACGTCCCCCTCCGCCGGCTCGACGAGGAACACCAGCCCCAGGTGCACCGAGGCGACCGGCGTCGAAGTTGTCGTTGATGGCCGCCACCAGGCGCGCCGTCGCCGGGACGGGGCAGATGATCTCCTCGGCCCATTCTCGGCGCAGGCCCCCGACCACGGGGTCCTCGCGCTCGCCGTCCCCCGGGTTGATGTGGCCGCCCACCCCCAGCGAGTAGAGGTCGTGGAGGCGGTGCTCGCTGGAGTGGTGGAGCCGGCGGGTGAGCAGGTAGGTGTCGTCGGCCGGGTCGCTGACGATGCAGTAGGGGATGACCTGCTGCTGTTCCGGGTCCTCCTCCACCAGGTGGCGCGGCCGGTATTCGCCGGCGGCCCGAATGGTGCGCAGCACCCGCCCCAGCCCCTTGGTGACCAGGCCGTGCCAGGCGCCGTCGGGGAAGATCACCGTGCGGGGGACGCAGAGGACGCGTTCCTGGTGGTGCGGATTCGCGGCATGCGGCGTGCGGTGCGGGGCGATCTCCTTCACTGCTCGGCCCGGACGGGATTGCGGAGGACGCCGATACCCTCGATCTCGACCTCCACGACGTCGCCGTCGCGCAGCGAGCCGACCCCGGCGGGAGTGCCGGTGAAGACAGCGTCGCCGGGCTCCAGCGTCATGCACTCGCTGATGAAGGCGAGGAGCTCTCCCACGGGGACGATCATCTGCGACGTCCGCGCCCGCTGGACGGTCTCGCCGTTGACGCGGGTGGCGATGGCGAGGTCCGAGCCGTCGGCGGGCACGATGGCGGGGCCGAGGGCGCAGAAGGTGTCGAACCCCTGGCCCTCGTCCACAGCTCCTCGGTGACCTGGATGTCGCGGGCGGTGACGTCGTTGCCGCACGTGTAGCCGCGCACCGCCGCCAGGGCCGCCTCGGGGGTGGCGTGGCGCAGCGCCCGGCCGATGACGGCGACCAGCTCGCCCTCGTAGTCGATGCGGGAGAGGTGGGCGGGGAGCCGGGGGAGCACGATGGCCTCGCCGTCCCCGATGACGCTGGAGGGCGGCTTGAGGAAGATGAGGGGGTTCTCGGTGACGGTGTGGCCGAGCTCGTCGGCATGCTCTTGGTAGTTCCGGGCCACGCAGACGATCTCCCGGGTCGTTCCAACCTGCCCATGCGCCCTCCGTCCGTGCGCCAACCGTGCGCAGCGATTGTTCCATCCCCGACCATGAGCGTGTGCCGGAGCTTCCCGAGGTCCAGTCCCTGGCCGAGAATCTCGACCGCCGCCTGACCGGCCGGCGAGTGCTCAAGCTGCTCCTCGCCTCCGTGTCGGCGCTCAAGACGTACGCCCCGCCGCCGGCGGCCCTGGAGGGCCTCGCCGTGTCCGGCGTGAGCCGTCGCGGCAAATTCGTCGACATCGCGATGGGCGGCGGGCCGGGCGCGGAGGACACGGCGCTCCACCTCGTCGTGCATCTCAGCCGGGCGGGGTGGATCCACTGGCGGGACGCCGTCGCCGAGAAACGCCTGGCCCTGCGCGGGCCCCTGGCGGCGCGCCTCCAGATGGAGGATGGGGCTGCCCTCGACATCACCGAGCAGGGGACGGAGAAGCGGCTGGCCATCTCCATCGTCCGAGACCCGCTCGAGGTCCCCGGGCTGCGGCGACTGGGCGTGGACGCCCTCGACCCCGCGTTGGACCTGGAGCGGCTGGCCGGGCTGCTCTCTTCGCAGACCGGCCACGCTGAAGACGGCCCTCGCCGACCAGGCGGTCGTCGCCGGGGTGGGTAACGCCTACTCCGACGAGATCCTCCACGCCGCCAGGCTCTCCCCCTTCGCCCGTGCCGACCGCCTCGACGCGGAGGCCCTGGAGCGCCTTTGGGGTGCGCTGCACGACACCCTCGGCGCCGCCCTCGAGCGCGCCCGCGCCCTCGACATCGAGGCGCTGAAGGACGGCAAGCGGATGGCGATGGCGGTTCACGGGCGGACGGGGCAGCCCTGCCCCGACTGCGGCGACACCGTCCGTGAGGTGTCGCTGGCGTCCCGGTCATTCCAGTATTGCCCCGCCTGCCAGACCGGAGGTCGCGTGTACGCCGACCGCCGCCTGTCCCGGCTGCTGCGATGAGGGTAGGCTGAGCCGCCATGGCCGCATCGCCGCCCTCCCAGGCGGGGCCCGTCGTCGACCGCATCCGGTGCCTCCTCGCTGAGGGTCGCGCCCCGCTGCTGGTGGCCATCGACGGGCAGAGTGGCTCCGGGAAGTCCCGTCTCGCGACCGCCGTCGCGGCCGCCGTGGGCGGGGTGGTCGTCGACGGGGACGACTTCTACGCCGGCGATCCAGCCGAGACGTGGGACGCCCGCTCCGCCGCGGAGAACGCGCAGCGGTGCTTCGATTGGCGCCGCCTCCGCCGCGAGGCTCTCGAGCCTCTGCTCGCCGGCAGGACGGCGT
>CAWEEP010000034.1:0-12880 GCA_963808125.1 Candidatus Dormiibacterota bacterium
CTCCACATCTTTGGTCCAGGAGAGCCTTTTGGTGAAGTGCCGGTTTTTGCGGGAAGCCCCATCCGGCGAAGCTGAAGCTCTGGAAAAGACCCGCATGTTTTATTTTCCTCGCGAGGCTTTCGTTGGGTTGATCAAGTGGACTCCCTCCCTGGCTTTGAACATCCTTGGCGGTTTTCTCACCGTTTGCATCGATTTACTGCCTTGGTTGAAGATTTGTCGCTCAAGGAAGTTCCGGGAAGATTCGCAGCCTACCTGTTTTACCTCAGTGACAAACAAAAAGGTAATGATGACTTGGCATTAGAGATTACCAAAGTCCAGCTTTCAAGCCTTTTAGGTACTATTCCAGAGACGCTTTCACGCATACTTTCAAAGATGACTAAAGAAGGACGTGGAGGTGGTCGATGCGGGGGTGCTCGGCGGGGACGCCGCATGCCCGCCGAGGTGCGTCGCCAGCACCGCCGCGGCAGCCAGGATCAGGACGAGAGCAGAGGCGGAGGCGATGACCGAGACCCGCCCCGACCACCGGTGGGCCGTCCCCGCCGGCGCCGGGACCGGGGCGGGCGTTGGCGCTGACGGTGCCGGGGGACGGGAGACAGGGGACGGTGCTGGGGCCGGTGCCGGTGGGGCAGCTGCGGCCGTGGCCGCGGCTGGGACTAGCTGGGACGGGCGGCCGGCCCGGAGCCGGGATCCGGAGGTTCGAGGGACGCTGTCGGACCGCACCAGGGCGACCGTCAGACCCTCGGCGGAGGTGGTCAGGTCCAGGGACGGCTCCGGCGGGACGCCGGGGGCCGCCACTGCGGGAGACGACGCCTGCCCCGGCATCACCCGCCGCCGCCGCGGAGGCGGCGCCGGGCCGCATCCACCGGGGGCGCCGCGGCAGCGGGGCTGCGCCACTACCACCTGGGGCGAGCGGAGCCGGGTCCGCTCGTCCCTGCCTCCTCCTCCTAAGGCGTCCCCTCCGTCTCCGCGTCGAGCTTCTCGTCGAGCAGCACCAGCGGCGTGGGCGCCCAGCGCTCGGCGCGCTCGATCTCCTGGAGGGACCGGGCCAGGCTAAGCGCAGTGGAGGGCCGGTTCGCCGGGTCCTTGGACATCGCCTGGGCGAGCACCCGCTCCAGCGCCGCGGGCACGTCCTCGCGCCCGGTGTGGGGCGGGGGCTGCTCGCGGATCCGACGCATCATGGCGAACGAGGAGTTGTCGCCACCCGGGATCTCGAAGGGGGAGCGGCCGACCAGCAGGTGCCACAGCGTGGCCCCGAGGGAGTAGATGTCCGAGCGCGCGTCGGCGGAGGCGGTGGCGAAGACGACCTCCGGCGGCGACCAGGGGATCGACATGCCCTCGGCGCTGCCCGTCGTCTCGTCCTTTGTGGTGGCGATGCCGAAGTCGGTGAGACCGGGCTCGCCGTACTGGCTGGTGAGGATGTTGGCGGGCTTGATGTCACGGTGGAGGATGCCCGCCCGGTGCGCCGTCTCCACGGCGCACGCGATGCGCACGCCGATGGCCAGCACCTCCGGCACCGAGAGGCGCTCCAGCTTCGCGCGCGCCGCCAGGTTGCGCTGCGGGTAGTACTTCATGACCAGGTAGGGACGGCCGTCGTCGGTGACCCCGGCGCGGAAGACCTGGACGATGTAGGGGTGGTCGGCCAGCGCCGCCATGGCGTTGGCCTCGGCGGTGAACCGCCGGCGCCCTTCGTCCGACAGTCCGCCGGCGGAGAGCACCTTAACGGCGACGCGCATGCGCGGCATCGCCTGCTCGTACAGGTAGACGTCGGCGTACCCGCCCGCCCCGATCTCCTTGACATGGGTCAGGCCGGCGAGCTCGGGGGCATCCCGGGAGGAGCGCGGGCTCAATCGACCACCTCGAAGCGGAAGGTGACCTCGTCGGCGAGCGAGACCGTGGTCCCCGGTTCGATGGGCGCCGGAGCGTCGGGACGGAGCCGTTCCGGCTCGCGGCCGGGGAGCGTCACCAGGGTGCCGTTGGTGGACTTCAGGTCGGTCACCAGCACATGCCAGCCGTCCAGGCGGATCTCCAGGTGGTTGCGCGAGATGTCCTTGTCGGGACTGGGGATCTTGAAATGCGAGGTGCGGACGTTCGGCACCGACCAGCCGCGTCGTGCTCGGGCTGCGGCCCATCAGCACCCCACGGTCGAGGGTGATGACGTCGCCTGTGGACATCCTCAGCACCCCGAGCACCGGGCGGGGAACCGTGACCGGCGCGTTGTCCGGAATCTCCGAATGGCAGACGCGACACTGGACCGCGTGGGCGGGGTTGGGATGCCCGCTCGGGCAATGGACGGCGTGCACGGTGGGGCCGGGCCGGGGCAGCTCACCCGCCGCCGCGGCACGCAGCAGAAGTTTCTGCTGGACCTCGCGGCTGATGGTGAGCCCGTCGCTCTCGTCGTCGGCGGCTGCCAGGGTCGGCGCCGCGACCGAAGGTGGCGACGGAGGCGCGTCCTTCCGGGACGCTTGCCGGGGAGGCGCCCACGGCACGTGGTCGATGAGGCCGGCGCCAGAGGTCGGGGGCGGTGGGGGCGGCGGCGGTGGCGGCGCAGGCACCGGGGTGGGCAGCGACAGCGGAGGACCTGGTTCGGCCGGAGCGGCCTTCTCCTCGTCCGCCCGGAACTTCCGCGTCGTCGACAGCGAGATGGTCGTCGCGGGCGTCTCCGGTTCGTTCGGCGACGTCTCGTTCGACCGCGTGGGAATGTTGGCGGAGGGGGTGGCGGCGGCCGGCGCGGCGGGGCGACTTGGTTGCGTCTCCTTCACCGCAGCGGGCAGCTTGGGCTGGGAAGGCGGGGTCGCCGGCTTGAGACCGTGAGGCACCGATGCAGGGGTGGCAGGCGGCGCGGCGGGGCCGCTCGGTCCCATCTCCTTCGGGGTCCCGGCCGGCTTGGCCTCGGGGGAGGGCACCTCCTTCGCCGCGACGGGCAGCTTGGGTTCGGGAACAGGCGTCTGCGCGAGCGCCGGCGGCGTGCTGGGCTCGGGAGCGGTCGCCTCGCTGGGCGCCACCGGGGTCTTGGCTGCCGGTGCCGGCGTCACGCTGACCGACGCAGGCGTCCTCGGTGCCACAGACACGATGTCGCGGGACGTCGCAGGCAACGGGTGGGCCCCGGTCCCCGGCTCGGCGCCGAAGCGGAGATGCAGCCGGCAGGCTCGCACCACCCCGGCCGAGAGGGGGAGGTCCTCACTCACGGCGGCAGCCTCCCCGATCAACTCCATCTCGCGCACGGAGTCCCCGCACGGGTACTCGACCCAGGTGCTGACGCCCGCCGCCGTCCGCTCCTTCGCCTCAGGGCCCGCCCCGATCCGCGCCGTCGCGCTGCCGCGGAGCACGACGGTCAGGCCTCGCTCCGTCGCGCTGGCGAGGGCGAGGTTGGGGATGCGCCGGAGCCCGATGCCGGCCAGAACGCTGAGAACCTCCAGGTGGTCGGCGCCACGCTCGAGCAACCCCCAAAGCACATCGATCGCCTCATGTGTCTGGTCGAGGTCGGCGAGCACCCACATGCGGCGCCCGGCCACGGCCACCCACCCCCCGGGGACGTAGGAGGCCCTGACGGCGTCGGCCGGATCGGCGTTCACGGCGCCGCGGCCCCCCGCCGCGGTGACGTGTTCTCGTCGACGGGGGTGGCGCCGCCACCCGGCTGGCCGTCGACGACGATGACGGTGACGTTGTCGCGACCGCCCGCCTCCAGGGCGCGGTCCACCAGGGCCCGGGCCAGCCGCTGCGGGTCGACGATCTCCCGGGCCAGGGCGGCGATCTCGGTGTCGAGGAGCTCACCGGTGAGACCGTCGGAGCAGATGATGAACCGCTCGCTCGCCTCGGGGGGAAAGATCCAGCAGTCGGCCTCGGGCGGCGGCTCGGTGCCCAGCGAGCGGGTCACGATGTGCCGGCGGCGATAGACGCGCGCCTCCTCGCGGCTCATCAGCCCGCTGGCCACCAGCTCCTGGGCCTCCGAATGGTCGGCGGTCAACTGTTGGAGCTCGTCACCCGAGAGGCGGTACACCCGGGAGTCGCCGATGTTGAAGGCCATCCAGTGCTCCGACCCGCCGGCGCGGACGACCACGAGGCCGGCGATGGTCGTCCCCATCCCCGCCCGTGCCCGGTCCTGCCTCGCCGCCTCCAGGATCGCCTGGTTGGCGCGGCTCACCGGTGCCAGCGCGTCGGTCACGCTCAGCCGCGCCGCCCCGGCCAGCACCGCGAACTCGTCGACGGCGATGCGGCTCGCCAGGTCCCCGGCGGCGTGCCCGCCCATCCCGTCGGCGACGATGAACACCGGCGGCTCGGCCACCATGCTGTCCTCGTTGACCGCCCGCACGCGCCCCCGGTCGGAGACCGCCCCCCAGGCCGCCGCGATCATGCCGCCGCCCGGTGATGAACGGAGGAAGGCGTGCACCGCCCGAGCCGCCTCGTGCCGAGGAGGATGCCGGGAGACTTCCCAAACCGAGCGAACGTCACGGGGTTCAAGACAATACAACGGCCCGCGCCCCGTCAACAGGACGGGTGCCGGTCGGCGCGCCCCCGTCGCTCCATCAGAATCTGGGCCGTGATCGTCAGCGCCCCCCTCGTCGTGGAGACGGCCGGCGCGCGGCTCATGGGCGAGCGGTGGCCAGGAGCCGATGGCGCGCCCGTGGCGGTCATCCTCCACTCCGCCGTCACCGACCGCCGGAGTTGGCGAGAGGTGGCGGCACGCCTCGCACCCCGCGTGGCAGTGATCACGTACGACCGCCGTGGCTTCGGCGAGACGGGCCCTGCCGCAGCCAGGTTCTCCCATCTGGATGACATCCTGGCCCTGCTCGACGCCGTGGCGGATGGCCCCGTGTGGCTGCTGGGCAACTCGGCCGGAGGCGGCCTCGCCCTGGACGCGGCCCTGGCCGAGCCCGACCGCGTGGCTGGATTGGTCCTCGTCGCCCCGGCGGTGAGCGGCGCTCCCGCCCCCACCCTCGACGCGGCGACGGAACGCCTCGTCAGTTTCGGTGAAGCGGCGCTGGCAACGGGCAGGCGGCGGTGGACGCCGCATCACAGGTGATCGTGGCGGCACGGCTGACCAACAGCGCCGCCGACTGCCCGCAACTGCTGGAGGTGGTGGCCGAGATCGAGGTCAACCTGGGTGGGCTGCCGAGGGAGCTCTCGGCGGACGCCGGCTACTGCTCGGAGGCCAATCTCGAGGCGCTGGAGGAAGCTCGGCGTCACCGCCTACGTGGCCACGGGGCGGATGCCGCGGAGCTACCGGTGCCCTCCGTCGCCGCGGGGCCGGATTCCGGTGGGGCTGACGCGTCGGGAGCGGATGAAGCGCAGGCTGATGACCAAGCGGGGGCGCGACCGTTACCGGTTGAGGCAGCAGGTGGTGGAGCCGGTGTTCGGACAGATCAAGAACAAGGGGCTGATCCGGATCTGGCTGCGCGGCGAGGGCAAGGCTGCGCACGAGTGGCTGCTCCACTGCACCGGGCACAACCTCAGCAAGCTGCACGGGCATGGGCCTGATGGGCGGCCCCCGCCTGGCGCTGCCCCGTGCCTGGCCAGGGCGAACACCATGCAGCAGCGGCTCCCCAGCCCGGACCCCACGGCTGCATCTCCAGCTGCCCGGTCCCCTCCCGCTGGCCGGTCTCCCGCCTTCAAGCGTTACACACATCGGCGACGAACCCGTCCACCTCCTCATCGCCAACCGGAACGTGCGGGTTCTCGCCGACGACGGTTCCCTCCTCCGCCAGTTGACCCTGGACCCCTACCGGGACGACCAGCCCCGCGGCGTCCGGCGGGGCCGGCCTAAAGTCCACGATGTCGTGAGACAAGTGTCTGCGATGTCCGCCCCTGAGACATCACAGTGGAGCGGGAGACGGGACTTCGAACCCGCGACCCTTTGCTTGGGAAGCAAATGCTCTACCAGCTGAGCTACTCCCGCGGGAGCGGCCAGTGTAGCTCGGCGCTCGCCCGCCCCTGTGACGCAGCGGCCCCGCGCCGGTGCCCCCGGGCAGATGTCAGTTGGGGACCGGCCGCCGAACGGGCAGCGTCGCGACCACGACCCCGGCGAGGATCACCCCGACCGCGCCGAGAGCGGCGCCGGCGACCCCGGTCTGAGCCCAGACGCGGCTGAGCGTGGAGCTGTTGTAGGCGGTCACGGTGGTCAGGAACGACGCGTTCCCGGCATAGCTGATGACGGCCAGGGCGGTGAGAATCATGCCCGCGGCGGCGGCCACCAGCGTCATGAGCGCGGCGGCGAGCGCGGCACGGATCTCGCCGGCACCGCCGAGGCGGGCCAGGGTGAGACCGGCGGCGCAGCCCACGACGATGGCGAGCGCGGGCAGCTGCATCCCCGTCTTCGCAGCGCACCACACCCAGAGAGCGGTGAGCACGATGTAGACGCCGAGCGCGGCGGCCGCGGCGGCGAGAGCTCGCGGGCCCCTCCGCACCGCCGGATCGGACGAGGCCGGAACCTCGGCGCCGGCCTCGTGCGGCACGGCCGGCGTCACGTCCGCCTGGGACCTGATCGGAGCGGCGGTGGCGCCGGTGACCAGGCGAAGTCCCTCCCGCTGGGGTGCCGGCGCCGGCTCCCATGTGGGGACGGCGACCACGACGTGCGCCTCCGCCATTGCCGGTGCCTCGAACTCAGCCGCACTCGGTGCGGCGAACGGCGGCGTGATCCCGTCCGCACCTCGCATCGGCCGAGCGGAGGCGGCGGTCCGCATGCCCCAGGTGCCCTCCCACGAGAACGGCACCGCGCCAGCCGGGGCGGGCGCGAAGGTCATGGGGGTGGGGTCGGGGGCGACGGCGACGGCGGCCGGCGAGGCGCCGGGCGCCGGCGAGAGGACGATGGTGGCCGGGGTCGCGACCTGGGGCGCGCGGCCGGCGGGATGGTGCCGGGCCGCGGTCAGGCGGGCCGCGCCCGGAAGCGCGGCGCGCACGGGGTCGATCGTGAGAAGGCCTTCGGAAACCGGCGCCGGCTGCGGCGCCAGATCACCTTCTCCGTCCCAGCTGGCGGGAGCGGGGGCCGGCAGCGGCAACGGTGGCGCGGTCCAGGTGGCCGGGCCCGCCGCCGGGGAGGGTGTGACGGCCGTCGGCATGGTGCCCGGTTCCGCCAGCCAGGGGAGCAAGTCCACGATCGGCGGCTCCGGCTCGGGCGTCGTGACGGGGTCCAGCACCCAGGTGACGGGAACCGGATCGAGAGTGGGCGGCACGGCCTCCAAGGCGGTGACGGGGTCCGCCGCCCATGGGATGGGGGACGGCCCGGCGAAGGTGGGGACGCTTTCCGGAGCGGAAACGGGCGACCAGGCGAGCAGCGGCGGGACGGGCGGCGGCGGCGGCACCGCGGGGGTGAGCCCCGAGGGAACCGGAGGAGGAGGAGGAGGAGGTGGAGGCGGCGGCGGGAAGGCGCCGGCAGCGAGCGGCTGTGCCACCACCGGGGTCGATGGCGGCGACGGGGGCTGATCGCCGGGGGACTGCTCCAGGGGCCGGCCGAAGATGGCGGGGAGGGGGCCGGGCGGGCCGGAGGGCGGCAACGGGGGCTGCTCGCCAGCGGACTGCTCCAGTGGCCGGCCGAACATCGCCGGGAGGGGGCCGGGCGGGCCGGAGGGCGGCGGGGCCGGGCTTCCCGCCACGGGGATCCCCACCGGAGCAGCGGCCTGGGCCCTGTCCAGCCGGCTCTGGATGTCGCGGCGCGCCGGGAAGGCGACCGGGGAACCCGACGGGTACCCCGACACGGCGGGCATCCCGCCCGGCGCACCGGGGGGTGCCCCGACGCCGGGGACAGGGTGGTACATGAGGCTGGTCTGCCGCGACGGGGGCGGCGCCTGAAGCTCGGTGACGGGGTGCCCAGTGTCGGCGTGAATGAGGGGGAGCTTGCACGTCGGGCAGGTGGTCCTCTCGTCGTACCACCTCCAACACTTGGTGCACACCAACTGTTCGCGCATGCGCGGATTCTCCCTCTCCCGCGCCGCGAATCCCGCCTCGTCACCCCGGCGTGACGCGACGGCGATGCCACCGCAAGGTGGGGGTCGGCCCGGCGTGACGTGACGCCGGACCGCGGAGACGTCTACCATCCTGGGCGTGTCCGTGCCGGCCGAGCCTCGCCCCGCCACCCCTGCCGGCGGTGCCTGAGTGCTCACCGCCTTCCTGAACATCGTCTGCGAACCCGCGGCCATCGCCCGCATCGGCCTGGCCCTCGCCGACACCGACGGCGTGGCCGAGGTCTACACGACGACCGGCTCGGCCGACTTCATCGCCGTCGTCCGGGTGCCCGATCTCGACGCACTGGCATCGCTGGTGACGCAGCACGTCGCCGGCCTTCCCGGCATCATCCGCACCGACACCCACCTCGCCATCCGCTCGTACGGCCGCGGCGACGAGAAGGCGGCCTTCGACATCGGGGTGGACTGACCACCGGTAACGGTTTCCGGCAACGGGGGGGAGCGGCGCCGGAGGTCCTGTAGGCTAGGGGAGCTGTGCGCTCGGCACCGCCCCGGCCATGGCGCGCTCACTGCCCAGGAGGCAGGCGATGCACACGGATCCTTCCCCACCGGAGGCGTCCCCTCCCCCACCGGCCTCCCGCCCCCGCGGGCTGAGGCGGCTCCTCGCCGGCGCGGCCATGTTCGCCCTGGTGGCGGGGGCCTGCGCCGGGGCCATCACCACCTTCCTGCTCACTCGCGACGCGGCACAGGGCATCAGCCTGCTGGTCCCCTCGGACGCCGCCCTCTACGCGGCCTACGAGGTGCATCCCTCTGGAGCGCAGTCCCAGGCGCTGAGCCGGGTCCTCGGCGCCTTCCCCGCCCTGGCCACGCCGGCCCTGCAGGCACAGGTGGTGGACTCGCTGATCGACGGCACGCTGAAGGACACCGAACTCAGCCACGCCGACGTCCTGCCCTGGCTTGGCCAGGAGGTCGGCATCAGCCTGGGGGCGGGGGCGTCCACCGCCTCCTCGACGGGGCAGCCGGTCGCCGCCTACGTCGACACCGCCGACGAGGCTCAGACCACGGCCGCCCTGAACACGGCCCGCAGCTCGGACGCGGGTGCGGGCCTCACCTTCACCGACCAGCAGTACGAGGGCGTCGCCGTCACCCAAGTCACCCCGGCGGGCGGCTCGGGCCCCGGCGGCGCGTATGCCATCGTCGACCACGTCCTCGTCCTCGCCGGCAGCTCGGCGTACCTCGAAGAGATCATCGACACCGCCCAGGGACGCCACGCCGCCCTGGCCTCCTCTGCCGCCTACACCGCGCTGGTGGCGCAACTCCCCGCCGACCGGCTCGCCACGGCATACGCCGACCTGCCATCGGTGCTGTCGGAGGTGAAGACCGCGATGGGTGGCACGGCCTCCAAGCTCTCGCCCGTCCTCGACCAGCTCACCCCGCTGGACGGCGCCGCCGCCTCCGTCGAGGCGGTGCCCCGAGGTCTCGAGATCGACTGGGTCGCCAGCTTCGACGGCGGCCGGCTGACCAGCGCGCAGCGGCAGGCGCTGAGCGTGCCCCCCGACCGCAACGCGACGGCCGCGGACACGCCCGCGAACGCGGCCCTCTTCGTCGGCGTGAGCGGCTTCCCCGCCATCGCCGGCGCCCTGCTGGGCAGCCTCACCCAGGGCCTTCCGGCGGGGGCGCCCCTGCTCCTCCAGGGCGCGCTGGCGGGCCTGAGCGGCGATGCTGGCATCGAGGTCGACACCGCCCTGGGCGGCGGGGTGGGTGGCGCGCTGATCGTCGCCTCCAGTGATGCGAGCGCCACCGGCCAGCTCCTCGACATGGGCATGCCGCTATTGCTGGGCGGCAAGTCGGGCGCGGCGCCCGCCGTCAGCCACACGACGTACCGCGGCACCGAGTTCTCGGAGCTGCAGGGCTCCGCGGCCACGGTCGCCTGGACCGTGACGCACGGCGTCGCCGTCATCGCCACCGGCACCGGTCAGATGGAGGCGGTGCTCGACACCATCGACGGCGGCGCCAGCCTCGCCTCCACCGCCGGCTACGCGACCACCGCCGACGCCCAGCCCGCCGACGCGGTGGTGTACGTCAATCCCGGCCAGATCCTGGCGGCAACCGGGACCTCGCTGCCGGCGTCATCGGCGCTGTCACCAATCCTCGCCGCCCTGGGCGGGATCGGATCCGTCTCCGGGACGGAGACGAGCACCGCCACCCAGGTCACCGGTCGCATCCTCGTCGAGGTGCCCTAGGCGCGGGGTCAGACGGGGCCGTCGGGCACGGTGACCTGCTGGTGCGCGCACATGTACTGGAGGCGCTCCAGCAATCCCTCGAGGACCAGGGGCCAGGCGTACTCGCGGGCGTCGCGGTGGGCGTTGCGGCGGAGGCGGCGGGCCAGGGCGGGGCGGTCCACCAGGCCGCGCAGGGCAGCGGCCACCTCCGTCCCCTCGTCGGTCTCGATGATGATGGCGTTGCCGTACGGACGGGCGTACTCCTCACCGGTGGCCCCCACCACGGCGACGCCTCCCGCCGCCATCGCCTCCAGCCCCACCAGGCCGAATGGCTCGTGGCCCGAGTTGGCCAGCACGGCGTCGGCGGCGGCGTCGATGACCCGGATGACGTGGTCGGGAAGGAAGCGTCCAATGTTGACGACGGGGCATCCACGGCTCTTCTGGAGGGCCCGGACCAGGCCCTCGGCGTCCTCCACCGGCTCATCCCAGTCGCAGATGCCGAGACCGAGGTCGCGCGCGCGGGCCATGACCGCCCCGCTGTGGGGCTCGACGCCGCCCCGCATCAAGAGCCGGGCCGGCACGCCACCGGCGCGCACCTCGGCGATGGCCTCGATGGCCTGGATCCAGCGCTTGTCGGGGGTGAAGCGGCCGATCTTGAAGGCGAGGCACGGCGTGCCGGCGGCGTCGTGCACGGCGGCGACGTCAGCGGCGTTGATCGGTTCCAGGGAACTCTCCGGGATGCCGTTGGGGATGACGACGGGATTGACCCCCCAGCCCAGCATCCTCTGCTTCATGTACCGGCTCACCGTCGTCATCGAGGCCACGAACCCCAGCGCCGGCCAGTCCATCTCGCCCCAGCCGAAGTGGTTGTTCGCGTTCCAGAGCAGGACGCAGCGGTCGCGCAGGTCCATCTCGTGGAGGCGGTCGCTGAGAAGCTGGCAGAAGCTCGCCGTGTGCCACTCCTCGCAGAGCACTGCGACGATGCGACCCCTCTCCACCGCCGGGGCGATGACCCGCTCGACGAGGGCGTCCGGGAGGGTCCGGTCGAGGGTCGCGACCTTGGCGCGTTCGCCGTCGTAGACGCCGCTCGGGAAGGTCTGGCTCAGCTCCTGGCACCAGCGGATGAGGCGGACGCCGTCCACGACCTCGTCGGCGGGGAGGGCGGGGTCGCCGACGAAGACCAGGGTGGTGGCGTACCCGGCGGCGGCGAGCGCCTGGGTCAGCCCTCGAGCGCGAACTCCGAGACCGCCGGCAAGGCTGTACTGGTCCGGGCCCTCGAACGAGACCATGACGATCTCGAGCGTCTGGGGAGTGAGCACGTCGGGTGCAGTGTGGCCACCTCGGGGTGGCGGGCGCCGGAGAGACCGCCGCCCGGGCGTGGCGGGCCCGTTAAACAGAGAAGGCGGAGAGCCGCGGCGGGCGGGCGCCGAGCTCTTCGCCGAATTCAGTCTCCCCCCGTCGCGCCACAGCCGGCCCGATGAAGCGCCACGGGCTGGTAACGCTTGTGCGCGAAGCGCGCCGACCCTCTCCGGCGGCCGGCAGGGGCGGGCCGGTGCCCCGGAGGTACCATTCGCCTCCGATGAGCCGCACCGCTGCCGTCCGGGCGTCATGACCGACGTTCCCGCCACACCCGCTGCGGCCCCGCTCCTGGTGGCCGTGCCGCGGGAGCGCCAGCCCGAGGAGCGCCGGGTGGCGCTCGTGCCCGGGGCCATCAAGCCGCTCCTCGCCGCCGGCCTGGCGGTGGCCGTCGAGGCGGGGGCCGGGACCCGGGCCGGGTACCCGGACGCCGCCTACGTCGAGGCCGGCGCGACGGTGGCAGCCAGCCTGACCGAGCTCCTCCGCGGCGCGGCGGTGATCGTCCACGTCAGCCTGCCCACCGACGAGGAGATCCGGCGCCTGCCCAAGGGGTCGACGCTGGTCGGCCTCCTCCGCGCCACCGCCAACCTACCCGCCCTGGAGAAGCTCGCCAAGCGCGGCGTGGAGGTCCACAGCCTGGAGCTGCTGCCCCGGATCACCCGGGCCCAGGAGATGGACGTCCTCAGCTCCATGGCCACCGCCAGCGGCTACCACGCCGTGCTGATGGCGGCCGTCCGCCTCCCCCGCTTCATGCCGCTCCTGATGACAGCGGCCGGGACGGTGCGGCCGGCCCGGGTCCTCGTCATCGGTGCCGGCATCGCCGGGCTGCAGGCGATCGCCACCGCCCGCCGCCTCGGTGCCGTCGTCGAGGCCTTCGACGTCCGTCCCGCGGTCCGCGAACAGGTGGAGAGCCTGGGAGCGCGCTTCGTGGACATCGACGTCGAGGGGGCGGAGACGGGCACCGGATACGCCCAGGCGCTGAGCGGCGAGGCCGAGGAGCGCGAGCGCGAGGTGCTCGCCCGCCACGTGGCCCAGTCCGACTGCGTCATCACCACAGCGCTGATCGCGGGCCGGTCGGCGCCTAGGCTCATCACCGCCGAGATGGTCGCCGAGATGCGCCCCGGATCGGTGATCGTCGACCTCGCCGCCGAAGGCGGGGGCAACTGCGCGCTGACCAAGCCCGGCAAGGAGATCGAGGTCGGCGGCGTGACCATCTGCGGGCAGACGGATCTGGCCAGCCGGATGGCGGGGGACACCAGCCAGCTGTACGCCCACAATGCCGTCCGCTTCCTCGTCCACCTCGTCCGCGAGGGCAGGGTGCGCGACGATCTCGAGGACGAGATCCTGGGCGCCACCTGCGTCGTCCATGAGGGCTCCCTGCGCGGAGCCGCCACGCCCAAGCCGGCG
>CAWEEP010000035.1:0-15120 GCA_963808125.1 Candidatus Dormiibacterota bacterium
TAGTACATCTGTGGGACCCACCCGGCAGATTTGTCCCAGGAAGATCGGTACGTTCGTGTCTTGACGTGTGCCCGCCTACGGCCCTAGCCTCCGCGATGAGGGATCAGTCCAACTCCAAGAGGCGAAGTTTCACAAGTCTGAAGCCGTGTGACGCGGGGGCTGATAGCATGAGGTTGTCACGGTCTCCCGGGTGGCGGTTATCCGCCGCCGTCATCGTTGCTGTGTTGCTAGGGACCATGTCAGGACGGTTCGGCGCGGTCACCGCGTTCGCTCAGTCGGGCTGCTATCCACCCGGCTAGGGTGCCGGCCATCCAGTGGTGGAGGATTGTCTGATTTACACGTCCACACCGCAGGTCGGCATTCAAGTCACCTTCAACAATGCGAACCTTTATGACTACTACGCAAACATCAACCTTTCGCACATCAACCAGTCGTTGTGGGCGTACAGTGGCTCGCCCTGTGCAGAGTGGGTCGAAGCCGGGGTCACATGGGGTTTCATCGGCACGGCGGGGTGCTTCTATTACAATGGCGAGCAGAACAATACTGGGAACTTCGAAGCGTGGAATAACGGCGGTGCGCCGGAGAACGGATCCAGCCACACGTGGGATGTCTACTACCTAGGCTCGGGTTACTTCGAGATCGAGCGCGATGGCGTTGTGATCAACACGGACGGTGGCCTGGGCTATGGCGCTTGCGAGTCGATAACCGGCTTGGAGATATCTGCGATGGTGGGAGCGGAGGCGTCGTCAGGAACCTTCAATGTCTCACCGATGTGGTGGTTGGACACGAACGGGACGTGGCATGAGGGGTGGACCCCGTATGCAACGTTCAATTCCTACCCGTGCGGCGCGGGGTATTCTCCACCAAACTGCTTCAATGGCGCGTTGTACAGTACCAACTACTGGGCAGACAACTATCCAGGATGAAGATCAAATGAAGAGCAAACTGATGCCGCCACGGAGACGTGGCGCTCGACTGCACGCCATCATTGGCGGAATTGGCTTCGCGGCGGTTGTAGCTGCGCTGTTGACGTTCAGCCTGTTGGCCACACATCCGACTGACACCCGGCCGTCGGTTGGCGCTGGCTCCTCGCCTGTCGAAGCCTCCGTGGAGGCTGCGACTGCCCCCGCGATACCGGCTTCAGGGGTCGTGACGCGCCAATCGGTGACGAGTTGGATCGTATCCGGATCGGCTGACTTCCCGCAGGTCAATGGGATTCAGGCGAAGCTCACCACCTGGGGGGCCGCACTGAGTTCCGGCGGAACGGACTTCGCGCCACGCGCAGGCACGTCCTCGGCCGAGGAGATCTGGGTCGTGGCTGTGTCCGGTGACATAGTCCCCGAGTTCGGCAACATGATGCCGAACTCGAAAACGTACACATGGGGCCTGTTCTTCTACAACGCCCAAACCGGCGCGGGCGATGAGGAGGAATGTGGCAGTGGCGCTGCATGGCCGCCCGGATTCGGGTCGATCACAGATATGGCCCTCTCTGCATCGTGAGAGGGCAGACGCGTAGCCGTAGTCAACTTGCAGTAGTCCATCTTGGGCCCGCTTCGGTGCGGCGGGGGGCGTCAGACGAGCCTGTGGTAGGAATAGCCCACCGTCCTCAGCGCGTTCGTCGGCCCCGTGTTCGTGGAGGGCCAATAACGACCGCCAATCGCTGCGCCGGCAGAAGCGTGCGGATGGCTCTGCAAGATCGATGGGGGGCACTCCGCCAGCTTCGCCGAACCAGCGAATGCCGGTTGTCCTTGTCAGACCCAACGTCCTTGAAGCGGCGTCGGACTGCATCCCTGTGGCAATCAGCCGCCAGAACTCTCGCTTCAACCGTCGGGGACAACCCAGCCGGCCTGGCTGCATGGCAACACCTCACGAGATGGGTGTTGCGACTACCACTTGAACCCAAGCCCTCTCAGCGGCTCGCTGTCTGGCGGGCACCGCATCGACTGGAGCAGCTGAACCGTCTGAGGCAGTGAGCTGCGGCTCGGAGGGGTCGCGACGCCGTCGCAGCGAGTTGCCACGGAGCTCGACGCGGTGGGCGTTGTGGAGCAGCCGGTCGAGGGTGGCGTCGGCGAGAGTGGGCTCTCCCAGGGCGTCGTGCCAGCCGGCGATGGGCAGTTGGCTGGTGACGATGGTGGAGCGGCGTTGGTTGCGGTCGCGACGAGGACGGCTCAGCTCCGCCGCCGACGGCCGGTGGGGGCCGGAATGCCGAGCGCGACTTCCACGGCGAGCGCCGGACCAACGAGACCCACCGCTCGACCACCGATCCCGAGGCGCGGCTGGCCCGCAAGTGATCAACGTCACCGACGTCGCCTTCATCGCTAACTCCGGTCGTGAGGGTGCGTGGTCCAACGGGTCGTCCGGCCTCACGACGATGACCGATGTCACCTTCAGCGACAATCACGCCCTTGAGGCGGTGGGTGGTGACTTCGGCGCTCTTCGGAACGACGGAACTCTGAGCCTCGTCAACGTGACCATTGCCAACAACGTCACCGATGATCCGGGTGGCGATGGCTCGGGCGGGATGGAGAACACGGGCACGCTGACCATCACCAACAGCGACATCGTCGGCAACACTGGCGCCGCTCGGGCCCCCCGGGCGCCGGGGGACTTTGATCCGGCGCTGGGCGCCGTGCACGTCGTCAACTCCATCATCTCGGGCAACACCAATCCCGATGACGGGCCGACCAACTGCAGCGGCGCGGTGACGACGACCAGCCACGACATCGAGAAGGGCTTGACCTGCGGCTTCACCGGATCCGGGGATCTCAACGCCAACCCTTCCCTCGGTGCCTTGGGGTACAACGGCGGGCCACTCGAGACCGAAGCATTGCTGACAGGCAGCCCCGCCATCAACGCCGGTCTGAATTCGTCCTGCCCGACCGACGACGAGCGCGGGTATACGAGGATCACGGCACTCCGACCCGACCTGCGACATCGGTGCCTATGAATTCGGCGCAGGGTCGGTCAGCCCGACCAGTTCAGCTGTCCCTGTTCCCTCGACCGGTGCTGTCGTGGCGGGAGCCGTCCCTGGGTCGATCTGGGCCCTCGTGCTTCTCATCGTCGGCCTCGGGTGCGTTGCCGCTGCGGTGCTGTGGCGCAGAAGGGAAACGTCTGCCGGCTGAGCTGATGCTCCGACCGCGTGACGCCGTGTCCAGCAGCCCCCATCGAAGTGCTGCGACGCCGGCACGTTCGATCAGCCGGGAAGCGGCAGCCGAATCGCCCAGCACCTGGCCGCGGGGTGGCCATGGACTGGTTCGGTACCCGACTCGGCGCGGTCCGCCCCGCGCGCGTGCTCGTACTGTCCGGCGCCGAGCGCCCAGGAGCGGGGCCCAGTTCGAGAATCGGACGCCACCGCCCCAACTGTCCCCGACCGGTACAGTGGCCGCCATGATCCAGAACAGCGTCGGCAGCCCCGGCGGGCCAGTCCATGGTGGCCGCCACATGGCGGACCGCCTCCACGCCAACGGTGTGGAGTTGCTCTTCACTCTGGGCGGCAATCACATCCTTGAGCTTCTCGACGGCTGCATCGATGCCGGCGTTCGCGTCATCGACATGCGCCACGAGGGCTCGACCACCCAGGCGGCCCAGGGTGGGCCCTGGCCACGGGCCGGACGGGGGTCGCGGCGGTGACCGCGGGGCCGGGATTCACCAACGCCCTCACCGGTTTCGCCGACGCCGCCACCTGGAACCAGCCCCTGCTCATGATCGCCGGCCGGACCGCACTTGAGCGGCGAGGGCGTGGCGCGGTCGCGGACATCGAGCAGATGGCCATGGTCACGCCCATCGCCAAGTGGGCGGCCGCCGCCTATGCGGCTTCGACCCTCCCCCGCCTCACCGACGAGGCGCTGTACCGCGCACGCAGCGGGCGGCCCGGAGCCGTCTATCTCGAGGTGCCCCACGACGTCTTCCTCGCACGCACCCCACCGGCCCACCCACCCTCCGGGTTCCCACAGGCGCCACCGGTGTCGACGGGGGCGCCGGCGGATCTCGACAGGGTTCTCGACGCGTTGGCCAAGGCATCCCGCCCCATCGTCCTGGCCGGCAGCGGCAGCTTCTGGTCCGGGGCGGGCGACGCCATCGCCCGCTTCTGCGAGGCGGCGGAGATCCCCGTGACGACGACGAGCGCGGCCCGCGGGTCGATCGCCGACGCCCATCCCTGGCGCCTCGGCTCCCTGGTCCACGCCGGCGTGGCCCTGGCCTCGTCCGACTGCGTGCTCCTCCTCGGCAGCGCCTTCAACGGCAACCTGATCTATGGTGGCCCTCCATTGTTCACCGAGGAGCAGACCGTCATCCAGGTCGACATCACCGCCGACCGGTTGGGCGGCAATCGGGCACCCGACATCGGCGTCGCGGGTGACGTTCGCCAGGTGCTGACCGACCTCGCGGAGCGCGCCCCGCGCAGCCTGGGTGGTATCGCCTGGCGCGACCAGGCGCGGGAGCTGGCCCAACTGTCGGTGGGGATGTGGGACCGGCCGGTCGATGCGCACACGGGGTCGCTGGTGCATCCCGGGGCGCTGGCCCGCGAGGTCGCCGCCTTCGCGCGCAACGAGTTCGGCGGCAGTGCGACCCTGGTGGCGGACGGCGGCGACACGCTGACGTGGGTCCTCGCCTACGCCGACGCGCAGCTGCCGGGCCACCTGCTGTTGACGACGCCGGCCCTGGGGACGCTCGGCGTCGGAGTTCCCTTCGCCCTGGCGAGCCAGCTCGCCCGGCCCGACGACCGGACGATCCTCATCACCGGAGACGGCGCCTTCGGATTCTCCTCGATCGAGATGGACACGGCTGCTCGCCACGGTCTTCCCATCATCATCGTCGTCGCCAACAACGGCGGCTGGGGCGATGTTCGCCATCACCAGCGGCAGGTCCACGGCCGCGAGATCGGCAGCGTCCTTGCCTCCCGGCGGTACGACCGACTCGCCGAATCCCTCGGCGCGTACGGGGAGCACGTCGACGGCATCGGCGGGCTCCGTCCGGCGCTGCTGCGGGCCGCCACCGCCGGGGTGCCGGCGCTCATCGACGTGAGCACTGATCCCGACGTCATCTCCCCCCTGCTGGGCGCGATGATGTCGCTGGGGATCATGTGATGCCGCGACAGCAGAGCACCACGTGAGGAGGAGTGGCCGCCTCGGCTTGGCTCCCTCCCACCCTGAGGCGGTCGGCGTGGCGTGGCGTCAGCTTCTGCCCCGGAAACGCGCGGCCGACGACTGATGCACGGGTTCGCGCTCGTCGTTGCCGAGGCCGTCCACCCTGCGGCGCTCGCAGCGGTCCAGCATCCGATCCCCCTCCGCTACGCGATGGGGACGGTGGTGGTGATCTTCGGCCTCCTCGCTGCCGTGGCGGGGAGCGCCCTGCGATGGCGGGCACTCATGGCCGCCGCGCTGGTGACAGCGCTCACCGGTGTGCTGAGCATGGCCAAACCGGACAACCCGACACTGCTCGCGGTGGCACTGGTCGCGACGATCGGCATCGCGGTTGCACTGGCTGCCCGGGCCACGGCCTGGGCCCGCCGTGCCCCTCGGGGCGACCCCGCCGAGATCGAGCGGCTGCGTCTCCTCCACGGCCGGACGCACATGTCCTGCTTCGCTGGGAGCGGCCAGAAGAGCTGGCTGTCCAGTCAGGCTGGAGCCGTCAGCTACCAGGTCCGATGGGGAGTTGCGGTGGCGGCCGGGGACCTCTCGCCCAGAGGGCGGAGCAGGCCGGGGCAGCGCGTGACTTCCTCGCCCTCTGCCGTGCGCGGCGGTGGGCCCCCTGCTTCTTCCAGACGGACGCCTCGCTCCGCGACCTCTACCGAGACCTCGGTCTCCGCGTTGTCAAGTTCGGCGAGGAGGCGGTGGTGGACGTGGGCGAGTTCGACCTCCGGGGCGCGGCGATGGCGGACGCGCGGCACGACGTGGCCCGGGCCCGGCGCGCAGGCCTGGAAGTCCGCCACGTTCCCAGGACCTCCGCCCTCAGACCCCTTCTGGGCGGAGGCAGCGTTGATCTCCACCGCGTGGCTCAGCCGGCGCGGCGGGCGGGAGATCGGCTTCTCGCTAGGCAGTCTCGGCGAGGCCGTCGACACCGAGACCTGGTACACGGTCGCCCGCGACCGGGAGGGTCGCCTTCACGCCTTCTGCTCGTGGGTCCGGGTGGGCGACGACGGCCTTGCCCAGGATCTCGCGCGATGGCGGCCCGACGCAGCCCATGGCGCCGTGGACCTCTGCGTCGTGGCCGCCATCGAGGCGGCTCGGGGTCTCGGCCTGCGGCGGGTGTCGCTCGGCGCTGTGGCCTTTCGGGAGAGCCTCGGTGACGCTCCCGACGGCAGGGTGGCCCGCCGCGCCCGTGCCGACCTCTACCGGCGCGGCCGGCACGACTACAGCTACCGGGGGCTCTCCCATTTCAAGGCGAAGTTCGCCACCCACTGGGAGAGCCGCGACCTGGTCCTGCCCCGCGGCCCGTCGTCGCTGCTCGCCGTGATCGCCCTGGCCCAGGTCCACCTGGGAGTTGCCCACCTTCAGCTCCCCCGGCCGCCATCGCCCTGGAACCGGCGCGGGTCCCGTAGCCTGTCACGGCATCCGGATGGGGCGAGTTCCGGGGAGCAGCGTGCGACGCCAATGTCGTTGCGACCACTCTCGGGCAGGCGCATAGTCGGCGCATGGCCGGGACCGATCCATCCGAACAGGTCGACCGCCGGGTCGCTGAGGGCCCCTCGTTCCTGGGGCCGGCGACCTTTTGCCGGGTTCCTCTGCTGACCCGTCCCGATGAACTCGACGCCGTGCGTCCGGACATCGCCATCGTCGGTGCGCCCTGGGATGACGGCGTCACGTACCGTCCCGGTGCGCGGTTCGGGCCACGCGCCGTCCGCACCGCGTCGTACCAGGCTGCCGACTGGCATCTCGAGTTCGAGGTCGCGCCCCTCGAGGTGCTACTGGTGATCGACTACGGCGACGCGGCCGTCGCGCCGGGCATGGCGGAGGCGTCGCACGCCGCCATCCGGGCTCGGGTCGGTGAGGTCGCCTCGCGGAAGATCGTCCCCATGGTCATCGGGGGAGACCACTCGGTCACCTGGCCGTCGGCGACGGCGGTGGCTGCGGCATACCCTCCGGGCAGCGTCGGCATCGTCCACTTCGATGCGCACGCCGACACCGGCACCAGCTCGTGGGGGAACATGTACTCGCATGGGTCTCCCATGCGCCGCCTGATCGAGACGGGTGCCATCCCGGGACGCAACTTCGTCCAGGTGGGCCTGCGCGGGTACTGGCCGCCACCGGACGTGTTCCAGTGGATGCGCGACCAGGGCATGCGCTGGCATCTGATGGGCGAGCTCCACGATCGGGGCGTGGCACCCGTCATCGACGACGCGATCGCCGAAGCTCTCGACGGACCCCAGAACATCTACCTCTCCGTGGACATCGACGTTCTCGATCCCGGGTTCGCTCCCGGGACGGGGACGCCGGAACCGGGCGGCATGCAACCGATCGACCTTCTGCACGCGATCCGAAAGGTCGTGCTGCAGACGGAGGTCGTGGCCATGGACGTCGTCGAGGTCTCGCCTCCGTACGACTGGGCGGAGATCACGGCCCAGAACGCGCATCGCTGCCTCCTGGAAGGCATCTCGGCACTCGCCGTCAAGCGCCGCAACGGGGTTTGGTGAGCTGAGGAACAGGGGGCTTCTCGCTCCGCCACCGCCACCGACCTCGGGCCGGCGGCAGCCTCGCGCCCCGCGTCAGGCCGCCCTCGGCCCAGTCGAGAGATGACCGGACCGGCCTCCACCCGCTACTCTCGCCTCGTTCACGGTCGGTGGCGGGCACCGGCCCCCGGCCATTCCGGGGAGAGCCCGGGAGGGGATGGCTGATGGCGCGGGCGACGACCGACGAGACCAGGTACCGGGCCAACCGCCAGGGTGAGATCGACTCGGCGGTGGTGTATCGGGCCATGGCCAGGTCGGAGCCCGACCAGAGGCTTGCCTCCGTCTATCTCCGGCTCGCCGACGTGGAGGAGCGCCATCTGGACTTCTGGGAGGACCAGATCCGGGCCCTCGGTCGCGACCCAGGGCCTCGGCGTCCGTCCTGGCGCGCCCGCGCCATGCGGCTTCTGGCTCGCCGGTTCGGGGCCGCCCTGGTGCTGCCGACCGTCGCCACCCTCGAGCAGGTGGACCAGGAGGCGTACGACGACCAACCGGAGGCCAAGGACACCGACATGCCGGCGGACGAGCGATCGCACGCGCGCGTGCTCCGCTACATCGCCGGAGGCTCGCCCCAGGGCATCGCCGGGGAGACCCTGGCCCGCCTCGAGGGGCGTCACCGGGCCCCGGGGGGCAACGCGCTGCGGGCCGCGGTGCTGGGAGCCAACGACGGGCTGACCTCGAACCTGGCCCTCGTGATGGGCATCGCCGGCTCCGGCGTGGCGGGCCGGGTGGTCCTCATCGCGGGCTTCACCGGGCTCATGGCGGGGGCGTTCTCCATGGCCATCGGCGAATGGGTGTCCGTCCAGAGCGCCCGGGAGCTGTACCGGCGCCAGGTGAGGACCGAGGCGGCGGAGATCCGCCTTGTTCCCGACGAGGAGAGGGAGGAGCTCGCCCTCATCTACAAGTCCAAGGGGCTCGGCCCCAAGGAGGCCGCCGAGGTGGCGGAGCGGCTCATGGCCGACCACCAGATGGCATTGGACACTCTCGTCCGCGAGGAGCTGGGCCTAGACCCCTCAGAGCTGGGGGGGCTCGCCGAGGACGGCGGCGGGCTCGTCCTTCGTGCTCTTCTCCATCGGTGCCGTGCTGCCCGTCATCCCGTGGCTGTTCGCCAGCGGGGGTGTCGCCATGGGGGCGGCCATCGCCCTCGCCGCCCTTGGCCTGTTCGCCATCGGCGGCCTGATCAGCTTTGCTGACGGGTCGCAGCGTCCTCTTCTCGGGGAGCCGGCAGCTGGCGTTCGGCATTCTTGCGGCGGGAATCACCTTCGGCCTGGGCCGGCTCATCGGCATGGCGGTCGGCGCCTGAGCCCGCGCCGTGACCTCGGCCCGGTGCTGACCTGGCTCGCTACCCGGGGCGGGGAGCGGGCGGCCGATACCGCGTCATGACGGCCGTGATGTCGAGGTCCGGGACCTCCGCGGCGGCCTCGCCGACCAGTTCGCGGACCAGCGCGGTCAGAGGAGCCCGTGCCGGCGCCCGTTGGAGAGCTCCATCGCCAGGTCGAGGTCCTTGAGCAGGCGCGCACCGCGAAGAGGGTTGGTTCGTGGCGGCGGTGCAGGTATCCGGTCCGGCGCATCTCGAGCGACGGCGCGAGCCGGGCCAGCGCCCAGAGGACCTCCGCGGGGTCGAGCCCGGCGGCCTCGCCGGCGGTCTGCAGCTCGGCGGCGGCCACGGTGATCGTGCCGAGCATGGCGTTGGCCACCAGCTTGAGGCGCGCTCCACTGCCCAGGGGGCCGACGTGACGCACCTCGCCCAACCGCTCCAGGAGAGGTCTGCGCGCGCTCGACATCGGGTGGGGGCGCCGCCGACCAGGATCGCGGCCGCCCCGCGGAGCACGGCGATGGGGGCGCCCATGATGGGCGCGTCGATGAGCGCCGAGCCGGTCGCGACGACCTTCGGCTCGAACTCCTCCAACACCCCGGACCCGCCATGCTCATCTCGATGAAGAGCTGGCCGGACGCCGCCGCCAAGGCGCCTTCGGGACCGCCGAGCGCGGCTCGCACGGCGTCGGCCCCGGTCAGGCTGAGGATGACGATCTCGGCGCCGCGGACGGCAGCGGCAGGGGTGGCGGCGACGCGGCCCACGCCCACCCGCTCAGCCCGCGATGGATTCCGATTCCACAGGGACGGCTCGAGGTCGGCGAGGCGCTGGGCAAGCGCTGACCCCATCTTCCCGGTGCCGAGAATCGCAATCGGTGCGACCATGGCGTCACTCCCCGACACAACCTGACCGTTTCGCGACCGGACCGGCCCAGACCGCGGTGTGAAGCGTCACACCCGCCGCAAGCTCGATGATACTGGCCGGGATCTTGAGCCTGACCTCACCCGAGGCGGTGGACATGGAGAGCTCCGGAGCGCACCCGGCCGGCCCGTCGCACGAATTCAGGGACGCCCACGTGAGCACCTTCCTCACCGAGATCCGGCAGACGATGCTTCCCGAGCGTGGCGGCAGGCACGGCCCGCTGCCGCCGATGCTCGTGGCCATGACCGTCGTGACCGGTCTGGTCGCGCCTTCAGCTACCTGGTCCTCGGCCACGTCTTCGTCGCCAACATGACGGGCAACGTCGTCTTCCTCGGCTTCGCCCTGGTCGGGGCGCCGGGTTTCTCGTTCCCCGCCTTCCTCGCCGCCCTGGCGTCGTTGGCGTCGGCACCCTGGTCGGCGGTGGGCTCGGCTCGCGGCTGGGCCGGCAGCGTGGCCGGCTTCTCAGCACCGCCGCGTCGATCCAGGCGGTCCTCCTCCTGGCGGCGGTGGTCGTCACCGCCATGGCTCGAACTCCCGGCGCGGGCGCATCCCGATACGCGCTGGTCACCCTCCTCGCCGCGGTCATGGGGATCCAGAACGCCGCCGCCCGCAAGCTCGCGGTCCCCGACCTCACCACCACGGTGCTGACCCTGACCATCACCGGCATCGCCGCCGACAGCGTTGTCGCGGGAGGCGGTGGATCGGCGGCCGGGCGGCGCGTCATCGCCGTGGTCGCCATGCTCGGCGGCGCCCTGGTCGGCGCGATTCTGGTCATCCACCGTCAGCTCGATGGCCCCCTCGTCATCGCCCTGGTCGCGATCTCGGCCGTCGCCTGCACGAGCGGGTGGCTGGCGAGGTCGGACCCCGCCTGGGGCTGCCGCCGGGCCGCTGATGAAGGCTCACACCACGCCAAATTCCAGTGCCCGTGTCGTGCGCCGGCTCGGCTCGGCGGTATCGAACGGGCCGCCGAACTCGCTCCCGTCGCACAGCGCCGGCCAGCGGGGATGATGGGATGGTGGCGCGAGCAGGTGCCGCGGGGCGCGAGGGGCCGGGTGACGCGGCGGGGGAGGAGCCGCCTGCCCCGGCCACCGGCTCGCCGTCCCGGCTGAGCGACGCCGACGCGCTGCATCCCGTCCGGAAATTGCGCCGTGCCCGCATCGCGTCCCCGGGGCAGCCGCAGGCATGGCTGCCGCCGGACCCGGCGGCGGAGAGAGGGGAGGAGGCGCTGCCGCGGACCCCGCGGCGGGACCCGAGGACCGAGGGGGACGATCGGGCGTGCGCACCAACCTGACCGCCGTGCTGGCCCTGGCGGCGGCGGTGGCCGTGTCGGCCACCGGGGTGGCCCTTCTCGGGCAGGCACGCTCCCCCGTGCAGCCGGCCCCGTCGGCGATTCCGGGGATGACCTCCGCCGACGGCGTCGGAGGCCTGCGGATGTTCAGCACCGGCACGGGGTGGGCGCAGCGGCTCAGCGACGGCGCCGTCCTGCACACGACCCAGGGGGTGATGCACTGGATGGTGGCCTCGCCTCCTGGGGAGGGGCGCGATCCTGGCGGTGTCCGAGATCGATGCGCGGACCGCTCGCGCGCTCGCCCGTCCCGAGCCACGCGGCAGCCCAGACGACGATCCAAGCCTGGGCCACCCAGGACGGCGAGCTGAGTGGAGTCGGGAGGGCTCCATCGACGTGCGCGGCTACAACCCGTCGGTCGCTGGGTCGCTGGACTTCAGCGACGCGGAGCACGGCTGGTTCTCGCAGATCGAGGCGGCGTCGGGGCTGGCGGGAACGGTCCTCTACCGCACGCTGGACGGCGGGGCCGATTGGACCCAGGTGGCGGCGACCGGCGGCGGGCTGGAGACCGGGGCTGGCCAGGCAGCCACCGGCGTCATCCCCGACGGCTGCGAAGCGCTGACGGCCAGCTTCGCCGACGCCTCCACCGGCTGGATCACCGGCATCTGCAACACCGGGCCCCCGCCCCTCTACCTCAGCCGGGATGGCGGTGTGACGTGGAACGCCGAGACGCTCGCATCCCTCCCCGCCACGTCCGACGGCGAGACGTCCTTTCCTCCCGCTTTCACCTCCGGCAACAGCGGCACGCTGCTCACCGAGAGCGCGGAGCCGGACGGGATCAGCAGCGACCTCCTCGTCACCACCGACGGAGGTCTCTCCTGGCAGCTGCGCTCGACGCGCGCTGGTGCGCCGCTCGCCGTCGATTTCCTCGACTCCGACCACGGCTGGCTGGTGACCAACGGAGACGCTTCCGGCGGGGCGCCTGCCCTCTACGCCACCGGCGATGGAGGCAGCGACTGGACGCACCTCAACGCCTTCCCCTACATCGGCCTCAGCCTGGACTTCGTCACTCCGGAGGTCGGCTGGGCGGCCGCCGATCTCGACGACCTGGACGGTGGACCGCGGTACCTGGTCGAGACCGACGACGGCGGTCGCACCTGGACAGCGGTGCAGCCGCACCTCGGCGGCCCCTCTCCGCCGGCCTGACGCGACCCACGATCCGAGGGACAGGAGCCCCTCTGGTGGTGCAGCGCTCCGCGCCGAAGGTCAGATCGTCATCGCGACAGACGGTGGGCTCCGGACGCGGTCGACGGCCTGCTCTGACGGAGGCAGCGGCGTCCGCGTTCAGGGCCGCTGCGCGGTGACCAAGTCCGCCAGCAGGCGGCCGGTGGTCGCCGAGATCTCCGCCACCGCGGCCTCGAAGGCCTCCCGGTTGCGCCGGGACGGTTGCCGGTACCCGCTGACCTTGCGGACGAACTGCAGAGCCGCCGCGTCGAGGTCGTCGGCGGACGGCGGGGGGTCGGAACCGCGAAGGGTCTTGATGCTGCGACACATGGGGGGAGCGTAGCGCGCGTGGCCGGACGCGCCGGGGCCTCCTGGCGCCGGGATCGCGCCGCACGCCCTCGCTCAGATCCCCTGGACTGTTTCGTGCCGCTCGGACTGCGCTTGGGCCACGATCACCTCGAGCGTCCCGACGTCCCCGGCGAAGGGCTCCCCGGGCCTGGGCCACGGCACGGCGACATCGGTGAAGCCGAGCTCGGCGAGCCGGCCGGCGGCGTCGCTGAACGCCTCCGGCGAAGCTGCGCTGGCGGTCACCCTCGACCCGCTGAAGAGGAGGCGTCCCAGCGTCGCCGGATCGCGCCCCTGCTTCGCACAGGCCGCCTCGATCCGGTCCATCTCGGCGCGGAGAGCGGGAATGGCCGCATCCACGTCCGCGTCGGCGCCGTCCGGCATGGGCGGGTCCTGGGTCACCCAGGTGGCGCCGAACCGAGCGGTGAGCAGCATGCCCCGAGGCCCGGTGGCGGCGATGGCGAAGGGGAGCCGGGGCGTCTGGACGCATCCGGGGTGCATCCGGGCGCCGAACGCGTGGTAGAAGCGGCCCTCACGGGTCGTGACCCGGTCGGTCAGCAGGCCGTCGAGGAGGGTGACGAACTCCTCGAAGCGGTCGGCTCGCTCGATGGGGCTCCAGGGCACGTGCCGCGTCGTGGTGGCGTCGAAGCCGGTCCCGCCGGCGCCGATCCCGAGCGTGAAGCGGCCGCCGGAGACGTGGTCCAGCGTCATCAGATCCTTGGCGAAGGGGACCGGGTGGCGGAAGTTGGGGGACGCCACCAGGGTGCCGAGACGGATCCGGGAGGTCACGGCCGCCGCCGCCGCCAGCGTCGGAACCGCCCCGAACCAGGAGAATTCGCGCAGCGACCGCCAGGCGAGGTGGTCGAAGGTCCAGGCGTGGTCGAAGCCGAGAGCCTCGGCGCGCTGCCACATCGAGCGCTGCTCGGCCCACGCCATCTCGGGGAGGATGACGACGCCGACACGCATGGTGTGGAGCTTCTCACGGGGTCCGCGGGTTCCGCCACGGGCCGGTCCGCTCCGCCGCCGGCCGCGCCCCCGCCGCGACCGCGGCTCCGGACCTCAGGCCAGGGAGAGGAAGACCCGCTCCAGGCGATCCTCATCCATGGGGGCGGTCGCCCCGCCCACGCGGGCATTGGCGCACTGCCGCAATCCACTGGCGATCAGCCGGAACCCGGCCCGGTCGATGGCTCGCGACGCGGCGGCGAGCTGGGTGACGACGTCGGCGCAGCCGCAGCCCTCCTCGAGCATGCGGATGACGCCGCGGATCTGTCCGTCGGCGCGTCGCAGCCGCGTCACCACCTCGGCGACGCACGGCTCGTCGCGAGGCATCAAGTCGCCGGTCATGCCGTCCGGGCGGTCGTCCCGCCGGCCGTCATCTCACCGCGGACCCCGGCCATGTCCAGGCCGCGAATTGCGGTGATGAGCTTGGCCAGCGCCGGCGCGGGCAGCGCCCCCGGCTGGGAGAACACCTGGCTGCCGTCGCGGAAGGCCATCAGGGTGGGGATGGACATGATGTCGAGCGAGCCCGAGAGGACCGGCTCCGCGTCGGTGTCCACCTTGCCGAAGACGATGTCCGGGTTGGCCGCCGAGGCAGCCTCGAAGACCGGGCCGAACGCGCGGCACGGCGGGCACCAGGAGGCCCAGAAGTCGACCAGGACGATGCCGTCCCGGGTGACGGTCTGGGGGAAGCTCTCTGCGTTCAGTGTGATCGTGGACATGTCGACCTCGGAATGAATACCCACCTGGCTATGCGTACACTACCCTGACTATATACCCATGGGGGTATCAGATCAAGCCGCGAGGGCCGGCCCCGGCCGGGACGCGCGGAGGGTCGGGGCCCGACCGGGCGGCGGCGGGCCGCCCATCCGACCGGGGCGTCAGGCGATCTGGCAAGCTGGATGCGTGGAACCGCCTGCCGGCCTCGCCGTGGGACTCGCAAAGACCGCCCACCGGAGGCTCTTCGTCACCGCCGCCGGCATCGACGACGAGACGCGCGGCGGCCGAGCCGGCTCCCGGGGTGGACGGTCGCCACATGCTCACCCAGGTCGCCGCAACCCGGACGGGCACGTCCAGCGTCTCGCCGGTGCCGTGGAGGGCCCGAGGTCCCCGCTACGCGGGAGGCGCCGAGCAACAGGACAGGGAGATCGCGACGGGAGGGGCCGCTCCAAGGACGCGCTCTCCGCGATGTCACGGAGTCGGCGCGTCGCCTCCGCGCATGTGGGTCCTGTCGGAGAGGCGGGCTCGCCGAGCGCGGCCTGCTCGCGGACGACGACTTCCCGACGACGGGGAGCCCCTTCCGCCGCCTCCGTGAGGTCGAGATGCACCATGTCGATCTCGGCCTGGCTACGGCGGGCGGACTGGCCCGAC
>CAWEEP010000036.1:0-12219 GCA_963808125.1 Candidatus Dormiibacterota bacterium
AATCTCCGCCGCCCGCCCCGTCCCTGCCAGTCTACCACTCCCAAATTCGCTGCAGTACTATTCGCCAACCCACCTTGGGGTGGGCCGACTACCGCGGTATGTTGCGTTCCGCATCGTTTGCTGACAGGATGGGGCGATGACCAAGCCCGTGACGATCCGGCTCGACTTCCGGACTACGAGCACCTGGAGGGGGAGGCGCGGAGCCTGGGCATGCGCCCCGGCACTCTGGCCAAGGTGCTGCTGCACAGCTCGCTGACGAGGGCGGGAGCAGCACAGGCGGAGGTGGCACTGGCGGCCCTGCAGCGCCTCGGCGCCCTCGCTACCGGCAAGCCTCCCGTGGACGTGGTCGAGCTGGTGCATGAGGCACGGCGCGACTTGGGCGAGCGGGAGCTGTAGCGGGGGGCGGGGTGGTCGTTCTCGACGCGGGGATCGTCCTCGCCCTGTTCACCGCCGACCCGCGCCAGCCACTCGCCCAGGCCCGCTACCAGGCTTGGGTGGCCGCCGGCGAGGAGCGCCACGCGCCGGCGGTGATGGCCTACGAGGTGATGAACGTGCTGGCCCGGCAAGTGTGGGACGGGGCGCTCACCGCGGTGGAGGCGGACGCCGTCTGGACCGACCTTGACGCCCTAGGGATCACGTCCCATGCCTTCGAAGCCGCGGTGGACGGGCCGCGGTCACTGGCGCTTGCCCGCCTGCTGCGGCGCCGGCATGCGACCGACTGCGCCTATGTCAGCCTGGCGGAGCGGCTGGGAGGGATGGTGTGGACGCTGGATGGGCCTTTCGCCGAGGCGGCGAGGGCCGCAGGCCTGCCGGTGCAGCTGCTCGCATAGGGCTGCCGTGACGCGCCCGCTTACCCCCGATGAGGACGGCCTGAGCGAGGCGGAGGCGTGGGAGCTGGCGCGCCAGGTCGAGGAGATGGGGCCCGCGGACGTAGTGGTGGTGCTGCGGCGGCCGGGGCGGCCCGGAGTCCGCGAGTGACGGCGCGGCTGCCGGAGAGCCTGCTGGCCAGCTATCGGGAGAGCGCTCGGCGGCGCCACACCTCGGTGAGCGAGGAGGTTCGGAGGGTCCTCGCCGAGCACGCGCCCGCACCGCCCCGACAACCACCACAACGGTAACGCCCGTATAGGGCGCAGTGCGGATTCTTTCGCCGTTCTTCGCACCGTCCGAAGCAGCCGCACCATCAGCATCCGGTCGGGAATGCGGAGGGCGCGCTTGAGGCGGTCGCCGCACTCGCGCGTTCCCACGCAAGGGCGGGGTGTAGCGATCTGTGGAGCGATCAGTGCAGCCGTCGCTGACGCCCTTAGATGGATACACCCCGCTACACCCAAAGGCGTTGGTAGGTAAGGGAATTCAGCTCAGGAAGGATCCCATGACTCCCAAGGGGACGTTCATCTCTTCTCGTTCTTTCCCCCTTGTCTGCATCACCCCCGAGCAGCTCCTCGGCAGCGCTGCGGGAGACGCGCCATCCGCCCGGCCGCCGAGCGGGACCCCGAACAAGGTCCCGGCTCTGAGGAGCCGCCGGGTTCTGCTCTTCGCCGATGGCGAGCGCTGCGGCTGCCTCGGCCACGGTCATTGTGTGAGTGCCCGCCGTGGCCACCCCGAGAGGCACGAAGTCGTCGGCGTCGACGCCGTGATGGGCGGCCCAAGCGCGGAAGGGGGCGGAGTGTGTCCTTTCGGCGCATCTGTCACCAGGGCCGCCGCGCCTCCGGGGTGTTCCTGATCCTCAGCACGACATGAGGCGGGGGTAGGGGGCGGCGTCCATGGCTCGATGCTACGGCAGGAGGGCCATTCGGGCTGAGGCCGCGGGCAGGGGTAGGGAGGTCTCCTGGACGGAGAGAGCCTATTTGATTCCGCCCCGCTCGTGTTCCTGCATCCGCCGCTCGACGATGGCACGCGCCTCGTCGAGCGGATGCAGCTCCAGCTCGCCACGCTCCAGCTGCCCGCTCATCTCGTCGAGCTCGGCCACGAACTCGGGATCGGCGAGCATCTCCTCGAGGCCGAGTTCGAGGTCACTCCTGGCGAGGATGGCCTCGATGATCGTGGTCTTCAACTCCTCGGCGAGGGCGAGGATGGCAACGGCAACCTCACGGTTGCGTACCACCTGCCGGCTCAGCCGCTCCACCTCCCCACGCTGTGCGGCCGTCACGCCCCGGTGTGCCACCGGTCCAACTGCTCCTGGTTGACCTCGAGGAGCTCGATCTCCTCGGTGAAGACCCGGGCGACTCGCCCGATCGTGGCTTCGTCGAGGGAGCCAGGCCGCGCTTGGAGGAGGAGCCGACGCTGCTCCTCGGCTGCTTTGAGTTGGCCGTCGATCACGCGTGCGATCAGTGGAAGCGAGGCGATCGGATGCCAACGTGGCGTGGGCTTGAGCGGCGCGGGCATCTGCGTACCCTACCCGCCGCCGTCATCTGCCTACTTGTCGGTTGGTGCCACGTTCCTTACCAGCACCCCCGTTGGCGGCGAGGTGGTCGAGGGCATGGCCCGGCTGGTGGCGCTGGTGGAGGCGTTGGAGGGTCTCGTCAGCGCGGCACGGCGGCGGTGAGGTCCTCGTAGAGGGCGTCGGGAGCCAGGTCGAGACCGTTGGGCCAGCTGGGGGCGCCATCCTCGTCGAGGCGCACCCCGGCGAAGTACGCGGGATCCTGAAGCGGCTCGAACATCTCGCCCCAGAGGTCCCCGGTGAGGTCCACCGTCCCCTCCACCCCGTCGGCGAAGCGCAGCCTCAGAGTGGCGGGAAGCACTGGCTCCACAGAGACGAGGCGGGGAAGGGAGCGGTATCCATGGCTCGATGCTACGGCAAGGGCGGAATGGGGGCCAGCGGACCGCGATTCTGGGCGCTGGTCCAGTTGCTGGCCAGCTCCTCCTGGTGCTGGGCGGCCCACTCCATCACCAAGCCGAGCTGCCGGGGCTGAAGATTGTTTCGCACCACCGTCAGCGGATGATGCCGATCGAGGCCTCGGCCTCGCCATAGCCGGCATGGAGGATGTGGTGGCCCGTGCTCGCGCCAGCGCATGCTGATGACGATCCCGTAGAAGACGCTGATCCGCGGCATGGCGGCGCCAGGATAGCCCGGCTGGGACTCTAGCCGGTCCGCAGATGTGGTCAGCGGGGGGCGACGTTCAGACGCCGGCGCCGGCGGCGGCCGGGCTCCATGTGCTGCATCCCGCCCAGCCAGGCGGAGTAGGCCCAGTGGTGGATGTCGCAGCAGTTGGCGCGGCGGCGGTTCTCCCGACCGCACTCCGGGCAGCGCGGGTCGTGGGTGATCCTGGAGTAGCGCGCGGTCGGGAGAGGCGTAGGGCGCGGCCATGGCCGCACTCTCGTGGCCCTCTGGCCGCCGTCAACACCCCCTCCCCCCTCCTCGCGCAGGGCCGGGCTGCTCCCCGGCCGCTGGAGATCTCGGCATTTATACAAAAGGAGGGTTTCCTATAAGCTGATCGGGTGGCCCCCCGAGACCGCGACGACGACCTGGCCCAGGCCATGGTCGCCACCGCCCGCCACGAGGTCACTCGATCGCGTCGCTCTCGGACCCAGCCCGCCGCCGCGGTCGTCGGCTGGGTCTCCACCGAAGAGCGGGCGACGCTGGCGCCGGTCTGGAGGCCCAGCGCCAGGCCATGTCACCGCGGTCCGCACGGGCCTGGCAGTTCCTCGCCATCCACGAAGACGTCGAGTCCGGCAGGCCTTCGCCCAGCCGGCCGGGCCTGGAGACGCCCTCCGGCGGTGTCGCCGCGGGGGAGGCCCGCGCCCTGGTCGTGGCCAAGCTCGACCGCCTCTCTCGCTCGGTCATCGACGCCGCCCAGACCATCGAGCAGGCCCAGCGCGAGGGGTGGAACCTCGTCGCTCTCGACCTCGGGCGTGACTTCTCCACCCCCGCTGGCGAGGCAATGGCCCACATGACCGCCGTCTTCGCTGGCTGGAGCGGCGCCTCATCGGCGAGCGGACCCGGGCTGCCCTTGGGCTGTGCGGAAGGCCCAGGGGGTGCGCCTGGCCGGCCGCCCGAGCTGTCGCCACGCGTGCGCCGGCGCATCGTCGCCCTGCACCGCGGCGGCGCCGGCTGGAGCGCGATCGCTGAGCAGCTGAACCGCGACCGGGTGGCCACCGCCCACGGCGGCACTCGGTGGTACCCAGCCACCGTCCGGGCCGTGGTCGTGGCTGCCGCTCCGGGGCTCGCCAGTGGAACTCGGAGCCGGCCTCCCCACTGATCCCCCGCGGTGGGCGCTGTGAGGCCGCACAGGATGCGGTTCTATGCGAATTGACCGCCCCCGAGGCCGGGAAGGGCGCGCCCCGCGCGGAGGTATCAGTTGAGTTACGCGCGAAGTCGGATTTTCAGCAGTACGAGGCCGCTCCGGGCGAGCTCGGCGCTGTGGCTCTGGCAGATGTAGCCTGCGTACAGCCACTGACCGCACACCGAGCACGGCCGCCGCCGCAGTGGCATCCGGCGCACCCCGTATCTAGCTAGCTAGCGACCACCTGCTGGACCCGCTGCCAGCTCACCCCATACCGTTCGCCCAGGGATCGCAGCGTCTCGCCCGCCACGTATCCGCGGACCATTCCGGCCCGTCGGCGGGCGTCGGCGGCGTCCTTCTCTCTATCGACAACCCGGTCCTCGCCTCCATCTCAAGGAGGTCCACGACCAGCGCGTCTCCCGCCTGGATCAACTCCTCGGCATCCGCGCCGGGCCACCGCTCCTCTCCCGCGTAGATGATGCGACGGCCCTCATAGAGGAGGTCTCGGACCTGCTCCTCGAGCTCGCGCACAGCGGCTACCGACATCGCCTCACGAGTGGTCCCGCTGTCGCGCTGCCACTCCTCGACGAGCCAGCGCATCGACGCCAAGGCCTCCTCTGCCGACACACACCGGGGATCCCGTGCCCCCGTCCCCGTCCCGCCGTCCAGCACGCTTAGTTGCGCCCCGGCCGAGGGCCCGGGCGGCGGCACCATTCCGTCCGTCCCGGCCACCTTTAGCCCGCCACCATCCCCGTCGTGCTCAGGTCCACCAACGACCTCCAGCCGTACCATGCTTGGCCCCGGCACCAACCGATGGTACGCGCATCAGCCCGCGCGCTCCACTGACGCTGCCGAGAGCGCGTTGTCCCCATGAGAACTTCGCGCCGCTTCACATCGGCCGCTCCACGGCGAGCCCCAGTCCGGCAGCTCCTCCCGCGCTTTGAGGGCGGGAGTGCTGCCGGCCGCTGGTGCGCCGAACCTCCTACATCACGCTCTAACTGAAGTTCGGACCCGGAGCTGAGTAGACGCCAACCCGCCAGTGCGTTCCCGGCTGTGCCGAAACGACGAGGGTGTCGGTTTGAGACGTCTTGGGACCGGTCCCGACTGCGTCAAGATCTGACTTCGATTCGGTTCTGGTCCCGGCTCGCACGGAACGGTTAGACGGGACCCCCATGGCTGCAACGACACCACCACCGAGCCGGCACCCACACACGTCGCAGCCATCACGTAACTACCCGTGAGGCTAGACACCGGCTTCTCGCCGCCTGAACCAACACCGGCGATTGGGGGGGTGAGTTGACTAGAAGCCGTGGGGATCGGACTGAGCGCGGTGGAGGAGCCACACCCTGCCATGACCAAGCTGCCCACCGCAATGGTGCAGAGCGAGGTCCGAACCCGATGGGCCTGGTGCATCATCATCACCACTTCTTAGCTTAGCTTAGCTCGGGTTGAACCAGTAGGTAGTTGTGATGATGTGCTGCACAGTGATGTAGTCCGGAACGCTCCAAGCGGAGCAGTACCCGGTCTGGACGATGCAGGTGCGAACCTCCTGCCCGAGTCGATACTGGTTGTAGCGGAACCCCACGTACCCGTATCCTGACTCATTCGGCTGGATAGTCCAGTCGGCATTGCTGCCGGCGGTTGTTGAGTAGCTGACGTTGAAGCCCACCTCGGCAGAAATTGTCCCGTAGCTGAATCCCGCGTCGCCGCTCACCTCAGCCGTGACCGTCACGCTGTAGCTGCACCCTATCGAATACTGCACGCTCGATGCGGTGGCGTATACGCAGACCACCCAGTCTCCGCTGAACTGGCCCTGATAGCTGTCCGAAGCGAGGCGGTACTGAACATTGTAGGTGACATCCTGCGGGGTCGCGCCGCTGCCGGTCGCGGCAGCGACTGGCATGCTGGCCGCCCCGAGACCAGCAAGACCCAGAAGCAGGGGCAGCACGACTGTTAGAGCCACCGGAAACCTGCGCCGAGGTTCCCGCTTTGCGCTTGGTCCCATAACACGCTCCTTCCATCCGTTCGGTCAAGGTTGGCCGGGCCACGTGGACCCTATCGCGCGCGACGATAGCAAGTCGAAAGCGGGTCCACATCCCCAAAAGGGGGACGTCAGCGCGGCCCACGAATCATCCTTTTGGAGACGGCGGAAGGACGTAGCGCAGTTCGTGACGTGAGCGGAGAGTGAGTTTGGCAAGGACTGCCTTGGAGTGACTCTTCGCCGTCGGTAGGGTGATGCCGAGGGCACTGGCGAGGTCACGATCGGTGGCGCCGGCGGCGAGCCGGCGAGCGACCTCCCGCTCGCGCGCTGTGAGGTCGTCCCACCCCGGCGGATCGTCAGCAACCCACGACGCCCTCGCAACGGCTCCGCACTCCGCCTCCCCGAGGAGGCAGAGCACACGATCCAGCGCAGCGATGATCAAGTCGCGGTGTCGCTCACCTGCGGTCCGGGGCCGGCTGTGGTCGGGTGCCGGAGCCTTCAGACCGTCGGTGCCCGGTGAGTGATGGTCGTGCTCCTTACGAGCAAGGAACCCAGCCAGCTCGATGGCCTGCGCTTCCACGTCAGTCGCCGCTATGGACATGCGGTGAGGATCGCGAGCCCACGCCACGGTGTCATCCGGGAAAACCCCGAACTCCGCGGAAGGGGGGTGCGCGCGAGCCGAGCCGGCGAAACGTCCCCCCTCGATCGGCGCCAGATCACTTCGTTCTGCACGGCTCACGTCCCCCGCTCGGTGCGCTGAATTCACGTGAAGCCGCAGCCCTCCCCCGAAGGCTCGCGATCCCTTCCCGGCGGATTGTAACACCCTGTCACACCGACAGGGGAGATTGGTCCCAGGGGGCTGCGATGCCAGAAACCGTTTCCGGTTATCGGATTCCGAGCCCGGGTAGCCCCGAGGCACGGCTCGTCTGCTAGGCTGCCCGCAAAGGCCTGATGAACATCGCCGTCGTCTCGCACAAGGGTGGATCCGGCAAGAGCGCGATCGCAGCGAATCTTGCTGGGGCTCTGTCCGCGGGCGGGGTGGACGTCTTGGCGGTGGACGTCGACCCTCAGGCCGGTCTCACTGCCGCCCTGGGGGTCGACCCCGACAAACCCACCCTGTACGAGGTCATCCACGGCCGAGCTCAGGCGGAGGAGGCCGTTCGCAGCACGAGCACACCCGGTCTCTCGCTTCTTCCGTCCGATCTCGACCTCGCCGGCGCCGAGCTGGAGCTGCCCTCCCTCGGACGTTGGGACGACCTCCTCCGGCGGGCCATCGCCCGGACCTCGGCCAGCCACGCCATCACCATCCTCGACACCCCGCCAGGCCTCGGAGTGCTCTCGTTCGCGGCTCTCCGCGCGGCGGATGTAGCCGTGGTCGCCTGCCCGCCTGACTTCATGGCGTTCCGGGCAGTGCCCCATGTCCTCCGGACCGCCCATCGTGCGAGCATCGACGTCCTCGGGATCGTGCCCACGATGGTGCATCGGAGCACCCGCCACGCGGTCGAGGTTCTGGATCGCTTGGTCGCTGACTACCCGCAGCTGCTCCTCCCTGCCATTCCGCGCCGGGTGGCGGTGCAGGAGGCGGCTCTGGCCGGCCGGCCTCTGGCCAGCTTCGCCCCCAATTCCGACGCCGGCATCGCTTTCGCCGCCCTAGCTCAGGAGGTCCTGCATCGTGTCGACACCTCGGCCCACTCTCGGACAGCGCATTCCCTTGCCCGCTGAGCCTCGCGGTGCCGAGGCGTACTTCAATCCACGTGCGCGCCATCGCCCGTCTCTGACAAACCGGAAACCGGAAACGGTTTCTGGGAGTTCCTCGCCACCTGACCTCACCACGCTGCTGGCGGAGGCCTCTCAGCGCCGCGGCCCCAAGTGGGAGGAGCAGTACCAGCGCGCGAGCTACTACCTGCCCCGGGATCTCCTGGCGGAGCTGGACACGGTCGCGACCCCCGAGCTGAGCAAGAGCGCGATTGTCACCGCGGCTCTCCGCCAGTACCTGGCTGGCCGCTCCCGCTCGTGACCGGTCGTCCGCGGAGCCACCCCGGCCCGCTCAGCCTGTCGCGCCTGGCCGCCGAGGGGCTAGCCATGGAGGCTCAGGCTGCTCAAGAGGCGGGGGAGCTGGGCTACATGGCGCGCCTCCTGGTGCAGGCGACCATGCCGCATAGCAACCCGAAGACCCTGCGGGTGGAGCGCAGCAACGGGCTGGTCACCCTCCGGATGACCGCCACCGGCGACGGGCTGCCCTACGGGGGCATCCCGCGGCTTCTCCTCGCCTGGGTCACCACGGAGGCGGTGCGCACCCGGGAGCGGACGGTCACCCTCGGTCCCACCCTGAGCGGCTTCATGGCCCAGCTCGACCTGGTGCCGACCGGGGGGCGATGGGGGACCATCCCCAGGCTCCGGGGTCAGATGCGCCGCCTCTTCACCTCCGTCGTCTCCGCCACCTATGACAACCGCCCGGAGGGCCGGTGGGACTACACGGCGATCCCGGTCGCCGACCAGGTGCATGACTTCTGGGATCCGCAGCGCCCCGACCAGGCGGCCCTCTGGGAGTCCACAGTCACCCTGGGGGAGCGCTTCTTCCTCGAGATCCTCGAGAGACCGGTCCCGGTGGACATGCGGGCGCTCCGAGCCCTCAAGCGCTCGCCGCTCGCTCTCGACCTCTACACCTGGCTGACCTACCGGATGAGCTATCTCAGGGCGCCCACCGCCATCCCGTGGGAGGCCCTGCACGCGCAGTTTGGGGCCGACTACGGGCTGATCCGGCACTTCCGGGCGGAGGTGCGGCGGGCGTTGGGGGCCGTCGCCATGGTCTACCCCGAGGCTCGGGTCGACGCCAGCTCAGCCGCGGCCATCCGGCTGGTCCCCTCGCCTCCCCACATCACTGCGGCGGCCCAGCTCAGCCTGCTCTGACCCGGCCCGGGTGGGAGTGGACAACCCTGGGGATTAGGAGAGTTTTCCACGCATAAACGCCGACGCCCGCTCACTCTCAATCCACGCATAAACGCCGACGTCCTCACGCATAAACGCCGACGCCTATAGGAACCTGTAGTAAATACCTGTAGTACCTGTAGTAGGCAAGGGCGCACCTGTGGAAAACCGGGGCCTCGCCCGGAGGACCCTCTCGGCGACGTCTGCATCGTGGTCGAGACAGCTCAGCGAGGGGAAGAGGGAAGCGTTCTACTCGGTGCATGCAGAGCAAGCTGACCAGGGCTGACCAGGGCTGATCAGTAGCCGATGTGAGGCCCGCGCTGGCGGGCCGCCTGCTGGCGCTCGTGGGCCTCCCGGGCATAGCGGTCGTGGTCGCGATCCCCGCGCTGTCGCTGCGGCCGAGGCCGAGCGGCGGCGGTGGCGACCGCCTGGTCCACGGTCCGGCCGTAGGCGGCGCGCTTCTCCTGGGCCGCCGTCACCCGAGCTTCCCGACCGCCCCGCTGTCAGCGGTCAGGCAAAAGCGGACACCCGTGGTGAGGTCAAAAGCGGCCACCTGAGGTAGCTCCGAACAGGTCACCCTCCTTCGGCAAGGAGGACGTGACAACTTGGGGAACTACCTGAAAGTGCCTGACAGACAACGGATTCTGGCCCTGCTGGAGCTGGGCTGGACGTACCGGCGCGTGGAGCGCGAGACCGGGGTGCGGCGCGAGACGATCGCCAAATACGACCGAGCGCTTCAATCAAATCCGGCCAACCCGACCACCGGCTCGGCGACGGACCTTGTCGGACAAGGGAATTCCGGCGGGCAAAAGCGGCCAAACCCGACCGCCGGCTCGGCGCCGGGGCCGCCGAGCGCCTGCGAGCCGTTCCGGACGGAGATCTTGGAGATGCTCCGCCGCGGGCTCACCGCGCAGCGGATCTGGCAGGACCTCTGCATCGAGCACGGCTTCGCCCACGGGTACGAATCGGTGAAGCGGTTCGTGCGCCACGAGCGGGGGAGGCGGCCGGAGGTGGCCGACGTCATGGAGCACCTGCCGGGCAAGGAGGCACAGGTCGACTACTTCAAGAGCCCGGCGCCCGTGCTCAACCCGACCACGGGCAAGTGGGGCCGCCCCTGGATCTTCCGGATGACGCTCTCGTGCTCCCGGCACGGGTACGAAGAGCCGATGTGGCGGCAGCAGCGCGATGACTTCCTGCGCGCCCACGAGCACGCGTTCTTGAAGTTCGGCGGTGTACCCGCGGTGGTCCGCCTCGACAATCTCAAGGCGGGGGTGGCGCGCGCGAGCCTGTACGACCCCGACGTCAACGACGTGTATGCGGCCTTCGCCCGTCACTGGGGGTTCGTGCCGCTGCCGTGTCGGCCGTATCACCCTGAGGAGAACGGGATCGAGGAGCGCAGCGGCGGATACGTGAAGAGCAACGGGCTCAAAGGCAAGCGCTTCGACACCATCGAGGCTCTGGCGGCCCACCTCTGCCACTGGAACACGACGGTGGCGCAACTGCGGATCCACGGCACCACGCGTCGCCAGGTGATCCGCCACTTCCTCGAGGTGGAGAAGCCGGCGCTCCAGCCGCTCCCCGCCGACCGTTTCTCGCTGTTCGAGGTGGGGACCCGCAGGGTCCACGACGACGGCCACGTCGAGGTGAAGGCCGCGTTCTATTCGGTGCCGCACACCCTGGTGGGCCGCGAGGTGCGGGTGCACTGGGACGGCAACCTGGTCCGGGTGTACCGGGACGGCACGGCCATCGCGGTGCATACGCGCATCGAGGCAGGCTCGTGGTCGACGCGCCCTGAGCACCGCCCCGTCCACAAGCCGGCGCGGCAGGAGGCGTACGAAGCCACCCAGCTGGCCCGCATCGAGAAGATCGGGCCGCAGGTGCTGGCGTGGGCCAAGGAGGCGGTGCTGGAGCGCGACGTCCGCTCCTACCGGCTGCTGCAGGGCGTGCTCCGGCTCACCCGCACCCACCCCAGGGAGCGCATCGACTGGGCGTGCGGGGTGGCGTTGGAGCGACGGGCATTCCGCTACCAGACCCTGAAACGGCTGACCGAGGAAGCGGCCACGCGGGCCCAGCAGCCGCAACTCCGTCAGCGCCACGAGCTGATCCGCGACCTCGTCGAATATCGATCCGTGATGACCACAACGCACCAGCCTCTCGCCACGCGTCAAACCCCTGCCGCTGTGCGGGCCGGCGAGGCCCGGAACGAACCGTCCACGACCTCCACCACCTGGGAGACAACGCCATGAAGCCTGACCTCGACAGCCGCCTGCGCCACCTCCGTCTTTCCGGCATGGCCGCCACTCTGCCGGTGCGCAACCAGGAAGCGGTCCGCAACAACCTTGCCCACGTCGACTTCCTCGACCTGCTCGTGGAGGATGAGCTCAACCGCCGGCAGGACCGGCTCCTGGAGCGGCGTATCAAGCAGGCGGGGCTGCCCCAGCTGAAGACCCTCGACGATTTCGACTGGGGCTTCAACCCCGAGATGCCCAAGGCGCTGATCGTCGACCTGGCCACCGGCCGCTTCGTCACCGAGCGCACCGGCGTGCTGTTCGTCGGGCCGCCCGGCGTCGGCAAGAGCCATATCTGCCTGAGCCTGGCGTTGGCGGCGATCCACGCCGGCCACACCGTCCATTACCGCTCCGCTTTCGACCTCGTCGAGGACCTGTCCGAGGCCGCGGCACTGGGGACCCGCCGCGAGTTGATCCAGAGACTGACCCGGGTCGGCCTGGTCGTGATCGAGGATCTCGGCATGCGTCGCCTGCCACCGACGGCCGCCGAGGACCTCCTCGAGATCCTCACCCGGCGGTACGAGACCGGGGCGACGGTGATCAGCTCCAACCGTCCCATCGAGGACTGGGGGCAGCTGCTCGGCGACACCGCCGCCGCCGGCGCGATGCTCGATCGCTTCCTCCACCACGCCGAGATCGTCCAGCTCAAGGGCCGCAGCTACCGGATGCACGACCGCCAGCGGCGCCGTTCACAGGGAGATGGGTTGACCGCCATGGCCGGCTGACGCCAGAATCATCTCGCTCCTCAGTGGCCGGTTTTCACCCGACCGCGAGTGGCCGCATTTGCCCGACCGGTGACACC
>CAWEEP010000037.1:0-4760 GCA_963808125.1 Candidatus Dormiibacterota bacterium
TCGCGCGGGCTGCCAGGTCGTCGACCAGATTGAGGACCTCTGCCGGACGCGGGCCCGGGAGCTGTTCGGGGCCGACCACGCCAACGTCCAGCCCCACTCGGGCAGCCAGGCGAACATGGCCGTATACGCCTCGGTCCTCGAGCTCGGGGACACGGTGCTGGGCATGGCCCTGGACCAGGGCGGCCACCTCACCCACGGCTCGCCGGTGAACTTCAGCGGCCGCCTCTACCACTTCGAGCCCTACTTCGTCTCCGAGACCACCGGCTACCTGGAGATGGACGAGGTCCGCCGGCGCGCTCAGGAGGTGCGGCCCAAGCTGATCGTCGCCGGCTACAGCTCCTACCCGCGCCGCCTCGACTTCGCCGCCTTCCGCGAGATCGCCGACGAGGTGGGGGCCATGTTCATGGTGGACATGGCCCACTTCGCCGGCCTCGTCGCCGGCGGCGTCCACCCCTCCCCGGTGCCGCACGCCGATTTCGTCACGCTCACGACGCACAAGACGATGCGCGGCCCGTGGGGCGGCCTCATCCTCTGCCGGGACCAGTACGCCGACGCCATCGACAAGGCGGTCTGCCCGGGCATCCAGGGCGGTCCGCTGCTCCATGCCATCGCCGCCAAGGCGGTGATGTTCCAGCAGTGCGCGCAGCCGGAGTTCCGCGCCTACGCCGCCCAGGTGGTGGCCAACGCCGCCGCGCTCGCCCGGGGACTGATGGAGCGCGGCTGCGTGCTCACCACGGGCGGCACCGACAACCACCTCATGGTCATCGACCTGCGGCCCTTCGGGCTGCGCGGGCGCGCCGTGCAGACGGCGTTCGACGAGATCGGCATCACCCTCAACGCCAACGCCTTCCCCGGCCATGGCGGGACCGCCTTCAACCCCAACGGCATCCGCCTGGGCACCCCGTCGGTGACCTCGCGGGGCATGGGAGAGGCGGAGATGGGGGAGATCGCCGAGATGATCCACCTCATGCTGACCAACTTCGACGATGCGCAGGTCCGCTCCCAGGTTCGGGGCCGCAGCCTCGACCTCTGCCGCCGGTTCCCGCTGCCGTACCGCCGTGCGTAAGCGGGGGGCGCCGTGAGCCCGGGATCCGCCTGGCACACCGCCATCCTGCCGTTCCTCGTCGCCTCCATCGTCTGCATCGTGGCGGTGCCGGCGAGCATGTGGCTGGCGCGGCGCATCGGCGCCGTGGCCGTGCCGGACGACGAGCGCCGACTCCATGCGGCGCCGACGCCCCAGCTCGGCGGCCTGGCCATGCTGCTCGGCTTCGGCGTTGCCCTCATCATCTTCGGCGGCCAGATCCAGAGCCGCTGGCCCATCCTCATCGTCTGCCTCGCCGTCGCCGTGGTGATGGCGGTCGACGACATGATCGACCTCCCCTGGTGGCAGAAGCTGGTCATCATCCTCGGCGCCGGGGCCGTCTTCTACGCCCTGGGCATCAGCATCACGTTTGTCGATCTGCCCGGCGGCCACCTCGTCGAGCTCGGCATCTTCGCCCTCCCCGTGACCGTGCTCTGGGTGTCGGGCATGGAGGTGTCCATCAACTTCCTGGACGGCGCCGACGGCGTGGCCGCTGGAGTGGTCGGCATCGTCGCCATGGTGGCGCTGCTGGCGGCGGTCAACCGCATCGTCCAACCCGGCGACATTCAGTCCGGGGTGGTCGTCCTGAGCGGCGCCCTGATGGGCTGCTGCGCCGGCTTCCTCGTCTTCAACCTGCCTCCGGCGCGGACCTTCATGGGCGACACCGGCGCCCACTTCCTGGGGGTGGCGCTGGCCGCCATCACCATCGTCGGCATCGCCAAGATCGCCGTCGGCCTCTCCATCCTGGTGCCGCTCATCGCCCTCGCCCTGCCCATCAGCGACACCGCCTGGGCCATCATCCGCCGCCGCCGCGCCGGCATCAGCCCCGCCACCCCGGACGCCGGACACCTCCACCACCGCCTCCGGGCCAGGGGCATGACCCCGATGGAGACGGCGCTCACCTTCTACCTGACCACCGCGGTGCTCGGCTGCGTGGGGCTGGCCATCTTCGGCCATCGCACCATCCTGGACGTCGCCATCGTCCTCCTCGTGCTGGGCATCGCCGGCCTCTTCTGGCGCAACCACCGGCGCCTCCGGCAGCGGGCCGCCGCCGGCTTCGAACCGGCGGCGGTGGACCCCCCCGGCGATGACCTCCGGCCCTGGCGAGCCGGCCGGCGCGGACGCTAGGGTCGGAGCGTGCCGTGTGCTAACGTCCAGCCGTGTTCGCCCTCCCACGGGGAGCCGTACCCAGGCACGGCCACCCGGTGACGACATCGTCAGCCCCGTTCGACGGCTTCGCCGTGCCACCGGCCATGCCCGCTGAGGGCGGCAGCGGTCCGAGTGGGCCCTCCGGCGCGGAGCTTCTCGGCCTCGGCGCCTTCCTCGCCGCGGCCGTGGTGATCCCGCTCGTCGCCGGCCTGGCCGTCGATGCCGCCGCCCACACCAGCCCGGCCGGCCTCGTCATCGGTCTGGCCGTGGGCATCGCCGCCGCCTGCCTCGGCCTCTGGGGCCAGCTGCGGAGATACCTGTGACGCAGACGCCGGCGCTGCCCGCCCCGGGAGCGTCCCCGCTGGGCGCCGGCGCCGATCCGGCGAGGGCGCTGCGGGTGAGCGCCATCGCCTGCTCCTGCGCGGCCGCCGTCGCCCTGGCCGCGGCCTGCTTCATCGGCCAGCCCGAGGCGGGCATCGCGCTGGCCGTGGGCCTGCTCCTTGGCGCCGGCAATGGACTGCTCGCCCAGCGCCTCTTCGCCTACGGCGTGCCCATGGTGGCCACCAGCCTCATGCGCCTCCTCGCCCTGACCCTGGTCGCCATCGCCAGCGGTGTGTTCCTGGGCTGGCAGCGCGTCGTCCTCGTCGTCGCCGCCATGGCGGTGGCCCAGCTGGTGCTCTCCGCCGCCGCCGCCCGCGAGATGCTGCGCCGCCGATGATCCAGATGCTGGCCGAGGCGGCACCCGGCAACCACCCCACCATCACCATCTGCGGCGGCAGCGGCTACCTCTGCACCTACAACTACGACACGCTGATCTCCTCGGCCATCGCCGTGGTGCTCACCCTGGCCATCGGCCTGTGGGTTGCCGCCACGCTCCGGCGCGGCACGCCGCGGAAGCTGCAGATGCTCTTCGAGCTCTTCCTCGGCTACGTGCGCAACCTGTCGCGCGAGACGGTCGGCAACGACGTCCCGACCTTCGTCATGCCGCTCGCCGCCACCATCGGCTTCTTCATCCTGGTCAGCAACTGGATGGACTTCTTCCCGCTGGCGCAGCCCGTCGAGCCGCCCGCCGCCGACCTCAACTTCACCCTGGCCATGGGACTTGTCGTCTTCGTCTTGGTGCAGGCGTATGCCATCCGGTGCGCGGCCTCGGCGGCTACCTCAAGCACTACACAGGCCGGAGGGGATGGACCCCGTCATCCGGGCCCTCTTCATCCCCCTCAACATCATCGAGGAGGTCGTCAAGCCCATCACCCTGGCCCTCCGACTTTTCGGCAACGTCTTCGCCGGCATCCTCATGGTCTACCTGCTCGGCACCTGGTTTGGCGCCTTTGCCGGCAACGGCCCGTGGAGAGCGCCCTCTCCGTGGTCCCCCTCTTCTTCCTCATCGTCTGGAAGGTGTTCGACGTCGCCCTCATCGGCACCATCCAGGCATTCATCTTCATGCTGCTCACCGTCATCTACTTCGGCATGGCCCGCGAGGGCATCGAAGAGCCAGAACAACTCGAACCGGCCCACGCCTAAACGCAGAGGAGAACCATTCGATGTACACGCAGGCACACGCGCTGGTCCTGATGGGGGCGCTCATCGCCGCCGGTCTCGCCCTCGGCGGCGGAGCCATCGGCGCCGCCATCGGTGACGGCCTGGCGGGCAACGCCACCATCCAGGGTGTCGCCCGGCAGCCCGAGGCCCAGGGCCGGCTCCAGGTCATCATGTTCCTCATCGTCGGCCTGGTCGAAGCCATGTACTTCATCAACCTGGCGCTCGGCTTCTACTTCATCACCAGCATTGGCAAGCCCTGAGCCCGATCATGCTGGCCGCCTCTCAGTCCGCCGGACTGCTCACCCCCAACGCGACGCTGATCGCCGAGATCGTCGTCTTCCTGCTCCTGGTCGGCGCCCTCTGGCGCTGGGTGTTCCCCGCGGTGATCCGCGTCGCCGAGGAACGGCAGAAGACGATCGACCTGGGGCTGGAGCACGCCCAGGAGGCGGAGCGCCGCCTGGGCACCGTCAAGGACGAGGTGGACAAGATCCTCGACGAGGCGCGCTCCCAGGCCCAGCGCATCCTCTCGCGGCGCAGCGCGACGCCGCCCCTCTGCCGACGTAGAATCCCGCCGCAAAGCCCTCAGCGACCTCTTCGCCCAAATCTGGGAAGACCGCCTCAGCCACTCCCCTGAATTCGCTTCGACCATCGGCGACAAGCGTTTCAACGATCAGCTCAGCGACTACTCTGTCGACGCGTACAACCAGCAGCTCGCGCGCGGGCGCGACTATCTCCGCAAGCTGGGCGAAATCGACACCGCCGGGCTCAGCGATCCAGGAAGTTTCCTCAGCAAAGACCTCATCGTCCGCCAGCTGATCGAGGACCAGGAAGAGTCAGCGTTCAAACCCTGGGAGATGCCGGTGAACCAGTTCAGCGGCCTCCATCTTTCTCTGCCTCAGCTCGTTCCGCGACTCAGCTTCACCACCGCGAAGGATTACGAGGACTACATCGCGCGCCTCAACAAAGTGCCCACCGCCTTCCGCCAGGT
>CAWEEP010000038.1:0-43713 GCA_963808125.1 Candidatus Dormiibacterota bacterium
AGCGGCTCCTCCATCGCCGTCATCACCGCCGTGGTCGGCTTGCCCATGGCTCTGGCGACCGTCGTGATCACCACCGCGAGCTCCCGCGCCCTGGCCTTGTCCTTCATGAACGCTCCGCGCCCGAACTTCACGTCGAGCACCAGCACGTCGATCCCCTCCGCCAGCTTTTTGCTGAGGATGCTGGCGCAGATGAGCGGGATGCACTCGACGGTGGCCGTGACGTCCCTAAGCGCGTAGAGCTTGCGGTCGGCGGGGGCGAGCTCCGCCGTCTGCCCGATGAGCGCGAGCCCGATCTTCTTGAGCTGCCGGCGGTATTCCGCAATCGAGAGGCCCACCCGGAACCCGGGTATCGCCTCGAGCTTGTCGAGCGTCCCGCCCGTGTGGCCGAGCCCCCGGCCGCTGATCATCGGGACGACGACCCCGCAGGCGGCCACCATGGGCGCCAGGTGGAGCGACACCTTGTCGCCGACCCCGCCCGTCGAGTGCTTGTCGGCCTTCGGCGCCCTTATCCCGGACAAGTCCGCGACAACCCCCGATTTCAGCATGGCCTCGGTCAGGAACGCCGTCTCGCGCGGGGTCATCCCCCGCATGAAGATCGCCATCAGGAGCGCGCTCAGCTGATAGTCGGCCCAGGAGCCGTCGACCGCCCCCTTGACAAATGCCGCGATCTCCGTGCGGTCCAGCTCGGCGCCGTCGCGCTTGCGCGCGATCACGTGTTGGGGGAACAAAACGGTGCCCATGACACGCCTCCCCTACGTGGGGAACGCGCCGGAGGCACGCCAATTCACTCCTTTTTCCCGAAAACCGACTTGGCCATGTTGAACGGCGCCCGGGTGAGCCGCGTGATTGCGGACCCGGATTCCCTCTCGTCCTCCACGGCCTGCCGGGCGAGAGCCAGCTGCTGCTCGTATTGGCGGAGCTGCTCCTCGCGGGCCGCGACCGCCTGCTCCCGGGCGTCGAGCGCGTCGAGTTCCCCCTGGATGGCTATCCGGTCGTCGCGAAGGTGGGCCTGCTCGGCCTCGAGGATGGAGCGGGCCCTGTAAAGCTTGTCCCAGGCCGCACGAAGCGCGGCCTGGCTGTGCGGTCCGGTCTCCTCTCCTTCGAAGGGCACGGAGTCGTCGTTCTCGATCGGGGTGTAGATGCTGGAATGCCCGCGGCGCTTGAGGCTTAGCTCCGGCCGAAACTGCGTCTGGAATGGTGCTATCGTGTGCATGGGCGTCTTTGGGGGATCTTCGCTATTTGTGGATGAGGACATTTCCCTATGTGACGCGGACATTAGACCATATTCGGTTGCGGAATGCTATTGGCCGAGGGCCATTTTACACGGCGTTTACGCAACGCGAGCCCCCTTTCGTACGGATTTTACGTATTTCTATGTCCGGAAGATCACGCCCTCGCGCTTGAACATCGCGACCGCCAGCGCCAGGGCCGCCGCCGCGTACACGGCGGTGGACCCGAAGATCACGCCAATGTAGCCCCAGTGCCAGACCCCCGAGAGCATTTCCTTGCAGACAAGCGAGACGTTGGCGACGGGAACCATGGCCAGGTGATAGTTGAGTTCGATTCCCGGAAGCAGCCCGACCCCGCATGGAAAGATGATGATGAAGACGAGCGGCGTAACGTAGCTCTGCGCCTCCTTGGGGCTCTTGGCGAACAGGCACACCGTGAACACCACCGCGGAGAAGAGCACCGCCACCGGCAGCACCATCGCGACGACGCCCAGGATCCCCAGCAGGTCGATTGTCGGAGCCATCTCTCCGGCCGGGCCCATCCCCGACGTCGCCGTCCCGATCGTTGAGCCTATGACCAGGAGCGAGAAGCTCAGCGAGATGAGCGAGAAGGCGACCGCGGCGAGGGAGCCTGTGAGAACCATGAGAAACTTCCCAAGGACGATGTCAGTCCTGGTGGCCGGGCTGCAAAGCAGCGTCTCCATCGTGCCCCTCTCCTTCTCCCCAGCGGTGAGGTCCATCGCCGGGTACATGGCGCCCGTGAAGCAGAGCAGGATGAGAAAGTAGGGCACAAAGCCCCCCATCAGGTTCCCGCCGACCTTCTCCGGGGGGGCGACGTTGGTCTGCGTCACCTCGAACGGCTTGGCGATCGAGGCCGGCAGGCCGCGGTCCGCCAGCAGCCTCGCGGTCGCGCGCGCGCGCAGCCCCGTGAAGAAGTTGCGCAGCTGCTCGGCCGCAAGGCCCGACTTCAGCTCCCCCTGGTAGTCGTAGAGCGTGATGGCCGGGGCTGAGCCCGCCTCGAGCGCCTTCTCAAACCCCACGGGGATCTCGACGGCGGCCCGCACCCTCTTGTTCGAGATGAGGGACTTCCAGTCGCCGGACGCCCGCTCGAGCCTGAACTTTCCCGTCTTCTCGAGCTCCGCCCGGATCCCGGGCGAGTCGGAGCCGCCTATCACCATGACCCTCGGAATCTCCTCCCTCGCCTTCGAGACGATCGCCGAGGTCGCCTTCACCACCACCAGCATGAGCACCGGCATGAGGAAGGTCGGGATGACGATCGTGGACACCAGGGTGCGCCGGTCGCGGAGCGAGTCCCTGAGCTCCTTGGCGTAGATCGTTCTGATGGCGCGCCAGCTCATGTTGCCTCCCCGGGACAGGCGATCTTGACGAAGCACTCCTCCAGGTCCGTCTCGCCCGTCCTCGCCTTCAGCTCCTCGATCGTTCCCTCGGCCCTGAGGGCGCCCTCGTGGATGATCCCGACCACGTCGCAGAGCTTTTCCGCCTCGCTCATCACGTGCGTCGAGTAGATCACCGTCTTGCCTCGGCCGCGGCATTCCCGGACGAACTTGACGATCGAGCGGGCCGTCATCACGTCGAGGCCGACCGTCGGTTCGTCGAAGATCATCACCTGCGGGTCGTGCACCAGCGTGCGGGCGATCGACGTCTTCTGCTTCATGCCCGTAGAAAGCTTCTCGCAGCGCCGGTCGAGAAAGTCGTGCATCTCGAGCTCGTCCGCGAGCAGGCGCACCCGCGCCCTGAGCGACGCCTCGTCGAGCCCGTTCAGGCGCCCGAAGTAGGAGATCATCTCGCGGGCCGTGAGCCGGGCGTACAGGGCCGTGCTCGCCGCGAGGAAACCGACGTTCGCGCGGACCTTGTCCGGCTCGCGGACGACGTCGTAGCCCGCGACGACGGCGGTCCCGCTCGTGGGTTTGAGCAGCGTCGCAAGCATCCGCAGCGTGGTCGTCTTGCCCGCGCCGTTCGCCCCCAACAGTCCGTAGATCCGGCCGGGCTCCACCCTGAAGGAGACGCCGTCCGCCCCACGGATCTCGCCCCGCTTCTTGTCGCGGAAGACCTTGGTGAGAAGCCTGGCTTCAATCATGGTGCGACTCCGAAATGCCTGTAAACCGGCGATTTACAAGCTCATCCGCTCGCGGAATTCCTGGGCCTGCCTCCGGCTCAGCTCGATCTTGGCCCCACCCTTGAGGTGCACGAGAAGGCCGCCGCTGAACCAGGGCTCGATCCGGTCGATCCAGGAGATGTTGATGATCTGGCGGCGGTTGGCCCGGAAGAAGAACTTCGGGTCGAGGCGCTCCTCCATGGCGTTGAGCGAGCGGAAAAGCTGCGGCTGCGCATCGCCAAAATGGACGCGCGTGTAGTTCCCCTCGCTTTCCAGAAGGCGGATCTGGCCGACCTCGACGAACCAGCATCGCTCCCCCTCCCGAACGAAGACTTTGTCCCCGGACTCCAGGCTGGTGGCCGGCTGCTGCTTCGGGGCGGACTCCTGCTTCTGCCGGCGCAGCCGGTCGACGGCCGCGGCAAGCCGCGCCGGGTCCACGGGCTTCAGGAGGTAGTCGAGCGCGTTGAGCTCGAAGGCCTTCACCGCGAACTCGTCGTAGGCCGTCGTGAAGACGACCTGCGGCACCGGGGGCTCAAGCGACTCGAGGAACTCGATCCCGGTCTCGCCCGGCATCTGGACGTCCAGGAACAGCAGGTCCGGCTTGAGCGCGGCCATCTGCTCGCGCGCCTGCTTGGCCTGCGCCGCCTCGCCCACGATCTGGATCTCCGGAAACGCGGCCAGGAGCTTCCTCAGCTCGTTCCTTGCAAGGCGCTCATCGTCGATGAGCAGCGCCTTCATGAATGAGCCGGCAGCGGGATCACGGCCTCCGCAACCACAAGGGCCGGCTTGTCCGGACGGAGGCGCAGCGTAGCGCGTTCGCCGAATATCAGGCGAAGCCTCTCGGCCGCGTCGAATCTGGTCGACGCCAACGGCATCCCGTTGGCCGTGATCGCAGCTCGCGCCAACGCCAACGATTCGCCGCTGCTCGGCCCCACGCTCGACGCCATGCACCCTGACCACTCGATGCCGCCGGGGGAGATGACGGTCCACCTCGATCGCGGCTACGACTCCGCCAAGACCCGAGCCGCCCTCACCCAGCGGCACCTCAACGGCTGCATCGCGAAGCGCGGCCAGCCGGCGCCACTGATGGCCTCCAGTCGCTGGGTGGTGGAGCGGACGAACTCGTGGCAGAACGCCTTCAAGAAGCTCGTCTGGTGCACCGAGCGACAGGCTCGGGTGATTGCCTTCTATCACGCCCTCGCCAACGCCGTCATCGTCCTCCGTCGCCTCATCCGCGAGGGCTGGAAGCGCTACCGCTGGGAGGGTCGCCCGGCACGATGCCCGTGAACGCACCGAACGCCTATTGGCGCGAGTTCTAACTCGAAGTCTGCCAGCCTCCGTCCGCTCTCGCCCTTTCGACCGCGGCCAGGCCCGCCTCGTGCATGCGGCCCTCCGCGGTCAGACGGCGCACCAGGGCGGCGTTCCCCTCCGTCCAGGCGCTCCGCCCCCGCCGCGGGGTGAAGCGCTGGCGGTAGGTGAGGTCGTCGCGGCGCCGGACCTGGCCGTCGATCCAGCCGTAGCAGAGCGCCTCCTCGAGGGCCTGGGCGTAGGTCAGCCGGGTGGGCTCCACGGTGCCCTTCCTGGCCAGCACCAGCCAGACCTCCTTGCGGTCGCCATGGTGCCGCTCAAGCCAGACCCGCCAGGCGGAGGCGTCGGCCACGATGACGTCGGAGGGGCCGTCGACCATCAGGGCGAGCATGCCACGCCCATGGCGGAACTAGACTGACGCGTGCCCGCCCTGGTCGCGCTGATCACCCTCATCGTCGTCGCCGCCGGCATCGGCGCCATCCTCTGGTGGGCCTCCGACCTGCCGCCGACCCGGCCCCGGCCGCGGAGCCGCTACCGGGGGCCGACCTTCATGGACACCCACCGCCGCCTGCGCGGGCCCCACGACCGCGAGCGCTGAACCGGCCGGCCGGCGAGCGGCCGCCCCGCCCAGCACGCCCCCCTCCCCAGAAGGTACAAAGGGCGCCACGCCGATGCACCCCCTCCCTCCCGCCCACGTCGCCGGCCTCTACCGGCAGCATTTCGCCAACACGCGCCGGGAGCGCCTCTTCCTCTCCTCGATCTCCTTCTTCACAACCTTCGCGGCGACCCGGGGGATCACCCACGCCATCCGCAGGGGCGTCGGGCCGTTCCGCAACGTGGGTCTGGGCGGGCGCCACGTCCATCACCTGGTCTTCGGCATCACCGGGCTCTTGGGCAGCGGCTACCTCTGGCTGGTCCAGATCGGCACCGGCGAGAGAGACGGCCGGCCCACCGACGACGCCATGTCGAAGGTGACCTCGGTGATGTACGGCTCGGCGGCCGCCATCACCCTGGACGAATTCGCCCTCTGGCTCAATCTGAAGGATGTGTACTGGGCTCGGGAGGGCCGGGAGAGCGTGGACGCCGTCATCCTCTTCGGGGCCGCCCTCTCGGTCGGCCTCTGGGGAGGCCCCTTCTTTCGGGCCGTGTACCGGGAGGCCCGGAGGATCTGATCCGACCGGGGCTGCCGCTCGGGGAGCGCGGGGTAGAGTGGGCCGGGTGAGCATGCCCGCGGAGTCCCGCCGCTGATGCGCCACTGGGGCCACGTGACCGCCCAGGACCGGCCCAGCGGTCGGGTTTCCAACCGGCGCCTGGCCGGTCGCGTCGTCCGCCTCTTCCGGCCCTACCGAGCGCAGATCTGGGCGGTCGGCGGGCTGATCTTCTTCACCTCGGGCATCGGCGTCGTCAACCCGCTGCTCATCAAGGTCATCTTCGACACCGCCCTCTTCCCCCACACGACGAGCGGCACCCCCGAGCCCCCGGACATGACACGCCTGCTCGTGCTGGTCGGCGTGATGATCGCCATCCCCATCGTGACCGGCCTGGTCGGCATCATTCAGACGTACTACACCAACAGTGTCGGCCAGCGGGTCATGGAAGACCTCCGCAACAACCTCTACGAGCACCTCCAGGGGCTGTCGATGCGCTTCTTCACCTCGACCAGGACGGGCGAGATCCAGTCGCGCATCACCAACGACGTGGGCGGCATCCAGTCGGTGGTGACCGACACCGCCACCTCGAGCTTCGCCAACATCGTCGTCCTGCTCAGCACCGTGGTGGCGATGGTGGTGCTGAGCTGGCAGCTCACCGTCCTCTCCCTCTTCACCGTCCCACTCTTCCTTCTGCTCACCTACCGGGCGGGCAACGCGCGCCGCAAGGTCACCCTGCTCGCCCAGGAGTCCAAGGCGGAGATGAGCGCCATCACCCAGGAGACGCTCTCCATCTCGGGCATCCTGCTGGGCAAGGTGTTCGGGCGCCAGCGCGAGGAGCTGGATCGCTTCCGGGCGGAGAACCGGCGTCTCGCCGACCTCTCCGTCCGCACCCAGATGGTGGGTCGCGTGCTCTTCGCCATGGTCCAGGTGTTCTTCTCCAGCGCGCCAGCCCTGGTCTACCTGGTCGCCGGCTTCGTCATCCTCCACGGCAACGGTGGCGGGTTCGCGGGATCGGGCATCACCGCCGGGACCATCGTTGCCTTCACCACGCTGCAGAGCCGGCTCTTCTTCCCCATCGGACAGATGCTCCAGCTGTCGGTGGAGATCCAGTCCTCGCTCGCCCTCTTCGAGCGCATCTTCGAGTACCTCGACCTCCCCAAGGACATCGTCGACGCCCCGGACGCGGTGTCGCTGCCCGCCTCCTCGACGGGCGGCCGGGTCGAGTTCGACCACGTCTCCTTCCGCTACGACCCCGCCGCGGTGCGAGCCCAGCTCGGCGTCGAGCACGCCGACCAGGAGGCGCCGCGTCAGTGGGCCATCGAGGACCTCGACATCACCGTGCTCCCCGGACAGCTGGCCGCCATCGTCGGTCCGACCGGCGCCGGCAAGACCACCATGAGCTACCTCATCCCCCGGCTGTACGACGTCAGTCGAGGGGCCGTGCGCATCGACGGGCACGACGTGCGCCACCTGAACCTCGCCTCCATCGCCGGTGCGGTGGGCATGGTGACCCAGGAGACCTACCTCTTCCACTCCTCGATCCGTCGCAACCTCCTCTATGCCAAGCCCGACGCCACCGACCTGGAGCTGGAGGCGGCGTGCCGGGCCGCCTTCATCCACGACCGCATCGCCGAGCTGGCCGACGGCTACGACACCATGGTCGGCGAGCGCGGCTACCGCATGTCGGGCGGCGAGAAGCAGCGGCTCGCCATCGCCCGCGTGGTGCTCAAGTCACCGCGCGTCCTCATCCTCGACGAGGCCACCTCCGCCCTCGACACGACCAGCGAGCGCCTGGTGCAGGCCGCCCTGCAGCCACTGATGCGCGGGCGCACCACCATCGCCATCGCTCACCGCCTCTCCACCATCCTCGCCGCCGACATCATCTTCGTCATCGACAGCGGCCGCCTCGCCGAGCAGGGGACCCACGACGAGCTGATCCGCGCCGGCGGCATCTACGCCAAGCTGTACGAGCAGCAGTTCGCGCGGAGCTCGCGACGCCCCCCCACGGTGGTCGGCGGGTCGAGCCTCGGCGTCGCGGCCGGCGATGGCGATGACGCGGTGGCCGCCGGCGCCTGATCAGCCCCCCGGTCGGGCGGCGCGGCCGTTCCCCGTCGCCGCCCGTCGCAGCGCCGCCCCCCCGGACGCGGCGAGGAGGGCGGGAAGCACGAGGACCAGGAGCGACACGGCGCCGGCCGCCCCGGGTGGGTGCATCGTCAGTGGCAGCGCGCCGCCGGCGGCGAGGATGGCGAGACCGCCAACGCCGAGCGCCGCGCCCACCACCAGCCCTGACAGCCAGGCGAGCCGCGGGGCGGCAACCCCCAGCGCGGCGGAGACGGCGAGCAGCAGGGCAAGGGTGAGCTGGCCACCGATGTCAGCGTTCGACACCGAGTTCACCACGTTGAGCGCCGTCACCGAGACGGCGAGGGTGGCCGCGTACGCGGCTGCGCGCAGTGGCCGGTCAGCTCGGCGCCCGTGGCGGTCCAAGCCACCAGCGTATCCGACCCGCGGGAAGCGGGCGTCCACGGCCCCCCCGCGCATCGGGTACTGTCGCGGGCGGGAGATGTCCCCATCCGATCCGCGCGTGCCGCCCGACCTGCTCGCGGCGCTCCGCCACCGTGACGTGCTGCTGGTGACGTCACGGGATGCGGAACGGACCGGGACGGTGCCGATGGGCTTCGCCCTGACGCCCGACGGTGTGGTGTACCTGCTGACCAGCGCCTTCTCGCGCAAGGCGCAACGCTGGGAGGTGGACCCGTGGGTGCGCCTCGCCGTGCCCGGAGGCGGCGCCGCCCTCGAGGGCCTCGCCCGGCGGGTCGGCCCGGACACCGTCGACGCGCCGCTGGCGGAGATCCTCCTCGACCGCTTCCGCAACTCCGGGGCGTCGACGGCCGAGGGCCTCCGCCAGCTCCTGGAGACCGGTGCGCACAGGCTGATCCGCATCGAGGGGCTGCGCCGGGCGGACTGACCCCGGACCCGGCGGTGCATGGGTGACGCCGGGCCCCCGCTCCCATTACCATGGCCGCCCGAGGCGGCCATCTGGGCCGCCCTGCAGGGAGACATGCATGCTCAAGGGATTCCGCGACTTCATCGTCCGCGGCAACGTCATCGAGCTGGCCATCGCCGTGGTCATCGGTATCGCCTTCAACGCGGTCATCGGTGCCCTCGTCAAGGACCTGCTGACACCCCTCATCGCCGCCATCGTCGGCAAGCCGGACTTCTCCACCCTGACCTTCACCGTCAACCACAGCCAGTTCCTCTACGGCGACGTCATCAACGCCGTCATCTCCTTCCTCCTCATCGCCGCCGTCGTCTACTTCGCCATCGTGGTGCCCTTGAACCGCATGGCGGCGCGCCGGGCCAAGCCTGTCGAGATCACCACCCGCGAGTGCCCCGAGTGCCTCAGCGCCATCCCCAAGGCGGCGCAGCGCTGCAGTGCCTGCGGTGAGAAGGTGGGCGCCCTCGCGTAGCCGGCGCACCGCCGCCATCGTCGGCATCGCCTCCGGCCGCGACCCGAGGCCGGTTCAGCCGCCTGAGCCGGCCTCGGTCGCCGCCCGCCGCCCGGTGCGACGTCGCTCCGGCCAGAAGGGAAGGTCGAGCACGACGATGGATGCCACCCCGACCCCGGCCGCCCCCAGCAGGTACCACGGCCAGGGGCCGAGCACGGTCAGCAGGCTGCCCGGGGAGGGCACTCGCAGGTAGTCGTAGTTGCCCCCGGTCACCCAGTCGACGGCGCCGACGGCGGCGAAGTAGGCGACGGTGACCGCGCTGACCCGGAGTGCCGCGCCGGGCCGGGGATGGAGGCCAAGCCCGATGACCAGCAGGCAGGCGGCCAGGATGACCCCGATGTGGTCGCCGTAGTACTCGAACCAGTCGTACGACGGGAAGGCGATGACGTGGTCCGGGGTCAGCATCCCCTGGAGGGTGCCGGCGAGAGCCCAGAACCAGGTGATCTCGACCAGGATCGCCCGCCGCCACACGAGGGCCAGCGCCCCGATGAAGGCCGCCACGTCGCAGACGAAGAGAGGCAGGCTGGAGGCCACAGACCAGGTGCCGCGATGCGCCTGGACCACCTGGTAGGCGGCCTCGTTGCCGACCAGGGCGATCGCCAGGCCCAGCCGAGAATCGTCAGCCCTGTGCCGGGACGGAGCCGCGCCAGGGGGACCAGGACGGCGAGGAGCAGGGCGGTGACGGCGAGGGCGAGGAGGTGGCTGACCGAGGTGAACTGATGCGCTGTCCCCACCTCGGGAAGTGTGCGCGCGGCGCCGGCTCAGGAGGGTGCCGGCATCCCCTGGCGCAGCCGTCCGAAGAAGTCGCGGAGCAGCTGCCCGCACTCCTCGGCGAGGACCCCCTCGGCGACCTCGACGGCGTGGTTGTTGCGCGGGTTCCGCAGCACGTCGTAGACACTGCCGTCGGCCCCCTTCTTGGGATCCCTGGCACCGTACACGCAGCGGTCGATGCGCGCCTGCACCATTGCCCCGGCGCACATGGGGCAGGGCTCGAGGGTGACGACGATGCCGACCCCGGCGAGCCGCCATCCGCCGGTGAGCCGAGCAGCGGCCCGGAGCACCCGCATCTCGGCGTGCTGGGTGGCGTCCCCGCCCCTCTCCATGCGGTTGCCCGCGGCCGCGATCACGGCGCCGTCGAGCACCGCCAGCGCCGCCACCGGGACCTCACCACCCCTGCCCGCACTCCTCGCCACGGCCAGGGCGCGGCGCATCAGGCGCTCGTCCAGGTCACTCGGGCCCACCTCGGGCCGGCCGTCAGGACCGGGCGTACTGCTCGGCGATGCGGCGGAGCAAGTCCTGCCAGCTCTCGGCGGGACCGTCGCTCTCCGCGCCGCGGGGCAGGGAGCGCCGGATGCGCTCGCGGGTCCGGTCGATCTCACGGTCGCGGCGGCGCTCCTCGACGGTGCGCGCCGCGGTCACCGCGTGGTCCAGCTCCGAGCCCACCGTCTTGATGGAGGCGACGTCGCCGGCGGAGCGCAGCGTCCTCTGGAGCCGCGTGGCGGTGTCCGCGGGCAACTGGCTGCCCGCATCGCGGAGCTGTTCATTGATCTTGCGGCGGGCATTCTCGACGCCCCGGCGTCGCGTCGCCTCGGCCTCCGCCTCGCGGCGCTGCGCCTCGAGGAGGGTCTGCCCGTGGTCGATCAGGCCAGGGTACTGCCAGGCGAGGCTGAACTTCCCGGCGCTGATGGCGGCGATGAGCTGGCGGACCTCGGCGTCATACCGCTTCTGCGCCTCGCCCTCCAGGCCGCCGAGGAGATCGGCCAGGATGGGAACGGCCTGCCCGTGCACGCGCCGGACCCAGCCGGGCAGGTGGGCGTGCTGCGGCAGGGGGACGTCGCCCGGCCGGGCCGGACGGACCAGCCCCTGGGGACGGACGATCTGGGGCAGGCGCGGTCCGGTGTGGAGCGCGGGAACATGCCGCGGCGCCTCGTGAGCGCGATGCGTCCCGTCAGTGGCCGGCTGCGAGGCGGCTCCCGCCCCCTCCGGCGCGGCCTCCGCATGCAGCGCCCTCGCCCGCTTCGGCGCCTCGGCGCCGGTCGCGCCGTCACCGGGCAGAGCGGCGGCGGGATCCGCTCGGAGAGGGGGGGCGGCGTCCGGGGCCACCTCGTCGGCCTCGCGCGGCTCAGTCAGACGCGTCTCCGGAATCTCGACCGTCGCAACGACCTGGGCTTCCTCCGGGGCGGCTTCGGGCGAACTCGGGGGCGGTCGGCAGCGGTTGGAAGGTGACGGTCACTGAGCGGGCATGGCTGTTGGACGGGCTGAATCGTACCTGACAGCCGATCCGGCTTGCCCCGGCGTGACCGGACCGGCACCGTTCCGGCGCTGCGCGAGCCGCCGCGTGGCGGCCGCCGGCCTCGTTCCGGGCAGGTCCGCCGACGGGCAGATGCCGTTGAGGACGCATTCCGGGCAGCGCGGGCGGCGAGCGTCGCAGACGCGGCGGCCGTGGAGGATGAGGCGCAGGCCCAGGTCCGTCCACTGGAAGGGCGGGACCATGCCGCAGACATCGCTCTCGATCTCCACCGGGTCGGTGGAGGCGGTCAGGCGGAGCCGCCGGCTGAGACGGGTCACGTGCGTGTCCACCGCCAGTCCGGGCTTGCCGAAGGCGACGCCGAGGACGACGTTGGCCGTCTTGCGCCCCACGCCGCGCAGGGTGACCAGCGTCGCCATGCGGTCGGGGACCTCGCCACCGTGGTGGAGAACCAGATCCTGGCTCATCTCGATGATGGCCCGTGCCTTGGAGCGGAAGAATCCGGTGCTGCGGATGATGCCCTCCAGTTCCTGCGGATCGGCGCCGGCGAAGGCGGCGGCGTCGGCGTAGCGATGGAAGAGCCCCGGCGTCACCATGTTGACCCGCTCGTCGGTGCACTGGGCCGAGAGGATCGTGGCCACCAGGAGCTGCAGCGGGGAGTCGTGGATCAGGGCACACTCGGCGACGGGGTAGAGGGCGGCCAGACGCTCCACCACCACACGGGCGCGTTCCCGGGAACCGGCGGGACGGCGACGCTTGGCGGTCACGGCGATCCGATCGTAGCCGCCTCCCCGCTCGGCGGGCGGCCGGCCACTCCGCACCCCGCCCGTACAATCGCTTCGTCCATCCCGAAACCCGGAGAGACGCCCGTGCGGCACAAGATCACCGTCGTCGGAGCCGGCCACGTCGGCGCCACCCTGGCTCAGCGCCTGGCCGAGCGCAACCACTCGGACGTGGTGCTCATCGACATCGTCGACGGCCTGCCCCAGGGCAAGGCGCTCGACCTCCTCGAGGCGGGTCCGGTGGCCGGCTACGACAGCCTGGTCACCGGCGGCACCGGATACGAGGAGAGCGCCGGCAGCGACATCGTGATCATCACCAGTGGCATCCCCCGCAAGCCTGGGATGTCCCGCGACGACCTGGTGATGACCAACGCCGGCATCGTCGCCGGGGTCGCCCGGCAGGCCGCGGCGGCGTCCCCCGAAGCCGTCATGGTGGTCGTCAGCAACCCCCTCGACGCCATGGCCCAGGTGGCGATGGCCGCCGGCGGATTCCCCCGCGAGCGGGTCATCGGAATGGCGGGGATCCTCGACACGGCGCGCTTCCGCACCTTCATCGCCCAGGAGCTGCGGACCTCCGTCCACGACGTCCAGGCGGTCGTCCTCGGCGGCCACGGCGACACCATGGTTCCCCTCGTCCATATGACGACGGTCGCCGGCGTCCCGGTCAGTGAGCTGATCCCCCGGGAGCGGCTGGAGCAGATCGTTCAGCGGACACGTGACGGCGGGGCCGAGATCGTCAATCTGCTCAAGGCGGGAAGCGCCTACTACGCGCCCAGCGCCGCCGTCGCCCAGATGGTGGACGCCATCCTTCTGGACACGCGCCAGGTCCTCCCCTGCAGCGTCCGCCTGCGCGGCGAATACGGCATCACCGGGGTCTTCACCGGCGTCCCCGTCCGCCTCGGCAATGGGGGCCTCCTCGAGGTGGTCGAGCTGGCCCTCGGAGCGGAGGACGCGGCCGCCCTGCAACGCTCCGCCGGCAGCGTCCGGGAAATCGTCGGCATCATCGAGAGCCACCGCGCCGAGATCGACAGCCGGCTTCCCTCGCTCCTCTCCTGACGCCGCGCGCCCCCCACCCGGGGCGGGGCGCGGCCGACCGCCGGTCGCGGGACCGAGAGATCGTTCCACCCGCCCCGAACCCGCCCAAACGCCGGGAGTCGGGGCGCTACATTTCTTATATGACATCTCTCTCACGCATTCGCAGCAGGTCACCGCGCCGCCCCGGCCGCCTTGTGCTCTTCGGCGGCGGAGCGGTGCTCCTCCTCTGGGCCGCCGCGTGCGGCAGCACCAGCGCGAGTTCGCCGACGGCAACGGGGACGCCGTCGACGCCAAGCGCAACCGCGACGCCGATTCCGACGCCGGTGGCGACGCCGGTCCCCGTGGTCGGCCCCGGAGCATCCGATCCCGTCACCGCGGTGGAGGAGGTCGTCGACTTCAACGCCACCGGTGGTGAGGTGGCCCAGCTCAGCGGGTGCAAGGGCACGGTCATCGCGCAGCCATGTCCCGTGACCCTGCGGCTGGCCACCCGGCTCGGTGAGGACCCGTTCGGCGCCAACGGTGGAGGACCCTGGACGTGCCGGGGCTGCAACGGGGACACGGGCTCGCTGACGTTCAGCCTGATCTCGGAGACTGGAACCACCGCATATGTGTCGGAGGTCTTCCAGTACTCCCAAACCCAGATGCCCGTGCGCTACACGTTGGTGGAGGTCGCCAGCCTGTGGTTCGTCGATGACCAGGACACCGGCTGCGCGGCCACGACCATCTACAGCGCCGCGTACGACTCCCTTTTCTACACGTTCCCGCCGGGACAGACCCGACCCGCGATTCCGACCTGCTGAGCGGCCGCCCGGGTCTCCTCCCTCTCGACCGCCAGCCGCCGCGCCGTCGGGCCACCACAGCCCCGGCGCGGCGGCTGGTACAGTCCTTGGCATGACTTTCCAAGCAGTTCTCGCACGTCCCCTGTCCCGGCGGGTTCGCCGTCACCTCATCGCCGGCGCCGGTGCCCTGGTGCTCCTCTGCACCGCCGCGTGCGGCGCCGCGAGCAGCACCGCGCCGGCCACCGGCACGCCCGCCCAGGGGGCGGCGACAGCCACGCCCGCATCGAGCGGCTCCCACGAGTTCAAGGGGACGCTGACGGTGACGGGAACCGTGAGCCAGTCCCTGAACTTCACGCAGGACCTGTCGGTTCTGCCGTCGTGCTCGGACCTGGCCGCGACGGGGATGGCGGGCCAGACCTGGAGCATCCCCCAGCCCAGCTCGCAGGCCTTCTCCCTCAACTGGAACATCACCCCGTACAGCGGGCCGGGAACGTTCACCGACCCCTCGCTGTTCCAGGATTCCGTTGACCTCAACGTCCCGTACCAGGGGAGCGATGATCAATTCGACCAGGTCGATGGAACGACCCTGTCCATCACGGTGAGCAGCGACGGCTCCGGGTCGGCCACCTTCCAGAATCTCCAGGACGGTGACCAGCTGCCCGAGAACGGCACCGAGACCTGGACCTGCAGTTGAGCGACGGGGAATGGCGGCGCCCCGTGTAGTGTTGGCTCCCAACATGCTCGAACCGCCGACCCTCCTCGACGTCCTGGCCGCGCGCGGCCGGATCCGGGCCCACCTCGCGCCCTCGCCGCTGCGCACCTATCCCTCCCTCAGCGCCATGGTGGGTGCCGACGTCTGGGTCAAGCACGAGAACCTCCTGCCCACCGGGGCCTTCAAGGTCCGGGGTGGCATCAACCTGTTCAGCCGCCTCGACGAGGAGACCCGGCGCCGCGGCGTGGTCGCCTCCTCGACTGGGAACCACGGCCAGTCGGTGGCGTACGCGGCGAGGCTCTACGGCGTCCCGGCCACCGTCTGCGTTCCCGAGGGGGCGAACCCGGTCAAGGTCGAGGCCATGCGCGACCTGGGCGCCGAGGTGCTCCTGGTCGGCCGCGACTTCGACGAGGCCCGCCTCCACAGTGAGCGGCTGGCGGAGGAGCGCGGCTGCCGGTACATCCACTCCGGGGACGAGCCAGACCTCATCGCCGGCGTCGCCACCCACACCGTGGAGATCCTCGAGGAACAGCCCGACATCGAGGTGATCCTCGTGCCCGTGGGGGGCGGCTCGGGGGCCGCCGGCACCTGCATCGCCGCCAAATCGGTGAACGCCTCGATCCAGGTGATCGGCGTGCAGTCGGCGCAGTCCCCGGCGGCCCACGACTCGTGGCGCAGCCGCAGGCTCGAGGCCCGGAGCAACGCCACGGTCGCCGAGGGGCTGGCCACGGGCACCGCCTTCGCCCTCCCGCAGCGGATCATGGCCGGCCTGCTCGACGACTTCGTGACGGTGGACGACAGCGAGCTGCTGCGCGCCACCTTGCTCATGATCGAGAAGACCCGGACGCTGGTGGAACCGGCCGGGGCGGCCGCGCTGGCCGCGGCCCTGGACCCGTCACTCGCACCCCGGCTGCGCGGCCGTCGCATCGCGCTGATCTGCAGCGGCGCCAACATCAGCCCGGTGCAGCTGGCGGTCGTGCTCGCCGCAGCCGGTCGGTCGGCGCCGGTCGCGGGGGGCTGACCCGGTCGGATCAGAGGCGGGGCTCAGTCTTCGTCGTCGCGCATGGTCAGCAGGGAACTCCTTGTGCGGCTCCACGGAGGTGACCGCCGGGAGGTCGGGACGGGGCTCACGATAATGCATACCGAAGATCGGACCGATCACCACCATCATCCGCAGGACGGCCTTGCGGGTCCCCAATGTCGCCCCACTCGGGGGTGCGCGAGTGACGATAGAAGGTGAGGAAGCCGGCCGCCAGCACCACCAGCAGGACGGCCATGGCGATCACCGCGATCAGGGGAGAGCCTCCTCGTGTGGCCTGGCAGCCGGTCCGGGCGGCCGCCGTCCGGCCTCAGTGTGGCGCGTCGGCGGCCCCCGCCGCCCGGCCGCCGCGCAGGCGCCGGCCCAGCCATCGCAACGGGTCCCAATGGCGGTCGGCGAGCCGCTCCTTCATGGGGATGATGGCGTTGTCGGTGATGTGGATGTGCTCGGGGCACACGTCGCTGCAGCACTTGGTGATGTTGCAGAGGCCGAGCCCGCCGCGCTCCGCCGTCAGCTGGCCGCGGTCGAGGATGTCCTTGGGGTGCATCTCCAGGCTGGCGACGCGCACGAAGAAGCGGGGTCCGAAGAAGCGCTCGCCCATGTCGTGGGTGCGGATGACGTGGCAGGTGTCCTGACAGAGGAAGCACTCGATGCACTTGCGATGCTCGTAGAGGCGGTCGATGTCCATCTGCTTGATGCGCCACGGGGCGCCGTCGTCGGGGGCGGCGGTGAACGGGGGGGATGAGCTTGTTGATCTCGTAGTTCCGGGAGACGTCGGTGACCAGGTCCTTGATCAGCGGGAAGGCCTGAGGGGGGCGACGGTGACGGGGCCGCGGGGAAGACGGTCGATGCGGGTCTTGCACATCAGGGCGGGCCGGCCGTTGACCTCGGCGCTGCAGGAGCCGCACTTCGCCGACTTGCAGTTCCAACGGCAGGCCAGCTCGGTGTCGAGGTTGCGCTGGATGTGGTGGATGGCGTCGAGCACGACCATGCCCGCCACCTCGGGGACGTCGTAGGTGACGTAGGAGCCTCGCCGCCGGGCACCCCCGGAACACCCGGAACTCGAGGCTGGCCCCGGTGACGCCGCCGTCGATGACCGCCTCCTCCCCCACCCGCGGAGACCGGCAGGGCTGTCGCGGGGTGGCATCAGTGCCCCTCCGTCGCGGGGGCTCCCGCCAGCCGCTCGGCGTAGCGGCGGGGCAGGTTCTTGGCGTCGAAGAAGCGGCTCATGGCAGCCGCCGCAGGGCCTCGTCGGGCAGCGGCTCCACCGGGCGGCTCTCCACCAGCATGCCGTCGTCGCCCTTGCGCGCCACGAAGTTCACCGCGCCGAGCGCCTCGTCCTTCTCCGGGAAGTCGAGCGCCACTGGGCGCCCCGCGACTCTCCCGCCGCTCCAGGGCGCAGCGGACGATGGCCTCGCTGAGGGTGAGCATGAAGTGACGTCCCGGCAGGTCTGAAGCCGGGGTTGTAGCGCGGGGGCGCCGGCTGACCCGCATCCGGCCGCTGCGCTGCGCAGTTGGCGGACTCCGCGAGGGTTCCTGCAGCGACTGCTCGCTGCGGCCCGATCGCCGGCCTCGTCCTGCATGGCCTCCTGCAGGTCCCGGTGCAGCTGAACGGGTCCTCGGCGGGCCGCCTCGAGGGTCGCCGCTCAGCGGCAGCAGCTTCACCTCCTCCTCCACCTGGTCTCCTGCTCGGAGACGGGGGCGGGCGGCGTGGCGCTCGGCGTACTCGGCGGCGGCCGCCCCCAGCGCGCCGGCCGAAGACGAGGATGTCGCCCAGGGAGTTCCCGCCCAGACGGTTGGCACCATGCAGACCGGCAGCGACCTCACCGGCGGCGTAGAGGCCGGGAAGGTGGTGGCCGCGGTCTCGGCGTCGACGCTGACCCCGCCCATGGTGTAGTGGATGGTGGGACCCACCTCCATCGGCTCGCGGGTGATGTCCACCCCCGCAAGGACTTCAAACTGGTCGCACATCGACGGCAGCTTGCGGCTGATCTCCGCCGCGCTAGACGGTGGCATGTCCAGGAAGGCGCCGCCGTGGCGGGGAGCCCCGCCCGGCCTGGACCTCCTTGTAGATGGAGCGGGCCACCACGTCCCGCAGGACAGCTCCTTCTTCGCCGCGTCGTACTGCTTCATGAAGCGCTCGCCGAGGGGTTGCGCAGCACCCCGCCCTCGCCGCGCACCGCCTCGGTGACCAGGATGCCGCGGGCCCCGGGCGGCCACACCATGCCGGTGGGATGGAACTGGATGAACTCCATGTCCTTCAGCTCGGCGCCAGCCTCGTAGGCCATGGCGGCGCCGTCGCCGGTGCAGTCCCAGGAGTTGCGAGGTGATGAGGAACATCCGCCCCCAGCCGCCCGTGGCCAGAACCACCGCCTTGGCCCGGATCAGCGACGAACTCGCCCGGTCGTTGCTGTCGTAGCCGAAGGCGTCCGCAGACCCGGTGCCGGCCTTGAGCAGGCGGGTCAGGGGCCTCCATGTGGACGTCCGTGCCGGCCGTGTGGACCAGCCGGTCCTGGCAGGTGCGGATCAGCTCCAGGCCGGTGCGGTCGCCGACGTGGCCAGGCGCCTCCAGCTGTGGGCGCCGAATGCCCGCTGCATGATCCGCCCATCCCCGGTGCGGTCGAAGATGCCGCCCCACCGTCCAGCTCGTAGACGCGGTCGATCACCTCGTGGGCGTGGATCTCGGCCATCCGCCAGTTGTTGACAGTGGCCGCCCCGCATGGTGTCACCGAAGTGGACCTCCCAGCAGTCCGCTTCTCGACATTGGCCAGCGCTGCGGCGATGCCGCCCTCGGCCATCACGGTGTGGGCCTTGCCCAGCAGCGACTTGCTGACCACCACCGTCGGCAGCCCGCCTCGGCACTGGCGATGGCGGCGCGCATCCCGGCGCCGCCGGCGCCGAGGACCAGGACGTCGCATTCGCGGGAGATGTAGGGCTCGGTCAACTCACAGCTCGCTTCGTCCTCAGAACAGATGGTGGGGATCGGGCAGTCCCGCCTGGAGCAGGCGGATGTAGACCTCCGGGATCAGGACACTGAACATGCTGGCCCACGCCCATGTGGCGTGGCGGAGGTTGAGGAAGCTGGCACCCCGCCCAGGCGGAAACTGGTTCTGCCGCCGCGGAGACGAGTAGCAGTCCAGGCTGCCTCCGGCGAGATGCCGGAAGGCGTGGCAGCCGAAGCTGTAGCCGGAGAGCAGGGTGACGTTGACGAAGAGGATGAGCGTGCCGAGGCCGAGGTAGAGGTGGCCCTTGGAGTAGAGCGAGGCGAAGGCGTCCACCCACAGGAAGACGACGACGATGAAGGCCGGGTACCAGAGGAAACGGTGCAGGTTGTTGAGGACCATGGGAAGGCGGGACTCTCCCCGGTAGCCCCGGTGCCGCAGCTCGCCGACGGCGCAGGCCGGTGGGTCCCAGAAGAACGAGCGGTAGTAAGCCTTGCGGTAGTAGTAGCACGTGGCCCGGAAGCCCAGCGGGACCTAGAGGATCCACAGCGCCGGGGTGACCGGGTCCGGCTCCAGACCAGCGGGGAGTAGAAGGGCGAGAGGTACGGCCCGAACTCGCTGATGTGGTTCGTCCCGGGGCCGAAGAAGGAGGTCCACAGGGAGTAGCCGGTGAAGGCTCCGAGGACGGCGACGACGGTGACCGGATAGGCCCACCACGGGGTGTCGCGCCGGAGCCGCGCCCAGACGCCGAGCCCGCCGTGGCTGTCGGCGAGGGTGACCGCCTGTGCGAGCGGCGCCGCCATCCCGGGACCTCCCTCTGAGGCAGCCCGCCGGGGCCGCCGTGCCTCGCGTCTCGATGCGCTCCGGCGATCCTAGCGCGTCACCGGCAAATTGACCAAGTGCAGGTCAGGCGGTGCCGCCGGGAGCTCCGATCTCGGATCAAGCGTGCCAGACGCGGCCTAAATCCGCCATGTGAGGCGCCGGAGGCGGCCCCAACTCCCCGAGGGGCCCCTTCCCTGGTACTTTTCAAGGGGCAAACCCCGCGGTCGCCTCGGAAAGCACGGTTCCGGGGCCCGGGTCCGCCTCGTCCCGACCGCCGGACAGACAGCCCGACCTTCGGAGCACCCCGCGGCCTCCATGGCACGATACCCCGACATCACCGGACATCTGAGGGACCCGTACCGGGTGCGGGGCCTCAACGATCCAGGCCTGCACCACGATAGCTGCGGCGTCGCCTTCGTGGCCACGCTTCATCGCGAGGGCTCGCACCGGATCGTCAGCTCGGGGCTCGAGGCACTCCGCAACCTGGGTCACCGCGGCGCCGTCGGCAGTGATCCGCTGAGCGGCGACGGAGCCGGCATCCTCATCCAGCTCCCCGACGCCTTCCTGCGCCGCCAGGTGACGTTTCCCCTGCCCGCGGCGGGCGCGTACGCGGTGGGTATGGCCTTCCTTCCCCAAGACGATTCGGCGCGGGCCGACTGCGAGGCGCTCACCGCCGCCGCCTGCCACGACGAGGGGCTCCGTCTGCTGGGCTGGCGCGACGTCCCCATCGAGCCGGGTGGCCTGGGGCCGACGGCGCTCGCCGGGCTGCCCATCATCCGCCAGGCGTTCGTCGCCGCCATCGGCCTCGACGGCGACTTCCTCGAGCGGCGCCTCTACGTGCTCCGCCGCGTCATCGAGCGCCGCAGCGACGCGGTCGGCCTGACGCGGGACCGCTTCCACCTCGCCAGCCTCAGCAGCCGGTCCTTGATCTACAAGGGGATGCTGACCGCCGACCAGCTGCCCGTCTTCTACCCCGATCTCCAGGACAGCAGCGTGGTCTCCCGCCTCGCCCTTGTGCACGCCCGCTTCTCCACCAACGTCCTGCCCCGCTGGGACCTGGCACAGCCCTTCCGCATGAGCGCCCACAACGGCGAGATCAACACCCTGCGCGGCAACGTCAACTGGATGCGCGCCCGGCAGGGGATGTTCCGCAGTCCCCATTACGGGGCCGACATCGGCAAGCTGCGCCCGGTGATCGACGAGCTGGGCTCGGGACTCGAGCCAGTTCGACAACGCTCTGGAGCTGCTCACCATGGGGGGGCGCTCCGTCGAGCACGCCATCATGATGATGATCCCCGAGGCGTGGGACCGGAACCCGCTGATGGACGAGGAGCGCCGGGCCTTCTACGAGTTCCACTCCTCGCTGCTCGAGCCCTGGGACGGTCCCGCCGCCATCGCCTTCACCGACGGCCGCCCATCGGCGCGACCCTCGACCGCAACGGGCTGCGGCCGGCGCGCTGGCTGGTCACCGACGACGGATGGGTGGTCATGGCCAGTGAGGCCGGCGTCCTGCCCATCGCCGAGGAGCGCATTGCCAAGAAGTGGCGCCTGGAGCCCGGCCGCCTGCTCCTGGTCGACACCGAGGACGGCGCCATCCTCGACGACGACGCCGTGAAGAGCGTTCTCAGCCGCCTCTACCCATACGCCGAATGGATCCGCCGCGGCACCGTGCGGCTCGACGAGCTGCACCGTGCCGACGATCCCCCCGATCCCGACCCCGGCATGCTGCTGGTGCAGCACCAGGTCTTCGGGTACACCGAGGAGGAGCTGAAGGTGATCGTCGCCCCGATGGCGAGGGACGGCGAGGAGCCCATCGGCTCGATGGGCAACGATGCCCCGCTGGCAGTGCTCAGCGACCGCCGTCTCAATCTCTTCGCCTACTTCAAGCAGCTCTTCGCCCAGGTCACCAACCCGCCCATTGACCCCATCCGCGAGGAGCTGGTGATGTCCCTGGCGACCAGTCTCGGGACGGGCGGCAACCTCCTCGAGCAAGGGCCCGCCCAGGCCAAGAAGCTGGAGATCCCGACGCCGGTGCTGAGCAACGCCGACCTGGAGACCATCCGCCACGTCACCCAGCGGCAGTTCCCCGCCGCCACCATCGCCATGACCTTCCCCGTGGACGGCGGCGGGCCTGCCCGGAGGGAGGGCTCTGGAGAGGATCTGCTCGCCTCGCCTCGGAGAAGGATCCGCGAGGGGCAACACCGTCCTCGTGCTCTCCGACCGCCACGTCGACGCCAGCCACGCGCCAATCCCCTCGCTGCTCGCCTTCACCGCCGCCGTCCATCACCACCTCATCCGCGAGGGGACAGCCGCACCCGCGGTGGGTCTGGTGGTGGAGACCGCCGAGGCCTCGCGAGGTGCATGCACATCGCTCTCCTCGTCGGCTTCGGCGCCGAGGCGGTCAACCCGTACCTCGCCCTGGACACGTATCGGCGACCTGCAGCGGCGGGGCACGCCGCCCCCTGGCAGCGACCCGGTGCGGGCGAAGGGAGCGCTACCTCCACGCCCTCTACAAGGGCCTGCGCAAGATCATCGCCAAGATGGGCATCTCCACCATCGAATGGATCCGCGGCGCACAGATTTCGAGGCGGTCGGCCTGGCGCCCGAGCTGGTGAGTCTGTACTTCCCCGGCACCTCCTCACGGATCGGCGGCATCGGCTTGGACGTGCTCACCGAGGAGACGCTGGACCGCCATCGCAGCGCCTTCCCCGACCGCGCCCTGGGGCCCCTCACGCTGGTCCGCGGCGGCGACTACCAGTGGCGGCGCGACGGCGAGGCCCACGCCTGGAACCCGGCCACCATCGCCCTCCTGCAGCAGGCGGTGCACGCCAACGACCCGGCGACCTTCCGGCGCTTCGCCGACGTCGTCGACGACGAGTTCGACAACGCTCCGGACCCTGCGTGGCCTCTTCGAGATCCACGGCGACCGCGACCCGGTGCCGCTCGAGGAGGTGGGACCCGCCGCCGCCATCGTCCACCGCTTCTGCACCGGAGCCATGTCGTATGGCGCCATCTCCAAGGAGATGCACGAGACGCTGGCCATCGCCATGAACCGCATCGGCGGCAAGTCCAACACCGGAGAGGGCGGCGAGGATCCGGCTCGCTACGTTCTGGACAGCAATGGCGACAACCGGCGGAGGCGCCATCAAGCAGGTGGCCTGCGGGAAGGTTCGGGGTCACCGCCCACTACCTGGTCAGCGCCGACGACCTGCAGATCAAGATCGCCCAGGGGGCCAAGCCCGGGGAGGGCGGTCAGCTTCCCGGCGGCAAGGTGGACGAGGTCATCGCCCGCCTCCGCTTCTCGACACCGGGCGTCGGCCTCATCTCCCCGCCACCGCACCATGACATCTACTCCATCGAGGACATCGCCTCAGCTCATCCACGACCTCAAGGTGGGTCAATCCCCAAAGCGCGCGTCAGCGTCAAGCTGGTGGCCGAGGTCGGCGTCGGCACCGTCGCCGCCGGCGTCGCCAAGGCTCGCTCCGACCCACATCGTCATCTCCGGCTACGAGGGCGGCACCGGCGCCTCGCCGCTCTCGTCCCTGAAGCACGCGGGGGTGCCCTGGGAGCTCGGCCTCGCCGAGTTGCAGCAGGTGCTCGTCGCCCAGGGGGCTGCGCAGCCGGGTCGTGCTCCAGGTGAGACGGCCAGCTGAAGACGGGCCGGGACGTCATCGTCGGCGGGCTGCTCGGCGCCGACGAGTTCGGCTTCAGCACGGCGGCCTCTGGTCTCGGCCTGGTGGCGTGATGATGCGCGTCTGCCACCTCAACACCTGCCCGGTGGGCATCGCCACCCAGGACCCCGAGCTGCGCAAGCGATTCGCCGGGACGCCCGAGGACATCATCCACTTCATGATGTTCGTCGCCGAGGACGTGCGCGAGCGAATGGCGGCTCTGGGCTTCCGCCAATTCGACGACCTGATCGGGCGCAGCGACCTGCTCTCCGCCCGGCCGGGCGTGGAGCACTCGGAAGGCCCGTGGTCTCGACCTCTCCGCCCTCCTCCGCCACGAGTTAGCACCTCCCGAGGAGACCCACCACACCCGCTCCCAGGACCACCACCTGGATGACGTCCTCGACCAGCGCCTCATCGAGCTGGCCGCCCCGGCTTTGGAGCGCGGGTACCGGTGCGCCTCAAGCTGCGGGTGCGCAACGTGGACCGCACCGTCGGCGGCATGCTGAGCGGCGAGGTCGCCCGCCGCTCCGGCGGCGAGGGCCTGCCCGACGACACCATCCACATCGACCTGCACGGCTCGGCGGGCGGTTCGTTCGGCGCCTGGCTCGCCCCCGGCATCACCCTCAGCCTGCGCGGCGAGGCCAACGACTACGTCGGCAAGGGCCTCTCCGGCGGCCGCGTGGTGATCGCCGCCCCGCCCGGGGCCTCGCGGGCCGCCGAGGAGAACGTGATCATCGGCAACGTGGCGCTGTACGGCGCCACCGCCGGCGAGATGTTCGTCAACGGCGTCGCCGGGGAGCGCTTCGCGGTGCGCAACAGCGGCGCGGTCGCCGTCGTCGAGGGCACCGGTGACCACGCCTGCGAGTACATGACGCGCGGCCGGGTGGTCATCCTCGGACGCACCGGCCGCAACGTCGCCGCCGGCATGAGCGGCGGCGTCGCCTATGTCGTCGACGACGACGGCCTCTTCCACGAGCGCTGCAACCTCGCCATGGTGGGGCTGGAGACGATCGACGACGAGGACGCCACCATCCTCCGCGACCTGGTGGCGCGCCACCACGAGTACACCGGCAGCCTGCTCGCCGCCCGCCTCCTCGACGACTGGGAGGGGACGCTGCAGAGCTTCGTCAAGGTGATGCCCAACGAGTTGCGCCGCGTGCTCGGGCTGAGGGAACGGCTGGCCATGCCCGCCTGACCCGCGCGGGGTCTCATGGGGCATCCCCGGGTGTCGCGGCGGACTTGAAAAATGGGTGGTCTGCCCCGCTCTGGTGGAGGCTCTGGGTGCCCGCGTCAGCGAGTGGGGAACGTCGCCACGGACGCCGGCTTCCAGGCCGACGTCACCGCGGGCTCTATCGCCGGGCGGAGTCGCCTGGGAGACCGCAGCGCTCGGGGATCGACGGGCTTGCCCGCCGTCAGCCCCCGCACCGCCCCGCCAAGGCCAACCGGCCGGGTTACGGCCCAGACACAGCCGCGACGGCATCGCGATCGGGGCTGCCGCGCCGCTCCTGCTTGCTGTTCCGGGCGTTCAACCGGCACTGCCGCACGCCTGCCCCGCACCCGCCAACTGAAATTTCCATAGCCAGCCACACCGTCACGGCCTGCGTTCAATCCAACCCGGTTTTTGTTTCGGCTTCGCGAAACAAAAACTCTTAAATCGTTACTCCTGCCTACGGCCCTATCATGTTTAATGCGCGGATGGTTAACGCCGGATCCTCATATTTTATGCCGCGGCATTTTTGCGAAATTTTCCCCGATTTCAGGCCGATTTTCACGCTTGCAGAATCCCTTTAATTATATTCGCAACTTTTCTATTAATGGGCCGCGCGGCGACAAAATCGCTGTGTACGGAGTAATATAGCCCCGTAAAATATGGAACGACTCAGCTAAGAGCGCTATTTACCGCAAATTAAAGGTTCCGTGCTATATTGTATAAAATTGAAATAGCGGCGCAAAACCCGGCAAATGCCGCTCAAATGCGCTAACAGGATGTAACGAAGGTGCGCCAGAGACTTCCACCAGCCGCCAAAAGTTCCGGCCCGTTCCCGTCGCCGCGAGGCGGCCTTGGCGGCCGCGGGCGTCCAGAAACGGGCGCAGCTTTTCGGGCCTCTGGATTGCGCCGGGGCTTTGCCCTTTGCAATGACGGAGGCCGGCCGGACCGTACGGCGCTCGGTGTTAAACCCCGGTCAGGCTCGTTTCATTCCATGAATGACGTCAAAGCGCCGCGGCTTGCGCCCCTGGAAGAGCATTCGAACTCAAGCGGCTTTCCGCTGTGCCGCTTCGGCTGCCTGCCGCGAGCCCGCCCCGGCGGCCTGCTCTTCCAATTCGTCGCGGAGGAATTCGAAATCGAAGCCGGCGGCGGAGAGCAGGGACAGTACCTCGTCGACCGGCAAGCCGCGGGCGCTGGCGGCGGCCCAGACGATCGCGCTGCGCGTGCCCGACCTGCAATAGGCGAGCACCTTCCCGCCGTTGGCGCCGGCGATGGCGGTTTCGGCGGCATCGACCACTGGATCGGAGAACAGATCGAGCTTGCCCGAGGGGATATGGCGGTAGCCGAGGCCGGAGCGCTGGGCATGGTCGGCCGCGGCGGCGCTGGAAAGCTGGCCGTCCTCCTCGCCGTCGGGGCGGTTGTTGACGACAATATCGAAACCGAGCTGGGCGATTTCGGGGAAATCCTCCGCATCGAGCTGACCGGCCACCGCGAAATTGGGAGTAATGAAGACGATTTTTGCCATGTGCCAGCCCCTTCGATCCGTATCCAAGGCCAGAGCGGCCCGTTGCCTGAAAATAATTCGGCAGGGGCACCTCCGGCAAGGGGAGATGGAGCTGTGATTAGCAATAAATACTATTTCCTACGAATACAGCGTCGGCGCAGAACAAAACCATTCCTATTTGCAGCTTTGATAGTAAGGCATTTTCTCTCTAGCCCGGCTGTTGGAAAACGCAAAAGCGCGCGGCACGGCGTAGTTGCCAGCTCGCTATGATAGAGGCAAGGCAAGATCGGGCCTATTCCGCCGGCCAGGCTCTCAGGAAATCGGCCGGATCGAGCGGCGCCGGGGCCTTTGGCACGGCTGCCGGCGTACCGATGTAGACAAAGCCCGCGATCCCGTCCCCGGCCTCCAGCCCGAGCGCTTCCTTCACGCCGGCGTCGTAGGCCGCGGCGCCGGTTTTCCACACGGCGCCGTAGCCCAAGGCATGGCAGGCCAGCATGACGTTCTGGACCGCCGCGCCGGCCGAGAGCAACTGCTCCACCGGCGGGATCTTCGGGCTCTGCGTCATATGCGCCGCCACAACGAGCACCAGGGGCGCGCGCATGGCCTTCTGCCGCTCCCGCTCCAGCTCAGCGCCGGCGTTCGGATCGCGGCGGCTCAGCGAGGCCGCCAGCACATCGCCCAGCCGGTTCCGGCCCTCGCCCCGGATCGCGATGAAACGCCATGGGCGCAGGCGGCCATGATCCGGCGCGCGCAGGGCCGCGGCGATAATCTTGCGCAGGGCCGCGTCATCCGGCGCGGGCTCGCCGAGTTCCTTGGGGCTAACGCGCGTAACGAGCGCTTCATAGGCTTCCATGCTTCCGCTCCACGATGGATAGTGCCAGTCTATTTCTTACTTGCCTCGGGGGCCTTGCATCTTAGGGCCGGCACGCGCCCAATCAAGCCCGCTGGTAAGAGGACTTTGTGGAAACGGCAGCCAACGCGCCCGTAATCCGGCGCCAGAGCTTACGTTTGACGCGGCGGCATTGCGTAAGGAAGTTGGCGCACGTTTCGACGCGATTGCAGCCCGCTTCGAAGGGGGGGGCGTACACTTTGAACCGGGTGACAGGCGCTTGGATAATCTCAACGAGCGGCTTGCGCTTAGGGAAGCCGCGCAAAACGAGATGCCGCACATCTCGAAGCAAATGGTGGCATCAATCGCTGCAATCGGCGGGGCTGAGCAAGTCACCGGCTAAGCGGAGTTTCCTGGCTTTCCCAACGCATGACCTACCCGCGCGTTAGCGGCCAGGGGGCTGAATTTTGCCGCATTAGGCCGAAAGCGGTAAGTCCCTGCCCGGATCGGCGCGCCTCATCCTGAAGGTATAGCCGGCATCGAAGAAAAAACTACGCAACTTGCGTAAGTTCCGCAATTGATGTACCATACGTTCATGAAACACAAAACGATACCCCAATTTACCGCGACAGCATCGTCCGCCGAAGTTGCCCGCAACTTCGGGCGTTACAAAGACCTCGCGCAGCGGGGGGCCGTCGCGGTGACGTCTCACGGACGGGAGAGCGTTGTCATGCTGTCCGCCGATGAATATGCCCGCCTGAAGGCGCTCGATGACAGGGAAGCCCTCTACATTTACGAGCTACCCGATGACATGGTGGAGGCTCTTGAAAAGGCGAAACCGTCAGAGGCGGCCAAGGCTTTCGATTTTGAATTGTCCCAGTCATAACGGCCGTGGAAATACCCGATCCAGAACCCGGCCTTGTCATTCGCTACGCCTATCTTTGGCGTAGCGAACACATGCGCGGGCTTGAAGAAGGACGAAAAGACCGGCCTTGTGCCATTGTTCTTGCCGTGGCGAAAAACGAGGGCCAAACTCGCGTGGCGGTCGCGGCAATTACACATTCCCCACCACAGGGCGATACAATCGCCATATCCGTTCCGCCGCTTACTTCGAAGCGGCTTGGCTTGGACGATGAGCCAAAATGGATTGTTACCAGCGAAGTTAATATTTTTACATGGCCGGGACCGGACCTTCGCCCCGTGTCTGGCCGTCAGCCCAAAAGCATTGCTTACGGTATTTTGCCGGAGCGGCTAACATCCCAACTCATCGAAAAAGCCCGCGAAAATCTCCAGCAACGCAAAACAAGAGTTGTTGAACGGGATACATAGGCTGCAACAGGCCGATAGCAGAACTGGCGGGTCTCGAAAAGGGCGCAAGCCGCAATGCTTGCTCTCGGGATCCCATTAGCGGGCTTGGCTTCGCTATTGCGCATTGGCAATAGGCGAATGTTCAATGCACATATCAACTGGAGGTTAGTTTGCAAGCTCTGCCCCCTCAGCTAAGTAGTTAGACTATGGGCGCTGGGCGAAATTCCCCGCACATACGAGGGCAACATGAGACTTCAACGAGTTCTACTTACCGCCGCGAGCGTGGCTGCGTTGACGGCAACTGCTAATGCAGCCGATATGTATGGCGCGCCCGCCGCAGGCTACGTTGGCGTGAACTGGACTGGTTTCTATGGCGGCGTGAACGGTGGTGGCGCTTGGGCGGAGAACGAGAACCTTGCCGCTATAGGCGCATGGAGCGGCGTCCGTCCAGAGGGCGGTTTTGGCGGTGGTCAGTTCGGCTACAACATCCAAGGCATCCTGGGCCCCAACGTAGTTCTTGGCGTTGAGACAGACATCCAGGGGGGCGGCATCAGCGGCTCCAGGACGAGGTGTTGTATCGGCATCTCGTCCGATCTTGACTGGTTCGGAACGGTGCGTGGCCGCGTTGGCTACGCCGTCGATCGGGCCCTTGTGTATTTTACGGGCGGCTTCGCTTACGGTGGCATTAAGAACGAAGAGAACTACCACTCCGCTTATAAGTAAGCGGTGCTCTGTTCACAGGGCGGCGGGGCTAGCGTAAGCCCAGGGCATCAGCTCATCGATGCGCTTCGCAGGCCAGAGGCTGACGAGTTTCACCAGCACATCGGCGAGCCAAGCCAGCGGGTTGACGTTGTTGAGTTTGCAAGTTTCAAGCAGCGACGCGATGATCGCCCAGTTTTGTGCACCCTGATCGTGGCCGGCGAACAAGGCGTTCTTCCGGTTGAGTGTGATCGGGCGGATCGAACGCTCGACGGTATTGGAATCGATCTCGATGCGGCCGTCGTCCAGGAAGCGGACCAACCCATCCCATTGGTTCACGCCGTAATTGATGGCGTCGCGCACCGGCGATGCCTTGGGGAGGCGCTTGAGGCAATCCTCGAACCAGGATTTTAGCTCTTCGATCTCAGGCAGGGACCGGGCTTGGCGGGCGGCAAGCCGTTTCTCCGGCGGCTGCCCGCGGATCTCCGCCTCGATCTTGTACAGCTTCTGAATGCGCTCCAACGCCTTCTGGGCGATGGGAGCCGGGCCTTTGGCGGCGATTTCGTAGAAGCGCCTCCGCAGATGAGCCCAACAATAAGCGAGTGTCACCGGCCCGCCAGCGCGATCGGGGCGGGCGAGGATGTTGTAGCCGTCATAGCCGTCCACCTGGAGGATACCGCAGAAGCCCTCAAGCAGCGTCCGCACATATTTGCCGCCGCGCCCCGGCGCGTAGGAATAGGCCACGGCGGGCGGCGCCGTGCTGCCCCAGGGCCGGTCATCGCTGGCGATGGCCCAGAAGTAGCCGGACTTGGTCTTGCCGCGGCCCGGATCCAGCACCGGACAGCGCGTTTCATCGGCGAACAGCTTGTCCCGGCTTTTCAGGATCGCTAGGAGGCGGTCATGAAGCGGTTCGAGTTCCGCCGCGGCGGCGCCTACCCAGGCCGCCAGGGTCGAGCGGTCGAGCTGGATGCCCTGGCGGGCGAAGATTTGCGCCTGACGGTAAAGCGGCAGGTGGTCCGCGTATTTCGACACGAGCACACCGGCAACCAGCGCTTCGGTGGGAATGCCGCCTTCGATCAGCCGCGGCGGCGCGGGCGCTTGCACGACGGCCTCCTCGCATTCGCAGCCATATTTGGGACGGCGCGTGACGATGACGCGCAGCTGCGCCGGTACCTTGTCCAGGCGCTCGGACCTGTCCTCGCCGATGACATGCATGGCCTTGCCGCAACAGGGGCAGACCGTGCTTTCCGGCTCGATGACCTGCTCGATGCGCGGCAGGTGTGCCGGAAGCGCCCCCCGGTTGGCGCGGCGCTTCTTCGTGCGCTCGCGTTTAAGCTCTTCGTCCTTCTTTTCTTCCCCGGCCTCCGCCTTGGCGGAGGCGGTCTCCAGGTCTTCCAGCGCTAGATTGAGCTGGTCTTCGCTCAGCCGCTCGGATTTGCGCCCGAAGTGCGCGCGCCGCAGCTGGGCGATGAGGTGATGAAGCTTCTCGTTGGCGGCGGTGAGTTCGTCGCGCTCAACCGCCAGCCTGTCGCGTTCCTCAATAAGAAGCCGCTTCCCGGCGCGTTCCGCCAGGATCATGGCGCGCAGGGCGTCAGGATCGCAGGGGAGCATTTCGGGTAAAGCGGTGGTCATGGCAGTATATCTATCCGATTTGCGGCATGCTTTCAGCCAGAAGTTGTGGTTTTAGGAGGTGATACCGCCATTTATTGTGTTGCCGTGGGCCGCGCAACCCGCCGCGCGTGAACCCGCGTCCACTGCAGCCCTTCCAAGAGCGCGGACAACTGCGCGGGCGACAGACGCATCACGCCGTCCTCGATTTTGGGCCAGTAAAATTTGCTGCCCTCCAGGCGCTTGATCAGCAGGCAAATCCCCGTGCCGTCCCAGAATAGCAGCTTTATTCTGTCAGCCCGTTTCGAACGGAAGACGTAGATCACCCCCGAGAACGGATCGGCCTTGAACTCGGCCTCCACAATCGCCGCCAGGCCCATGACGCCTCTTCTGAAGTCAACCGGCTTCGTGGCGATCAGCACCCGCACATTGGTTGGCGGCACGATCATGCGATGGCCTTCACGGCGGAAAGCACAACCGCCAGCGCTTTGCCGTCGATGCCGCCATGCAAGCGGACCGTGGCGCGGCCAAGCACGATTTCGATCTGGCATGCCCCAGCAAGTACCACCGGCGTTTCAACCGGCGCCACGGCAGGCCGTTCATCGGCGATCATCACCGGCGCGAAGGCTGGCATTCCGCCGGACGCTCCTCCGCACAGGCGCCTGGCCGCCTCGCGCTTGCGCAATCCGTTCCGCCACGTAAACAATTGCTGCGGCCGCAAGCCGTGCCGCCGCGCCACATCGGAAATTACCGCCCCCTCCTGGCAACTCTCCGCGATAATCGCCAGCTTCTCTTCGTCCGTCCACTCCCGGCGCCGCTCCACGCCGGTGATCACCTCGACCCGCTGAAGCGGCGCGGCCTTCGTTTTGACCCTACGGTCAACATTATGGTTGAAACGATCATAGCTCATGGGCACGCATCATGCCCTCGCTCGAAAATGACCGGAAGATGCCCTCGGAGCACCGCTTACGCTTATAACCCCTCCGGTTGGGACTTCCGTTTCGACGGGACCGCTACGGGCTACGTGATCGGCGGCGGCGTGGAATACAAATTCACACCTAGATGGTCGGTCAAAGCCGAATATCAGTACATCGATTTCGGGAAAAACGATCCCACCTACCAGGGCGTTTCTTGGGAAAACGTTGGATCGTATAATAATCACGTTGGTCCTTACAAAAATTCCCTCACCGAGGATGCCTTCCACAGCGTTCGCCTCGGTGTAAACTACTCGTTCGGGCAAGATTACGCGCCACTGAAGTAGTTTCAGGCTCATAGGGTTTTTAAAAGCGGCGCTTTCCGGCGCCGCTATTTTTTCAGCTTTTAGTATCTCCATCGTCAAATTTCATTGCCGCCCAGCAATATGTGCATTCGTTATGGGCAGGCCCGCGCGCTGCTGGTGTCGCATGGCGAGGTCGGTACGGATGCGGCGGTGAAGCTCATCACCGGCGTGATGAAAAGGTTCGCCGCGGACAAGGGCATGGGCCGCGCGGAAGCCATGCGCCAGTTCATGCTTGCGCAGGGGGGCAAGCCAGCGATTGCTTTGGGCTTTTCGGAGAAGACCGCATTAGGATCCCGAAGCCGCCCCGGTGCGCGCGGGATCGCGAGAGAACCTGCGAGACCGCTTGCGACCCATAGCAGGCTCCAGGGCATTCGTTGGTCAAGCCAGGAATGTTTACAGCCGTTTCAACAGCTCCGCCTTCTTCGCCGCGAACTCCTCCGCCGTGAGGATGCCCTTCTCCTTGAGCGCGCCGAGCTGCTCGATCAGCGCCAGGATCGAGACTGCATCGTCAGCAGGAGCGGCGCCCTTGGCTGCCGCCTCTCTGGGCTCCGTCGCGGCTTTGGCCTCCGCCGCCATGCCATAGTCGCGCGGCAAGCTGTCGAGGCGCACCGGGCCGCGATTGCTTGCGAACACCGGCGATCCGTCCTCGCCGCCTTGCCGCGGGGCGATCCCCTCGATGTTAAATCCGGTGGTATCGTAGACCTCGACACGGCCGCGCGCATCGACCGCCAGCCGGCGGATTTCAGCGAAATAGGCATAGCGGCACGCGTTCCGCGATCCGGCCATGGACGGCTCGCCCAGCTCCGCGGGCCACCAGCCGTAAGGTGACGGCTTTGGAGCGGCGCCCGCTCCTTGTTTGCCAGCGCCGCCGGCACTCTCTCGCCGTGAGACGGCTGCTGGCCCACAGGCGCAAACAGGCTCGCCTGGGCCGCCATCAGGTTCGACAGCTCGTTGCATAGATTTTCGGCCGCGGCCTTCATCGACGCGCCGGCCATGTCGCCAACCGTGGCCTGGCCGCCGCGCATCCATTGGCCGGCCCCGCCGAATTCGGGCACATTGAACTGGGCCGTGGCGCCGCCGCCCTTGGCCACGGCGTCGAGCATCGCCTTCACGGCATCGGCGCCAATCTTGTATTGCTCCGCGAGCCCAGCGACGATCTTTTCACCGTCCGGCGTAAGTTTGGCCACGATGTGCCTCCCAACCGTTTGTTTCTAATCAGATTGGGGGATCCGCGCCCGGATTGCAATGGAGACCTGCGGAGAACCGCCCGCTTGCCGCTGAAAAAGCCGCTTGGCCGGGCCTGAACCAGCTATGCTAATTTCGCCAACGGACGGAACCATGAACGCAAACCCGGTATTGATCGTAAGAGGGGCAAAAGTCCGGGCAGATAAGTAGTTCGACGTGTTAAGCCAAGCTGTACGCCGTCGTCCCCGCGAAGGCGGGGACCCATGCTAAGAGCTTGTTCCAGATTGATAAGTGGATTCCCGCCTTCGCGGGAATGACACTGCGAAAGCAATCGAGCGGATTTGCTATCGGAACAAATACCAGCCGTCAGAAGTTCTGACCGTTCCGGCATCCATACGCCGTCATCGCGAGGCGGCCATGCCGCCGTGGCGATCCAGAGCATGAAGGACTTGGCATCTGGATTGCTTCGCTCGCAATGACGAAGAACGTTCAAGACTTACGGCGATTGGTATAATCGTACGGCCCTGCTGGCAGCCCGGCCGGGCGGCGTAAATCAGGTTCGCGGCGAGTAGCACCCGATCGTTATACGGATGGACGTATCGATTAGGCCGAACACCGCGCCGCTGGGGTCCTCGCAGTGCATGATGCGTGCGCCACCCGTGACTGTAACCGGACCGTACAGGATTTGGCCGCCGCCGGCCTCGACGCGGCTCGCCGTGGCATCGAGGTCCGCCACCTCGAAATAGTGGAGCCAAAGGCACCCCGCCCGGGTTTCTTGTCTGGTGCAGATGCCGCCGATGGCCTCGCCCCCGCCGAGACCTGCTGGTATATGCCCATCGGCTCGGTCAGGGTCTCCCCTTTCGTCCAGCCAAGCAGCGCATTGTAGAAGGCGAACGCGGCCTCGCCATCGGATGCGAGCAACTCGTGCCAGACGATGTGCCCCAGCGCTCCCGGCTTTGCGGGCTGCTGGCCGCCCCTGGGCTTCGTGACCAAGGCCAGCACCGCCATTTGCGGGTCCGCGACGACCGAGAAGCGGGTGACGTTGCCGATAGGCGCCGGCGGGACATGCACCGTTCCACCGAGCTGCCTGACCCGGCGGGCGGCGGCGTCCACATCGTCCACGCCAACAAATCCGATCCATTGCGGCGCGGCCCCGCTTGCGCGCGCGTCCGGCGGCAGTTTCATCAGTCCGGCGACGGGCACGTCCCGCACGGTGAACTGTGTGTAGTCCGAACCGGGCATCGGGCCTGCCGCCGTGCGCCAGCCCAGAACGCTGCCGTAGAATGCCTTGGCCCCTTCGATGTCCGCGGTCGCCAGCTCGTACCAAACGAAGCGGCAATCGGAATTACCCATGTCTGTCTCCCCGCTGGTGGCGGCAAAAGCGCCGCGCTGCTCGCATCGTAACTGCCCGCGCTTGACTTAAATTGCAAGAGCCGGCGCGCGATGGAATGCCGAAAGACGGGATTGAATTATATAGATACTGGTAATAATAGCCAATCCGGTCGAGTGCCTCGCAGGGCTTCGGCAAAAGGCTCCCCTGTCCCCTTGTTGGAGAAGGGACAGGGGAGCCTTTTGCCGAAGCAATCGCCCGGATTGGGTATGACACTTTCCGCAATTCTATTCGACGGCCTCGGCCGGCCGCTGTGCCTTGCGCACGTGAATGATACGGTTCCCGTTCGCGGCCGGGGCCGATTGCCCCTTTCCGGATGCGCTTTCCCGGCGCCTTTCGCCATTGCCGCCTAGCCGGGGCTCAAGCGCGCTGACAGGCACGCCCGATGCGGCTTCTTGCTTTGCCGGCGCCTCGGGAGCGAGCTTGGTATTAAGCAGCCGCACGCGATCTTCCGCGCTGGCCTGCGCCGCCTCCGCCGTCTTCCGCGCCGAGATTTGATCGTTCAACTGAGCCGCTATCGTAATCGCCGCATATTCGGAGAACTGCCAGGCGGTTTCGATGCTCTGCCGTGCTTCTTCGGTTCGCGCGAGTTGCAGGTTGGCCGTTTGCAAGGCTGCGTCGACGTTCGCCCGGGCTTCCTCCAACTCGTGGAGGAGGTTCCTGCTGGCGCCCAGGTCCAAGGACACGGCTTCCAACTCAGCCGTCAGCCGCTCCCGCGCGGCATCGGCCGCCCGATGCGCCGCGGTTTCCTCCGCCAGCTTTTCGCGGGTTGCATGGTCCGAACGCTCGGCGGACGCCTGAGCGGCCTCCGCGTATTCGCGGGCCTTGGTCTCCCGCTGCAACTTGTCACGGAGCGCTTTGGTCTCATCCTGCGCCATCGCCAGCGCCATCTCCGTCGCGTATTTGGCCCTGATGAGCGCTTGGTTGTCGGTGGCGGCACGCCAGAACGAAATGCCGAGGCCGAACGCAAGTGACGTTACTGCGGCCAAAGCATAGATAAGATTGGCTTTACTGTTCATTTGCTTTCCTTACTATAACGTTAATCGCATCCTGCGGTTGTTCCTCTTGAATATGCGTAATATGAAAGGGTTAACGGCCCCTCTATGGGGCGCTAATTCCTTGACGGAAATGATGGAAATCCGGTCCCGCCGGCTGCCGGTCCGCCCGCCCGGAGGGAGGGGTGACGCTGGAACTTTCGCCGTGGGCAATTCAGCCTGAAAACGGCAGTTGGAACTGGCTTAGCGCAGGAACATCCTTCAAATCGGCGTGCTGGCAGTTTTGCCCTCTCACCGGCTGGGTGAAAGGTGTAGGGCATGAATTCCAAACCGTCATTCCCGCGAAGGAGCGTGTGAAGAAATCGGCAAACCGGCTAAAGTGCTCGAAATCCGGGCCGCGGCGCCGGCCCCGCGGGAGAGGGAACCCATCTAAGAGCTTGTTCCAACTTGATAGATGGATTCCCGCCTTCGCGGCAATGACGGTTGTGCATACTGCAAAGGTTCCGCATTTCGATTTTTTCACACGCTCGAAGGCGGGCATCCATTGTGCGCCAGGCATGGCGTTGAGCTAGCCCGGAAAATTCACAGCAGGGTGGCGGATGTAGCTTAACCCTTTGAACTCGCGTAGGATTTGGTTGCCTAGGCCGATCCGCGCGATTTTCGAAGGAAGCCCATCCGCCATGAACGATCCTATGCTGCCGCTACCCGGTCTGTCGCCTGTTCTTGGCAAGGCGGTTGTGGCCCGCTTCGACGGCGGACAGCTGTCTTCGGATGCGGGGGGCTTGGTGTTGCGGGAGATCGAACAGTGCCTCGGTATCGCCGCACGGCTGGCGGCCTGCATCGGCGGATCCACGCGATCAGAACCAGATCGCTCATACCATCGCGGATATGATCCGGTTCCGCCAGCAATCCAGAGGCCGGAAATACAAGCGCCAACAGCAAGTTGCACTGGGTCGCCCGGCGGCAAGAGCCGCCTCGCGATGACGCCGCGGCCTATGTCAGCGCCTATGGGAGCCTATCCGGCATTGAGCAAGTGCAGTAGGCTTTCGCGGATTATGCGCATCTCGTCGTCGCTCCCGACCTTTTCCTTATCCCGGCAGGTCACATAAAAGACGTCGACCGCCTTTTCGCCGAAGGTGGCGATATGCGCCGATCCAATGTCGAGCCCGAGATCGCTTAAGCCCCGCGCCAGATCGAACAGCAGGCCGGGCCGGTCGAGCGCGTGAACCTCGATTACGGTCAGTTCCTCGGAGGCGGTATTGTCGAGGATCGCGTCGGGTGCCACGGTGAAAGCGTCGGTCTTGGGTTTCACCCGCTTGCGCAGCGTTTCCAGCGTATCCATCGAGCGCTTTCCGGAAAGAATGTCCCCGATGGTGCGCGCGATTTTCGCCGCCTGGCTGAACTCTTCCTCGTCTGAAAAGACCCGTTGCAGGAACAGTGTGTCGAGCGCGATCCCGTCCCGGGTTGTCGAGATCTGCGCGGAGGTGATGTTCGCCCCGGCCGCCGCGCAAGCCCCCGCGAACAGCGCGAGCAGCCTCGGATGGTCCTCCGTCACCAGCGTCAGCTCGGTCAGCCCGCGGAAGGCGTCGGTCTTGACGTCGAACGCGACCGGCGGATGCGTACCCTCGAAGGATCGAAGCAGCTGGGCGTGCTGCATTTGCCGCTCGATATCGGTCTTGAGCCAGTAGTCGGGCTCATGGTGCTGGATGAAGCGCTCCACTTCGGCGGGAGGCCAGTCCGCGAGGGCGTCCCGGAGGCGCGATTGCGCCATCTCGATGCGTGCGGCCCGCGGCTCGTGCGTATGGCCGCCGCCCAGAACGGGCTCGCTGTCGTTATAGAGCGCGCGCAGCAGCTGGCCTTTCCAGGCGTTCCAGACACCCGGTCCGACGGCGCGGGTATCGGCGACGGTCAGCAGCAGCAGAAGCTTCAGCCGCTCTGGGCTTTGCACGGCGTCGGTAAAATTCTTGACGGTCAGGGGATCGGAAATGTCGCGGTGCTGGGCCGTTATGCTCATCAGCAGGTGATGCCTGACAAGCCACGCCGCCGTGTCGGCCTCGCCCGCATCGAGCCCCATGCGCAGCGCCAGTTTCCTGGCCATTTCCGCGCCTACGATGCTGTGATCGCCCTCCACGGCCTTGGCCACATCGTGCATCAACAGCGCAAAGTAAAGCGCGCGGCGGTGTTGCAAGCCGGCGATGATCCCGGTCGAGAGAGGATGCTCTTCGGCGAACTGCCCTTTCTCGATTTTCGAGAGGATGCCCACCGCCTGGATCGTGTGTTCGTCGATCGTGAAGTGATGGTACATGTTGAACGTCGCCATCGCGACGATGCGCCCGAAGTCCGGAATGAACCGGCCCAGCACCCCAGCCTCGTTCATGTACCTGAGCGCGGTGTCCGGCGCGTTGTGCGATGTCAGGCACTCGAGAAACAGCTCGTTGGCTTCGGGGTTGGCCCTGAAGTTGTCGTCTATCAGCTTGAGCGAGGAGCGGATAAGGCGAACCGCTTGCGGATGGAGAAGCAGGTTGTTCCGCTCGGCCTCCACGAAGAACCGGATCAGGTTAAGCGGATCCTTCTCGAAAACATCGGGCTGCTTGACGTTCAGGCGATTGTTGTCGACCCTGAAATCGGTGGTGGCGGCGAGCTTGGCCCGGTTGCTCCATGGCATCGTGCCCAGAAAGTCGCTCATTGTCGGCACGTTCTTGAGCTGCCGCAGCTCAAGGCTTGAAACGACGGTTCGTGTCAAATCGCCCACGTCTTTGGCGATCAGAAAGTAGTGTTTCATGAACCGCTCGACGCCCAGAAGCCCGAGCCGGTCATGATAGCGCAACATGCTGGCCATCTCGGGCTGCAAGTCGAATGAGAGCCGCTCCTCCGCCTTGCCCGCAAGGAAGTGCAGATAGCAGCGAACGGTCCAGAGGAAGGCTTCGCAACGGTCGAAAACGGCAACCTCGTCCGGCGCGAAGATGCCTCTCTCGGGATGCTGCTGTTCGTCTGGATACAGGTAAAGCGCGAACCAATGCAGCATATTGAGATCGCGAAGCCCGCCTTTGCCCTCCTTGATGTTCGGCTCCACGCGGTAGCGCGAGTTGCCGGCCCGCTTGAGCCGCAACTCGCGCTCCTCAAGTTTGGCCGCGACGAACTCGCGCTGGCTGCCGTGAACCACATTCGCCACGAAGCGCGCCCACATGTCGTTGAAAAGCGGCTCCTCGCCATGGAGGAGGCGGAAGTCCAGGAGCGTGGTCCTGACGGTCATGTCGTCCTTGGCCGCCCGCAGCGTCTGGTCGGCGCTGCGCGTCGCGTGCCCAACCTTGTAGCCGAGATCCCACAGGAAATAGAGGATCGACTCGACCATGCTCTCGCCCCAGGGAGTTTGCTTATAGGGCAGCAGAAAGAGCAGATCGATGTCCGATCCGGGTGCCAGAAGCTGGCGGCCGTATCCGCCGGTCGCCACCACCGCCATGCGCTCCGCCGCGGTCGGATTCTGGGAGGGATAAATGTAGCGGGAGGAAAAATGGTAGATGAGCCGGATCAGCTCGTCCTGGAACAGCGACAGCGCCGCGGCGCATTTGCGCCCGTCCCGGGTACGCTCAAGTACAGCCTGCGCCTGCTCGCGGGCGCTGGCCTTGAGCTCCTTGAGGCGCTTGAGCACAAGCGCCCGCGCTTGCACCGGGTTCTCGCCGGTTTCCCGCCAATAGGCGCGGAACTCTTCGCGAACGGCGGCGGGATCGAAATAGGGCGGTGCGGGGAAATTAAGCTGGTCCATTGGGTATGTCTTAGCGGTTGCACGGCGAGCTTACAACATAGCCCAGGCTGGGTATACCGCCGATGCCTATTTAAAGGGGACGGATCGGAGCTGCCAGACCTAATGCCTCGCCGGGGAATAAGAGTCTCCTGGCGTCCGCAACGCCGGCCTTCCCAGGCGTTAGCGGCCAGTAGGCTGAATTTTGCCGCAAAAGGCGGCGGAAGAGGCGGGTTTCGAAAACGGCTCAATCCGCGAGGCTCGCTTCCGGTTCCCATGGCGGTTTACCGGCAGGGGGGTGAGCGTCCACTTCAGCCGGCCTTGCGCAATGCCGGTAAGTACCCGCTGTGGCTCAAAATGGGTTCATTCGGTCAAATACTTATATTTAACTAAACATATTTATATTGGCGTCGCGGGAACTGGAATGCCCGAATTGTTGGGGGGGGGGGCGGTATCGCTTCCGGTCTGGCCGTAGTAGCGCCAACGCAGGCGGTATAGGTACGGGATGCACCGCTGGCGGCGATTTTGTGTTTTGAGGCGCGCGGATTTGACATTCATGCAATGTTACATCATTACATCATGGGTGTCCTCCAAGGGGTCGCCAATGGCAAGCTTCAGGAATTTTTCGAGCATTTCCGTCTCCGTCGTGGCGGTTCTCGCCCTTTTCGCCTCCGGCATCCCGGCCTGGAGCGCGCCGCGCGTGGTTGTCACGATCAAACCCATCCATTCGCTCGCGGCGGCGATCCTGGAGGGGGTGGCGGAGCCGAAGCTGCTGCTGGATGGAGCCGCCTCACCGCATTCCTATGCGCTCAAGCCCTCCGATGCCCAAGCCCTGAGCGAAGCGGACGCCGTCGTTTTCGTCTCCAAAAATCTTGAGGTGTTTCTCGAAAGGGCCGTGGCGGCGCTTCCCGCACGTGCGCGGATCGTCGAGCTTGAGCAAACGCCGGGGCTCAGGCTGCTGCCGGTTCGCGAGGGCGGCTGGCCGCGAGGCTGGCGATGAAGGCGGCGACGAGGACCATGACCATGGCCACGGCGGGGGCGGCCACGACGTACATTTCTGGCTCGATCCCATGAATGCCATCGCGATGGCCCGCCAGCTCGCGCGGGAGTTCTCCGCCATGGACCCAGCGCACGCCGCCCAGTATCGAGCCAACGCGGAAAAGCTCGAAGCGGCACTCACGGCGCTCGACGCTGAGCTCAAGGCCACGCTGGCAGGTCTCGCCGGCAGGCCCTTCATCGTGTTCCACGATGTGACGCAATATTTCGAGACGCGCTACGGCCTGACCGCGCCGGCGCCATCACCTTGAGCCCCGAACGCGCGCCAGGCGCCAGGCGGCTCGCCGCGGTGCGGGCCAGGATCGAGGGCTCTCAGGCCATTTGCGTTTTCTCCGAACCCGAGTTTCCGCCGAAGCTCGTGCAAATGCTGACAACGGGCACAAGAGCGAAGCGGGGCGTTCTGGATGAGGTGGGCGCGGCAATTCCCGCCGGGCCGGGCCACTATTTCGCGCTCATGCGGGCGGACGCGGGAGAGCCTCGCCAATTGCCTCAGGTCTTAGGGCCCGATGCGGAATAAATTCGTCCGATGGCGCAGGATGTTCGTTCGTCCGCCAGACGCGGAAAGGGGCGCATACCTGGGTATGTAATCCTTTCCGCCAAGCGCTGGGAAAACGTTGCGCCCACGGAGTATTTGAAACAGTGAGGGCGGCAGTGACGGACGTCAACTCGCGGCCGGTTCCCGGCCCGGTTTGCAGCAGGCCCGTAAATCGCCATCCTTTGCGGAAAGTCCACCGGAATCCGGACTGCCGTCACGGCATAAGTTATTGTAACGCCACGGTTTTTCAAATTTGCAAAAGTGGTGGATGCCGTTGCTATTGCTTCGGGCTCTCGCATTTGCTATGCGGTTGTCACCGAAATGACAACCGATACGCTGGACACGGGTCGTGTTTCAGGGAAATTAGGTGCCGGTTTTATTGAGAATATCTTCTTGGAGGGGTGCCCGAGTGGCTAAAGGGGACGGACTGTAAATCCGTTGGCTAAGCCTACGTTGGTTCGAATCCAACCCCCTCCACCATCATCCCGTTTTTTTCTTTTGTTTTCATGGTCTTAGTCTCCAAAAAGTTGAAAACGCTTCACCGTGTTTTCACGTCTCTTGTTCTCTGGACGTTCTGCCAAGCTTGCCGTAAGCCTGCTTCGCGAGCCGCTTCTGGTCTGCGGCGCGCGTGTACCGCTCCACCTCATTAGCAATTAGTGTGGCCGGTGATTGACTGGATTTGTTTCGTTGTGCAGTCCGGAGTGCGAGCCGAACGGCTGCTGCTTTCCGCAATCCATGCGGGCAGCAATGACCAATACCTGCCTCTTTGCATGCACGCTTGAACCAGGTATAAAAATATTTCTCAGTGAACGGCTTCCCTTCTCCGGTCACAAGCATCGTTACTTACCGGAGCTGAGTGCCGCCATCGCCTCTTTGAGTTCGGGCAGCAGCGGAATGTAAGCATGGCATCCGTCTTTTCCTGCCGTACCGATATCCATCTCGCCGGTGAACTGGCTCGGCTTCATACGCCGCACTCGCCGCTCCGTTGGCCGTGCCTAGAAGCAGCTCAAGCGCCAAGCGCTCCCTGCTGCCGATTGGCCAGCACGCCCCGCAGGAAATCCTCACCCCTATGCGGTTAGCAATGGAAGGATTTCCCGCGGATAAGGCGTACTAGCGGATCTTCTTGCTAGTACAGCTTATCCGCCGGAAGTTCGCTTGCGAGCGCGCCGCCAATGGGGTGCGAACTTCCGGCGGGCTGTACTAGTGCGCGCAGAACTGTGAAATCCCGGCATCAGTCCAGGTGTGGAAGCCCCGTTTCTTGTACGAGACAGCTTGACGGTGCGCGCCCCGTTGGCTCGATATCGGGCCATTCGAGGTCGAGCAGAGTCACCATGAGCGAAAGCCAAGCGGTTCGCGGCGGCCGGTGTCCCGGATTTCAGGAGCGGGGCGATCGCTTGTTTTCACAATGGAGATGGGACTTTTACGGGATGTCCAAGCCGAAAGGCGGGCGTGGCGGATCCCAACGGCTTCTACGGATTGGGAGCCCTCTTTGTCGATGTGAACGGCAACGGCAAACCGGATCTCGCCGTAGCCAACGACTCGACCCCCAACTATCTTTACATTAACAACGGCGATGGCACGTTCGACGACGCCAGTTACATGAGCGGCTATGCGTTCAACGGGACCGGCCGCGAGGTGGCGAACATGGGGTCACCGCCGGAGACTATGAGAACAACGGCCACATGGACCTGGTGAACACCGATTTTCCGACGACCTTCGTTGGCGCCCGATTTGGGGCCAGCGGTTGGGCGCGGCAGGCGCCGCTTACGTGACAGAGCCGGAAGAGTTGGCCCACGGTCAGCGCCAGGATGCCGAACATCAGGTGGCAGAACACTTTGGCTGCCCCGCGCACCCGCACATAGCGGCCGCCATAGTTATCCTTCAGCCCGGCGTTGACACGCTCGGCGGCGCTGCGCTCGTTATAGCGGACGTCCTCGGCGGGCTTGTAACCGGCAGCACCGCTTGGCCAGCGCCTCCGCCTCGGCTTCGGCCTTGCCGCCACGGCGCGGATTGGGATCGATGACCGGCACATGCCCGAGCGCGCGGCTCTTGTCCCAGATTTCCGGCGCGTCGTAAGCGCTGTCCATGGTGGTCCAGATCGGTAACGCGGTTCGGCCGTGATGGCCGCCAGCGGGAGCGCCACTTGGCTGTCATGGAGCGGATGCCGAAGTCAGCAGGCAGGAGACCGGGATATCGCCATCGGCGGTATCGATGTGCAATTTGTAACCAATCCAGCTGGTGGTATGGCCCTTGGCGTTGCGCTTTGTTCCAACGGCGCAGTACGCCGGCAGATCGGCCAGCATTTCAGCCAGCGTCATGAGCCAGCTTGGCGCTCCAGCCGCCGCGGCTCCTTCTTCGCGATCGCCTCGCCCTTTTTCGGCCGCCCGCGTTTGCTTTCGGGTGTCTTGGGAGCTGGGCAGTGCCGGGTTTGACCGGCTTTTCGCGCGCCTCGATGGCCGTAGCGTCACGCGAGATGTGGCCAACAAGGCGATTCTTGTGGGTTCTTACAATAAGAGCCTCGTGCACGCGGCCCGGCAAGCCGCTCGCCGCAAACTCGGCGAAGGCGCGAGAAAAGGTGCTCTTCGCTCGGAACCTCGCTCCTGCGCTCCCAGCCGGTCATCACCAGGCGCAGCGTGGCATCGGCAGCCAGCCGCTCGATGAGCCCGAGGTTGTCGGCCAGGTTGAGCACGGCTTTCGCGACGAACGCGCGCGCCAGCGCGTGCCGGTCATCCAGCGGACGGCCCGGCAGGCCCGGCCGCATCCCGCACGAAGGCCTCGATGCGAGCCACATCGAGCACCAACACCAGCCGCTCGTGCTGCGCGGTCAGCGGCCCTGCCTCTTCCCTCAACATCGGGAAAAGAAAACCTTGAATGTGATCCCAGCTGCTGGTTAACGTCTCGCGCAGAGGCATGTCCCGTGTCCTAATTCGGCTGGTGGTTTGTTGCAAAAGCGCCGGTGCTCCTTGAGGACTGGGGGGCGCGGATTCCTCGCTTCATCCCCGTCAGGACGAAAAATCCCGCTCGCCGCTGCTATTTTGC
>CAWEEP010000039.1:0-18877 GCA_963808125.1 Candidatus Dormiibacterota bacterium
GGGCTTCCGGGGCATCGGCCCACCGGTCACGCTCAGCCTGGAGCCCTCCCCCGGCCTGACCCTCGTGGTGGGGCGCAACGGCTCGGGCAAGTCCTCCTTCGCCGAGGCCCTCGAGATGCTGCTCACCGGCTCCAACCGGCGCTGGACCGAGCGGGCCAAGGTCTGGCAGGACGGCTGGCGCAACCTCCACCACGGACCACCCCGCATCACCGGCAGGTTCCGGCCCGACGGCGGGCGCACCACCATGACCATCGAGCGCCGCTGGGCGGACGAAGCCGACGTCGCCGTCTCCACCCTCACCATCGACGGCAAGCGGCGCGACCTGGAGGAGAACGGCTGGAGCCGTGCCCTGGAGAGCTGGCCACCGCTTCTCTCCCACAACGAGCTGGGACGGATCCTGGAGGGGCGCCCCTCCGAGCTGTACGACGCCCTGGCGAAGATCCTCGGTCTCGGCGAGATCGCGGCGGCCGAGACCCTGCTCCGCGAGACCCGGCTCGACGCCGAGCGCCAGATCCGAGACCAGGAGGCGCAGGCCGCGAAGCTCCTGGCGCAGCTCGACGGCCTGGACGACGAGCGCGCCCGCAGCGTCGCCGAGGCACTCCGCCAGAAACCCTGGGACCTCCCGGCGGTGGAACGCGCTCTCTCGACCAACCCGATCGCGGTCGAGGAGCGGAGCGCCCTGACCCGTCTGCGGGAGCTGAGCACCCTCGCCGTCGTACCCCGCGAGCGGGTGGACGCCGCGGTGGGCGAGCTCCGCGATGTGGGCCACGACCTGGAGCGGTTGCGGGGCACCGACGCCGCGCTCGCCCGCGAGACGGCGGCCCTGCTCCGACAGGCACTCAAGGTCCACGGGGCCGGACACGAAGGAACGGACTGTCCCGTGTGCGGCACGCCCGGTGTCATCACGTATCAATGGAAGCTCCAGGCCAACGCGCGCGTCCAGGAGCTGGAGGCCCAGGCCACCTCGGTTGAGGCCGTCCATCAGCGCGCTCAGAAGCTGCTGCGTGAAGCGCGCCAGCTGGTCTCCGCGCCCCCACCCGTGCTGCGCGAGGCCGCCGAGGTCGGCGTCGACGCCAACCGGGCGCTCACCTGCTGGGCGGTCTGGGGAGCGGCACCGGAGGGCGACGACGTGGTCCAGATGGCCGCCCACCTTGAGGGCGCCGCGGAACCCCTCATCGCCGCCGTCGCCGCCGTCCGGGCTGCGGCACAGGCAGAGCTGGAGCGACGCGAGGACCGCTGGCGCCCCGCTGGGCACGCGCTGGCGGCGTGGCTTCCCGGCGCGCAAGAGGCCGAGGCGCAGAGGGCTCGGCTTCCCCGCCTGAAGGCGGCGGAGACGTGGCTCAAGGGGGCGCACGAGCAGCTGCGCGAACAGCGCTTCGCCCCCATCGCCGATCAGGTCCAGGCCCACTGGCAGGATCTGCGCCAGAGCAGCAGCGTGGAGCTCGGCCAGCTCCACCTGGAGGGCACGGGCTCCTCCACCCACCGCCGCCTCACCCTCGACGTCTCCATCGACGGCGAGCCGGGCAGCGCCCTCGGGGTCATGAGCCAGGGGGAGCTCAACTGCCTCGCGCTGAGCCTCTTCCTTCCCCGTGCCCGGATGGCGGAATCCCCCTTCCGCTTCATCGTCATCGACGATCCCGTCCAGGCCATGGACCCCGTCAAGGTGGAGGGGCTGGCCCGGGTGCTGGGGAACGTCGCCAAGGACCGCCAGGTGGTTGTCCTCACCCACGACGACCGGCTGCCCGAGGCGGTCCGGCGTCTCGAGATGGAGGCGACCATCATCGAGGTGACCCGGCGTGAGCAGTCCGTGGTCGAGCTCCGGACCGCGCTCGATCCCGTACGCCGTTACATCGAGGACGCCCGTGCGGTAGCGCTGAGCAAGAATCTTCCGCCGGAGACGCACCGCGTCGTCCCCGGCTTCTGCCGCCTTGCGCTGGAGGCCGCCGCCCGGGAGATGGTGACCCACCGCCTTGCTCATGAGGGCAAGCCCTACGACGAGATCGAGGCCGCCTGGGACCAGGCCACCACCCTCCTGATGCGGCTGGCACTGGCCTTCTTCGGGGACGAGACCCGGGCCGGGGAGGTGATGGCCTACCTGAACCGGCAGCAGGGGCCCTGGGCCGGCGACGCCGTCGCCATCTGCAACAAGGGGGCCCACGAGGCCGTCGACCGCGAGCAGCAGATGACGACCATCCGCAACGTCGAGCAGCTCACCGCCAGGATGCGGGAGGGTGCCGTTGGCCACCGCTGAGGCCGACGCCCACTCCCTGGTGTCGGCGGCCCGCGACCTCATCCACATCGACGATCCCCAGACGGCCGGTCTCTGGCCCCGCGCCGCCGCCCTCCTCGGCCGCCAGGCCATCGAGGCCGCCATGGAGGACCTCTGGCGGCTCAGCGCCCCCGGCCTGGAGGACACCTCCGCCAAGTGCCAGCTCCTCTGCCTCTCCCACTTCCTCGGCGATCCCGACCTCGCCGGCCGCGTCCACGCGACATGGCACGGCCTCACCCGCTCCTGCCACATCCAGGTCTACGAGCTCGCCCCCACCGCCGCCGAGCTCGAGGGCTGGCTGGAGACCGTGTGGGCCCTCGCGGATCACGTCCACCGCATCCGCCTGAGGGCAGGCAGCTAGTCTCGACGCGGCGTCAGGCCCTTGCCGGGCAGGAGGGAGGCGTCGTGTTCACGGCGACGGTGCGGGGGCGGCCTCCCTCACGGCCATGAGCAATTCATCAAACCGCAGCGGCTTGGATGCAAGTCCTTGGAGAAGTTTCAGCGTGATCGAGTGCTGACTTCGGCTTCTCTTGTCCAGCACCGCGGTGGGAAGCACATAGAACTCCCACTGGTCCAGATCGAGCGGGTTCAGCGTCTCCTTGTCGGTGTGGCTGAGCAGCGCGAAGACGTAGACCTGGGCTTGCCTCTGAGCGAGGGTTGCGAACACGCCCGCGTCGGGATCCCAGCCGAGGGTCTTGGGCGTGAGAAATGAGATCTTCGACAACCCCTTCTGCCACCAGCTCTGCAAATACGCCGCCGACTTGACCTCGACCCTGACGTTGTCCGGCGTGGTGAGGTCCCACGACGCCCAGGCGTCCCGGACGCCTTCGGTGGAGATGCTGAGCGCGCTCGCCACTATGAACTCAGCCAGCACTCCCCGGGCGGTGTTGTCTACGAGATCCGACGTGCTCCAGCCCCAGAAGTCCAGCAGCGTCTTGCCGATCGGGCGTCCGCCGGCAACGAATGCCTCGACACCCGTCTTGCGCGTTATGTGGATCCTTGGTAGACCGTCCATCGCCACCCCCGTTCATCGTGCCGCGCGCCGTGCAGTGAGATCATAACTGTGAAGTGGGCACCAAACTGATGCTTCTATGGTTTGTCAAGCCGCCTCGGCAAGTTCAGTCTGGGCAACCAGGACGTGGAAGACCTCACGCGCGACGTAGCGCTTGAGGCAGCGGATGATCTCCTTCTTGGAGAGGCCCTCGGCGGTTCTGCGGGCCACGTAGTCCTTGGTCGGCTGGTGCCAGCGCAGGCGCCCGATGACGATGCGCCACAGGGCATTGTTGGCCTGGCGGTTGCCGCCGCGGTTGAGCCGGTGGCGCCCGGTCGTCTTCCCGGATGACGCTGGCAGGGGCGCGACGCCGCAGAGGTGCGCGAAGCTGGCCTCGGAGCGCAGCCGGTCAGGGTTGTCGCCCGCGGCCACGAGCAGCGCTCCTGCCACGTCGGGTCCGATCCCCTGAGGGCGCAGAGCTCGGGCGCCGCCTTCCTGGGTGAGCCGTTCGAGCTCGGCGTTCAACGTGGCGATCTCCTCGCCGAGGTACTGGTGACGCCGGGCCAGCGACCGCAGCGTCACTTGGTCGCCGCCATCGGAGTGGTGATTGGGCCCGGTCTGAATGCCACCAGGGTCTCGATGAGCGGCCTGCGTTACTGAGCGGTCGCAGCTGCAAACGGAGCTCGGCGGGTGCGGTCACGATCAGACCCTTGATCTGGTTGCTGATCTGGGTCGTGCTCTGGATCGCCGAGCGTCGCGCCACTCGAAGACTGCGGATCATGCCGACACGGGCCTCGTCGCTCTTGGGGATCGAGCACGCTTCGCCGGAGAGACGGCCCGCGCGGCCGCCTCGGCGTCGACGGGGTCCGACTTGCCACGCGCATGGCGGGTCTGCCGGTTGGGCCGGTTGATCTCGATCACCGTGCAGCCGGCCCCACGCAGGCGGCGTGCCAGACCGGCGCCGTAGGCGCCGGTGCCCTCGACGCCGAAGCGAGGCGTGTCATCACCGAAGGCCTGGGCCCAGCGCAACAGACGACCGTAGCCGGCAGGCGTGGTGGGGATCTCAAGATGGCCCAGTGGCCGCCCGAGATCGCTGGTGAAGGCTGCGGCCACATGGACCTCGCCATGGGTGTCGACGCCGACGGTGATGCCGGCGGCGGGCTCGTGTGCGATGCTGGGAGAAGCCATCCTCATGTCCTCAAGACCCCCGCTCTGCGGGGCCCGACTGGGGTTGGTGAATCAGTGGGGCGGGCGGACAGGACTGAAACGGGCCCGATGGGCGCGCTTCTATGAGGTCACGTCCCGTCCCCACTGACGACACCGGCGAACCTTCCGGTGAACGGGTCGACAGATCAATTTGAGGGCACCACGAGGCCGGTCAGTAGGTGGGTCAGGCCCGTGCGGAAGGTTCTCCGCTACCGATGATGAACATCCCACCGGCTACGGCGGCACCGGCCTGGCGCCAGAAGTTGTGCACACCGTCCACAGATGTTCAGCCCCCCTCTCCCGCACCCTCACCCCCCGGCTACGACTACTACTTGTCCACACCCCCAGATTCTTTCAGTCAGCCGGCGGCCCATCAACTGTCAGTGGGATCGGGCGCTTGTGCTCGCCATTACGTCTGTGCTGAAGTCCTCCTCGGCCCGCTGCCACCACCCCCGCGGAACCTGACGATCGTGCCGTCCGCTGTCCGCCGCTGACGGAAGACCGTGAGGTCGGGATCCAGATTGAGCATCCTGGCCGCCGCCAGCGGTAGGGTGTCAGGGGGCAACGCAAGTTCGATCGGATCGTAGATCTTGAGCCAGTCGGCGGAACTCCTCACTCTGATCCAGGTTGATCACCGGCCTCTTCTGGGTCATCGGAGCGCGGGCCGGTGCTTCTGCGCCCCGCGGTCGTTCATCAGAAGTGCGAAGCCATCCTCCCACGGATCAACGTGGGCGCCGAAGCATCCGTGCTGAAGCAGTCGAGCGGTTCCGATCCCATTCGCCTCCTCCTTGCCGCAGGTCTGGATCCCGCCGCCAGGATACCCAAGGCCGAAAAGAAGGTTCGAGTCGCCCGACGAGCAGCGCGCCCTCGTCGCGCAGGGTTCCCGACAGCAAGTGGCGTGACGCGTCGAGGTCAGGTGGCTGCTCGCAGGGGGCTCCTTGTCCCTACCTACCGACCAGCCTGCTTCGTGGCGTGGAGCCCTTCAAATAGGCTCAGTCCCGCGAACGGGAACTCGACGAGCTTGGGCGCAAGGCTGAGCCGCAGGACTTCCCGATACTCCTTGCCGCCCAATCCGATGACGGTATCGAAGCGTCGCAGCCCCCTATCCTCCACCTGCTCCCGCAATGTGACGATCTCGATCGGGCGCGACCGAGGATCTTTGAACGAGACGTTGTATGGCCCCGGGATGGCATCGACCCGGATCCAGGAAGCCATACTTGGCGCTGAGGATCACCCAGGCGTCGGAGGTACGCCGCGCATAGTCGCTGTTCACCTTGAAGGGCGCCCCGACATAAGCTCGCTCCGCTGGAGTTGGCCCAGCCATCGGGTATCGATCCCAGATCTTGGCCTTGCCACAGGGGACGATCACAAGTATCGACACGGCGCCTAGATCCTCACAAGCCACTCGGCCTTCTTTGCGTCGTAATCCTCGGGGGTGATCAGCCCTTCATCGCGCATCATCGCTAGTTCCTTGAGCTCATCCGCCATGGCACCGACCGCGTTAGTTCGCCCCGAGAGCGGCGAGCATAGGTGCAGAGATCGTTGAGCACGCACTCGGAGCAGCGGGGGTTCGCAGGGTGGCAGACTGTGCGGCCGATCCGCCAGAGCGACAAATCAAACACGCCGGGAAAGTCGAGGTTCAGGGTTCGGGCGGCCTCGACCACCTCCCCGAAGCCCGGGGTCTTGACGGACGAAGCCCAGTTGTCCCATCACCCTGCGGACGTGGACGTCGGCCGAAATATCGATGGCCCTGTAATCGGACATCGGGACATGAAAGCCGCGCACTAGGATGTTCGCGGCCATGGTCGAGATTTTGGGCCCCGCACCGTGAAACTCTCGGAATCGGTTGACCACGAGCTTGCTGCTGGGGGTCCCTGACCAGATGGCCGAGGCATCGCCGCCATACTGGTCGATGATCCGGCGCACTCCCAGTCTCAAGCACACCTGCCATCGTCTCGGGGTACAAGTGCAGCGCCATTGGCTCGCGCAGCACCTTGGTCCACGCGCTGCGGTCCAGCTTGGCAAGGTCGTCGATCTCAAAGGTTCCTAAGCGGTCACGAACCCTACCAGGCAGACGCCACGCGATCTCGGCCTTGACCTGACGATCGACCAAGGCTGCGAGGACGAAGGCGTGTGGGTAGGTCTGGATATCATTGATAAGGGCGTCGACCGTGTCCTCTCCGGTGAACTGCAGCGTCTCAGGCGCGGCGGAGAGCTCTGCCGTGCCTTGGTCCACAAGGCGGTCGCGCAGTGCCAGGAGAGCCACGTCCATGCTCCCCGGTACATACCACAAAGGCGGCACCACGGCCCGGGTTAGCGTCCAGGGACGCAGGTTGGACAGCCGGGCGCTAAGTGAGCGGGTTCGACCGCCCCGGTCCTCCGTCGACCGGTGGGCGCCCGAGAGTAGGCGCCGGCGTCCGGGTGGGAACACTGGCACAAGTACCCTTGACGCACTGGTATAACTGTGCTACTATGCCAGCATGATCGACGCCAACGAGATGGCCCGGCTGGTCCGGGAACAGGATGGAGACGAGGAGGTCAGCTCCAGTACCGTCCACTACTACACCCAGCTCGGGATACTGCCCCCGGCGGTGGGACGGGGCAAGGGCGCCTTCGCCCCCGAGCATCTGGCGCGATTCCGGCTGGCGCGACACCTTCGCCGCCAGGGCCGGAGCCTGTCCGAGATACGCGAGCAGCTCGGCCAGCTCCCGCGCAGGGAGCTGGCGACGCTAATCGCCGAGTCGGATGCGGTGGCGCGGTCCTCGCCGCCGCCCATGACACCAGCAGCATCATCGCGGGCTGCTCGGGGGGCGGCCGCCATGCGCATCGAGACAGCGGCCGACGTGCCCGCCGCCAAGCGAGCGGGTGCTCGGACGCTGCGCTTCCGAGGCGGGTTCGCCCTACAGGTGCCGCCCTCGGTGCCCGATGACGCCGTGGCCCGCATCTACGCGGCCGTTGAGAGAGTGCTGGAGAAGGAGACGCCGCGATCGGCGCGGGGCAAAGGGGGTTCGCTGTGAGCGAGAAGCTGGGACTGAAATTGGCATCGTCGCGACGGGGCATCGCGCGACACGGCGGAAGCGTGCACCTCCTGGTTGAAGCCACGCCGCCAGAGCAGCGGCATGACGCCAAGCGGCGCCCGGTGGCGCTCGCGCTGGTGCTCGACCGATCCGGATCGATGTCGGAACCTGCCGTGCAGCTCGCGGTGACCGGGGGTGCGGGGCCCGACGTCGAGACCCCGTGCAAGCTCGACTACGTCAAGGAGGCGGCGCTCCGGATGTTGGAGCGCATGCCGAATGGTGACGCCGTGGCCCTCATCACCTTCGACGACGAGGTGCGGGTCGAGAAGCCCCTGACCGTGCTCTCGAAGTCGTCGCGAACCGCGATCGCCAAGGTGGTGCATGCCATCAGGACGGGTGGTTCGACTAACCTGGCCGGAGGACTCCGCGCCGGCATCCAGCAGCTGCAGGTCGGCACCAGCACGTACAGCTCCAAGGTGGTGCTGCTTTCCGATGGGTTGGCCAACGTGGGTGAGGTCCGTCCCGCCGTGTTGGGTGAGATCGCCGCGGGTGCCGCCCACAACGCGATCGCCATCTCCACGCTCGGCGTCGGCCCCGACTACCACCTGGGCCTGATGAGCCACGTCGCCGAATGTGGCAACGGCGAGTTTCATCACGTGGCACACCTGGACGACCTGAAGGGGATCCTCGCCGGCGAGTTCCTGGACGCGGCGGCGATGACCGCGCGCAACGTCGAGGTAACGCTGCGCGTCCCCGATCAGGTCGCGGTCGGCTCCAACATCAACCGGTTTCCACAGGTGAACATTGACGGCGGAGTTCGGATTGCACTGGGGGACCTGCCGCGGAACTGCGGATTCCTGATCGAGCTGACGACGCCCATCGAGTTGGCCGGCATGTCGCTCACGGTGGCGGCGATCGCCGAAGGGTCCGACGCAAACGGCGAGCTTCTCGAGGCTCGCGCCTTGTTGGAACTTCCGGTGCTGAGCGCTGAGGCGCTTGCGAAGGCTGTCGTCGACGAGAGCATCGTGACGCGGGCGACGGAGCGGATTCAGGCGAAGGCCGATATGGATGCCTCGCTGGCCTCGGAGGCCGGCGACACCTCGAGGGCGAAGCGGCTCGTGGCGGAGGCTCGCCAGTCGGCCATTCGGCTCTCAGACCAGTACGGGACGGCGGTGGCCGAACGATCCCAGGTGGGAACCACCGTCGACTACCTGGATGCGCTGGCCGGACGGCTTGATGCGCCCGAAACGTCCGAGACCCTCAAGCGCCGGTTCGCGATGGCCTCGATGTCGACCCGGGGTCGTGGGAGGCTGCTCGGCCCCTGCCCGAAATGCGGGGAGAAGGCGTTCTTCGAGGCCGACCACGGCGGCCGGATGGTGCGGAGCTGCAACGCATGCGGCCATGAGGAGCGCCCATGACCACCGAGGACGGGACGAGCTCAGCGCTGGTGCGCCGCCCGCGGGTGATCGCGCGACCCCTTGGGGACAGCGACCACACGAGGATCTCGATGGCGGTGGATCCGTTGCGGAAGCGGATCACCGGGACCACGGTTCACGGCGACACGGACTTCGACACGCCGTACATGACTGAGGTTGCGGACAACCTGTGGCAGGGTGGATGTGCAGAGGGGCTGGTGCTGCCGGCCTTCATCGACCATGTGCTCAGCCTCTTCCCGTGGGAGGCGTACGAGGTCAGGCATCACCTCACCAGCTTCCGGGAGGTGCGCATGTACGACGACGCTGATCAGGCATTGGAAGAGACGGTGCCGGAGCTGGCGACCTGGGTGAACCGCTGTCGCCAGACAGGACCGACGTTGGTGCATTGCCAGGCCGGCCTCAACCGGTCCGGCGTGGTGGTGGCGTGTGCGTTGATGCTCGACGGGATGTCAGCGGCCGAGGCGATCGCTCGGATTCGCGAGCGGCGATCGCCGGCCGTTCTCTGCAATCCCCAATTTGAGCGCTGGCTGCGGCGGCCACGGAAGTCCCTCGACGTTGGTTCCCTCCAGCCGACCGCGACCGCCAGCTCGAGGCCGGCCGTCGCACGATGAGCGCGACCGACGTCTGTCCAGCTTGCGGACGCAACGTCAGTGGTCTCGACCGCGAGGTCACGTTTGGGTTTCCCGACGAAGTCTTCGCGCTGTCCGACGAAGAGCGAGTCACCCGCGTTACAGGCTTCGGCAAGAGCTTCATCACTCTCGATTCAGATCGCTTCTTCCTCCGGGTTCTCCTTCCAGTCCAGCTGGATATAGGCCGCGAATTCAGGTTCGGCGTCTGGATCGAACTATCCATGCACGAATATAAGAGGATCTGGGATCTCTGGGACGAGCCCGAGTACTCCGCCGTCTCGGTTGAGGGCGTGCTCGCGAACGCCGTGCCTCCTTGGGCAGATGCGATCGGCGGTGCGCCGTGTAAGGCCGCCACGCGAAACGCCACCGATACCCTCTACATCGAGTCGTCCACGCAGCCAGCTCTCGCGAGGGTCCTGACCAGTCCGTGGGCGACGCATGAATGCGAGGAGCTCATCAGTTCTGTTTGGGGAGGTCCGCCCCCCGATGCCCGATAGCCGACCCGCGAAAGGAAAGCGCATCCGCCTGTTGACGACGCTAGAATTACGGGCGCGCATCGACGGTCTGATTCGCGACTTCGACCCTTGCGTCGTCAACTACGATGAGCATCCACCCTTTACCCGGCTGGTGCAGTACGAGCTGCATCGTCGCACGATCGACAGTCGGCGGCGACTTGGGACCGTCGCGTCTGCCGTGCATGATCGCCCATTCACGCGAGACCTTCGCGACACACTGGCGGCCTGGGGCCTCAATCAACGCGCCTCGCACCTCTTGGAGCAACCGGATTTCAACCGGAGTCTTCGCGCTCATGTCAGCGATATGGCTGCGCTTGAGCACCGGCAGCTGGAGCAAGTTCCCGGTGACCAGGTCGAGGCCGTCGCGGCGCAGGTGTACGACCTGATCTCTGCGATGGATGTTGTCATGAGCGCGGCTCGTGTGGTTGCGGGCACAAAGGCTCTCCACCATCTCCTCCCTGACCTCGTCCCGCCGATGGACCGTGCATGGACTGGCAGCTTTCTCGGCTGGGCACCGCTCGACCCTCAGAACCAGCAACGGCCGATCTTCATGGAGGCGTTCGCTGTCTTCGCAGAAGTCGCGCGAGCCACAAAGCCCTCACGTCTGATCGGTGGAGAGAGGTGGCGAACTTCGCCCACCAAGGTGCTCGACAACGCCGTCATCGGCTTCTGCCGACTGCACCGCATAGGGCCCACCGCGGTATCGGGTGGCAACGAGGGCGAACTGGATGGAGCTCTCCTGACGTCGATGAAATAGGCCGGCGAAGCCGTCCTTTGTGAAGGCACGCTGAAGTGTCGGTAGAATCGGCCAACAACTGACACTCCCTGGGCAAACACAGGCGTTCGCTGACACTTTGGTGACCGATTTCACTGACAGTTTTCGTGGCCGCTGATCTTGACGGCTTCGCGCCCCCTCACACCTCCCCCGCCGGATGGTGCGAAGAACGGCGAAAGGTCCTCACCGCGCACTGACAGCCGGCTGTTGGCCATAGAGGGCAGCGCGGACATCGGCCATCAGCGCTTCCGTCTCCTCGTCTGGGCCCTCACCGCTGCCATCGGGCATGTCCCAAGCGAGCTGCGCGCTGAGCTCGGCGTAGGTGGCCAGCGCGGCGCGGTTTCGCCCGAAGCGGTGCTCGATCCGGATCCGGGTCCGATAGAGCTCTTCGCAGGGGCCGTCGGCCACGCTCATCGCCTGCTCCACCGCCCCAACGGCAGAAGCGAGGTCGGCGGCGTCGGCATGCAGCTCCGCCAAGAGGTTCAGAGCCTGCATCGCCAACTGCTGGATGCGCGGCTGCTCCTCTACGAGCCACTCATAGGTGGGCACCTCGCGGGTGTGACGCCCCTGGTCGCCCTGGCCCGCGAAAGGGACGCCGCGGATCCCGCTGGTCGCCGCCTGCAGGAGGAGGCGGCGCTCCTCGGTGTCCTCGGTCCGGCGCACCGCGGCGATCCCCGCCTCGAGCCGCCAGAGATCCGTGTCGACGAGCTCGTGGTTGAGGCGGTAGCCGGGGTCCCGCGGGATGAAGTCGACCTCAGTCCCAAGACCGCTCAGCAGCCGCAACTGCCGCCTGGTCTTGCGGATACCGTTGTCCCAGTACGTCCCGTAGTCGAAGTCGCTGACGACGCCGCCGCTGATGAGGTCGATGCCTTGCTCCTTGCTGAGCTCGCCCTTCTTCACCACCGCCAGCAGGCTGAGGACCTCCTTCCCAGAATCCCCGATGCCCGCCTCGACCTCCTCTCCGCCCACGAAGATCCGCAGCCCCCCGAAGATCGAAAGCCGAGCCGGCTTCGACGCGGCAGCTTGACGAACGAGCTCTTCCGCAGAGGAGGGCGTGGGCTCCTCAGCCTCGACGAACGCCTCGGGCTCCGGGGCGCTCTCCTCGGCGGCAGCGAGCTCCTCGACGTCCACCTCTTCACCCTCACGCCCAGCCAGAGAGGCCGCCACGACCGCCGCATCGGAGGCGCTGGGGGTGTACAAGCGGCGAGCCCCGCCCATCAGGGCGGCGCCCGCGGTAGCGAGGCTGCCGTCCGCCTCCACCACGACCTCGCGGTAGCTGCCGGCAGGTGGCGCAGTGCCGACCAAGACGACGGCGACCCCGCAGCGGCGCCCCTGTTCAAGCAGGGCCTCCATCTCCGCCAGGCGAGAAGCCGGCTCCACAGCCTCGGTCGGCAGCAGCACCAACAGCGCCGTCAGCGGATCGTCGGTGGCCGCGGACGCGGCGAAATCCTCTGCCGGGAGAGCGGCCAGCGTCCGCTCCCGGCGGATGAGCTCGCCCTGGATCCGCTGCACTACCCCGGCCAGGTCCTCCTCGAGGTACACGCCGCGGATCCGCTCCAGGCCAGGGACGAGACCCCAGCCCGAGATGGTGAGCACCTCACCTAGTGCGTCCGGGCCATGGTGGGCGAGCAGGCTGACAGCCATTGCCCGGGCCGCACCCTCCGCCCCTGGTCCCGCCAGGCAGAGACCGCTCACCTGGCCGACATCCATGACGACGTCGCCACTGCGCGATTGACCAACTGGGATCCGTCCGGGCATCTGCCGCACCCTCTCTATTGCGTCCTGAAGCTGGTCGGCCGTGGGCAGCACGCCGGCGCCCCGCTGTCGCGCGACGAGGGTCAGAGCCCGGCGCATCAAGACAGTGTTGGGGTTGCGCATGAGGATCGACACCGCGCTCTGCCCGGTGCTCGCCAGGGATGAGAGCGACCAGCGCCGGCGCTCATGGCGGCGCATCAGCCAGAGCCCTGCGACCGCCGCCGCGGCCACCCCCAGGCTGATCATCCCGCCCTCACCCAGGGTCACCCCCCAGTCCATCGGGGCGACGCTCTCCTCCACCCTGCCGTCTGTCGGACGCGTGGTGACACTCCGCGGAGCCGCCGCGGTGGTAGGGAGAGACGCCGGTGCGCCGCCGGCCGGAACCGACGGCGCAACCGGCGCGAGGGAGGGGGCGAGAGAGGGCAGCGCCGACCCGATGTCGTGCGGGGCGGCGCCGGACGCCGGCGGGACGGCTTCGGTGGGTATGGATGGCTCTGCTGGAGCTGCCGGGATCGTGGCGGTCGCATCGAGCGCCGGTACCGGAAGGTCCCAACCCGGGTCGATCAGGCTGGGGTCGGTGAAGTTCTGCCCGTTGTCCTCGGTCTGGCCCTGGTCCGCGTCCCAGACGCGGGTCCAGTCCTGCGGGTTGCCGTACTCCCGGCCGGAGATGGCCCAGAGGGAATCCCCGGGCTGGACCTCCACCTGCTGCTCCGCGTTGAGCGCCGGCGGTGACGGCGTCGCTGACGCCGAGACGGAGGGGGCGGTCGCGGGCGTCTCCACAGCCGGCGCGGCTGGCGACGGGTTCGGGACCTGGAGCTCCCACCCCGGGTCGATGATGCTCGGGTCCGTGAACGTCTCCCCGTTGTCCTCGGTCTGCCCCTGGTTGGCGCCCCAGATGGCGGTCCACTCCTGCGGGTTGCCGTACTCCCGGCCGGAGATGGCCCAGAGGGAGTCTCCGGGCTGGACCTGGACCTCCTGGTCCGCTGCGGGGGAGGACGAGCTGGAGTGGAGCGACGCGGCGGCACCCGGCGTGGTGGGGGTGGTGGACGCGGGGTGGTACACGGCCGTGATCGCGGTCCGGGGCGCGAGCCCGGCCGCGAGCGGTGTGACCGCCCGGGGTGGGTCGGCTCGGGAGGTCATGAGCTGGAGGCCCATGAAGAGCGTGACGAGAAGCGCGCCGGCCAGCCGCTGGCCGGGCTTGCGGGCGGCCGGCTGGCGACCCGGGGAGCGCCGGACGAGCGCCACCGCCTCGGTGACCAGGGACCACATCAGGTAGGCCCAGAGCACCCAGCACACGAGTGCCAGGAAGTACAGGAGGGCGGCGGTGGGGATGCCCTGGATCTGGAGCTGGTTGACGACGTCGCTCCACGAAGGGACAGAGTGTGGGAAGCCGACCCCGAAGACGAGGCCCAGCGGGATCCCGGCGACGAGGAGGAGCAGGCCGAGGCTGGCCCCCAACAGCCGACCCAGGCCGGAGAGACGGCGGAGAAGCAGAAGTCATGGTGCAGTGCCCTCCTCGACCTGGGCGGTGGCCGTGCCGGTGACCGAGACGGTGTTGATGTCGACGAGGCTCAGCAGGTACGGGTGAACGACGGAGGTGACCGTGACCGTGACCATGTCCCCTGCGCTGACGTTGACCACCGCGGTGTCGCCGGTGGCCGCCATGTAGTTGGCGACGGCCTCCTGGGCGGCGACGACGTCGACGACCGTCTCTCCCTGGCCACGCAGGTCGGCGACGCTCAGGGCGTCGGCGCCGGCCCGGGCCGCCTCCTGGGCCTCGTCCCAGGCTTGCTCCCGGGCCCCGAGGATCCGGCCCCCGTCGACGGAGAGGCCGGCGAGCAGCACCAGGCCCAGGGAGCAGCCCGCGAGGAAGAGCGTGACCTGTCCTGACTGGCGCTGGGAGCGTGTGCCGAGCCGCATCGCTACGTCACCCGGAAGAGGTCGACGGGCGAGACCGCCTTGCCGCTGACGGTGACGCTGCCGGGGAGCGGCAGCAGCAGGAGGTCGGAGTACGAGACCTGGCAGGTCACGGTGACCGTGACGTTGCCGCCGGGCGTGAAGTCGCTCACGTTGGTGCTGGCGGTCATCCCGCTGCAGGCGGCTCCGGCGCCCTGGACCGAGGCCTGAGCGGCGCCCTGCGCGGCGGACGCGGCCTGGTCGGGGTCGGCGGCGAGCGATGCCGCCCGGGCCCCGCTGTACGCGGCGGCGGTGGCGTAGGCCTGGGCCTGGGCGTAGCGGCCTCCGGCCACGCCCAGCTCGGCCAGAAGGAGCACCGGCAGCATGAGCAGCGACATCTCCAGGGTGGCGACTCCGCCGTGGCGTCTGCGCCCGCCGCGGGCAGCATGCGTCCGGATCACGCGGGGAGCCCCTGGAGGGGAGCGGAGGCCGACGCTCTCACGGAGACCGGGATCCCCGGCACCAGCTGCTCCGACTGCCCGGTGACGGTCACCGTGACCAGGCCGCCGCTCTCGGTCACGGTGACCTCGGGGGAGATGAGCACCCCCGAGCCCATCTGCGAGGCGGCGGAATTGGCCTCGGCGGTGGCGCCATCGGGGCTGCCGCCCACCTCGGCCCCCGCCGCCACCCCGCTCTCCGCGGCGGCCAGGGCGACGTGGTCGGCCTCCTGCCAGAGCGCGGCCTGGGTGCTGACCGTGACCAGCAGCAGCATCACCGGGGTGAGGATGGCCATCTCGATGGTGGCGATGGCGCGCTCGGCCACCCGCCCGCGACGGCGGGCAAACCGGGTGGCAGGACCGTGTCTGCGCGGAGCCATCGCCGATCGCCTCACCCGCCGGTGATGGCCAACTCGTTGGCCGTGATGACGTGGTACAGGATCGCGGCCAGGGCAACGGCCGCGACCACGATGACCCCCGCGATCACCGCCACCTCGGTCGTCTCCATGCCGCGCTCGCCCGCTCTCCGGCGTCGGCGGAGCTCCCCCATCTCGGTGATCAGCAGTCCCACTGCCCACTGGAGCATGTCCTGTTCCTCCCTTCTGTGTTGGTGTTCTTAGGAGCGACCACGGCGTGCGGCCTGTGGGGCAGCGCTCATGGCGCGGACACCAGCAGGTGCGCGAAGCCGGGCAGCACGATGAAGAGCGTGTAGCCGAGGAAGAGCATCACGGTGGCCGCGGCCATCTTTTCGCTGGCCACCCGGTCCTGCCCCTCGACCTCGGCGAGGCGCCGGGTGCGCAGGGTGGTGGCGAACGTGGTGAGGGACTTGGCCACCCGGGCCCCGTCATGACCCGCCAGCGAGACCCGGGCACCCGAGCTCCTCCAGCTCCTGCACCCCGAGCTCGGTCCCGAGCCGGCTGAGCAAGGTCCAGGGCGTGTCGGCCCCGAAGCTCGCCTGGCGGAGCGCGCTGCGCAACTGCTCGAAGCCCCATCCCGAGCCGGCCTGCGCGCCCACGTGCAGCGCTGTCTCGAGCCCGCTGTCGGAGGTCAGCGAGAGGGCTACCACCTGGGTGAAGGCGGCGAGAACCTGGCGGAACTCGGCCCGCCTCTTCCGCGCCTCGGAGCGCACCACCAGGTCGGGGAGGAAGAATCCGCCCACCCCCAGCAGGACCGCGACCCACAGCGGCACCAGCGGGGACAGCGAGAGACCTGCGGCGAGGAGCACCAGGGCGGCGAGGACGGGAAGCAGCAGCCCGGCGATGGCGACGCCCACCCTCTCGGACCGGTGGCGCTCCGGGCTCCGTCCCAGGATGGCCAGGTCCTGGGCGCTGACCAGGCCGGTCAGGAGGCGGGAGCGCGGGGCACGGCCCTCCGGCACCAGCCGTCTCGCGATCGGGCTGCCCAGGCGGATCAGAAAGCCAGGAGGGGTCTCCGCGCGGATGGCGATCGGCGCCGGCTCGGGCTGGAGCCGCAGCCGTCGCAGGGCGTCGCCGAGCGCGAGCTGAGGCGGAAGGAATCCCAGCACGATGAGCCACAGCCCGAGACCGGCCCCGGCGCCGAGCACGAGCGCGGCGGTCACGGGAGCTGTGCCTCGGTGTCGAGGGAGAGAAGCCGCGGCGGCGGCGCCCCCGGGTGACCCGCTCCATCAGCCACAGGCCGGCGGCGAACACGCCGACGACGACCGCGAGCAGCACCTCACCGAGCGGGGTGGAGTAGACGGCGAGGTAGTCGCCGTGGATGAGGGCGATGCCGCCCGCCAGGAGGAGCGTGATCCCGATGATCACCCGGGCGGTCCAGCGCAACCCCGAGCGCCCCGCCTCCACCCGCCCGCGCACCTCCAGCTCCTGACGGGCGGAGGCGGCGATCGAGCTCAGCACCGCGGCGAGATCCCCGAGCCGCGCACCAGCAGGCCCATCACCACCTGGTCGCAGACCGGATCGGCGACCCGCTCTGCGAAGGCGCGCAACAAGTCGTCCAGCGAGAGCCGGCCGAGGTTGCTGACCAGGATGTCGGTGTCGGCGCGCAGCGGCAGAGGCGCGACCGAGGCCGTGACCTTGATGACCGTCTCCAGACCGTGAGCGCTGCCCGTCAGCGTGTCGCGGAGCATCTCGCACCAGGCGGGCAGGGCCTCGGCCCGCGCCAGCTGAGCGCGCTGCGCCTGGCGGTTGCGCCGGATCGCCGGCAGCGCCAGACCGGCGGCGAGCGCCGCGAGCCCGGCCACCACCCAGCCGGTGATCAGCCCCACGGCCACCCCGGCGATCACACCCAGCCCCCCCTGGACCAGCCAGCTCTCCGGATCCGCCCGCCACCTCCGACGCCAGCGGCGGAGCGCTCCGTCCGCCTCGCCCTCCCGGCGCAGGGCGGCGACGAACACGAAGATCCCCAGGCCGAACCCGGCGCCGAGCAGGATGCTGAGCGCGAGCACGGTCACACCACTCCCAGGTGACTTGGGCGGTACCCGGCCTCGTGCAGGCGCTGGCGCCGGTCCGAGCTCAGGGAAACGGGCGTGGAGTGCTGCCCCCTGCTGTCGACGCGGCTCACCTCGTTGGTCGTGACGGTGGGCCCGTGGAAGCCGCACACCTCCCGGATGGAGGAGACCACCCGGTGCTCCTTGCCCCGCTCGTCAAGACGGCGCTCCACATGCAGCACCAGGTCGATCGAGCTGCTGATAAGCGGCGCCGAGGCCTCGAAGGGGAGCCGCTCCGCCCCCATCAGCACGTAGGTCTGGAGCATGGACAGGGCGTGCGCCGAGGAGCGGGCGTGGATGGTGCTGAGCGAACCGGCGGTCCCCCCGCCGCCACCGACATCAGCATGGGAAGGGCCTCCTGGGGGCCGCGCACCTCGCCGACGATCAGCACGTCCGGCGACATCCGCAGTGCCTCCCGGAAGAGGTCGCGCGAGCCGAGCTCCCCGCGCCCCTCCAGGTTGGCGGCCCGGGTCTGCATGGCGACGCAGTCGGGGTGGGCCTCGACGTCGTCGTCCAGGTGCAGCTCGAGGGTCGCCTCGATGGAGACGATGCGGCGCTCGGGGGGGATGGCAGTGGCCAGGCCACGCAGGGTGGTGGACTTCCCGGCGGCGGGGCCGCCGCAGACCATGACCGTCTGCTGGGCCAGGATGGCCGCCTCCACCAGCTCCCGGTCGGCGGGGTGGAGGGTGCGCATCCGGACCAGGTCGTCGAGGTTGAGGCGCATGAGGCGGTGGCGACGGATGGTGACCGCCGGGGCGCGCACCACGTCGCGCACCGCGTGCAGGCGCGAGCCGTCGCGAAGGGTGAGGTCGAGGGCTGGATGCGCGGAGTCCCTCGGGCGCTCGGCCAGCCCCTCGCGCGCGGCCAGGCGCTGGATCAGCCGGATCAGCTCCTCGGCAAGTCGGCGATGGGGTGCTCCAGAAGCCGGCGCGTGCCGTCGGAGCGGTGCAGGAAGACCCGGTCCGGGCCGTTCACCACGATGGTCTCGGTGTCCGGATCGTCGAGCAGTGGCTGCAGCTCCCCGAGGCCGAAGAGCCGGTCGATGGACAGATCGCCGCACCGCGTGCTCCTCGCCGCGGCTCAGCGGCTGACGGGCCTCGGAGAGCCGCCGCTTGACGTCGTGGGCGCACCACGCATCGAGGTGCTGCTCCGCCGCGCTCCTGATCTGGTCCGGGGTCAGGCCGGCGGCCGCGCGCTCGTCGGCGCGCAGCCGGGTCTCGACGTCCGCCAGGGCAGCCCTGGCCTCGTCACGCAGAGCGATCACGGGACCGCCTCCTCGAGGGGCGTGGGTGCAACCGGCGCAGACTGCGAGCGCCCCAGGACCGCGGCGATCGCCGCGCCGGCGGGGCGGGCCGCGCGGAAGAGCGCCGAGCGGTCGGGCCGCGACCCGCTGGCGCCGCCCACCACGTCGGCCGCCGCCCGAT
>CAWEEP010000040.1:0-10008 GCA_963808125.1 Candidatus Dormiibacterota bacterium
GACAGCAGGGTGAGGAGACGGCTGCGGTCGCGGCGCGCTTCGGGGTTTCTGCGGCGACCGTCCGTCGACTTGAGGCACAACTCGACGGCGCATCCTCCGGAGAGGTAGCAGCCCTGCGGGCTCGAGACGTGAACCTGGCGGCGCACGCCGTCATTGCGAGGCACGTGCCACCCCACGAACTCAATCCGCAACCATCCGTCGAATTGCGCCGAGCCGCATTCGCGCGAGGGAGATTGACACCTTGCTCGCCGCACTCGGCTGGCGATCGCTAGCCGAACTCGGTCCGACCTACCGTGAGCAGCGGCTTGCGCTACTCGATTGGGCTTGTCGCACGCTGACCATCCTACCCCGGGCTGAGCCAAGGGAGCGGATTCGGCAGTTGGCTCTCGCATTGCCGCTCCGGTTGCCGAGTGCCCCGGTCACCAGCCGCGCAACCGGCGCAGCGCGACGAAGCTCCACCACATCAGCGTCGATGACCTCGTCGTTAGCTCCGACGAAATGCTCGTGCGTTCCAGGGGCTCCAAGGTGTTCGAAGACCGCCTCCGAGCCTCGATCGACGACATGGGTCTCGCAGAGCCTCTGAAGGTTGCACCCCTTCCCTCCGGGAAGTATCTTATCGTCGACGGCATGATCAGGCTTCGCGCAATCCACACCCTCCGGGCAGCCGACCACACGCGATTCAGCACGATCCCTGTGTACGTGGTCGACTTAACCGCCTCTTGTCGCTTCGAGTTGCGTTACCAAAACGACATCCATCAGGACCTACTGCCAAGTCAGCTCGCAACGCTCGTCGAGCACTTGCACGCGACGGAGAACGTGCGCAAAGTCGACATCGCCCGCTATATCGGCGTATCGCCAGCTACGCTGCGCAACTATACGGGCCTTTGGCGCCTCATTCAGCGCGGCGGGCTATTCGCGAGCATAGTCGCGCTGATGGATGAAGGAGTGATCTCCTCTTCTAACCCCTTTGCGTGGCTGCGCCTCACCGATGACGGACTTCGCGAGGCGCTCGAGAGGCGATTCACCGAACTCGGAACTGCCGAGGACGGGATCGAGACGCGCATCGCCCGCGCGCGCCGCGGAGATGTCGCACCCTACTCGCTGAAAGACGTTGAGATGGCGACCGGTTCGTTATCGGCACAGTTCTTCTGCGAGGCCGAGGATGTCAGCGAGAACTAGGAAGCGGGATCAGGGCCTTCGCCGACATGCGAGTGCTCTTAGAAGGACCCCGCCGCTCGAACCCGATGAAGCAATCGTCAATCTTGCGCGTTCTTGAAGAGATCCCCCGACCGTGTCCTGCGCCTAGCGGCCCGCTCCCTTGCGGCGTATCTGCTATAACTCAGGCCGCTCACGATTGGCTTGCCGACGCATTCTTTGACCAGTCCGAAGGCAACTCCATCGACGGCGGGACAACGAACCGCGGACCGCTTTGGCATGCGGTATCTCCCCGTTGGGGCCATTCGATGCATCCCATGTGCTCCTACCATGGAATGTTCCCGGCCAAGCTCGCCCACTACTTTGTTCAGCGCTACACGCATCCTGGAGATCTGGTCGTCGACCCTTTCAGCGGGCGAGGCACCACCACTCTTCAAGCCCGTGTAGAAGACCGTCGCAGCGTCAGCAACGACCTCAACCCTCTCGCCTACGTGCTGACTCGGGCAAAAGCAGCACCTCCAACCTGGGATGCCGTCGTCGAGACGGTCTGTGCTCTTGAGCGGAGATACACCCGTCGGGCGTATCGCGAGGTCGACGCTCCCGACGACATTCGAATGCTTTTCCACTCCAAGACGCTTAGTCAGCTGGTCTTCCTGCGCGAGCATCTGTTTAGGCGTCCGAAGAGTCGCTGGTCACGCGAGGAGTTCATGATTGCCGGTGCTGTCTCTGGTATCCTCCACGGAGCACACCGACGTGATGGATCCTCGCAGTACCTGAGCATTAGCATGCCGAACACATTCAGCATGTCGCCAGCTTATGTCAGGCGGTACATCAACGCCAACGATCTGAAGCAGCCCGAGCAAGACGTCTTTGATTGCCTCAGGGACAAACTGGCCCGGCTCTACCTGGATTCGATTCCGGGACCACCAGGTCAGGTCACGAATCAGGATGGTGCGGCGCTCCTCAATGGTGGCTCGATCCCGCGTGGCTCGGTCGATCTGGTGTTGACGTCGCCGCCCTATCTGCAAGTGGTCAACTATGGCACCTCAAACTGGATTAGGTTATGGTGGCTCAACCTTGATGAAGTGTCGCGCGACGCTGGCATGGGTCGTCGGAAGCTTGATGCGAAGCTGGATCACGCCCACAATTACAAGTCGTATGTCCAATTCATTGAGCGCACCCTTTGTGGAGTTCGGCGAGTCCTTGCGAGCACGGGCGTTGCGGTCGTGATCATTGGCGACGTTGCCAGCCCCGGGCGAGTGGCCATCCCACTGGCTCGTCAGGTCTGGCATGACGTTGGCGACCAGACGGGCCTCCACTTGCTCGACGTAGTTGAGGATCTTCTTCCGGTGCAAAACAAGGTGAGTCGGATTTGGGGGGACACGAAAGGAAGGGCCACAGAGCGCGACTGCGCATTGGTGTTGGTCCGGTCCGACGGCGCGCCTGGCACCGACAACCCACAGATCGAGTGGGACGAACCATATAGAGACGGCGGTCCCGATGCGGCCCATCTGTGGCTGCGCAAGGACGGGGATCTCCGCGGTACGTGATCGATATCGTCGCCCGCACTGTCCGGGTGTCGGTGGACAGCGCGGCGATCATCGATCGGCTCCCGCCACTCGGGATCTGAGGCGCCCTCTGTTGGCCATCGGGGACCGTCTTCGTAGGAGTGAGTTTGACCGTTGGCCACTGGCACACGGCCTGCCCACGAAAGTGCTTGACAGCGGGTCTTCATCGGGGGTGCGCGCGGGCAGGGGCCGACGCCGACTCTCGGGGTAGGTCGTCTGCCAAACTCCCCACCTGCATGGCCGACCTGACTCTCCAGAACCTGGTGGCCACGCGCCTCGCCGAGACGCCACCCAATGTCGACGGCGCGGCGGACCTCGTCCTCGGCGCCTTCCAGGGCGCGGAGGCCCTCCAGGCCATCCTGGACGGCCAGGAAGCGGCCCCCGCCCCGACCCCGGACGCCACCCAGGCCCCCACGGCCACCTACCTCGCCTCCATTGAGGTAGAGGGCTTCCGGGGCATCGGCCCCCCGGTGACGTTGACCCTGGAGGCCTCCCCGGGCCTGACCTTGGTGGTCGGGCGCAACGGCTCGGGCAAGTCCTCCCTTGCCGAGGCCCTCGAGATGCTGCTCACGGGATCGAACCGGCGATGGACCGAACGCGCCAAGGTCTGGCAGGACGGCTGGCGCAACCTCCACCACGGACCACCCCGCATCACCGGCAGGTTCCGGCCCGACGGCGGGCGCGCCACTATGACCATCGAGCGCCGCTGGGCGGACGAAGCCGACGTCGCCGTCTCCGCCCTCACCATCGACGGCAAGCGCCGCGACCTGGAAGGGAACGGCTGGAGCCGTGCCCTGGAGAGCTGGCCACCCCTGCTCTCCCACAACGAGCTGGGCCGGATCCTGGAGGGGCGCCCGTCCGAGCTGTACGACGCCCTGGCGAAGATCCTCGGTCTCGGCGAGATCGCGGCAGCCGAGACCCTGCTCCGCGAGACCCGGCTCGACGCCGAGCGCCAGATCCGAGACCAGGAGGCACAGGCCGCGAAGCTTCTGGCGCAGCTCGACGACCTGGACGACGAGCGTGCCCGCAGCGTCGCCGAGGCACTCCGTCAGAAACCCTGGGACCTCCCGGCGGTGGAACGCGCTCTCTCGACCAACCCGATCGCGGTCGAGGAGCGGAGCGCCCTGACCCGTCTGCGGGAGCTGAGCACCCTCGCCGTCGTACCCCGCGAGCGGGTGGACGCCGCGGTGGGCGAGCTCCGCGACGTGGGCCACGACCTGGAGCGGTTGCGGGGCAGCGACGCCGCGCTCGCCCGCGACACGGCGGCCCTGCTCCGACAGGCGCTCCACGTGCACGGGGCCGGACACGAAGGAACCGACTGTCCCGTGTGCGGCACGTCCGGTGTCATCACGTACCAATGGAAGCTCCAGGCCAACACGCGCATCCAGGAGCTGGAGGCGCAGGCCACCTCGGTCGAGGCCGTCCATCAGCGCGCTCAGAAGCTTCTGCGGGAGGCTCGCCAGCTGGTGTCTACGCCGCCACCCGTGCTGCGCGAGGCCGCCGAGGTCGGCGTCAACGCCGACCAGCCGCTCATCTGCTGGGCCGCCTGGGGCGCGGCCCCCGAGGGCGACGACGTGGTCCAGATGGCCGCCCACCTCGAGGGTGCCGCGGAACCCCTCATCGCGTCCGTCGCCGCCGTCCGGGCTGCGGCACAAGCAGAGCTGGAGCGACGTGAGGACCGCTGGCGCCCCGCTGGACACGCGCTGGCGGCGTGGCTTCCCGGCGCTCAAGAGGCCGAGGCGCAGAGGGCTCGGCTTCCCCGCCTGAAGGCGGCGGAGACGTGGCTCAAGGGGGCGCACGAGCAGCTGCGCGAGCAGCGCTTCGCCCCCATCGCCGATCAGGTCCAGGCCCACTGGCAGGATCTGCGCCAGAGCAGCAGCGTGGAGCTCGGCCAGCTCCACCTCGAGGGCACAGGCTCCTCTACCCACCGCCGCCTCACCCTCGACGTCTCCATCGACGGCGAGCCGGGCAGCGCCCTGGGGGTCATGAGCCAGGGGGAGCTCAACTGCCTTGCGCTGAGCCTCTTCCTCCCCCGTGCCCGGATGGCGGAATCCCCCTTCCGCTTCATCGTCATCGACGACCCCGTGCAGGCCATGGACCCGGTCAAGGTGGAGGGCCTCGCCCGAGTCCTGGGGAACGTCGCCCAAGACCGCCAGGTGGTCGTCCTGACCCACGACGACCGGCTGCCGGAGGCGGTCCGGCGTCTCGAGATGGAGGCGACCATCATCGAGGTGACCCGGCGTGAGCAGTCCGTGGTCGAGCTCCGGACCGCGCTCGACCCCGTGAGCCGATACATCGAAGACGCCCGGGCGGTAGCGCTGAGCAAGAATCTTCCGCCGGAGACGCACCGCGTCGTCCCCGGCTTCTGCCGATATGCGCTGGAGGCCGCCGCCCGGGAGGTAGTGACCCACCGCCTTGCTCATGAGGGCAAGCCCTACGACGAGATCGAGGCCGCCTGGGACCAGGCCACAACCCTCCTGATGCGGCTGGCACTGGCCTTCTTCGGGGATGAGACCCGGGCCGGGGACGTGATGACCTACCTCAACCGGCAGCAGGGGTCCTGGGCCGGCGACGCCGTCGCCATCTGCAACAAGGGGGCCCACGAGGCCGTCGACCGCGAGCAGCAGATGACCACCATCCGCAACGTTGAGCAGCTCGCCGCCAGGATGCGGGAGGGTGCCGTTGGCCACCGCTGAGGCCGACGCCCACTCCCTGGTCTCGGCGGCTCGGGACCTCATCCACATCGACGACCCCCAGACGGCTGGACTCTGGCCGCGCGCCGCCGCCCTCCTCGGCCGCCAGGCCATCGAGGCCGCCATGGCCGACCTCTGGCAGCTCAGCGCCCCCGGCCTGGAGGACACCTCCGCCAAGTGCCAGCTCCTCTGCCTCTCCCACTTCCTCGGCGATCCGAACCTCGCTGGCCGCGTCCACGCGACTTGGCACGGCCTCACCCGCTCCTGCCACATCCAGGTCTACGAGCTCGCCCCCACCGCGGCCGAGCTCGAGGGCTGGCTGGAGACGGTGTGGGATCTCGCGGAGGTGATTGCGGTGATTCGGGGTCGGACGGGCGCTTAGGTGGCCCAGTGCTCGGGTCCGTGTCAGCAGGGCAAAGTAAGCTAGGCGATCACCTATAGCCCTGACAATTCACACCTCGGGAAAGTGCCGGCTTCGGCGGCGTCGGCACTCTCTCGCCCCTCCTCAAGTCTCCCGGCCCCAGGCGTTACGCGCGTCGGCCTAACCTTGACGGGTGGCAGACGAGGACTGGCCTGAATCCATCAGAGAGCCGGAAACGGTCGCGCTGCTCTTCGACCTGGCAAGGGATCGCGTGTCCCAGGTCATCGGTCAGGTGCAGTCGCTGCAAGGCCGGGGAACACAGGCCTTCGCCGCGGCGACCGTACTCATCGGGTTCGCAACGCTGGCCTCCCCGGTGACCGGGCAACACTCCTCGGATGTGGTGCCGCACCTCCTCATCGGAGGGGGCGTGGCCTACGCGCTCGCGGCCCTCGCCTCGTTAGTGCTCCTGTTGCCAGCGAAACACTGGGGCCTGCCGGACCCCCAGCAGCTGTGGGCGACCTACGCGAAGGAGCCTTCCATCGACGTGAAGAACTCCCTGTTTGCTGCCATGGTGCGTGACTGGGAGAAGAACTCGCAGGTGCTGACCAGGGCGAAGTGGGCCGCGCTCTGCGCCGTCGTCTTCGTCGCCGCCGAGGGCGGATTCGTCGCCGCCGCGATCATCCGCGCCCGCTGGGGAGGAGGGTGAGGAACTCTAGCGGCGAGGCGCTGGAGGCTCGCCAAAAGGCGTCGGAGAGGGAGGCGGAGGAGGAACCCTCGGCTGCGGCGGAGGAGGGGGCCCGTCCTTACGCACCGGCTCAGACGGCGGAGACGGCTGAGGACGTGGGGCAGGCTGCCTGGTGCGTTCGGCACGAAGGTCGTTCATGGCTCGGACAGTCTAGTCGTTCCGTGAGCGCCATTTTCTCAGTCGGCTGACCGCGCGGGAGCCGGCCGGTTTCTGCTGCTCGGTGTCTACCGGCTGGCGGCGCGTCGCCTCTAGAGGGAAGACGCCGCGACTACGCGCGGCTAGAGCTCAACCTCAACGCGAGGGCGAGCAGGAAGGTGGAGGCGGCGATGGCCTCCTCCGCTTCCCACTGGTCAACGGGCATTGGCGGCTGGGCGCCCTCCTCGGGGTCATCCTGGCCGCGGTGATGGCCAACGAGATTGAGGTACATACAGAACCCGCCGAGCATCTGTGCCAGCCCGTCGCGCTTCTGGGGCGGCAGCAAGGCCTCCGGGACGGCGGTCAGATGTTCCTCCCATCGTTGGCGGGAGTACGGCTTGGACAAGACGGCCTGAAAGGCGTCCAGAGCTTCGCCCAGCGCCTGTCGGCCCTCCCCCGCCCGAAGGAGAACACGCGCGCGATCCAGCTGCTCCCCGGCGCGCTTCCAGTTCGGATCTTCGGCACGTTGAGCGTCGGGGAGGAGCTGCTCCCACGAGGGCGGGAGCGGGCGCTTCAGTGGTGTGAGGATCTTGTCCTCCCACTCGGTCCGGAACATCCGAAGGTCGACCTGTCCCCACACCGGAAGCACCTGACCGTCTAAAGCCGCCAGGCCCTCGACTGTCAGCCTGATCTCGATTACCCGCTTGCCAACATGGCGCCGCTCAACGGCGTCAAGGTCCCCGGCAGACACCTCCCAAGTCCACGTGAACTCCGCCTCGGCCGCGAAGCTGGGCAGTGTCGTCGGCTTGACCGACCAGCGCCCCCAGGTACTCAGCCCCCCGGAAGCACGCGGCCGGAGCTCGATGAAGTGATTGATCGGGTCGCCGGGGGTTGGCACCGGGAGGTCGGGCTTGAACCGGCCGAGCAACTCGACGTTCCCCGGCTGAGACCGCTGGTCGACCGAAAGGGCGGTAAGGTCCCGCAGCGTGACCCGGCCCAGGGCCGTCTGCACTCCGTTCGGGCGAAGCGCGTACAGGTACAGGTCGCCGGTCACGTCCACGGCTGATGAGGGTACTGCGGCAGCCCGGGGTCGCGCGGAAGGCCGCGCTGCAAATGGTGGTATGCAATCTAGAGGATGGTCGCGAGAATACCTGCCGACGCTGACGGCGAGCGGCTTGGCTGCCGGTTGGGGCTGTGCCTCAGAACTGCGGACCGCGCGGCTGAGGTGTCGGCGTGGGGGTGGGGGACGGTCCTGTGTCGGGCGCGTCGCCCTGGCGCCGGACCACCGCGCTGCGCCTGAGCTGCTCGTTCTCCTTAAGGGCCTGCCGAACCGCGGCGAGTGGATCCGGGGCGGCAGGCGCGGAGTCGGACGATGCCGCCCTGCTGGCGGTCTGCAGCGTGCCCGTCGCCGCCGGGCTGGCGGAGGGTTGAGCGGAGGCGCCAACTCCCGGGTGGACGCCGCGCTGGCGGAGCGCAGCGGCGACGATGCGTTCGGCCTCGGGCCGGTCCAGCCCGTGCTCCTCGACGAGCCAGGCGGATGCCTGGGTGCCGGCAGGCTGGTGCATAGCCTGGTCGAGACGGGAAGAGGCGACCAGCCATGTTCGGCTGCCGTCGACGTCGGTGCCGACCCGCTCTGCGAGGACGCGCTGCTCGGCGGTGGTCCTCCCGGCGAGCCGCTGTTCCGGGGTCGGCATCGGCGTCGTGGGCGCGCCGGGCGGGCCCACGTCGGGCTGGAGCCCCCATGTCCGCAACCCGCGGGCGACGCGCCGCTCGGCGTCCGCCCGCTCGACGCCATAGGAGTTGACCAGCCACTCCGTCGCCTGGGACCCGGTGGGCTTCTGCTCCGCTCGGTCGATCAGGCCGCTGGCCACCAGCCAGGTCGCCCCCTCGGGCAAGACGAGCCCGACCCGGTCGATGTAGGACCGCTGCCGGTCCGTCGGCGGCCCGTCGAGCCGAGGAGCCCGGAGCACATGGGGGGTCATCCGGGCCGCCAGCTGCGCCTTCGCCTCGGGAGTGGCGTAGTCAAGGGTGGTGCACTTCTCGGTGACGTGAGCGAGGGCCTCGGCGTAGGCGTCGACGGTCGCAGTCCGGAGGTCACGCGACGCGTCAGGCTGGGCGTCGACGCTCTCACTGTTGGCGTAGACCCGGGTCTCCGTGCGGGCTCGGGTCTGCATCGTGTACGCCTGCTCCAGGCCGCTGACCCGCGAGGCGCAGAGGACGCCGTACGTGGCGTCCCAGCCTCGGGCCTGGGCGGTCGTGGTGGTCATCGCGTAGCCGCGACCGAGGACGTTGCCGGCCTCCGCGGCGGTGAGGGTCACCAGGCGGCTCGGAAGCCTCCCCTGGCCGTCGGTCCGGACCGTGATGCCGCCGGCATCAGGGTCGACGCCGACCACCTCGCCCCGGGTGCGCTTCGGCGTGACCACGCGACCGGTTCGGGGCGTGCCGTCCTTGCGCCGCAGCGGGTGGCCCTCGCGATCGACCCGCGGTGTGCTCGCGACGTGCTTGGCGACGAAGCTCACCCGGTCGCCGGCGGCGTACTCGAGCTGGCCACACTGGACGCGGGCGGGGCCGAGGCGGCCCATCTGCTCCATGGCGGCGCGCGCCTGCGCGTTGAGGTTGTCGGCGACGTCGTTGAGGTCGCTGAGGAGGACGTGCTCCCGGGGTGAGCCGCCGGCGGCGATCGCCCCGGCCCAGTCCTCGACGGCCCGCGCCGCCGAGAGGTCCAGGGTGTCGTCGACCTGGAGAAGTCCGGCGTGATCCTTGACCATGAGGTACTTGCCGGCCTCTCCGTCGCGCAGCAGCGCCGAGGCCGAGGCCTCGGCGGCCCCCTGGTGCTGGCCCTGGCGGTAGTTGGTGCTCAGCACCGCGGTGGGGAGCTGCCGCGCCAGGTGGGCGAAGATGCCGCCGGCGCCGACCGGCTGTGTCTGCTTCGGGTCGCCGACCGTCCGCAGTGCGGCGACCCCGCTGCGCTCGGCGACGTCGATGAGCCGTGCGAAGGTCCGCGAGTCGACCGTGCCGCCCTCGTCGACGAGAAGGATGGTCTTGCGGTCGAGGCTCAGCGGGCGCCCGTCGGGTGCCCACAGGCTGCCCAACTCGCACCGCACCAGGAAGTCGGCGATGTTCCAGCTGGGTGCCCCCGTCTCCGCCTGGAGCACCTCCGCGGCGCCGCCGGCCAGCGCCACCCCGAGGACCTGGTAGCCGGCGGCCTGCATGGCGTCGACCGCGGGGCGCAGCGTCGTCGTCTTGCCGGAGCCGGCGATGCCGACGGTGCCCGCCCAGCCCGCCGGGCTGCACAGCGCCCGCAGCGCCCGCTCCTGCTCCGGATCGAGGCCGTGGCCGCCGCCTCGGGCC
>CAWEEP010000041.1:0-4206 GCA_963808125.1 Candidatus Dormiibacterota bacterium
CTCAGTGGTCCGCCCCGAGGGCGAATCTGGGTCGCCCGCGCCTGGCTGATTGCCGAGCCATCAGGGAGGGAGGTGGTCAGGCTGCCCCGAGTCCCGCGACGGGCGGGGACGGGAGATGCTCGACGTTGCTGCCGCGCTCTTTCCAGACGGCGCGCGCCCGTGGTGCGTCGAACTCTGGCTGGAAGTCCCGGAGGATCGCGGCGACCATCGCGGCGATGCCACTCAGGCTCTGCACGAGGGAGACACCCGCGCCCATCGCCACGTAGGTGAGCGCTTCGATGTCGACGCTGAACTCGGGGGACGCCCCGTCGATGATGAGAGGGAGGCGGAAGAGCTCGGCACCGGCTTCGAGCTCCCGGAAGAGCATCGCCTCCCACTGCTCCTGGGGGATCGCCTCCAGCTTCGCGAGGTCAACACGGCAGTGGTGTCCTGGTCGCTCAACACCGACCAGCGGCCCAATGTAGGCGAGCCGCTGGTAGAGGCGTGGCCGACGCCGGTACTTGTCGTCGTTGGTGAGCGCCTGGAGGACCGCGAGCGGATGGGGCTTGCCGAGGCGGTCGCCCCGAGGATGGAAGGGCTGGAGGCGCTCGATCATCGCCCGGTGCCGCTTGCTGAGTCCACGCAGGTCGCGGTTCTGCACGGTGTCGGCCGGCCACTGCTCAGGAGCGGTGACGATCGGGAAGGCCTGACGCTTGTCGGCCTCGGGATCGCTACGGGTGTCGATCCGGGCCAGCTCGCCCACGAGGTAATTGAGGGCGCTCCGCAGGTTGTAGGCGACCTCGGCGGAGAGGAGGGGGGCCTCCTCGGGGATGGGCGGAAGAGCCTCCACGATGGCCACCAGCTCCGAGGCTTCGAGGTCTATGTGCTGCCGCACGCGGATCAACGGGGGCTGACTCTCTCCGACGGAAAGCTGGGCGATCAGCCGTCGCAGTTGCTCGAGCAGCGTGTGACCCCGCAGGCACTTGCTCCACATCTCCAGCATGGCCGGGGGGTGCTGGGGATAGCCTGCCCAGGAGCATTGACCGTGGATGACGTTGGACGGGAGGGGCGTCCAGTCGGGCTGCCGGCTTCGAACATCGCCCCTAGTACGGCGACGATGATCTGTCCCGCCTGCCGCATCTCGGTCGAGGTGCTCGGTTGCTTGAAGAGGGCTCCGATGTCGGTGCGAAGGGCGAGCTTCGGCCATTCCTCTCGGTTGTGCTGGAGTGCGACCCGGCAGGCTTCACGGGCGGAGGTCAACTGCTCGTCTGTGTATGACGCCGCCTTCAGGCTGGCCTCCACCTGATCCAGCCGGGCGAGCCAGTCGAGGTATACGTCGACGCCGAAGGGGAGGGTGTTGGGGCCGAGCACCTGCTCGCCAAAGACAGCCTCGAGGTGCGGCCGCAGCAGTTCCGCGTCGTACCGTCCGGTTCTCAACTGGCGCTCACGCGCCAGGACCATCGCCTCCACCAGGGCGCGGCGGTCGGCTCGCGATGACCCGAGCGTTCGGAAGTTCTCGACGTAGGTGGCGACTGCCGCGCGCACGGCCGATCGGGAGTTGTGCCGGGGGATCTCGAACCAGGTGGCGAGGGCGCGGCGGACCTGGCGCATGGGGATAATCCCGTCGCCCTCGCGGATCCAGACGTACAGGGGAAGGTTGACGAGTTCACGGAGACGGGTTCTCGGGACGTGCACCCGTCCCTGGTGCAAGGCCAGGAAGAGCGCCGCCTGGGTGGCGGGCCATCGCCTCGGTTCACGCCCGCCCGCCCTTCCGAGGCCGGGCCGATGCGGCTGGTCGATCAACCCCATCCGGACCCAGCCGTCGGTAGCCCGCTTCCCCGGGGCGGGGAGGCCGCGCTCCACCACCGCGGCGGCCATGGTATCGAGGGTGTAGGTGTCGTCGGGCAGGGCCCCACTCTACGGCGGTGTGGGTACGACCGTCTAGCCTTCTGGGCAGCATCTGAGCGTCGGTTGTAAATTGGACGAGGCGACGACGGCCCTCGACACCACCAGCGAGCGGCTGGTGCAGGCCGCGCTGCCCCCGCTGATCCGGGAGCGCACCACCATCGCCATCGCCCACCGCCTCTCCACCATCCTCGCCGCCGACGTCATCTTCGTGATCGACCACGGCCGGCTGGTGGAGCGGGGCACCCATGACGAGCTGCTCCGCATGGGCGGCCTCTACGCCACCCTGTACGAGCACCAGTTCGCCGCTCACGACGCGCCGGCCCGCGGCCCGGCGCGGCGATCCGCGCACCCCGCGGACGGCCCCGACGCAGAGGACTCGGGGGACGCGATCGCGGCGGGTGCCTGAACGGCACTGCCCTCGCCCTCCAGGGAGGAGGGGCCGACCACCGCGTGGAGCGGTCTCAATCGGTGCGGAGCTGTGAAGGTGCAGGAAACTGGCACGATCAAGTGCTGGACAGCTACGGGAGCAGTGAACGAAAGTCCTGAGCTCTCGTGGCGGTCGCCGTGGTCGCTCTCATGAACGTCAAGAACCCCTCTCCGCCGTCCTCGCGGAGGGGCTCAAAGCTGAGGATGGACATCAGTCCCCCGAGGCGCGCTTGGGGGTGCCGAAGGTAGACCCGGGCGCGATCTGCCAGTGAGGTGCAGAGTGATGCGATCGGGGGGCCCAGGAGCTGATACGGTCCAAGGGCCTCGGGCTGGTTGGTGAGGGCCCGTGCGAGCGCTTCAAAGACCGCCTGCCACCATGCCGGAGCCTCGCAGACTGCAGCCCGGCTATTCAGGAGCATCCCATCGCTCGCAGAGTCGATGCCGCGGAGAATGGGGCTGTCGAACGCATCAGGATGGGCGAGCAGCCCAGCGAACGGCCCGGGGAATACAGGCCCGTCCTTGAGGAAGCCCACGACTGGTTGCGGCAGCCGGTGTTGAAAGGCGGCCAGCGAAGCTGGCACATCACCGTCCCCTGGGGCGAAGAACTGGTGAACCACCGCAACCGCCGCTCGCTGGCCTTCGGGCGACAGCAGGCTGGTCATGATCATCCGGAGCACCGTGTCAGCCACCGGTTCGAGGTGTAGACCCGCCACGAAACCCTCGAGCGACCGGGGCCCCGTCATAGAGCGCGCGATCGCCCTGCTCGCACTCCGGCTCGGCGGCGAGTTCGGGCCGGGTATCCCAATATTCGGTGTGAAGCCTGCCATGGATACGTTCGATGGCTTGCTCTGCGGCGCGGTGTAGGTCAGCACGGATCAGGTGGAGTGGGATGTCGCCGCCGTCGAGCCACAACGCGAGACGAATGTCGCGAACGCGGTCAAGGCCGCGGGCGCGAAGGGCCAGCACCGTCAAGATGCGCCTGTAGCAGGTCCATGGCCACCCGCTGGTCGAGCCGCGCCCCCGCCCGAGGGACTTGACCGTGGGTCGCGGAAGGAGGCCCGCCTCCTTCCACTTGAGGAGCGTCGGTACCGAGACCTGGCCCCACCCGCGGGCCCGAGACCACTGGGATGCCCGGACGGCGAGCGCCTCCTTGGACCAGAGAGTCATTGGAGACGATAATACTCCTATCTGAGTTTGCCGAGGTCCAATGATAGACTGGCCTTGGTCGGCGGCGCTGGTGAGGCACCAGGGCACTTTTCGCCGGGAAAGGAGGTGATCAAGTTGGCCAGCAAGAAGCGACCAGACAAGGAGGCACGGGTCGTGGGTTCCTTCTTTGGCGGTGGCGTGGGCGCCGCTTTCGGGGCTGCCGTGGGCGGTCCAGTCGGGGCAGCGTTCGGTGCCGCCATCGGGTCCTTGCTCACTCATTGGGGCATAGACCAGGCGTCCAGGGAAGGTCTCTGACCATGCGGCGGGGGAGGACCGGAAGGTTTCCGGCCCTCTCCTATCCAAGGGATCGTAGGCTCAAGGCGTAGCGGACGCCGATCACCGCGGCGGCTGGGAAGAACGCAGCGGCTTGACTGCTCGGCGGGCGGACCTGGGAGCAGATGCCGCCCCGAGGGTAAGCCCGGTGGCCTGGCCGAGCAGGTCGACCACCTCCACCCGAGCCACCATCGGTGAAGCTGGGCCACCATTACCGACTATCGCGTCTGGGCGGTTCGAGGCTCCGGTAAGATCTTGGACCTCACCCATGCGGATCACTGTCACGTCGGCTCCCGAACTCAGCGCTGAGCGCGCGTCGTTTCTCGTTCACACCAATCGGCTTCGCGCTTTCGGGACACTGGCAGGCTTTAGCCAGTTTCCGCTGAGAGATACCAAGCGAGTGCTGGAGCAGTG
>CAWEEP010000042.1:0-103061 GCA_963808125.1 Candidatus Dormiibacterota bacterium
GTAATGTCATGTTTTGCCGTCACCTTCAGCGTTTTCACGTCAACAACGGCAATCTGGTCCTTGTCTTCGAGGTCAACATACAAATGGCCTGCGCCATCGCTTTGCGCCTGTTCCGGCGCGCCGCCGAGGTCAATCGTGCCAACGACCGTGCCGTCCTTGCCGTCAATCACCGTGGCGTTGGGGGGGCGATGGCTGAAAACGTAAATGCGTTCCGTCAGCGGCTCAAAGAGGATGCCATCCGGCCCGTTTTTGGTTAAGTCTTGCTTCCAAACAGCTTTTGCATAATTTGCGTTTGTACTTTATTCGGCTGTATTCATCGAATTCTTTATGACATAAGTCACATGTTAATTTTGGGCTTTCTAATTCAAGAGCTTGAGTCTTTTTTCCAGTTCAGTTCTGACTTTTTCATCTTTCTCTTGCTTAGTGCTTCCTTCAACAATTCAATTGCGAACTCTGAACTCTTTTCACCGAATATTCTGCCGAACTCACTGAGAGGTTTTCCTGAGTCAACGATTTTTTTAGGTAAAAGACAAACAAAGTTTGCAGGGTATCCTTTGAGCTTCTTTGGGTCGATAACTGCAAAACGGTATCTTCTCCACCACGCGTTCTTCTCAAAGGGTTCAAAGACGACTTGTAAACGATAGTCTGACATTATAGACACTTAGAAGCATTCAAAAATGTAATTCGCCTAATATTGCTTGCCAACGTATACTCTATAGAACTTTATTTGCTGTTTTTAATATTAATGGGTAATAGCAAGTTTTAAAACTTAGGCCTCAATTTTCGAGGTTAAGCCTGCAATATTCGAGAGCGGAAAAGAACCCTTTTACACCATCATTTATGGCCCTTTCGAAACCAAAGAAGACTCTGAAAATACGTAAAAGCAATGGTTTCTAAGGTTGTGTACAGTTAAGGCTAAAACATATCAAAATCTCACAGATATAGACTATATTGATCATATTTTTATGGTTCAAAAAAGAACTTCTTAACAGATGAGTTTAATGACTAAAACCAAAATCTTGTTTTTGTGCACCCACAATTCGGCGCGGTCTCAAATCGCTGAAGGGTTGCTCAGGTCTCTTTATGGCGATAGGTACGAGGTTTTTAGTGCAGGAACAAATCCCACTCTGTAAATCCTTTAGCAATTAAGGTCATGGCCGGAATTGGGATAGATATTTCAGGACAATATTCTAAAAATCTTGATGTTTACAAAGGTGAGGATTTCGATTTGGTTGTGTCGGTATGCCGAAGTGGTTCAAAAATAAATTGTCCGATTTGTGCCTCGCCGATAGTTATGGGCAGACCTGAGTTAATTGCTTCAAGGTTGCCTAAAGCGAAGGATTATTTGGATCACCCCTTCAAAGACCCGTCCGAAGTTGAGGGCAGCGCAGAAGAAAAACTTGAAGCGTTCCGCCGCACAAGGGACGAAATGAAAGAGTGGATTTCTGAGCGCTTTGCTTAATTGAACGACCAACATTAATACATACTAGGCAGTGAATCTACTTGGAAAAAACCAAAGTTATTTTTCTATGCGTTGGAAATTCAGCGCGCAGCCAAATGGCAGAAGCTTTTTTAAAGAAATCTGCAGGTGACTATTTTGAGGTTTACAGTGCAGGCTTCCAGCAACGAGCCCATCCACCCCTACACTGTCCAAGTTATGAATGAATTGGGATTCGACTTAAGCGGCCAATACTCCAAGGACCTGTCACAGTATCTGGGCAAAATCCATTTCGGCATAGTCATAACGGTCTGTGTGAAAGACGAAGAGGCATGCCCAACCATCCCAGGAATATCCACACGGCTCTATTGGCCTTTTGAGGATCCAGCCGCTCTTCAAGGCACAGAAGAAGAAAAATTAGCAAAATTCAGAGAAATACGAGACAAAATCAACGAAAAGATAAAGGCATGGTTGAAAGAAAGAGGCATAACTGATAGCTAAACGCTTGAATTTTTTACTTGGACTTTTCTTCGAACCTTTCGTTCTCTTCAATTAATGCAGATTAACCATCTGAGTGTTCGCTTAAAAAAAATGCAATCAACGAATTTAGAATTATATATGAAACCCTCATCTCTGACAGGATAAAACAATCGAATACACAATCTATCCGAGTTAAGGACTATCGCAGTTTAGTCGTGTCTAAGGAAAAAATTGATTTTATATTTGCTAATCTCCTGATAATATTGAAGATTTTTTGGTTCATGACGTTCACCGAAATCGTAAGAGCTGTGTTTACGTTTAATCGCTTTGTCGATGGCTTATGGGATAGCTGGTGGAAAGCAGGAACGGAGATAAAAATTGTGGCTCGTAATGTCTGGTTTTCTCATGTTTATCTGTTGAAAAGCCCTTAACGCTTTCTTTGACTTGTAATCTGGATTTGTAGTCTTTTCAAGATTCAACAAATCTGGTATCTATATTCTCTTCCCAAAACTTCTTAAAACAAGATCTATATTTCGGAATCCTCCTTCTACCCCTCCACGTTGATTTGTTAGCAAATCTCTTAATTTCTTTCGACGGCTTGAAGTACGCTACGGCATTCTCAACACTTAACACAAATGGAGGTCGCCCATAATACATGCTAATCCAATTGGCAAGCAAATTACCTGTCCTATGGTTGCCTTCAATGAACAATTGAGGAAAACCAAGCACAGCAACATATACCTCAGCTGCCACCTTTAACGGATGTGGTTTGCCCTTCATGTGCTTTCTATACCATTCCTCAATGGGAATGATGTATTCAGCGAATTTCTCCGAATTACACTTAATTGCCTGATTATACTCAAGTCTTAGCTGAAAATCAAACCCATAATGTACAATGTTGTTTAGTTCTAGAATTTGCGAAATTCCTTCCAATGAGAAAGGTTCAACATCCCTTGCAAGAAGGTTATCAAGGTACCTATACGCTTTCATCATCTGATCTCTAATGACCGAGTCAAAAGTGTCACGCCTACCTATCTTCTCAAAATCTAATTCATCGTCGATCTTCTTCCAGTTTTTTTCCACGTCAAGAAGAGAATTCTCTACGTTTTGAAGGTTAAATCTGAGTATTTTTTTCTTGACCAAGATGATTCCTACAAAACTACTCTATCGACAGTTATTTACATATTTGAATTCTCCCTGTTGTTATGGTGCGTTCATACACGGCAATGAAACATCGGTTCAAACAAACTGCAACTATTGCAGATTGGCTATTCGCCGAAAGACAATTGGTTTTATAGAGTTTTTCATCGTGCTTTTGGCTATAATATTTATTATATGGAGTTAACGGAGAGAGCTACTAATTATCTCTGGTTAACAAGATTCTTATTCTAAAACAAACAATCTAAGGTTAAGAATGGCTGTTAGAGGTTGAAAGCTTACCAAACAAGCAAACAAAGCAATTCCTGTTTTCGAAGCCTTCTCCTTTCTCCTCGAAATCGGATAGCTGTTTGGAAAGCCAACAAACAATGAAAACACCCATTCGCTAAAAAGTCTTCGCTATTTACAGTTGATAGTGTATTAAGCATTAAGTATAGCTATATAGAATATGCCGAGTAACTCTAAAAACAGCTTTGCCCACATAGATTTCAAGAAGGAGAACATAAAAATGTGCAACCTAACAATGGATATTCACATTCATAACGAAGAAGCAAACACAAGATATATTTCAAAAAAAATTGCTACAACAAAAGACAGCATTAGCATAATTTTCTTGGATCCCCTAATCAAAGCCGAGCAAATGAAAGGTAACTAAGAAAAAAGGAAAACAAGTGACTTGGTTATTTCATCCATTGATAATTCGAGAACTCGATAGCATCCAATATTTTTGCTGTAAAGTCTTTTTCGTCGATCTTGTCGTTGCAGTACATTACAAAGCCGTCGAAGGCAAAGAAGTACATGTTCTTGCGTCGGTAGATAATTTTTGGTCTTGCACTGTCAACTAGTTCTAAAAATTCTTGTTTGTTAAATTTAACCCTGTAACCGCTCGCAGATGTTTCAGCGACAATCGCTGATGATTCAACCATTTTTATTCGACCTCAACAAGAAATATGCTTAAATCGATTTAAGAGTTGCCGAATATAAACGCAAATCAAGCGTGAGCCTTTCTTGAATTTGAATGCAGCTAGTCGCCAAACATTAACCTTTGGAGGAGTGAAATTCTATTTATAATATATTTTTTTGTTCTTCATCTTTAGATTATTTGTGAAACTTTTAAACCGCAGAAAAGACAGCAATAGTTTGCCGAAAAGAGCATTGAAAGCCAAGCAGAAAACGGACGCTCGGCGAACCAACGTTTGACATACAAACCAGCTCCTAAAGTTTGAATCCCCAGATGCTTGCCCCATCTTGTTGAGCGTTAGGTTCGCTGAGCAACTATTTTTGAATCTTATTTTGGTATAATTTACCGACTGGGTTGTCGAGGTTAAGGGTTTAGTTTGGGTTTTGGAATTTGGATAATTATTTGAAATTTTGTTTTTTTTCACAAATATTACGTATCAATAAAGCAGATAGTTCTTGCTTAGATGAGACATGACCATCAACATCCCATCAAGTCACAGAATCGGCTTGATAATAAACAGCATAGGCCTAAGTTGTCCAGGCGGCGCGATCTTTCTGCAAATTCTAGTTTTCTCAAACATCCTCGAACAAGGATACTTTAAGGCCGTAGAAACCAACACACCTATTCTGTCACTAGAAATAGCCTTAACAGCCTTTACAGCCGTTTACTTCCTGTACCTCTACCAAAAAACAATCCGCACAAACCTAAAACAATAGCACCCTCAACTCTTCAACACCCACAACTAACCCAAACCCAACATACCCCACACTACACCCACACAGCCCAACATACAAACCAACATGACTGTGTAAAACAACCCATCTCCCCACACACAAACCACAACAGAAAAACAACCCAAACCAAAAAAGCAACCTTTTCCAAAGCCTCCAGTGTAGTGTGCAATCCTACGCCACCACACCCACACAAAACGAGAAAAACAAGATAGGGCAAAAAACACGGTTTTTGAAAGGAAAATAGAATCTTTCCCATTAAAGTTGCTCCAAATCACCTTCAACTAACCTATCATCGTTTTAGCAATATCGATGAGTAACCTTCAAAAGCAACATTTTAACATTCCATTGATTAATGGTACCTGTTCTGAATGTTAATTGGCAAAGCCCCGACGCCGACTACAGCTTTAGCGAACGCGATGCTGATGTATTGGCGTTGATTGAAAATGAGGAATTAGCCACCTTCACCTTCGACGGGTTAAAGCGCAGAACAGGCTTGCATTCTGAAACACTCTCACGCATTCTAAGTCACCTTGAAGAAGAAGGCATTGTGAAAAAAGAACGTGAAGGCTATCGTGTAAACCCCAAAATAACTGAACTTAAACTCAACGCACCACACAAAGAAACCCCAACCACACCTCTCATACAGACTTTTCTGCCTTCAGACCTTATGACCCAGCAACTCATCCACTCACTCAAAGGCAGATGGTTCGGCATACTCCGCTGGCTAGGCATATCCGAAAACAACCAAGGCGTAACCCTCAAATGGATCACCGAGGACGGCGCCATCCAAATAGCCGCCAACATCCAAGGCACTGCCCTAAACATCGAAGCAAAATTCTTAACCAGCAATAACGTAAACGTGGCCCTCAAGGCATCGTACCAGTTGATGTCGCTTATCGGCAAGCTCTGCATAACCTCGCAGTCTTCACGGCAAGTCATGGCAAGAAATGTAAGCTACTTTGGCGGCACCATGATGCCAGCCTAACTTTTGTGACCAAGTCTTTGTGTTCCTTAGTCAACAAATACCTTTTTGCCCATTAGTGATTCAGGGAAACAAAATGACTCAATTAGTTAACCCATTAGAAATCTTAAAATCGCTCTCAGAAGCAACGAGCACACTCATCAAAAAAACCTCAGAGTCGGTGGTGAGCGTTAAAGCGCAGATGTCAAGAGGCACCGGTGTCGTCTTAACCAAAGACGGCTACATCGTCACCTGCAACCACGTCCTTCAAGGCTGCAACACCATCAAAATCGGGCAAGGAGAAAAAACCTTCAACGCAAAAATCGTCGGCACAGACCCATACAACGACATCGCCGTACTAAAGGCAGAAAAAGGCGAATTCACACCCATCGAATTGGCAGATTCAGAAAAACTAAACGTCGGACAATACGTTCTGGCTCTGGCTAACCCCTTCAACCGAAATCAACCAACAGCAACCAGCGGCATGGTAACCAGCGTAAACAGCGCCATCAGAGGATGGCGAGGATCCACGGCAATGGAGAACGTCATCGCAACCGATGCACAACTCAACCCCGGTTTCAGCGGCGGACCACTTGTCGATGTTCAAGGCAAACTAATCGGCATAAACACCGCTTATGTTTGGCAAAGAGGCATCGCCATTCCCGTAAACAAAGTCAAAGCCATAACAGACCGCTTAATAACTGGAAAAGTGGCGCAAAGAGGATACCTAGGCATAGTCGCCAACACGGTAGCCATTCCAGAAGAAATAGCAGAACAAGCCGGGCTCGAACAAGAAACAGGCGTAATGATCTTCAGCGTCGAAGCAGGATCCCCAGCACGCAAAGCAGGCTTAGCCATGGGCGACGTACTCGTTAAATTCAACGACAAACCCGTCACCGAATTCTACGACCTACCACGACTCCTAAGCGAAGACGTCATCGATAAAGAAACCAAAGTAACAATCATCCGCAGAGAAAGCCTCATCGAAACAACCATCGTCCCAACCGTCCACGGAGGCGAAGAAGACTGATAAATCGTGCACCATTAGAGATTGATCCGCCATCACCGATGCCAGCACCGCCACTCCGCAGACGACCCTCTCCAATGCCCCAAATAAGCTTCGTTCCAAGAGAGGACCCATCGCTCCGATTATTCCTAGACGAGCGCTGGAACTAATTTTTCTTTTTTTTATTTAACTAAATCAAAGAATTTGTTATTATCATTCGGAAAACTTGTGAACCATTTTATCTGAAATACCTTATAAGCAGATTCAACCTAACACTATTTGAGGGGTATGCATGCACGCTGGATTAGCTTTCGCAATAGGCATTTTAGTCACTATAGCCGCGTTTCTGTTTTTTGCTGCAATTTCGGGAACAAACTTCTATGGATTAGCTATTTCGGTTGAGTTAACCCTTGGAATAACCCTCATCATCGTTGCTATAATTGTGGGAATAATATTCTATGTGGGGGTTAAAGCTCAGTTTAGACGTGTAAAAACAGGCAAAGAAGCCTTAATCGGCGCCAAAGGCATAGCAACATCCGACCTCAAACCTAATGGTGAAGTCCGAGTGATGGGAGAGTTCTGGGAAGCCGCCGTCAAAGACGGCGAGATAGCAACGGGCCAAGCTATCGAAGTCGTTGGGCTGAACGGCATGTTTTTGGTGGTTAAACCAGCCGAGCAAAAAGCTTAATTCTCCAAGCATTGCATACCAATAGTCGAGGAATGAAAGTTGGTTGACGTTTTAACTCCTATTATCGGTTTTATAGCTATTGTTGTTGCACTTTTCCTGTTAAGTGGTATCCGCGTACTCAGAGAATGGGAACGCATGCCAGTCTTAAGGCTTGGACGCTATGTGGGTTTGAAGGGACCTGGAATCATCTATCTGGTTCCCTTAATCGACAGGGCACCCCTAAAAATCTCAACACGACTAGACACCATACAATTCCGCACAGAATCCACACTAACCAAAGATAACGTTCCTGTAAACGTTGATTCAGTCCTGTACATGAAACCCGTAGATTTGGAGAAGGCAGTATTGGCAGTTGAGAATTACTACCAAGCGACACAATTGGCATCGCAAACAACCCTCAGAGAAGTCATCGGTAAAGTAAGCCTCAATGAGTTGCTTGCGGAACGAGAAAAAGTCGGAGCTCGCCTGCGTGAAATCATCGACGAAAAAACTGAGTCATGGGGAATCAAAGTCACATCCGTTGAAGTACGGGATGTGATTATACCGAGTAACCTGCAGGACGCTATGAGCCGTCAAGCACAAGCTGAAAGGGAACGCATTGCAAGAGTAACTTTAGCCACCGCCGAGTTTGAAGCCTCAGCAAAAATGATTGAAGCAGCCAAAATGTACGAAGCAAGCCCCGAAGGACTAAGACTCAGATGGATGAACATACTCTACGAATTAGGTCAACAATCACAGACAAATACCATCATGCTAGTGCCAGCAGTTATGCCAGAAGCAGGTTGGCCACCAGTTGGAACCTACGGCTTCAAAGACTTAACAAAGGCGCAACTAGAAAACGCAGCAAAGAAGAAAACAATGCCACAACAAGAACCCATACCACCTGCCCCATCCGAGCAGACCCCCGAATAAGAAGATTTTTTCTTCTTACTCTTAATTTTACCCCAAAAAATTAGAATTTAATGTTCTCCTTTACCGCTCTCACAGACCGTTCCAGAACCAACGCAGCTGACTCCTGACTCGGCCAGCTTCCTAAACCGCAATCCGGACCCGTAAATGTCATTCGTTCGCCATACTTTTCTTTGGCAAATTCATACCGTTTTTCCATAGTTTGTGTAGATTCAACAATTTGTTCGGTTGAAGGCTGCGTTATGCCTTTTTCATAGAGTTCTGCCCATATGGAGTCGATGTCTGTTCTTGCGATTCCTACACGTATTTGCTTATCGGCTTTTTCTAGTACGCTTTTCGGCAAATCCTCGATGTTCTTTGGAGAAGCCGCATACTCGAAAGATAACACATCAAGCCCTTTTACATTAACTATATCGTGGATTCCTGAAGAGAAATGCAGATGAATCTGCTTGATTGGTCCTTGAAAGTCATAGGCGGTCTCCAATGCTTCGCGGATTAATTCTGGGTTGCCTGTGAAACTGCTATGTCCAAGGCTTGGTTCGTCGATGGATACTACTTTGGTTTCGATGTACTTGTTGTTTAGAATGCTGTTTTTTGCGAATCTATTGATGGTTTGGGCAAATCCATCCAGCACATCGGGGTATGCAGTCGCGCCGACTTCGCTGAGGTACTGCTCGATTGGACCAAAAATTGAAACTCGCAACTGAATTTTTTTTCCGAACTCTTCACTTAGGCGTTTGGCTTCTTGGTTTAGGACGTAGATTTCAGGTAGGAAAGCCCTTTCTTGATCCACGATAAAGGAGCCTTTCTCCATTGCGGCGTGGATTGCGTCGCCAACTTGTTTGATTCCACTGTAATGCTGCGGAAAATTAACCACATCTAAGCCTGAACGAATCTTGGTTCTAAACGAATCGACAACTACCTCACAGAAATTTTTTAAAGTGAACTCGTCTTTCGCCGGGTCTTTACCATTGATTATGGCTTCTCTTGCAAGTTCATATACCCTGCTATAGGTTTCTCTTTTAACGTTTGCAGGCAACGGAAAACTGCCGATATCGTCAACTAAAGTGTCCATAAAGTATTATTGACTGGCAAAAATCTATTAAAGCTATATCCTACCAACAAACCCTGAAAGGTATGACTCCATGTCCGAAAACTGCATATTCTGCCAGATAATCCAAAAAGAAACACCTGCAAACATAGTTTATGAAGACGAAAAGTTGTGGCTTTTTTAACTAATCGCCCAGTCAACGAAGGACACACACTGGTAGTTCCCGAAAAACACTACGAAAACATCTACGAGATTCCTGAAGAGGAAGTAGCCTATTTATTCAAGATTGCGAAACGGGTTGCTTGCAGTTAGGGATGCAGTTTCTGCGGATGGAATACGGCTTGTGCAGAATAATGGGTGGGCGGCTGGTCAGGTTGTGTCGCACCTGCATGTACATGTTATACCAATGATGTCAACTGAGGGCTTTATTCATGGTAAGGCTTTCCACGATCACACAAATCCTCGCAGTTCAGAAGAATTGGAGAGGGACGCTGAAAAGATAAGGAAGCATCTTTAGTAACGCACATCGACAGGTTCGCCGGAGAAAGCAAGAGTTCTTCTGCCAAGAAAAATAGGCACACCTATAAAAGGGTGAAAAACAATCATTGCTCTATTCAAAAGACGGATAAACATGACTCAACAACCCAACGAGCAAAACAACAATAATGAATCGTCACCCTCAAAAATTGAGAAACTTTTAATCGATGACCTCTCGAATTTTCAATTTCATGCCGCTTACCTTGTTTATGAAGAAGCATTCGACAAGGCAAATGATGCCGAATCTAAAGAGGAATTAAACCAGAACATTCAAGATTTGAAAGACAACAAAATATCAACTGAAAATTTCTATGGAAATGTGTCTCGGTTTAGGAAGCTAGATGTTCCCCGCCAAGAAAGGTTCTCTATGCAGACGCAGCGCAAGAAAGATTGGCGCAAGAAGACTCAGCGCCAAGAAAGGATCAAAAGGCACAAAAAATAGAAGTCCTTTCTTTTATTTCCCGACTATTAGTCGATTAGCTTTTTTGGGTTAAAGTGGGTTTTAGGTTCGTTAGGCTCATAATGTTTGAACGCGACAAACTGATTGAGGTTGGTTTGTTTAAACATGTTTAAACAATTCAAAGGTAAGTTTTATCTACAAAAAGAACTCTCATCAGCGTCAACAATTAAACAACAAGGAAGCAAAAATTAAGATGCTGAAACTTAAATCAATAGATGTTGCAGGTTTAGCGTTAAACATAGCATTGTATGTAGCAGTCGGCTACATTTTCTACAGCTTAATCCCAATTTCATATGGAGGAGTCAGATTCTGGCCTCCAGTCATTGTTCCCGCGGTCTTCGCCGTCGTGTTTGGTCCGCTTGTTGGCGGAATCGGCGCCGCAGTCGGCATCTTCATAAGCGATGCCATCTTTGGAAACAACCTGTTGCTTAGCCTGTTGGCTGGGGTAACCAGCAACTTTGTGGCATTCTTCTTAATCGGGTACATCGCCAAGAAAAAAATACGGTGGGCAACACCTGTTGTGGCTTACGGAATAGCTACAGCATTATTCTTATGGATAGGTTACACGTACACTGGTTTGGACTTCTGGACTAAAATCGCTTTCATGGGCGTTGTTGCAGCAAGTTATGTAATATTTTTAGTTCCCGTGGTGATTTTAAGGAACTCGAGATGGCGCAGCTTTGAAGTTGGTTCGATAATCGGTATGCTGCTTGGCGCTGCCATAATAGGGGTAACTGTACCCGTTTTCGTACAATACTTTACTGCCGCCGCTACACCATTCACTACAACTATCGCTCTGACAACCTTTTTCTTCACCTTCTTCACCGAAATCCCGTTCATACTAATCCTTGGACCACCAATAATTGCAGCAGTCAACAAAGCGTTTCCAACATTAGCTAAAAAGAACCAAAGTGAAACTCAGTGAAAAAAACCGCTAAAGCTTTCGCCCCAGCGGCAATATCCAGCTTTTTTGAAATCCACGACACCCAAAACGGTAAACCAATTACTGATTTGGAGAAAGTTGGCGCTATAGGTGGAGGTTTTGGACTAGAAAGAGGCGTCACAACAACTGTGACTGCTAAAGAAGCAGAAAAAAACGTCATTAACGTTTTTATTAATTCCAAACCTGCCCTGAAAGCAAAAACAACTAAGCAAGTGGTTGAAACGCTTCTGGGAAAAACAGATACAAAATACGCAGTTACCGTTGAACACCAAATTGAAGTGCCCATTGGAACAGGGTTTGGCACCAGCGCTGGAGGAGCATTAACGGCTGGCTTAGCGCTCAGAGAAGCTACTGGGTTGCCTCTAACATACAATCAGATTGGCAAAATCGCACATGTTGCCGAGATTCAATGCTTAACTGGCTTGGGAACTGTGAGTTCGTTAACTTTTAGCGGCGGCTGTGTGCTTGTGGTTGAACCCGGAGCGCCTGGGGTTTGCCAAATTGACCGAATTCCCATAAGCCCCGAGTACATGGTGGTTGCCGGTTATTTCAAATCTAAAATCTCAAAAGATTCAGTATTGTCCTCGCAGCAGAAAAAGAAGGAAATTAACAATTACGGAAAAAAAACTTAGAACGCCATTTTGGAAGAGCCAACCTTGGAGAATTTCCTAGAATGCTGCTGGGCCTTCTCACAGAAGGCTGGATTCGCAACTGAAAGAATCCGCCATCTCACAGAGTCAGCGAAGAAGGCAGGTGCAGTTGGTGCAGCTCAAAACATGATTGGTGAAGCAGTCCACGCTATAGTGCATGAAAAGAACGTAAACTCGGTAGCAGAAGCTTTTAAACAAACCTTGCCCCAACAACAAGTGATAGTTAGCAAGATTGATTTTCAGGGCGCTAGGCTGATAAAATGAAACAATTCAAGAAAGTTGCAGTTGGAGGAACTTTTGACGAACTCCATAGAGGTCACAAAGCATTACTTGACATGGCTTTTGAAGTTGGAGACAGAGTTGTTATCGGCTTATCGTCTGACGCGTTTGTTTCAAAAATGGGCAAACCCCACAGAACAGCCACTTATGATGAACGACGCAGGGAACTGGCTGCTTTTATAGAGGCGTCTGGGTTAGATGGAAAAGTCGAAATTGTGCCGTTGGATGACCCATTTGGCTTAACTATTTCTGGCAAAGGTTTAGAGGCGTTGGTTGTTAGCAAAGAAACCGAGAAAACAGCCCAAGCGATAAACCAAAGACGTAGACTGGCCGGGTTTGAACCGCTTGAGATAGTCATTGTAAACATGGTGCCAGCAGAAAACAATACTCCAATTTCCACAACTCGAATTCGCAGCGGAGAAATCGACCGCAACGGGCATATGCTAAAGGCTGCTCAAAAGTAGTTTTTATGTGTTAAAGTATTTCTCCTACAATGTTAATTGGTTTAGGAATGAGCGAAGTTAAGTCCTCAAGTTTTTCTTTATCGATTGTGGCTAAAATAACCGTGGCGGGACCTGCTGATTTATTCACGTCTAACCCTGGTGTCTCGAGAAATTTTAGTTGTCTTCCTACTCCGTATGCCATAATTCTCGCTTCACTAGCGATCCCAAACCCGCCGACAGGAGAAATGTCATGAACGTATTTTCTCTGTGAAAGCTGAGTAACGTTTTTGAGATCCGCAATTTCCCCACGCGCTTCCGCCGCAATCACTTCATCTCCAACTTTCGGTTTTCCGATCGCGACTATTAAGTCGCCTGGGCAGGTTTTTCCAAGTCTAAGCTCGTTCTCATTTGCAAAACCAACAACAGTTAATCCTGCGCCAGTCTGTGAGGTGGCAAAATTATCTTCCGTATTCTCCATCAGGACTTGGTTTGGATCAAGACCTATGCTTCGGGCTTCTCGTCTTATACCCTCAAGTATTGCGTTGCCTGTGGGTTCCTTCTCAACACCTAACGTAACCGATAAAAGGACAGGAAACGCTCCAGTCGCTATAACATCCATCAAGGCAACTCTTGCCAAAAATTTCCCCAAAACCTGTCCATCTACCTTGACTTTATCCATTTCTTTGGGTCCAACAGCGCCAGAAGACGTAGAGCCTGCAACAATGGCGTGTCCAGTTGGGACTTTTAGGATTGAAACGTCGCCTCTTCGGGTGTAGTTTATTTGGGCAGGTTTAACCTGGAAAACTATCGGTCGCAACATGGTGCCTACATTTTCAGTCAAATGAATGTAAATTGTTAACGCTTGGCGCATAACTTCTGAACGGGTGAGGCTATGTTTCCTTGCGAGTTTATCTAAAGTCTGAGATGATTTTTTCAGGTAAACGAACGTTAACGATTTCCATCATTGGTCACTGCTACTTTGTATTACGTTGAATGGAATCCCAAACGCTATGCACCGAGCGGATACTCCGGCAGCATCCATCGGCCCATCTCGATGGTGCGGATGCCAAAGCGGTCCGATGGCGTCCGTTCACCGTCGCCGCTTGCCATCGCGATTTCCAGGCGGTAGAGCGGGTGATCGCCCATGCCGTTGGGCCACCAAGTTTCGGATTGTGCAACTCGATCGAGCGTTCCCAGTAGGAAATGCCCTCGGCACTTTCTGTCTCGATTCCTCCTGCCATACCGCGCGGCCGGTTTGGAGATCGACGATGCCGGCGCAAAAGATGTTCCTCGAACGCCTTGCCGACGTTGGTAATCATCGTGGAAGCGAGAGCCGGGCCTTGCCGGGGGAAATCGCCTCGGTCTGCACGACCGGGGTCTCGCAAAACGCTTGGCCCGTGCAGACCAACCGCACCGGCTGCCAAATGCCGATTGAGCGGTAGCGATTGGCCCATTGATAGCTGATGCCGTCGACCGCCTTCGATTTGATCGCTTCGCCGGCCAGCACCGCGGCCGAGGGCTCGTCGGCCGCCGGTTCGTGCAACAGGCGAACCAGCAGCGTATGCTCTTTACCGGGCTGGAGACGATTGGAAACGTCGAACGTCGGGCCGCCGGCCATCCCTTCATGCAAGCCGAGGAACTGCCCATCGAGCCAAACGGCGGCGAAATAGTCGAGGCCGTCAAAGCGCAGGCGAATCGTGCGGCCGCACCACTGCTCGGGGATACGGAAGCTCCGCCTTACGTACCAGTCTTTCTTCTGGATGAAGCGGAGTTGCTTGTAGTTGTCGGCGTACCAAGGGTTGGGAACTTTCCGGCTTGAAAGGCGCCAACTGGACTGTGGCCGGCAGTTTGCAACCCAATTCCAGTTTTTGTCTCCAGCTTCAGGAAGGCGTTCATGCGTACGCGGTCTATGCCGAGGATAAAGCGCGCAACCGTACGCAACCGGTAACCGGCACGATCGGTTTTCTTAAGTCCAGGCCCGTATTGCAACTGCGCAAACCGGCGCGGCCTCCCGAAACGGTGCGGATACCGCCGGGAAGACCCGGAGGCGATTTTCAACCCCTGTATACCATTGAATTTTCCATTCTCAATTTACCGGATAACGATATGCGGGTCATCAAACAGGCAACGGTTATCAATACCAGCACCGGACAAACTTCCGTGCAAAAGGATCTGCTCGCGGCCGGTCTCCCCGTAGCCGTAAATGAAAATGAGCGCGGAGAGCACCAGCGAGACCACGGCGGCCAGGGCGGTGTCTTTCTGCGACTGGGCCATTTCGTCCATCTCCAGCACCGGTTCCCCCGTCAGGCCGACGTTGAGACCCGGCACCTCGGTCTGCGTTTCCTCCACCAACTGCCGCAGGCGCACCACCGCCGCGCTGTTCAGCTTCTCGTCGGCGCCTGGCAGGTCACCAGGTAGATGCGTCCTTTGTCGAAGGTGACGTAAATCTTCTGCTCGGCTTCCTCCCCCGGGTCGAACAACGCCGTGATCCCTGGCGACGGTGGTGTGCCCGAGCGGCGCAGGCTGGCCGTGGCCTGAGTGATAATGCGTTCCAGCGCCGGCAGCACTTTGACCAGCGATTCATTTTCGGCGTTGGTCTCCTGCTTGGCCGTGCGGAACTGCGCGCAAACCATGTTGAAGAGCGACACGAGGTTCGTCGTGCGGGTAAACTGTGTGAGGAAAGGACGGAAATCCTTCAGCTTCTGGCTCAGGCCGGCCAAGTCCTCGTCGGGAACGAACAGGAGCGCCTTGGGGCCCAGCATCTTGAGGTCCCCCTTGTAGAACACGTTATGGAACACCTTCGGCTCGGCCTCGAGCTTGGCCCCCAACCGTTCCACAAACTGGCGGTTCTTCTCGGCGTTCTCGCTATCGACCACCACCACCAGGTCATCCTGCGTCGGGAACTCCTTCTTGAATCGTAGGAAGTTCTGGTGGTAGCTTCTTGTTGGCGCCCACCAAATTGTTGCGGTTCGTGTCGAATTGCAGGGTATTTGGCAGTGTAGAAGATGCAGAGGGCGAACAGCGCCAACTGCGGATAGAAGAATAGACGCCGATGCCCAAAGACCACCCGGCCAGCCAGCCAGGCATCGCGCCACCAGACTGTCTTCCCTGAGCCGCTTAATCTTCATTCGCGCGCTTGCCCTTCAAATGCACCGATGAACTGTGGATTGACACGGATGAACCGTTCCGGGGTTTTCCAGTTGGATTCAGGCCCCGGCCGGGGCTGCGTCGTCGGGTTGTTCCGCGTTGGAATAGACCTCTTTCACGTCATCGTGGTCTTCCAATGCGTCAATCAGCTTGTTCACGGCCGCCACCGCCTGGTCGTTTGCCAGCGGCACGGTGACCGTTGGCAGCTCCGTCACTCCCGCCGCCTCGGCTTTGATGCCTTTGGCCTCGATCTGCTTGTGGACCGCTTCGAAGTGAGCCGGATCGGTGATGATCTCGTATCCTTGCGGCTCCGCCTTGAAATCCTCCGCGCCAGCCTCCAGGGCCACCCCCATCAACTGGTCTTCGTTGGCGGCCTCGCGGGCGATGATGATTTGCCCCTTGCGGTGGAAAAGTCTGGTTACGGAGCCTTGCGTGGCGATGCTGCCGCCCGTCTTGGTGACGAGGCTGCGGATTTCCGAGGCGCTGCGGTTGCGATTGTCGGTGCTCACCTCGACCAGGATCGCCACGCCGTGCGGCCCGTAAATCTCGTAGGTCAGGTCCTCGAAATTGGCGGTCTCGCCGCCGCCGGTGCCTTTCTTGATCGCCCGCTCGATGTTCTCGCGCGGCATGTTGGCCCCGCGGCACTTGAGCAGCACCATCCGCAGGCGCGGGTTCATATTCGGGTCGCCGCCCCCGATCTTGGCGGCGATGGTGATTTCCTTGCTCAGCTTCGAGAAGATCTTCCCGCGCTTCGCTACGAGCCGCTCGCCCCCGTCCCGCAGCCGGCCCCATCGGCCTCCTTCGCCACCGGCGCCGACGGCGTGGCCGCCGTCCCCCCGGAGGCGTCCGGCGCCTCCACCGGCGCCGGCGGCTTCGCCGTCGCCCTGCTCCTCATGGCGGCGGCGACCGCGTCCGTTCTCACCGGGGGCTGGCCCTCGGCGGCGGCCCCCACCCTTCTGGTCAGCCTCCTCGCCGTCACCGAAGCCACCCTGCTGGCGCGCTCCGGTCTCGGCCGGCTGGGAGTGGTTCTCCTCGCGGTGCCCCTCTGTGCGGCCGTCGTGGTGCCGGTGACGATCGGCATCCTCCCCCCGCTCTCACCGGGTGGCGGCGTGCTCCCGGTTATCGGGCAGTATCTGGCGGGGGCCTTCACTGGTCTCTTCGCCACCGACAACTGGAGCTTCACGGTGGGGCTCTGCTCGGCGCTTTGGCTGTGCGGCTACTGGGTGGGCTGGATGGCCTTCCGGGAACGGCGGGGAGTGCTCGCCGTGCTCCCGATTCTGGTGGTGCTCGCCTGCAACGCCCTCAACGCCCCCTCCGTCCGCCGCTCGACAGGGGCCCTCTCCGGGGTGGGCGCCGCCGAGGCGATCGCGCTGCTGGCCGCCGTCGTGCTCATCGGCGTCGCCGAGTTGGGCGAGCTCAACTTCGGCTGGAATTGGCGCCGGGTGCCGACCCTCCCCGGTCTCGGCGCGCGGTTCCGGAGCTCAGCGCTCCTCGCCGGCGGGGGTGTGGTGCTCGCCAGCCTGCTGATCCCTCCCGCATCGACCACGGCGGTCTCCGGCTCCTTCCTCTTCGGGCCGCGACTGGGCGCCGGCCCTGGGGGGGCGGCGGCGCGTACGTGGGTTTCAGCCCCACCGTCGTCCCGGGCGGCGCGCTGAAGAGTGACGACGCGTCCGTGCTCACGTACTACACCGACCAGGGGGTCTCCGCATACCTGGGGGTCGTCAGCGACACGGTTTTCACCAACGGCGACTGGGGGGTGGACGAGGACCCGGCGACCACCAGCGCGCGGCCGGTGACCGGGACCATCAGCCGCGACCCTCAGGGCCTCGGACCGTCCGTGTCGGACGTGACGCTCCACATCACCTACGCCGGCTCGGCCACCGCCCAGGCGGGCACCAACTTGGCACTCTTCGCTGGCGAGCCCACCTCAGTCGACCACGACGGCACCGCCGTGGGTGAGGCCACCGCCCAGGGGTTCCTCACCGTCGACCAGGTCGACCTCGGGTCGGGCACGCTGAAGAGCCTCGTCTCCTCCAGCATGGTGAACACCGCCACCCAGATCCAGCTCGAGACGTCCGGCACGGACTACCCGTCCTGGGTGGGACCCGGCACCGAGTTCACAAGCTTCCCCTCGGCCACCTCCAACCCCGAGGCGGCGATCATCCACACCCTTGCCCTGCAGTGGACGGCGGGCGCCGCCAACCCGTATGACGAGGCGACCGACATCGAGGGCCATCTGCGGCAGACCGGTGCCTTCTTCTACACGCTGTCTCCGCCCACGGCGCCATCGGGGACGTGGCCGATCGTCTACTTCCTCACCGACAGCCACCAGGGATATTGCCAGTACTTCGCCTCGTCCATGGGGGCGATGCTGCGCAGCCTGGGGATCCCCTCGCGGCTGGTGACGGGGTACGGTCCCGGCCTCCCCACCGGCAAGTTCACCCTTGGCGGGCAGCCGTATTACCGGGTGACCAGTGACAACGCCCACTCATGGGTCGAGGCCTACTTCCCCACCTACGGTTGGGTTCCCTTCGAGCCGACGCCGCCCTCGGCGGAGGGCACCTACTCGCCCTTCCAGCGCGGACCGGTGGCCACGCCCATCCCCACCAGCGCGCCCACTGCCACCCCGGCCCCGCCGCGGGCCCACCCCACGCCGATCGCGACGACCCCCGTTGCAACAAAGCCGAAGGGCGGCTCAAGGCTGTCGCCCGCCTGGGCGATCGCCCCGGGGACCGTCCTGGTCGTGGCCCTGCTCCTCGCGCTCTCCCTCCTCTGGTGGCGCCGGCCGCGCACCCTGAACGGCGCCTGGCGCCGGCTCCGGCTGGCCGCTCGCATCGCTGGCCTCGAGGGCAAGCCGAGCGAGACGCGCGCCGCCTTCGCGCGCCGCCTCGCCCACGCTCTGGAGGGCACGGGCCCACCGCTCCTCGAGGCCGACCTGGCCACCATGGCCTTCATCTCTGGCAAGGCGGAGTTCAGCCAAACGGGCCTGGACGGCGCGGATCGCGACCGCTGGCTGGGCGCCTGGGCGGTCATCGCCCGCCGGGCACCGCGGCTGCTACGCCACCGCGCCGGTCGCTCCCACCCCGTCTGACCGCGGGGCGGGCCCCGCGCCCCTGGATGCGGCTCACGAGAGGTCGAGGGTGAGCAGGTCGTGGGCGATCAGCGCCCCGGGCACGGATCCGCGACCCGGTAGGTGATTGAGGAGGAAACGTACCTCAGGGTACCCGGCCACCAGCTCCTCCACCTCTCCCCGCCAGAGGTGGCCACCGCCCGCTGGCCCATCCCAGTTGGAGCACTCGCAGACCAGCACGTCCACCTCGGCGCAGAGCCGGCGCAGGCCGGCGCAGAGGGTGGTGTCGCCGCTGAAGCCGACCCGCACGCCGTCCTTGGCCACCGCATACGCCAGCGATGGGCCGGTGCTGTGGACCACCGCGTGGCTGCGCACCCGGTACTCGCCGAACCGGACGTCGCCGCCGTCCTGGAGGACGGCGTAACCCGGTGCCACCCTCTCGTCGATGCGCCGCTGCGTGCCGGGACCGAAGCCCACCCCGATCAGCCCCTCCACCATATCCCGGGTCCCCACCGGGCCGGCGATGACGAGGCGTCCCGGCTCGGTCCGGTCGTCCCACGCAAGGGCGCCGAGGAGGAGCGGCAGCATCGCCGTGTGGTCGTAGTGAAAGTGGGTGAGCAGCACCAGACGAATGTCGCGGACGCTCAGCCCGAGGCGGGGGAGGAGGAGATGCGGCGGTGACCCCACGTCGACGAGGACGTGCTGGTCGAGCAGTGTCGCGGCGTTGCCGCCGCCGCCGCCGAAGGCGTTGCCGCTGCCCAGGATCGAGAGGCGGACGGGCATCTCAGGCCGGTCGCGGCACGGGGCCGCCGAAAGGGGCGGCGCGGACGGTGCGGTGTGTCATGAGTGCGACCTCCGCATCGTAGCCGCCGGGGGGCCGCCTCCATAACCCGATCGCTATGGCCATCGTCGAAGGCGCTTCTCCGAGGGCGACACCGTCCTGCTGGAGGCCAAAGGCGGCGAGGTGAGCATCGGCGGGGCGAGCCGGCAGCTGTGGCGCCCCAGCCCGCCTGACGCTCCCGATCCCGGCCGCCTTGGCTACTCTGTGGGGCCATGGATCAGCCGGCGCGCGCCCCCCGGTTCAGCCCGCTGCTGCTCGGCGTCAGCGCCCTTTTCGTGGCCTGCCTGGTCACCTCCAACATCATCGCCGTCAAGATCACCCGCTTCGGGCCGCTCACGGCCCCGGCAGCGCTCGTGATCTTCCCCCTCGCCTACCTCTTCGGCGACGTCCTCACCGAGGTCTGGGGCTACGCGGTGGCGCGGCTGGTGATCTGGACAGGGTTCTTCGCCAACATCGTCGCGGTCTCCTTTATCGCCATCGCCATCGCCCTGCCGAGCGATTCGAGCTTTCACGGGCAGGCGGCCTTCTCCACCATCCTCGGCCAGTCCCCGCGGCTGGCCCTCGCCTCGCTGGTCGCCTACCTGTGCGGCGAGTTCCTCAACAGCTTCCTGCTCGCCAAGCTGAAGCTGGCGACCCGGGGGCGCTTCCTCTGGACCCGCACGATCGGCTCCACAGTGGTGGGCCAGGGGGTGGACAGCGCCATCTTCCTGAGCCTCGGCTTCCTCGGCACCCTGCCGGGCTCGGTGGTGCTCACCAGCATCGGGAGCGTCTGGTTGCTCAAGGTGGTCTACGAGGTCGCCGCCACGCCGCTCACCTACCTGATCGTCACCGTGGCCAAGCGGGTCGAGGGCGTCGACACGTACGACCGCCACACGTCGTTCGCGCCCGTCCGGCTGGCGGGCCTCCGCAGCCTCTTCAAGGAGCGCGCCGCATGACCGACACCCCTCTACCCGGACGGCGCGCCATCGCCGAGAACCGGCTGGAGAGCTTCGAGAACCGCACCCCCGGTCGCGACTACACGGTCCAGTTCTCCATCCCCGAGTTCACCTGCGTCTGCCCCAAAACGGGCTTTCCGGACTTCGCCACCCTCAACGTCCGCTATGTCCCCGGTCCACGCTGCGTCGAGCTCAAATCGCTGAAGCTGTACATCAACGGCTTCCGCGACCGGGGCGTCTTCCACGAGGACGCCGTCAACGGCATCCTCGACGACCTTGTGGCGCTCCTCGATCCCCGCTACTGCGAGGTGGTCGGGGACTTCAACGTCCGGGGCAACATCAAGACGGTGGTCACCGCCGTGCACCGGGGCGATGGCTGGGCCGAAGAGCCCGATCCCTGGTGGGAGGCGAACAGGGACAGGTAGCCGGACCACCGCTTGTCGTAGCGCACATGTTATGATGCGCTACATGTCCACCCCACTCTCGATTCGCTTCGAGCCGGCGATCCTGGACAGGCTGCGCCGCCGGGCTCGCGCCATCCCCGGCGCGACACCCTCGGGCCTTGCTCAGCGCCTCGTCGACGAAGGGCTCCGCATGGCCGACCACCCGGGGGTCGTGTTCAAAGACGGTCCGACCGGTCGTCGCGCCGCCTTGCTCCTCGGACCGGACGTCTGGGAGGTGGCGAAGGCGGTGCGCGAGCTCGACGAGCGGGGTGAGGCGGCCGTGATTGCCGCGGCGGAGCTTCTGAACCTCGCTCCGGCGCAGGTGCGTGTTGCCCTCCGCTACCAGGCGGCCTTCCCGGAGGAGATCAACTCCGAGATCGCGCTGGCTGACGAGGGGTCGGCGACCGCCGAGAGATCCTGGCTAGCCCAGCAGCGGCTCCTCGCGTGATTCCGGCGCAGGGCCGAAGCGCCCTGCTGCTCGACGAGATGTTCTCGCTCGCCATCGCCGAGGAACTGCGCCGGCGCGGTCACGACGTCATCGCCGTTGCCGCCGAACCGCAGCTCCGCGCGATGACCGATGCGGACCTTCTGACGTGGTCGGCGGATCACGCGCGGCGCCTGGTCACCGAGAACGTCAAGGACTTCCGGCCGCTCCTCAACGCGGGCGAAGCGTCCGGCCCCGGACTGCTGTGCACCAGCAGCCGGAGGTTTCCGAGGAGTCGCGGCGCGGTCAGTGTGCTGATCAAAGCGCTCGACGGCTGGCTGACACGGTCGGACGTCGCGGAGCGACCGCCCGAGGACTGGCTGACGCCCGCTCCCTGACCACGGCTGGGCGCCTCCTTCGCTTGGATGCTCCTGCAGGGCCGCCGTACCCGATGGCATCGACCGTCCTCCGCCACACCCCGGCGCCCTACCGTCGCTGGAACACGTCCGACGGCTCGATTGGCGTTCGCCGCTCCTGCAGGTGCCACCGAATCTCCGCCAGGGGTGGCCCCGCCGAGTACGAGGTGCCGCGACGGCTTCCGTGGGCGACGAGCAGCCCGGCCTTCACCGCGACATGGAGATCCCGTGAGGCCACCTGATTGGAGACCGTCTCCCCGATGGCACGCTCCAACCGCGTCCTGTACTGGGCATTCCGGATCCGCAGCCCGAGGGCGGCATCGCAGAGGATTCCGACCACGCGGGGGGGGAGCCGGTGCGTCCGGATCAGCGCCTCGCACTGCTCCCAGATGACCTTCCACTCGTTGAGGCGTCGCATCACGAGCGACCCCTGGACGTAGTGAGCGGCCAAGCAATATCGCACCCATGGTCCGGCGTCCGCGGTGGGGCTCCAGCGACCGCGGCCGACCTCACCGAGGATTGCGTAGTACGACTCGGTGTTGCGCCCGAGGTACTCCTCGATGCTGCACAGCTCCGGGGCAACCACGCCGTGCCGTGCTAGGACCAGGGTCTGGAGGCACCGCGACATCCGGCCATTTCCGTCGCGGAAAGGGTGGATCATGGCGAGGTTCAGGTGGGCCATGGCCGCGCCAACCGTTGGCGGGGTCTGGATGCCGGCGGAGAGCCCGTCGATCAGCTCCGAGACGAGGGCGGGGATCTCGGTGGCCTGCGGGGCTTCGTACGCGATGTCGCCGCTGACCTCGTTGCTGACCCAGATCGATCCCGGACGCCAGAGGCCGGGCCCGGCGCCGTCCGAGCCCTCGGTCATCATGAAGTGGAGGCTACGAAGAAGTTGCGGGGTGTACTCGAAGTGTGGATCCTCGGAAAGCTGGAGGACGTAGGTCATCGCCCTCTGGTATCCGACGACGGCGTGCCAGTCATCGGAGGCCCGGCCGGCCGGTTCGCCTCCCTCGATGGCGGCGAGGGCGTCCTCGACCGAGACGTTGTAACCCTCGATGCTGTTGGAGCAGCGGAGCGCCCGGGCGGCCAGCAGACGGCGGATGGTGCCGACCCATCGATTAGGTTTGCTCGCCAGGAAGTAGCGGAGGTCGCGCCGGAGCTCATCGATCCTGTCGAGAGCGATCCGATCGTCGTCGGTGAGGGAAGGGGTTTGGAAGATCATCGGGTCGGTATCCAAAGGCCTAATATATCTGCTGGATGTACATATAATATCAGGCTTAAAGGCTAATAGCGATCGTCACGCCGATCGGAGAGGCGCTCGCGGCTCTCGGGTACCCAGTCGTGCCGCCGTCGGATTCGGCTACGTTCCGGAGTGAGACGCCCCTTCGCATTCGCTGGGTGTGGGTCCCAGCCGCCGTCTGCTGGGGCGTGGCTGGGTGGATCGAGTTCCGGTCCTATCACCGTCTGGCCTGTCTTACGGGAGGGGTTGCCCTCGGTCTGCTCATCACCGGGCTGAAAGCCGGTCGCCCCTGGCGCGCAGCTGCGGGCGCTCCCTTCGCTCGCGTTGGTGAGCGGACTATCACGCCAGACGACGACGCCCGCTGATACGCCGGGGTGCGCCTGCAGATCCGCCGTTCTGCCGCATCGAACATGCGGCGGCTCAGTTCAATCGCACCCAGTCGCCCACCCGAGCAAGATCGGCGAAGTGCTCGTCGTCTTCGTAGCCGGGACGGATGCGCAGCATCAAATCCTCCCCGTCCGTCAGCAACTCCTCGCCCAACTCGCTCGCCAGGTAGGCCACGATTCGCGGGTCGAGTGCTCCCAACCCATTCAGACGAGGCACCTCAATCAGCAGGCGGAGGGCCGGAGCCAGCGAGGCCATGCGCTGATTCCAGGCCCCCACCGGCACCCGTGGCAGAGGACTTCCCAGCCTGGTTGCGCAGAGCGCTGCGAGGGCAAACACCCGCGTCGCATGCGGCTCGGGCATGCCATCCCAGAGCGCGCGCTCGTGGGCCATCCCGTCGAGCACGTCGCGGGCCCGGTCGAGGACGTCGTCCGGCGGAATCGCGACCCAGCATCGATCGCCCACGCTGCGGACCGCCCAGCCGCCGGCGCACGCGATGTCCCCAGCCTCGGGCGCCGCTTCCAGGCAACGGGCCAGTCGGGAACCGGGCGGGACAGGCGCTCCCGGCGGACATCCGGTCTCCTCATCCCATGTGCGGGTTGCTTTGAGCACCCGACCGCCGCGCACGGCCGCCACGGGAAGGGACAGCTCGCGGAGGCCGAGGTCCAAGGTCGCGACGACCGTGCCGTCACCGCGATCGGCCGGCGCGTAGACCGCCCCTCCGAGTGTGTCGGCTGCGATCTTGCAGAAGCCGAGCCCCCAGCGCCCGCGATCGAAACGCCGGCGGGCGGTGACCACTCTCGTCTCCGCGGCGACCCCAGGCCATGCGACGTGGAAGGCATCCGTATCCGGGATCAGCGTCACGGAGCTCGCCCGGGTGTGACGCTCGGCGTTCACCGCGAGCTGAACGAGCACGAGGGCGGCGGCCGCCGGTGCGCGGACCGGGAAGGCAGGGCGGCCCTCGACGGCGACCTGCAGGCAGGTGCGCGCGGTGATCCCTGCCACCGCCAGGTCGATGACGTCGTGAGACGTTCCCACCGCGGCCACGCTCCGGCCGGCGACGAGACGGAGCGAGGACTCCAGCATGGCGATGCGCAGGCACTGAGAGCCGCCCGTGGAGTTCGCGGCCGCCCCCAAGGCAGTCAAGAGACGATCGAGGAGCGCCGTCGAGTTCGCGTCGACCGGGGTCGTCGCGACCGCGAGGCGAGTCGCCCGGACCGCGAAATGGACGGTCCCCGGACCGGCGCCCCGCCATTCTGGAGTGGCCGCGAGGAGGCAGTCGTCACGGTCGAGGAGAGCGGCCGCGAGAGGCAGGGAGCGTATCTCAGGAATCGTCAGATTCATCGTGGCGACGGAGCCTCTGACCGCGTGGCATCAGGCGCCTTGACCGCCAGCCGGTACATGCGGTTCCCGTGCGACACCACGGTCGCGCTCGATCCCTGGCGGCGCAGCCAAGCACCGAAGCGGCGCACCGCGCGGGTGGCAGTGTCGGATGTGAAGGTGACGACCTCGGGTTGGCGCACGGTCAGGCGGACCGCGTCCCGATGGTGGTACTCCGCCTGGGTCGGCACGTGGATCAGCAGGCTGCCATTCACCACTCGCAGATCGGCGACGCTGCGGTCGAGAAGCCTGTCCACCCGCTGCATGAGAGACGCGCCGCCCTCGCGCTTGTCGTGCAGCCAGGCGCGGGGATGCGACCGCTGGATCCCGCTGCGCACCTGGAAGGAGTCGGCGTTTGCGGTGTAGACAAGGACGAGGCAATCGGGAAAGTCGCGCCCGAGCACGGCGAGGACGTGGCTGCTGGCGAGGCTCTGGTCGGGTGCGATCGACAGGTCCCAGTCGATGATGGCCAGGATCGGATGCCCCGAGGGCACCCCTCTTCTCAGCGTGGCCATCGCTCCGGAGGCGGACCGCGCGACAAGCGGGTGGAACCGCTTGCGTGCGAAGTGCTGGCGAAGTTCCTCCAGCGTCTCCGGGTCGTCCTCGAGGATCAGAACCTCGCCGTCGGCTCTCATCGCTCTGAGGACACCACCGGCATCAGCGAAACCAGTCCCGTCTGCAGGTCGCGCCCCGGCCGTATCGGAACCCCGTGATGAGCGAGGACCCGGGCAGCGTTCCGGAACGTCGCGAGCGGGAGGTCGAATGGTCGAGAGTGTGCGGAGACCAGAGCCTGGAGCTCGGGGCTCCGGGCGAACCCGCCCCCTGGGAGGTCGACGCCGACCCCGGGAGCGAGTTGTAGGCCCAAGACCTCGCTGGACAGGGCCGACCTCACAAAGGCGACGAGGTCGGCGAAGCGCGGGAAGACGAGGCTCCGGGCAGGAAGGGTCGCAGGAGCCCGCCCGTACCACACAGTCAAGACGGGGCGAATCCGGAGAACCGCGGCGAGCTCCGGTGGGAGGACAGGACCGGTCCCGGCCAGCATCCAGGGCCACGGACGGCACGTCCGGGCGGCGTCGGCGGCCTCGTCGGGGCGCGCGTGCTTCACCACGACGTAGATGCAATCTAGTTGCTCATGCAGGCCGACCGCTAGATCGCCGTCGTCGGACAGCACAAGAAGGGCGCGGTCGCGATCCCGCGCCGGAGCGTCTCGAGATGGGTTGTCCATCGCCATGCTAAGGTCCCCCGCTGATGTCCGCCAGCTCGCGGACAGCGGCTGGCCATGATAGCGAAGGCTCGTGCAAAAGGTGGTGAGGGTTGGTTACCATGCACCGCCTCAGCTCCGAAGGGAGGGACCGCAATGAACCGGCGTCGGCTCTACGCGGCGGTCTTCTTTAGCGTCGTTCTCATCGCCGTCCTAGGCCTGCTCGTTGTCACCGAGATTGAGAGTGGCACTCAAACGGTGACCGTTCTCCGACTGCGCACGGCCGTTGAGCAGGGGGCTGTGTTCAGTGCCTCCGACGTCGAGGCCGTTCCTCTCCGGCTCGGCTCGGGCGATCTCAACTACGAGGCTCCAGGCGCCGTTCCAGCCGGCTCCAGATACTCGCTCTCTCTCCAACCGGGCGACCTTCTTCGGCCCGATGATCTCGAACCCGGCACTGGCCGGTGTCGAGGTCACCCTCATGCTGATCCAGCCGCCTCCCCTCCAGCCGGGGGATGCTGTGGATCTGTTCGCGGCCAGGGGTTCCAGCCAAGTCCTCATCGGTCATGCGCTCACGGTGGAGCAGGTCAGCGGGGACACGCTGACGGTTCTGGTGAGCGGCCAGGATGAGCTCGCGTGGGTCGAGATCGCCGCTTCCAACACTCCACTCCATGCGGTGCGAGCGACCGCTCAGGCACCAGTGGGGACCCCGGCACCCGATGTCGAAGCCGCTATCTGCGACCTCGCCGGCGAGCAATGCGCCACTGTGACGACACCATCGGCGACGTCTGTGTCGCCCACACCGTCGCCGTCGCCGTCGCCGTGAGCCTCCTGATCGGCGTTTACACCACTCGGGCGGGTCAGACGTCGAGCTACTGGGCAATTTCCCTGGCCTGGAGCCTCGCCGAGCACCGCCGGGTGATCCTCGTGGACTGTGATATGGAGGGAGGAACCACCGCCGACGTGCTCTACCTGCGCACCGACGATCGCAGCATCGCCAACTGCTTTGGGGACCGTTCTGTCCGCGGGACTGACCTCGAGGCGCAGGCGGTCCCAGTACCCGGCCGGCCAGGGCTGCGCGTCGTTCCCGGGCTCCGGCAGAGCTTCGGCTTCGAGGTCTCAGACTGCCTCCGGCGCGTCGGGCCCGGCTTCACCGGCCTCGACGACGATGTCGTCATCGCCGACCTTGGGCACCCGTTGGCGCATCCAGAACTGCGATCTCCGCGGGCCAGCGCCGAGGCCATCTGCTCGATCTTCCACCGCACATTCGCGGTCATCCGCGACGAGCCCGCGCTTGTGGCCCGAAGTATCAATGTTCTTCGCGCGGCACACCCCGCCCACGGTGAGATCATCGTCTGCCAGCAGCGCTCGCGTGCCTTCCAGCGCAGCATCGGCGAAACCATCGCCCGCGAGCTGCCCGATCTTCCCGTTCGCGACGTCTGGCACTGGGACGAGAAGGCAGCGGCCAGGATGGGTGACAGCGGCGTCCCTATGCAGGTGGCCGGCCTCGCCGAGGACCTTCGTCTGTGACCGCAATGCCCGTCCGGGGCAACGACACGATACCGCCCAACGACACCGTCGCTGTCCGCGAATGGCCCCGGATTCCCCGGAGGAGCGTGAGGTAGCCCAGGTGATTGCCGCGCGGGTGGCGCAGCTGAGAGGCGCGGAGCCTCCGTCCGTGCTCCAAGAGGAACGGCTGGAAGGCGACGTCGACCTCGTCATCCACCGCGCCATCGAATCGCCCCAGGCGAGTGGCCTGCCTCTGGCCGCCGTATCAGCTCTGTCGTGGGATCCCCACTACCGCGCTGTGGCGGTCCGCAACTCCATGATCATCGCCTCCCACCTCTGGCCGGTATCTCTGCTCATTTACGGAGCGGATCTTGAGAACGTCACCTGCCTTGGGCACGACGAGTGGATGGTGTCGACGGTCGGGCACAAGACCGTGCTCCGTGGCGGCTCGCCCTTCGGCAGCGACGACGAGGTGATCGAATACTTCCGTCGCGTCGTGAGGCTTCGAGGCGTCACCGGTGATCGGACGCTCACGGACGCTATGCCCGTCGCCGAGGCGAACGTTGGATCAGTAATCCGGCTCGTCGTGGCAAAGCGGCCGGCCGTCTCGGGGCAGTCCGCCGTCAAAGCCGCCATTCGCATCCCTTCCAAGGCGAAAGTGCGCGACCTTGCGGACTACTTCCACAGTCAGATCCTGTCCCAGTCCATGGCGCAGCTCGTGGAGGCGCTGGTTCTTGGGCGGGCAAATATCCTCATCGCCGGGGGAACCGGGACCGGCAAGACCACTTTGATGCGGGTGCTCTGCGGGCTCGTGTCGCCTGCCGATCACATCGTGGTTGTCGAGGACGGCGCCGAGCTGCACCTGGATCAGGATCGGGGCGACGGCGAACCGTGGCACGCGCTGACCTCCGCGATGTCGACGATTCCGTCGATTCGAGCCGACGTCGAGACACGCCAGCTCACCATGTTCGACCTCGTCCGCCACTCGCTCCGTTTCCATCCTGACCGTGTGATTCTCGGCGAAGTCCCAGGCGAGGAGATGGCGGCGGTGTGCAAGGCTCTGATGACCGGCCATGACGGGTCGATGACGACCATCCACGCCGAGGACGCCGAGCTGGCCCTCGACCAAGCGGTGCAGTACGTCATGGAGAACCGTCGCTTCACAGGCAATGAGAAGATGGCCCGCAGAATCGTGGAGCAGGCGTTCCACGTGGTCATCCATATCGCCAACCAGAATGGCCGGCGCCGGATCACCGGGATTCTCGCCGTCGAGCGCGGGGGAATCACAAGTGGGCGTACCGGAGACGACCGTCGGCGGTTGGGAGCGCATGACCGAACTGGTCGGCAACCTCTCTAGGCTGGGCCCGCGTCTCCAGCCGCATCTCTGCAGCGAGGAGATCCCTCTGCCGTGAACGGCCTCGCTCTGCCAGGACCGTCGCCCGGCTTTCTCGTCGCCGGCGTCGTGGTCGTCATCGCCTGCGCATGCGGTGTGTGCGCCGCAATCCTCGATGTCAACCCGAGGCGCCTGACTGCCCGACGGGTTCATCGATTCGCCCTGCTCGAAAGGGAAAAGGACATCGCCGCGGGGCTGGGATGGCCATGGCAGCGTTGGATCTGTCTGCGGATCCTGTTCATCGCGCTTGGGATCGTGGTCGCCTTGGCCACCGGCATCGATCTCCTATATGTCGTCGGTCCAGTCGCTGGGGCCGTCGGATTTCGTTTCGCCCTGGCAGGGCGGGCAGCCGATCGGCGATTGCGAATGGAGCGGGCCTTCCTTGGCCAGCTGCGCAACCTTCGAGACAGGATGGCGCTTTCGAATCAATCCCTGGACACGGCGCTCCAGGAGATGGGGCGCAGCCCGGGGCCCGACCTCGAATATGTGCTTTCTCCGCTCAGCCGTGGTGGCTCCACCATCGCGAACGTTGTCGAGATGGGGATGCACGCTCGCTCGCCGCTCGTGGAGCAGGCGGCCGGAGTACTGATCTGGTCGCGCAGTCGCAGCCTCAACTGGTTAATCGACACCATCGACACCATCCTGATTCCGGTGGGAGAAGCACAGTTGGCGGTGCAGGAAGAGGGCATGGTCTCCCTTGCGCAGCAGCGCGCGGTGACGTTCGCGATGTCGGCGCTGCTGGCGGTCATGCTGGCAGTCCTGCTCCGTATCAGCAGTTTCCGGCAGTACTACCAATCGCCCGCGGGACAGATGGTTCTGGTCGTAGTGGCGTTGCTGTTCGCCCTGCTCGTCGGCCTGCTCGGTATCATTGCGCGAACTCGGGGGTGGACCCGCTGGGACCTCAGCGCCATGGCCGAGCAACAGGAGCGCCTCGGTGATTGACATCGGGGAGCTGCTACCGTACGCGCTAGCGGCCGTGGCGGTGGTCGGCCTGTGGGCCGCCCTGCTGTCTCGGCTTGACGTCTTCACTCCCAGCGACGTGCACGCCTGGCATCGGTTGGCCGATCTTCGAGGCTACGCGCCATCACGGGGACGGCTCCAAAGGGCTGCGGCCCGGATGCCGCTGCTCCGACGAGTGCAGAACGAGTTGGACCTTCCGCGCCTCCTGGGCCTTGCCGGCCGAAACGAGACCGCTGCCGGTTTCCTGCTGCGCTCGGTGTTCCTTTCGCTCCTCTCATGTGGCCTGTGCCTGACTGTTCTGGTCATCGCTCTCGCCCAGACCGGCGGCTGGCCGATGCCACCTGTGGCGGCCCTTCTGCTCGCAGCGCTGGTCTTTCTGCTCCAGCTTTCCTGGCTGCGCACGAGGGCGCGTGTGCGCCGCGAGCAGGCCGAGACGGCCCTCGGCGACATGCTCATGCTGGTGGCCATCCTCACTGATGGACGCGGCCTGCAACTGGAGGATGCCGTGTGCATTCTGTCCCGGTCAACGAACCACCGCGCGCTCCAGGCGATCGTCGACGAACGGGGCTGGGCGCGTTTGGTCCCTGGTCGGCCTCCGAGCACGATCGTCCTTTATCGGCTCATCGCCGAGGCGTACCGAATCCCTCTCTTCGCCACAGTGGCGGATGCCGCTGCCAATGCCAATCTGGGATTTAGCGAACGTCAGATCTACACGCGACTGGCCGGCTCCGTGTATCAGCAGCGCCTCGCTGAGGCGCGCTTCCGCGCGTCGCGGGCCAAGATGCTGGTGACACTCCCGATCGCCGGGATGCTCATCCCTCTCATCGTGCTCATCGGGGCACCGGTCTTCGCCAGCATCACCGGAGGGCTCGGCAGTGGGTGAGATGACATCGCCATCGCGCCAAGCCTTGGCGGGAGGAGCGGTGGCCTTGGTGCTCTTGGGAGCGTCCGTCGCGACGTTGGGCGTGCCCGACCTCGGGTTGGCCGGCCAGTTCCTTGGCGGCGGATACCCATCCCCGGCGTCCGCATTGGCTTCGCTCTCAATCATCTTCGACGCGATCCTTCTGGGCGCCGCCTGGTTGGCATTCAGCGGGGCGGCTCGCGCCCGCGGCGGTAAGGGGGGGGTTCCTCCCACCCTGCGGGCCCTGGCGTTCGTCGTCGCTGGGGTGATTCTCCTGGGCATGAGCATCGCCCAGCGGACGGACACAGAGGGAGGTTTTGCTGCGGAAATGGCCAGCACCAGGTTCGGGAGGCCGAGTTTCTTGCTCGCTGATCGCGAAGGAGGCTATGCCTTCGTTGTCCTCTTGGGGGATCGGGACGACGCTGAAGAACTCGCCGTCATGATGGATCAGATGCGGGGCGGCGAACGGCGCTGCCCCGCCGTCATCTTGACGCCGCCAGTGCGGGGTCTGGCGTTCTTCGCTGACGCAACTCAGCAGTCCGACGTGGACCGCTGGTGGTCGTCTGCCGTGCCACTTGATGCGCAGCCGGTGTATCTCCTCATGCATGAAGGGTCCCTCCCCGAATGGCAGGGCGGCGTCGATGGAAGCTTCTACATCGGAGCACCGGACCAAGGTGCCGCGGCCCGCTATGCAGGTGTCCCGGACACCCGGGTGTTCCTCTGTCACAGCCTCCTGGACTTCGCCGTCCAGGTGGCGCGTGACTTCCGCGACACGGGGGTGTTCGACCAGGCGGCGACAGCTCGCATTCTGGGCCTCCATTCGGATCGCGCGCGCGATCAAAACCGCCTGGCGTACCCTCCCCAGGCTCTCGCCGACGCTCCGGAACAAGCCGCCTCGAGGCCAGCAACCTGGCGCCGCCAGGCGGCTCCCCGCGGCGGTGCCGCGCGGAGCGGGTTCTTCCGACCGAAGCGGCGCGGCCACCGGCCGATGTCCGACGCAGATCTGGCGCGGCAGCTAGCGGGCCGTGGTCCGACCATTGTCGTCATGGGCTCTCGTAAGGGTGGCGTGGGCAAGACCAGCTTCGCTGCGGGGATCGCCGTCGTCGCCGGTACGGTCCTGGACCAGATCGGCCACAGTGCCTGCCTCGTCGATGCCAACCTCGCCAACCCCGACGCGTGGGGTCAGATGAACCTCCCCACCGGGGCGGCGACCGTTCGGGAAGTGGTGGGAGCCCTGCTCGCTAATCGGGAACCACCGCCCCCCGTCCACGCGGCGACCCCCGCACTCGCGTGCTATCCGGAGGTGCGCGAGCCGTCCGAGTATTCGCGCACGGAGATCCGCCGGTTCGCCGACCACCTGCGGCGGCGCCACACCTTCATCGTGGTCGACATGTCGAACCGTCTGCCCGACCCCACGGGGGGGGCGGGAGCTGCCGCCGCCGCGTACTGGCTGGATGCTGGTGACGTCCTCGTCCTGCCGACCACTGCGTCGCGCTCGGATTTCGACGGTGTTCTTGACTACCTCGACGTGGGTGGTTTGCCTCCGACGGTCGTCCCGTACATCGTCGGCACGTCAAAGCGCCTCCGCGACAACCCGCTCACGCTCGAGTACGTGGACGCCATCCGGTCACGGGTTGCGGCGATTGTCGAGGTACCCGACGACGCCAACGCGGTGCGGCTCGCCGGCATGTCCGGGGTGCCGGCGGAACAGCTCTCACCGAACCTCGGCGCCGCCTATCGGGCGCTGACCGAGGCGATCGCGGTGACGCCGCGCCGTGGTGGGTCACGCCGATGACCGGGCTCAAAGCACGGCGCTGACGTCATGACGGAGCCCAGCGATCGGCCGGGGACAATCGTGCGCAATGGGCAGTATCTTCCGGTTCCACTTGGGGCTCTCCGCCCGGTGCGGCGCCGTCGCACGATCCCCCGCCCGGCACGCCTCTGGCGGTGTCGCGTCGAGATCGCAGCTGCGGTTGGCCTGATCCTGGCGGCCGCCGGTGTTCTGGTCACGGTGACCCGTCGATCCCCTCGCGGTCTATCTGAGCGGCGACGCCGTCCACGTGGACGGGGTCACCCTGTCTCAAGCCCCCGGTAATGGGGGCTTGCGCACAGGGCGCCTGTACACGGGAGCCGCCACCATGGTGCTGACCGCCGGCCCCGATAGCTCAGTCATCGCTTCCGCGGTGACGTTCGCGAAGGGAGAGGAGGTGCGCGCAGTCTGCACGCTCGATGCCTCGGCTTCTTTCGAGGTACGGGAGCGGTGCCAATTCCAGATGGGCGACACCTCCTTCAACTGCGACGACGTCTTCAGCCTGACGGCACCGGGAGAGTGGCTACGCCGATGCAGTGACGGGCAAGTTCTGAAGATTGAGGTGCCCACCGGAGCGGAACTCATCCCCATGCCCTTCCCACTCGGCCGCTGACGGTTGGGCCTCGTCAGCAGGGCGACGGGCTCAGGCGGGGACCCCGTTGACGCTGGTAAGGTCGGCCCGCCACACCAGGCGGTCGTAGTCGACCCACCATGGGGTGCAAGTGACCAGGGTCAGTTCGTGGCCGCTCGTGGGAACCAACTGAGTTCACGTCGCTGGGTGCCAGCTGCCAGCGCTAAGTCACTGTGTAAACGTAGGTGTCGCAACTCCGGTCCTGAATGGTAATCGTGTCCCCTGGCCCGAGTTGATCGATGTACTGGTAATCAGGCTCCCGGTGGAAGGCGATGATGACGTTCCCCGCCCCGCCCGGTGCCGGGCTGCCTGACCAATGGACCATGGAGCGGTCGTTGAGGGCGCTCCAGTCGCCATCGACCGACACACCTGCGTAGTCGTACTGGGGGAGGCCACTGAAGGCGACCAGGGCGTACGCGTCGGATGACGAGCCACCGCCGCCGCACTCGCTGATGGTCACCGGGGTCGGCGTGGCCGCAGGGGTGGCCGTCGCGGACGGGGCCCCCTCCAGAGCCTTGCTGCCGCCGTTGTTCCACGAGTTCAGCGCGCTGCTGTCGTTGTAGGCACGCGCCGCAACCTGCTGCTGGTCGAGCCACTGGTGGTAGACGCCCGTGACGATGACGGTCATCCCGGAGGCGATCAGAACCAACCCCAGGAGTAGCGCCACCAGGCGCACCCGTCCACGCCACCTCATCGCTTCAAGCCTATCAGACGGGCGGGCTCCCGGCCACTGCCGCCATATCCGCCACCACCTCATCGAGAGTGGATTGCATGATGCCCCGGATCACCAGGCCGCGGATCTGGACTAACAACCCGTCCAGCGGGAGGTTGCGCGCCACTGCCTCGTCGATCATCTCTTCCACCCTGGGCGAGGAGCGCTGGAGGCGCTCCCGGGCCACCCGCTTCAACTCGGGCGCCATCGTGGCGATGGGCGACGCCGGCGCCTGGACCTCGGGTTCAAAGATGCTCGGCGGAGGTGCTCCCCACCTGGCCCTCGGGGGGCCGTCCGGCGGTATCGCGGCAGACGTCGCGAAGGGATCGGTTTGGGGCTGCTGCACCTCCGCCGTCGTCCACGGGGGTGGAGTTGACCAGTCGATGCCGCCGGGAAGCGACCCTGGCGGATCCGCCATTGCCTGCGGGTCGGTGGTCTCGGCCACCGCGGGTGGGGGAGGGACAAACTGGGCGGAGGTCTCTTCCGCTCCGTTCGGTTCGCGCCGGACCCAGACGGTTCCCCTTCGCGTCGCCGCCAGCGGATCGAGGAGGGTCGCCTCCCCCAGCTCGGGGTGGCGCTCGGTGTAGGTGGCCACTTGGCGTCCGTCGAGGATGAGCGTCACGCCCCTGCCCAGCGGTGTGTCGAGTTCCACCACATGCGATCCGGGCCGCCCGCAGAGGTCCGCGACCAGCCCGGGCCAATCCGTCCACGACAGCCGGAGATCCTCGTAGCAGGGGTTTCCGCGGAAGAGGGAAGGGGCGACATCGACGATCAGGGGGTCGAACAGGTAGGCCGCCACGGTGGCATCGGTCCAGCCGCTCATCAGGTTCAGCGCGGCCTCGCCGAACAGCTTCGCCTCCCCTTGGAAGGCGTACTGCTCGAATAGGGCGCCGTCCTTGACCAGGACCACGCCCACTGCCTCGGGCTTGCGGACGACGACGGCGCCGTGGACGATTGCCGGCGCCAGTGCCGCGATGACGACCGCCTCAGACGGGATGCCCTCGAAGATCACGGTGCCGCGGGGCAGGAGGGGAATCAGATCGTGTGGCCCAGGCGTCCAATCCGCGTATTCGTCGAGATCTGACGCCGCTTGACCGGTTACGTTCACTTCGGTGTCCTCGTGGATCTGAGGTGCCGGCTCGTCGTGGGAGTGAGCGGCGGGGGCAGGCCAGGGCTCGGGGGCCCTTCCCGTCGGCTGCGGAGTGACCGGGCTCGGCCACGGATCGGGGGAAGAATCACGGGCGGAGGGCGCGGCTGGAGCAGGCCAGGGATCGGGAGCCTTGCCGTAGGGCGGCGCGGCAGGAGAGGTCCATGCCTCGGGACCGGCAGCACCCGCGGCCAGGCCGGGGTCATTCGCGAGAGGCGTTTGCCCGGCATCCCCAACGGCCGGGGCGCTATTTTCCGGAGGCCAGGCCGGGAGGGATTCGAGCGGCTCGGGGGGCGCCCCGGGGGATTCCTGGGGGCGAAGCCACTCGCTGGGGACCGTCGGCCACCCACCCACCTCAGGATTGGGCTGAACGCTCTCGGGATTGGGCTCCGTGTCGCCGCCGTCGCTCCGCTTGTCTGGCGCCGACCCTTCTGGGTTGTCGCTCATGCCTCCTATCCTAATCCCAGCCCCGCCATAACTCGGCGTTTCCGGCAATCGTATGGCGGCCTGCTTTGCACGGACCGGCGCCGGTTCATCACCGGCGCCGGCTGCGCCCTTCCCCTCTGGCCGCGCCACGTTCGTGCCGGCGCGGGTTCGGTGGTCAGACAGCCTCTGCCAACGGTGATGCCGTCTGGTCGATTTCGGTGCCGACCTCGTCCCCGCTCGGCCGGCGGGCCTGGAGCAGCTTGACGGTCTCCGCGACCACCTCGGTGCTGTATCGGCGAAGGCCGTCGGACCCCGAGTACTCCCGAGTCCGCAACCGCCCTTCGATGTAAACGCGCCGCCCGCGGGTGCAGTACAGGGCGCAGACTTCCGCCAGCCTGCCGTAGGCGACGATGGCGTGATACTCCGTCTCCTCCTGGCGGTTGCCTTCGCCGTCGCGCCACTGGGAATTGGTGGCGAGGCGCAGCCGTGTCATCGGCTTGCCGCTGCTGGGCAGGCTCTCCGCGTCTTTGGTGAGGTTGCCAATGAGGATCACCCGGTTGACCATGTCAATGCCTCCAGTGGTGTGAGATGAGACGACTACCGGTCTCTGAGCGTTAGGGCAGCTCGAGGAACTGCTGAGGGTCCTCTGGGGTGCCGTTCACCCGGATCTCGAAATGTAGGTGGGGCCCCGTGGCGTCACCCGTCGCACCGACCCCGCCAATCACCTGGCCTGCCGTGACCCGCTCCCCGTCGTGACGCACACGCTCTCCAGATGCCCGTACAGGCTGCTCAGACCGTCGGCGTGGTCGATGATGATGTGAAGCCCGTAGCCGGTCGTGTCATCGATGACCTGCGCGGTACCGGCGAGCGTGGCGTGGACGGGCGTACCGGCCGCGGCGGCGAGGTCGATCCCCGAATGGAAATGCCCCCCGGGACAGTCGGGATCCACCGGCTCAAGCGCGAACGAGGTGCAGCCGAAGGGTTGCGTGATCACTGCCCCGATGACGGGCTTGACGAATGATGTCGTGGCGGAATCCAGAACGGCAGCCCCCGCTCCGCCGAGAAGGCTGAGGCCCGCCAACAGGGCGGCGGTCAGGCCGGCGATGGCGCGCAGCATTCTCAGGTGTCCCCGGGGCGCAGCGTCAGCGAGGTACGCCGCGCCTGGCGCCCGAGCTCGCGGCTGACGGCGGAGAACGCGCCGCCCTGGCGCGCCGCTGAGGCCAGAGCCTGGGGAACCTTGAGGGCGACCCACAACGTCGCCAGCGCGTAGAGCGTGGCCGCCAGGCTCGAACCTCCGGCAAGCCCGGTGGCGGTCGCGACGCGGAGCACGGTGATCTGCGCCGCCTGCATGAAGAGGGCAACACAGAAGAGACGGGCCCAGGTCTGCGCAAGACCCCTCGTCTCCGGCAGGATGGTGGCGAGAGCGGCGAGCGGTGCGACAGCGATGAGCACCTGGAGCACCGCCATCCGCACCACGTAGGTGAGTGCGAGGATGACCACCGCCACCACGAGGGCCAGCACAACGACGATCTTGAAGAGGTCGGCAGCAGGCTCGCCTGCTGAAGGGACGACGGGTCGAGGGGGTTGGTCCAGGGCATCGAACCGCCGCCCAGGCTCTGGGCGAAGGTGCTGAGACTGTTGTTGAGGTCGATCGTTCCCTGCATCAGAGTGAGCGACGCGTGCATCAGGAAGACGGCGAGGAGGACCCTAGGCAGCGCCGCTTTCACGTCATGCGCCGAGGTGACGCTGCGATCCAGGGTGCTGCGGACGAAGACGGCGAGGACCACGAGCACGAGTAGCGCGTCTCCAGCCAGGCTGAAGTCGGTGTTGAAGGCGGCAAGGTGCGGGTTGCTGGTGAGGGGCAGCGCCCCGGGTCGCGACGTGTCCACCGTGGTGAACAGGAAGTCGTTCAGCAGGCCGAGGATGTCCTTCCGCCCACTGTTCACGAACTGACTCAACAGACTGGCGATCAGCCCGCCGAGGCTGCTCAAGGGATTGAGGGACCCGACCACCACCTCCGCACGCATCGCCGGGACTCAGTGCATCCCGCTGGGGATGGTGGCAATGAGAGCGTGAGCGAGGGTTCCGGCCAGCTCGGCGCCGATGGTGCCGACGATAATCCGGCCGATCCATCGCCGCGCCTCGTATGCCGTCCGCGGGTCGACGGCGAACATCCGATAGATGAAGGCGGCGATGAGGGCGAGGGCGCCGAGACTGCCAACGACGCCCTGCGCCAGCAGCACCCAGTTATCGACGAGCGTCTTGAGCGAATCCATCGGCGGGGCCTCCTGGACAACCCGAATTCATCGGTTGACCGCCCCACCGGCTCCGGCCGCCGAGCGGCCTATCGCGGAAGGTTATACAAACGTGTCGTCCTGTGTCAAGCTAACGCCGGGCGGAGGAGGCATCTCCTTATGGACGATGTGAGGGCCGTCTCACCAGCCGGGTCCAGTTGACCTCTTTGCCCAGGTTGGACACGGCCCCGCGAGTTTAGGGACCGAGCCGTTCCCAGTGCCAAGTGTTTCAGAGAGGGCCATGTTCAAACTGACCAATACCGGGTGGTCGGGGCCCTTGACAATCTGGCCGGCGACCGATTCGGCGGTCACGTCGATCGTTCGTTCGTGACCGCCCTTTGCACCGCACGCCGGTCCTGAGGACGCAGGCTCAGGCGAGTCGGAAGCCGGAGGCGGCCACGCGGTGCGGGGGGGTGAGGGGAAGAGGGAGGCGGACGTCCACCTCGGCGATGAGGTCGCCGGCCCCCTCGCCGCGAAGGCGGGGCATGCCGAGGCCTCGCAGACGGAATTGCACCCCGTTCTGCGTCTCGGGCGGCACGGTCAGGGCGACCCGGCGGCCGGCCAGGGTGGGAACCTCGACACTGCCCCCGAGCAGGGCGATGTCCAGGGGGACGGCGACCCTCGCGCGCAGCGTGTCGCCCTCGCGGGTGAAGGTGTGGTGCGGGCGGATGTGCACCTTGACGAGAAGGTCCCCGTTGGCCCCTCCGCCGGAGCCGGCGCCACCCTGCCCAGTGGCCCGGACCCGGGCCCCGTCATGGATCCCGGCGGGGATGCGGACCTCGACCCGTCGCGTCCCGCCGGCGCCGGTGAGTTCCAGGGTTCGGACGGTGCCTCTGAAAGCCTCTTCGAGGCTGATCTCGCCCTCACCCTCCACGTCGTTCCCGCGGCGCGCGGCGGGCGCCGCGGCCCGGCCCGTCTGGCGTGCGCCGCCCCCCGTCTCCCCGTGACCGAAGAGGTCGTAGAAGAAGTCGGAAAAGGGCGTGGGCCGTCCGAAGAGGCCCTCAAGCTCCTCTGGGGACACGGTCCGGTACTCGACGTCGGGGCCGCCGCCGGGGCGGGAGCCACCCGGCCGGCCCGCCTTCTCCCACGCCTCGTGCTCCTGCCAGCGCGGGCCCAGCTCGTCATACTTCTTGCGCTTCTCAGGGTCGCCGAGCACCTCGTAGGCCTCGGTGATCTCCTTGAACTTTGCCTCGGCCTCTTTGTTCCCCGGGTTGACATCGGGGTGGTACTGGCGGGCGAGCTTGCGGAAGGCGCTCTTGACCTCCTTCTCCGTCGCCGTGCGGACGACGCCGAGCGTCGCGTAGTAGTCGTGGAAGGTCGTTGCCATCATGGGAAGTGTGGGCCGCGATGGGTCGGTGGCGGTGGCTTCGATGATTCCCGTACCTCGCCACGCCCGGCGCGAAACGGCGCCACCCCCCGGCAGCGGCGTGCCCTCCCGCCGACGATGCCGGCGCGTTGAAGGCGCATGGTCACCGTTTGGCGCGGAGGTGAGAGGATATGGACACGGGGGCGCCCTCGCGGTGCCCATCCGTCCCCCGAGAGCAGTCACCTCCGAAGGCTGAGCCCCATCCGTGCCTGACACAGCTCCCATCCTCCTCCCGGCACTCGGAGAATCCGTGACCGAGGGGATCGTCGCTCGCTGGGCGAAACAGGTTGGGGATCCTGTCCTCGAGGGCGAGACGGTGGTGGAGGTCACCACCGACAAGGTCGACATCGAGGTCCCCTCGCCGATCACCGGCATCCTCTCGGAGATCTCCGCCCAGGAGGGGAAGGCGGTCCCGGTGGGCGGGAGGCTGGGCCTGGTGGACGCCGGTGCCCCGAGCAAGGCGACCCCCAAGCCGCGTGCGGCTGAGCCCGCCGTCTCCGCCCCTCCCGTTCCGACCTTCCCGGCCGCACAGGCGGCGCCCGCCGCAGAGGTGGCCACAACGGCCCCGAAGGCCGATTCCGCGATGGCCCCCATAGCGGCGGTGGTCTCACCCGAACTCGTGACGTCCGAGACCGAGCGCGCGGAGCGGATCCCCCCGCCCCCGCCCGATCCCGGAGCGGAAGCCGTGTCACCACTGGCTCGCCGGGCGGCCGCCATCGCCGGCATCGACCTTCGCCGCGTGAGGGGCACCGGCCCCGGGGGCATGGTGCGCGATGCTGACGTCCGGGCCGCCGCGCAGGCGCCACAGGACCCACAGCATCCGACCAAGCCCCGCCAGACCCCGCCGCCCCACCGTGGACTGGTGCCGTCGAGCGTACCCGTCGCCGGAGGCGACGCACCGACCGTGACCCCCCTGCGCGGCCCGTCCGGTGCCCTCGTCGACGCCATGGAGCGGAGCCTGGAGATCCCCACCGCCACGTCCTTCCGGACCATCCCCGTCGCCCACCTGGACGCGCGCCGGCGTCAGCTCAACGCGAGCCTGAGCCGGGCGGGGCGCGACCTCAAGGTCTCGTACACCCATCTAATCGGGTACGCGCTGACCCGGGCCGCCGGCGAGATGCCCCAGATGTGCGCCCATCTCGAGCACGATGACGAAGGCAAACCGGTGCGCGCCGAGAACGGTGTACACCTCGGCCTGGCCGTGGACAGCCGGCGCAAGGACGGCAGCCGGTTCCTCGTCGTGCCCGTCGTTCGCGACGCCGCCACACTGGACTTCGCGGCCTTCCATGCCGAGTACGAACGCCTCGTCGACCTGGCTCGCGGAAACCGGCTGGCCCTCGACGATCTGCGGGGCGCCACCCTCACCCTGACCAACCCTGGCGGGATCGGCACCATGGCGTCGGTGCCGCGGCTCATGTCGGGCCAGGGCTGCATCATCGCCGCCGGGGCCATCGGCTACCCTCCCGAATACCGGCACCTCGGCGAGGCCGAATTGCGCCAGCGCGGGGTCGCCAAGGTCGTGACCTTCACCTCGACCTATGACCACCGGATCATCCAGGGCGCCGAGTCGGGAGAGTTCCTCGGGCGTATCGAGGCGTTGCTGTCCGGCGCCGACGCCTTCTACACCCAGGTCTTCGACAGCCTGGGCCTGGAGATGCCAGTCGACGAGATCTCCGCCCTGCGGGCGGCGGCAGAGGCGCAGGCGGCGTTGCTGGCGCCGACTACGGCGACGGAGGGCGACCGGGCGCTGGTGGCGGCCATCCAAGCGGCCACCTCGCTGGTCCAGGCCCACCGGACCCACGGCCACCTGGGGGCCTCCCTCGACCCGCTGGGCACCCCGCCCCCGGGCGACCCGGCGCTCCGGCCGGAGACCTACGACCTGACCCCGGAGATCATGGAGCGGATCCCCGCCGACCTCCTCAACGTCCACGTCCCCGGCCGCACCCTCGCCGAAGTCCTGCCCAACCTCCGCCGCACCTACTGCGGCACCATCGCCTACGAGATCGAGCACATCTCCAGCCACGAGCAGCGGCTCTGGCTGCGCGAGCAGATCGAGTCGGGCACCCACCGGCTCCCCCTCGCCGAGGACGAGCGGCTGCGGCTGCTCTGGCGCCTCACCAAGGTCGACGCCATGGAGCGCTACTTCCGGCGCGCCTTCCTCGGTCAGAAGACCTTCAGCGGCGAGGGTGCCGACATGCTCGTGCCCATGCTGGAGAAGCTCTTCGGTCTGATCGCCGACGACGGCACCGACCAGGTGGTCATGGGCATGGCCCACCGCGGCCGTCTCGCCGTGATCGCCCACGTCGTCAACCGTCCCTACGAACAGTTGCTGCAATCCTTCGAGAGAGGCGAGTTGCGCCCGCGGGTCAGCGGCGCCATCGACGACCCCACCGGTGACGTGAAGTACCACCTCGGCGCGACCGGCACCTACATCACCGACACCGGACTGCCGATCACTGTCCGGCTGGTGCCCAACCCCTCGCACCTGGAGGCGGTCGGCGGCGTCGTCGAGGGCTGGACGCGGGCCTTGCAGTCACATCGGGACGGGGCGTCGATCCACCTCGACACCGAGGCAGCCATCCCCATCCTCATCCACGGCGACGCCTCGTTCAGCGGCGAGGGCGCCGTGCAGGAGGTCCTCAATCTCCAGTCCCTCGCCGGCTACTCGACCGGCGGGACGATCCACATCATCGTCGACAACCAGGTCGGCTTCACCACCGACCCCGGCGAGTCCCGCTCCACCCGCTACGCGAGCGACCTCGCCAAGGGATTCGACATCCCCATCGTCCACATCAACGCCGACGACCCCGAGGCTTGCATCACCGCGGTGCGACTAGCCCACGACTACCGCCGGATCTTCCATCGCGACATCGTCATGAACCTGATCGGCTACCGCCGCTTCGGGCACAACGAGGCCGACGAGCCGAGCTACACCCAGCCCGTCATGTACCGGCGCATCCGTGAGCACCCGACAGTGCGCGCGCTCTTCGTGGGGCAGCTTGTCGGCGACGGGCTGATCACGGCGGAGGAGGCGGCGCGGCAATCGGAGGAGGTGTACGCCCGCATCGGCGAGGCCCACAAGCGGGTCAAGGCGAACCTCACCACCCTGATGGACGAGGACACCTCCGGCGGGCCGGGATCCGCGGCGAGGCTGGACGGCCTCGACGTCGCCACCAGCGTGTCCGAGGCAATCCTCCGCGCCGCCAACGACCAGATCTACGCCGCCCCCGACGGCTTCACCGTCAACCGCAAGCTGGGCCGCCAGCTCGAGACCCGCCGCGCGTCACTGTCGTCGGGGAACATCGACTACGGCCACGCCGAGGCTCTCGCCTTCGCCTCCCTGCTGCTCGATGGCATCCCCGTTCGCCTCACCGGTCAGGACACGGCGCGCGGCACGTTCAGCCATCGGCACATGGTTCTCCATGACGAGCTCAACGGGGACATCTGGGTGCCGTTGCAGCATCTCTCGGGTGCAGCGGCCGCCCTCGAGGTGCACAACAGCCCGCTCAGCGAGGTGGGACCCCTCGCCTTCGAGTACGGCTTCAGCGCCGCCGACCCCGCCTGCCTCGTCATCTGGGAGGCGCAGTTCGGCGACTTCGCCAACAACGCGCAGATGGTCATCGACCAGTTCATCGTCGCCGCCCAGGCCAAGTGGGGCCAGCGCTCCCGCCTGGTGCTCCTCCTGCCCCACGGCTACGAGGGACAGGGACCCGAGCACTCCAGCGCCCGCGTGGAGCGCTTCCTCCAGCTGGCCGCCCACGGCAACATCCGGGTCGCCAACTGCACGACCTCGGGCCAGTACTTCCACCTGCTGCGCAACCAGGCCCTCGCCACCCTGCCGCGGCCGCTGATGATCATGACCCCCAAGTCGGGGCTGCGGGCTCAGGAGACGAGCTCCAGCCTCGCCGATCTCACCGGCGGCACCTTCCGGGCGGTCATCGACGACGCCCGGGCGGCGCAGCATCCGGAGCGAGTGCGCACCCTCCTCCTCTGCACCGGCAAGATCCACTGGGAGTTGCAGGGTCATGAGCTCCGCGAGCACGCCCCCGACCTCGCCATCGCCCGCGTCGAATTGCTGGACCCGATCCCCCTGGATGAGATCCTCGAGCTCGTTGCAGGCTATCCAAACCTGGAGCGCCTCTTCTGGGTGCAGGAGGAGCCGCGCAACATGGGCGCCTGGGGTCATGTGCAGCGCCCCATCGGCCTGGCCCGTCCCTACGAGGTGAGCTGGGAGTACATCGGCCGGCCCGGCCGGGCCAGCCCCTCGGAGGGATACAAGGGATCCCACGTCATCGAGCAGGAGCGGATCATCCGCGAGGCCCTGCTGACGTCCCCGGCTGCGCGCGAGTTCGTGACCACGGCGCGGCCGAGGCTTAGCACCCCGGGCGAGGAGCCCCACGATGGCAACGGCCACGAGGCGGTGGCGGCTGAACTCGCCGAGATCCGCCCGATCCCGCCGCGACGCCGCTCCCCCGCCGCCCGGCGGTCGCGCTCGTCGTGACCTCGCGGGTCGTCGTTCTCGGAGGCGGGCCCGCTGGCGATGTGGCGGCGCTGCGCGGCGCCCGGCGCGGCGCCGAGGTGGTCTTGGTGGAACGCGCCGAGCTGGGCGGCACCTGCCTCAACTGGGGATGCATCCCCACCAAGTCGCTCCTCGCCACTGGGGACCTGCTCCGGCGCATCCGGCGTGCCCCCGACCTGGGGATCTCCGTCGGTCCGGTGAGCGTCGACTTCGGTCGCATGATGCAGCGCAAGGAGGAGGTCGTCCTCACCATGCGCGGCGGCGTCGAGGCCGCCTGCAAGCGGCGCAAGGTGCGGGTGGTGAAGGGCCAGGGCGTTCTCGACGACGGCGCCATCCGCGTCGGCGACGACCGCATCGAGTACGACCACCTCATCATCTGCGTCGGCACCGAGCCCAGTGGCCTGCCCGGCATCGACATGGGCCATCCCCTCGTCGTCACCTCGAACGGCATCCTCCGGTTGGAGAAGTTACCCGAGAGGCTCGTCGTCATCGGCGGCGGCGTCATCGGCTGCGAGTTCGCCTCGCTCTTCGCTGCGCTGGGGGTGAGGGTGGACGTGATCGAGGTCCTCCCCCAGATCCTCTCCGGCATCGACCCGCGCGTGGTGCGCCAGTTCCGCACCCTCGTCGAGCAGGAGGGGGTGGCCTTCTACACCGGGCGCCAGGTGGAGTCCGTCGCGTACGGCGATGAGAAGGTCACCGTCACCCTCGACGGCGACACCGCCCTGGAGGGTGATCTCCTCCTCGTTTCCGTCGGCCGCGCCCCACAAACCGCCAACCTGGGGCTGGAGACGGCCGGGGTCGAGCTGACCCCCAGCGGTCACATCGTCGTGGACCAACTCCTGCACACCGCCAACCCCAGGATCTGGGCGGCCGGCGACTGCATCGGCGGCCTCCAGCTCGCCCACTTGGCCAGCGCCGAGGGTGCCCGGGCCGCGGACAACGCCCTCGGCGTCCAGGTGCGCCCCATGGACCGGACGGTTGTGCCCTCCTGCATCTACACCCACCCCGAGATCGCCACCGTGGGCATGAACCCTGAACAGGCGGCGGCGGCCGGCCACACGGTGAAGGTTGGGCAGGCGCGGTTCCTCGGCAACGGCAAGGCGCAGGGCGAGAACGAGACCGAGGGCCTCGCCCAGCTCTACGCCAACTCCACCACCGGGGAGATCCTGGGCGCGACCGTGATGGGTGTCCACGCCGTCGAGATCATCCACGAAGTCGGCGTCGCCATCAGCGACGGCCTCACCGTGGACGAGCTGGGCGACATCATCCACGCCCATCCCACCGTCAGCGAGTTGATCATGGACGCAGCGGAACAGGCCCAGGGGCTGGCACCATACCTGAGCTGACGGAGTCGGGACGAGGCTCACCGCCGCAGGCGGCGCCTCCGACGGACAGCGGGAGCGGGTCATGGACGAATCGGCTGCGAGGCCCCTGGCGCTGATCACCGGCGCCTCGTCGGGGCTGGGCCGGGCCTACGCTGTCCAGCTTGCGCAGGCGGGGTGGGACCTGGTCCCCGTCGCCCGCCGCGAGGAGCGGCTGGAGGCGCTGGCGGCCGAGATCCGGGCCACCTCGACTGTCCGGGTGGAGCCTCTGGTGGCCGACCTCACCGACCCCGGCGGGCTCGCCGCGGCGGAGGAGAGGATCGCCCGAGGGGTGGACCTGGTGGTCAACTCCGCCGGGTTCGCCGGCTACATGCCCTTCGCCACGCTCCCCGCCGACGTCGCCGACGACCTCGTCGCCATCCATGTGCGGGCGGTCACCCGCCTCACCCGGGCGGCGGTGGCGGTGATGGTGCCGCGCCGGGACGGCGCCATCATCAACGTCGCCTCGCTCCTCGCCTTCAGCGAGTCGGCCTCCATGGGGCGGTTCGCCCGGGCCACCTACGCCGGCTGCAAGGCGTACATCGTCACCTTCACCCAGCTGGTCGCCCAGGAGGTGGCCGCGCAGGGAATCCGCGTCCAGGTCTGCTGCCCGGGGGCGGTCGCGACCGAGTTCCACGACGTCGCCGGGGTGGCGCGGCCGGTCGCGGCCATGTCGGCGGATGACGTCGTCGCCGCCTCGCTCCGTGCCCTGGAGGAGGGGGAGACGGTCTGCGTCCCGGCGCTGGAGGACGCTGGCGTCGTCGACCGGTATCACGACGCTCAGCGCCAGATGCTCGCCCAGGGCAACCTTCCAACCCTGGCCGCCCGCTACCGGCCCGCGGCGCCGGGATGATGCCGGCGCCGGGGACCCCCGCCCCGCTCCGGAACGGCGCTCCCCCGCCCTCCGCGCATGATCGCGCGGGACCGGCAAGGTCGCCACGGGGGACGGTGGCGTCCCCCGTGGGGCGGGTCCTCGTCGTCGAGGACGACGCGCCCCTCTGCCGAGTGCTCACCGCAGCCCTCGAACGCGCGGGCCACCGCGTGGACACGGCCGCGGACGGCCTGGAGGGCGCCTCGAAGCTGGGGAGCGGCAAATACGAGGTGGTGCTTCTCGACATCGGCCTCCCCTTCGTCGACGGCTGGCAGCTGCTCCAGTCCCTCGACGGGCGGCGCCAGCCATCGGTCATCGTCATCAGCGCCCGCGGCGACGAGAGGGACAAGGTCCGGGCGCTCGACCTGGGCGCCGACGACTACCTGACCAAGCCGTTCGGCGCCGACGAGATGCTTGCCCGCGTCCGCGCCGTGCTGCGCAGGGTGCGCGGCACCGCCGAGGCGGCTCGCATCGTCCACTGCGGCGAGGTGGTCGTCGATCTGGGGGCGCGCCTGGTCCGGCGGGGGGAGAGGAGGTCCGGCTCTCGCCGACCGAGTACGTCCTCCTCACCGAGCTGGCCCGGCATGCCGGAACGGTGATGGATCACCGCACCCTCCTCAGCCGCGTCTGGGGGCCGATGTACGCGGGCGATCGGAACTACCTGCGCACCTTCATCCAGCGGCTCCGCCGCAAGCTCGAGGACGATCCCGCCGAGCCCGCCGTCATCGTCACCGCCGGCCGCCGCGGCTACCGCTTCGGCCCCGCCCCCGACACGGGCCCGCTCCCCTCCGCCTGAGCGACGACGCTCCCCGGCGCCCGCTCGGGGAGCCGGGGCCACGCGCGGTTTCGTTGACCGATCGTTGACGTTTCGAGCGCCACCCTGTCCGCTGTGATCTCCGAAGCCCACCACCCGGCGAGGACGGCATGCCCCAAGACCTCCTGATGCTGATCATCTTGGTCGCCCTCGTCGGGCTGAGCTTCCTCTACGTCGCGGGATTGGGGAAGCTCTGATGGGCGCGACCCTCGGCTACATCGTCGCCTTCGCCATCGCCGTGCTGGTGACCGTCTATCTAGTCGCCGCCATGATCTTCCCCGAGAGGTTCTGAGCCGTGGCGCTCGACATCATCGCCGTTGTCGTCACCTACCTTGCCGTGTTCGCCGCGGCCTGGTTCTTCGGCCTCCACATGGTCAAGGTCTTCCAGGGCAAGCGCACCTTCCTCCACGTCGTCCTGCGCCCCGTGGAGCGCGGCATCTACAAGGTGACGGGGATCGACGAGGAGAAGGAGCAGGGCTGGAAGGGCTACCTCGTCGCCATGCTCTTCGTCTCCGTCATCGGCCTCGTCTTCACCTACCTGATCCTGCGGTTCCAGGATCATCTCCCCCTCAATCCCGCGGGCGTTCCGGCACTCTCCCCCGCCCTCGCTTTCAACACCGCGGTCAGCTTCACCACCAACACGAACTGGCAGAACTACTCGGGCGAGGTCTCCATGAGCTACCTGTCCCAGATGCTCGGCCTCACCTTCCACCAGTTCCTCTCGGCGGCCACCGGCATCGCCCTGGCCATCGCCCTGATCCGGGGCATCGCCCGGCGCAGCGCCAGCACCATCGGCAACTTCTACGTCGACATCGTCCGCTGCACCCTCTACGTCCTGCTGCCCATCGCCATCGTCGCCACCCTCATCCTGGTGGCCAGCGGTTCGATCCAGAACCTCAGCCCCTACACGTCGATCACAACTCTTTCTGGCGTCGGCCAGACGCTGGCCCAGGGCCCGGTCGCCGCCATGGAGGCGATCAAGGACCTCGGCACCAACGGAGGCGGCTTCTTCAACGCCAACGCCGCCCATCCCTTCGAGAATCCCACCGGCCTCACCAACGCGCTGGAGATCGTCCTCTGCCTCAGCCTGCCCTTCGGGCTGGCGATCACCTTCGGCAAGTGGGTCGGCAACCTCAAGCAGGGCTTCGCCCTCTTCGCCGCAATGGCCATCATCCTGGTCGGCGGCGCAGCCCTCACCGCCCAGCAGGAGCAGGCCGGCAACCCGGCGTATAGCGCCACCGAGGTGAGCCAGGTCTCCAGCGGCACCCAGTCGGGCGGCAACATGGAGGGCAAGGAGGCCCGCTTCGGCGCCATCCAGTCGGCCCAGTACAACACCGCGACGACCGGCACCAGCACCGGCTCGGTGGACGGCTCGATGGACAGCTTCACACCGATCGGCGGAATGGTGCCGATGGTGCTCATCGAGCTCGGTGAGATCACCCCGGGCGGGACCGGCTCCGGCCTCTACGGCATGATCACCTTCGCCATCGTCGCCGTCTTCCTCGCCGGGCTGATGGTGGGGCGGACTCCCAGTACCTGGGCAAGAAGATCGAAGGCCGCGACGTCAAGTACGCCGCCCTGGCCATCCTCATCCTCCCCCTGTCCATCCTCGGTTTCACGGCGTTGGCGGTGCTGACCACGGCCGGGCAGGCAGGCCCGCTCAACGCCGGGCCCCACGGCTTCAGTGAGATCCTCTACGCCTTCAGTTCGACCACCGGCAACAACGGCAGCGCCATGGCCGGGCTCTCAGGCAACACCCTCTTCTACAACACCACGCTGGCCGCCGCCATGTGGCTGGGCCGCATCATCTTCGTGATCCCGGTCCTCGCCCTGGCCGGATCACTGGTGAAGAAGAAGATCGTCCCCGCCAGCGCCGGCACCTTCCCCACCGACACTCCCTTGTTCACGGCGTTGCTCATCGGCACCATCATCATCGTCGGCGCCCTCACCTTCTTCCCGGCGCTGACGCTCGGCCCCATCCTCGAGCAGCTCCAGCTGCACGCGGGCATTCTTCACCCGTAGGAGCGTGCGGTCATGACATTGATACCGAGCGCTGGCGGCGTCCCCCGGACGCGCAAGCGGCGGAGCCAGAGCAGCCTGTACGACCCCGCCATCCTGGGCCCGGCCACCTGGGAGAGCGTCAAGAAGCTCAATCCCATGTGGATGGCGCGCAACCCGGTGATGTTCGTCGTCGAGATCGGCGCCGCGATCACCACGTACGTCTTCATCACCGGCTTCTTCGACCATGGCACCCAGGGGTCGTGGGCCAGATCTGCCTCTGGCTGTGGTTCACCGTGCTCTTCGCCAACTTCGCCGAGTCGGTGGCCGAGGGACGCGGCAAGGCCCAGGCCCAGAGCCTCCGCAGGGCGCGCACCGACACCATCGCGCGGCGCCTCGCCGGGGGTGCCGGTGGTCGCGAGGAGAGGGTCCCGGCTCCCGAGCTGCGCCGCGGCGATGTCGTCGTCTGCGAGGCGGGAGAGGTCATCCCCAGCGACGGCACCATCGTCGAGGGCATCGCCTCCGTGGACGAGTCGGCGATCACCGGCGAGTCGGCTCCGGTCATCCGCGAGGCCGGCGGCGACCGCAGCGCGGTCACCGGCGGCACCAAGGTGCTCAGCGACCGCATCGTCATCGAGATCACGCAGAACCCCGGAGAGACCTTCCTCGACCGCATCATCGGTCTCGTCGAGCGGCGTCGCGGCAAGAACTCCAATGAGATCGCCCTCAACATCCTCCTCGCCAGCCTGACCATCATCTTCATCATCGCCGTCGTCACCCTGCAGCCCTTCGCGCTGTTCGCGGGCACCTCCGTGTCGGTCACGGTGCTGATCGCCCTGCTGGTGTGCCTCATCCCCACCACCATCGGCGCGCTGCTCTCCGCCATCGGCATCGCCGGCATCGACCGCCTGCTGCAGAAGAACGTGCTGGCCATGTCCGGCCGCGCCGTCGAGGCGGCCGGCGACGTGGATGTCCTGCTCCTCGACAAGACGGGCACCATCACCCTGGGCAACCGTCAGGCCACCGAGTTCATCCCCGCGCCGGGCATCGAGATGCAGCGCCTGGTCAAGGCGGCTGACCTGGCGAGCGTCGCCGACGAGACCCCCGAGGGCCGTTCCATCGTCGCCCTAGCCCGGCGCTTGGGCGTCGCCGAGGACCCGGACATCGCCTCCTGGGAGTTCGTGCCCTTCACCGCCACGACGCGGATGAGCGGTGTCGACCGCGGCGGCGTCAGCATCCGCAAGGGCGCCGGCGACAGCGTTGCCCTGTGGTGCTCGGGGGGCCGCAGCCGCATGCTCTCCGATCCAGTGCGCGAGCAGGTCGAGACCATCGCCCGCGGCGGCGGCACGCCGCTGCTGGTGGCCCAGGACGGTGCCGTGCTGGGCACCATCCACCTCAAGGACATCGTCAAGCCCGGCATTCGCGAGCGCTTTGACGACATGCGGCGCATGGGGCTGCGCACGGTGATGATCACTGGCGACAACCCCCTCACCGCCAAGGCCATCGCCGAAGAGGCCGGTGTCGACGACTTCCTCGCCGAGGCGACGCCGGAGAACAAGCTGGCGTTCATTCGCAAGGAGCAGGAGGGCGGCCGGCTGGTGGCGATGACCGGCGACGGCACCAACGACGCCCCCGCGCTCGCCCAGGCCGATGTCGGCGTCGCCATGCAGAGCGGCACCCAGGCCGCCAAGGAGGGGGCAACCTGGTCGACCTCGACAGCGACCCGACCAAGCTGATCGAGATCGTCGAGACCGGCAAGCAGATGCTGATCACCCGGGGCTCGCTGACCACGTTCAGCATCGCCAACGACGTCGCCAAGTACTTCGCCATCCTCCCGGCGATCTTCGCGGGTGCGCTGCCCTCGCTGAGGGCGCTGAACATCATGCAGCTGCAGAGTGCGCACAGCGCCGTGCTCTCCGCCGTGATCTTCAACGCCCTCATCATCGTCGCCCTCATCCCGCTCGCCCTGCGGGGCGTCAAGTACCGGGCCGTGGGCGCCGCGTCGCTCCTCCGACGCAACCTCCTCCTCTACGGCGGCGGTGGTGTCATCTCCTGCCTTCGTTGGCATCAAGGCTGTCGACATCGTCATCACCCACCTTCACCTGATCTGAGCCATGAAGAATCTCCGTAACGCTCCGCGCGAGCTGCTGATCGCCCTCCGCGTCACCCTCGCCATTGCCGTCATCGGCGGCCTGATCTACCCGCTGGTCATGACCGGGGTCGCCCAGGTGGCCTTCCCCGGGCAGGCCAACGGCGGCCTGATCACGAACTCCAGCGGCACCGTCATCGGGGCGAATCTCATCGGCCAGTGCTTCTACGAGACGACCCAGGAGTCGTCGGGCGCAGGTCGTCTACGACACCGTCCAGTACAAGGGAAGAGCTCGACACCGTCGACCCCCGCTACTTCCAGGGGCGCCCCTCGTACACCGTGGCGACCAGCCCCAGCGGTGCTGAGGAGGTCGTCCCCCTCGACCCGCCGTGCAATCCCGCGTCGTCGCAGGGCAGCAACCTCGGGCCGAGCAACTCGCTGCTGATCAACCGCGTCGACACCTACGCCGCCTACCTGCACTGCGTGGGCATCGACACCAGTGGGACCTACACCGCGGCCCAGCTCCAGGCGGCGGCGACCGACCCCGGCCACAACTGCCTGAACACCGGCGCCACCACGACGCCGATTCCCATCGACCTCGCCACCGGCGACTTCACCAGCTTCGATCCCGACATCAGCGAGGCCGCGGCCCTGGCCCAGGTGGACATGGTGGCGGCGGCCCGGGGGCTCGACCCGGCGAAGGTGCATTCGCTGGTGGAGGCCAACGTGACTGGACGCGTCCTGTGGATCTTCGGCGAGCCGGTGGTCGACGTCCTCCAGCTCAACCTCGCGCTGAACCAGCAGTTCGGGCAGCCGCCCTCGCTGGGCTGAGGATCGCCGGGCCGGCGCCCGGCCGTCTGTCCCACATCCCCGCCCGTCGCACGGTGCACACCATCCCCGACACGAGCCCCGAGAGGGGGGCGCCCGGGCGGGGAGGCGGCCGAGGGGCTGCGACGGCCGCGGGGGTGGGGAACGCCCGCGGCGACGGCGGGTGGCGACGGATGCGACACTGGTGGGGTGACCATCACGGCCGCTGACCCAGCCCCCCTGCCGGCTTCCGACCCACCGTCTCGCCGCGGCCGGCTCAAGGTCTATCTCGGGGCCATCTCGGGCTCGGGGAAGACCTTCGCCATGCTCCGCGAGGGGCGGGATCGGCGCGGCGACGGCGAGGACGTTGTCGTGGGCTTCGTCGAGACCCACGGTCGCATCCGCACCGCCGAGGCGGTGGGCACCCTCGAGGTGGTGCCGCGCCTCGAACTCCCCTACAAGGGGACGATCCTCTCGGAGATGGATGTGGACGCCGTGATGGCCCGGCGGCCCCAGGTCGCCCTCATCGACGAGCTGGCGCACAGCAACGTCCCCGGGGTGAGCCACCCGAAGCGATGGATGGACATCGAGGACATCCGGGACAGCGGCATCGATGTCATCACCACCATGAACATCCAGCATCTCGAGTCGGTCAAGGACGTCGTCGAGCGCATCACCGGCATCACCGTGCACGAGACCGTACCCGACGCCGTGCTCGACCGGGCCGACGAGGTGCAGTTCATCGACATCACCCCCGAGGCACTGCGCAAGCGGATGCGCCACGGCAATGTCTACCCCCTGGAACGGGTGGACACGGCGCTGCGCAACTTCTTCCGCCCCGGCAACCTGGCGGCACTCCGCGAGATCGGCCTTCGCCTCGTCGCCGAAAGGGTCGGCGGGGACCGCGGCGGCGTGCAGAGTGCGCCAGAGGACGTCCTGGTCGCCGTCGCCGGACCCGCGTCGGCCGAGGCCCTGATCCGCCGCGCCGTGCGCCTCGCCCGCCGGCGGCGCGGCCTCTGCACGGTGGTGCACGTCCGCACCTTCCACCCCTTTCCCGGCGCGATCCCCGACGACGGTGCCTGGCGTGACCTGGCGGCGGAGCTGCAGACGGCGGTGATCGAGCCGGAGGCCGAGGACATCGCCGCCACCCTGGTGGCGATCGCGCGTGAGCGGGGGAGCCGCCACGTGGTGGTGGGGGAGCCGCGCCCGCGGGGGCTGATCGCCGGGCTGCGCCCCTCCCTCGTCGACCGCATCATCGAGGCGCTGCCCGACGTCGACGTCCATGTGATCGCCCGCTATGCCGCGGTGCCCAGCGCCCCCCTGGGGCGGCCCGACCCGGACTTGCTGCTCGCCGGCATGCCCGGCGTCCGGCCGCGGGGCGGGCTGCGCCTCTATGTCGGCTACGCGCGGGGGACCGGCGCCACCATGGCGATGCTGGACGAGGCCCGGCGCCGCGCCGAGCGTGGCACCGATGTCGTGGTCGGGGCCGTCAGCGGCGGGGGCGCGGCCACCCTGGGGAGCCTCAACCTGCTGGGCGGCCGGTCGTCCCCCGCCGCCCGCGGGCTGCTCGACGTCGACGCCCTGCTCTCCCGCAACCCCGAGGTCGTCGCCGTCGACGACCTCACCGGCCCCACCACGTCGGGTCAGATCGTCGCCCTCCTCCTCCCCCGCATCCGTGCCGCCGGGATCACCGTCATCGGGACCGTCCACATCGCCGACCTGCGCAGCACCGTCGCCGTCATGGGCACGGTGATGCGCCGCGCCGCGGGGCGCCCGCTGCTCGACGACACCGCCTTCGACGCCGCGGACGAGGTCGAGTTGGTCGACGTTCCTCCGGCGGAGCTCGAGGAGCGCCTGCGCCAGGGCGAGATCATGCCGCCGCCGGACGCGCTGCAGGCCCTGCAGGGTGAGTTCCGCCCCGAGGTGCTGTCGGCGCTCCGCGAGACGGCGTTCCGCCGGGTCGCCCAGCATTGCGACCGCCGCCTCGTCACCTACATGAGCTCCGCCCGTATCCAGGAGCCCTGGGAGGCACGACCGCGCGTGCTCGTCCTCGTGCCCCCCCGGCCCGGCCAGGACGTCCTCATCCGTCGCGCCGCCTTCCACGCCGCCTATCGCGACGACGCGCTGACCGCGGTGTCGGTGCGCCGCCGGCGGCGCAGCGACGAGCAGAAGCTGCTCCTTGGGGGCTATACGACGCTGACCCACCAGCTGGGTGGCGAGATGGTGACCATCGACGGCGACGACGTGGCTCGCGCCATCGCCGACTACGCCCGCAACCACCGGATCACGGAGATTCTGGTGCTGCGCAGCGCCAAGCACAAGACATCGAGGACGCTGCGGCGCCTCATCCGGTTGGTGGACAACGTCGACGTCCACGTCTTCGCCGCCGAGGGCTGAGGCGCGCCGTCCCCTGACCCGCCCCGGCCGACCGTCAGCCGCCGGGTTCGACCGCCACGTTCCCCGAATCCACCCAGATCGAGACCGACTGTGCCGAGGTCGGGTCCGTCGGCACTTCGATGGACGTGCTCCCCGAGTTCGAATGGGCGTCCACGGCATACGCGAGACCTTCTGTCGGCAGTGTCAGGACGACGTTCCCGGAATCGTCCTGCACTGTCACGCTGGACGGTGCCTGAGAGAAGCTCAGCGTCACGTCTCCGGAGTTGGCGCCGGCGTTGACGGTGGCGGCATCCATGGCGGCGGCCGTGATGTCCCCCGAGTTGGTCGTCAGGTGTTCGTTGCCCGAGCCGCCATTGACCTGCAGGTTGCCGGAGTTGGCGGCGAGGGTGAGGTTGCCGAGGTTCGTCGCAGTGATGTTCCCGGCGTCGGTCGACGCGTCGACCGCGACTCCCGAGGGGATCGCGACGGCGAGGTCGACCGAGCACTGGTCGCCCAGGAACCATGAGCAGCTGGCGCTGATCGAGACCCCGGCACCGGTGGTGGTGATGTCGACCGTCGGACGCACCAGGCCGTACCGGGCGACGCCGGTCAGCTCGACCTCGCCGTCGTTGCTGGGGGTGAGGGTGATGTTGCCGGCGTTGACCGAGACGCTCACCTGGCTGCCGCTCGGGGCGAGGTCGCGGTGGAACTGGAAGCTGCTGGCGCTGACCAGCGCGACGGCGTTCAGCGCGCCCCAGCCGATCACGGCCAGGGCGAGAGGAACGCCGACGACGAGGGCGGTGAGCCGGCCCGTGGTGAGGGGCGGGGGATTGGACACGGTGGAATCCCTCAGTTGTCGAGATAGCGGAGCACGGCGAGCACCCGACGGTGGTCGGTGTCGGCAGGGGCGAGGCCGAGCTTGCCGAAGATGCTGTTGATGTACTTCTCGACCGCGGCGGTCCCGATGCTCAGCGCCGCGGCGATGGCGGCGTTGGAGCGGCCCTCGGCCATGAGGCCGAGGACGCGGCGCTCTCGCGGCGTCAGCGACGCCAGCGGGTTGCGGCTGCGCGCCAGAAGCTGGGAGACCACCTCGGGGTCGAGCACGCTCGCCCCGCCGGCGACGCGGCGGAGCGCGTCGATGAACTCGCCAACATCGGCCACGCGATCCTTGAGGAGATAGCCGACCCCGCCCCGGCGCTCCGTCACCAGCTCGGTCGCGTACCGCTCCTCGACATACTGCGAGAGGACCAGCACGCCCACCGAGGGCCACTGGCGCCGCACCACCAGCGCGGCTCGGAGGCCCTCGTCGGTGAAGGTCGGCGGCATGCGCACGTCGACCACGACGACGTCGGGTCGCTGCGCATCCACGGCGCGGAGGAACGCCTCCGCATCGCCGGTGGCGGCGACCACATCGAAGCCGGCCTCCACCAGCAGGCGCGAAAGCCCCTCGCGCAGGAGGACGGAGTCCTCGGCGATCACGATGCGCATGGCAGTTCCACCTGGATGACAGTCGGCCCACCGGCGGGGCTGTCGACGCGGAGATCCCCATCGATCCCGGAGATGCGGTCGGCGAGGCCGGAGAGCCCGCCGCCGCCGGGATTCGCGCTGCCGATGCCGTCGTCGCGGACGACGATGCGCAGCACCCCGCCCGCCTTGCGGATGTCGACGGAGGCATGCTTCGCGTGGGCGTGCTTGGCGACGTTGGTCAGAGCCTCGGCCACCACGAAATACGCGATGGACTCGACGGTGAGCGAGGGACGCTCGGCGACCTCGACGCTGACCGTAACGGGGACAGGGCAGAGGGCGGCCAGGCCGGAGACCGCGGCGTCGAGGCCCCGGTCGGTGAGCACCGGGGGGTGGACGCCGCGGACGAGGTGCCGCAGCTCCGCCAGCGCCTCCTTGGCCTCGGCGTGGGCGCGGTCGATGAGGTCGCGGGCACCTTCGGGGTCGCTGTCGAACTTGGCCTTGGCCCGCCCGAGCTCCATGGCGACGGAAACCAGCCGTTGCTGGGCGCCGTCGTGGAGGTCGCGTTCGATGCGGAGACGCTCGGTTTCGGCGGCGCCCACGACGCGGGCACGACTGTCCTCGAGCTCGGCCACCCGGCGGGTGAGGGCACCCGACCCGGGGCCCAGCAGGGCGCGGGCCAGCGCCGTCTCGACCGAGGCGAGGCCCCGGACCACGAGTGGGGCGACGAGCAGGAGGATCAGCCCGGCCAGGGCGGCGCAGGTCAGCGCCAGCGGCCCGCGGGCGACGCCGATGGTGGCGCCCCCGCCGGGCAGCGCGGCGTCGTAGACGGGCAGGGTCACCAGCGCGAGCGAGACGGCCCAGACCGTCATGACGAGGCTGAAGTCGATGACGCCGACAGGGAGCCAGAGCACGCAGTAGGCGAGCTGGCGCCACGTCGTCCGCGTCCGGAACGGCTGGATGAGGCGCCGCCACCACTCGCCCTCCGGCGCGGGGGTGGCCGGGGTCTGGATCGTCTCGCCGAGCAGGAGGGCGAAGCGGGCGCGTTCGAACTGGGCGATCGCGGTGATCATCCAGGCGGTGGCGGCCAGCACGGGGATGCCGAAGAGGAAGAGAGGCAGGAGCCCGATGCCCAGGGACACCCCCGTCACCACCAGGCTGAAGATGATGACGGCGACGGGGAGCCCGGCGAGGAGGTGGATGGTCGCCAGCCACGTCCGCGACGAGACGATGGCGGCCGGCAGCCGCCAGACGTCTCTGGCGTGGACGGGTTCCCCCGCCTGGCGTGCAACGGTGCTATCGGGCATGTCCCAAGGGTACGGAGAGGGAGTCCCGTCTGCCCATCCCGCCAGCCCACGACTTTGCCAGGGGGTTCGCCCTACCCCTCTCAGGTGCCTGGTGACGTGCAGCGTCCGGGCGGATGGGCCGAGACGTCGCGCGTTCGCCGCCCGACGGCACCGCCCCTGCCGCTCATCGACCACCATGGCAGCGGTGGCGACCGGGTCTCGCGGAGACGTCAGCTGGGCGTCAGCAAGGCGCGGGTGGTGAAGTCCCGGGTGATCGCCGGTGCAGACATCCCCTTCCCCGGCGGGAGCACGCAGGTCTCCTCGGACGCGCCGTCACTCTGCGTGGAACCGGTGGACGGCGTCCAGTCGTCGAGGACGACGCCGGGGGCGGGATGCGTTCCACCCGCGTCGGGTAGCCGTGTCCAGGGAGCCGCGACGCTGCGTCCGTCCTGGACTCTGGAAAGGCTGGATGGGCGAGGAACCGTCCAAGCCCGCCGGGAGCGACAGCCATGAGCGAGGCTCCGCAGGGGTGTTCCCAGCGGGTAACGCGGTGAACCCAGTGCTCCATCGGAACTGGCTTCCGCCTCGCGGTGACCCTAGCCTGACGAGTTAGCCCAAGCGCTCTGGGGAGGAGCCCTGACCGTGGTGGCCCAGCGGATCTGTCCGGCGTGTGGAACCGCCAACTCCACGCTCGCGCCCGTCTGTCGGGCCTGCTCGATCCAACTCCTGGCGCGGCCCATGCCCGATGACCCCGCTGGGGGCGACGCCTTCCACAGCGACGATGACCGGACTGCCAGTCCGATCCCGCTCGGGCCGCCGCCGCCTCCTGAGGCGCTCCCGCATCCCGGCGCAGGCCGGGACAGCGCCCCGGCACCCGCCCCGCCCGTTCCCGGCCCGCGCGCCGGCGGACCCGGTTGGGGCGTCCGCGACCAGAGGCCGGCCCCCGGTCTGGACTGGGACCTGCCGCCGCATCCCGCCGGCACCGTCGCGCCCACCGAATCCGGACAAGCCTCCAACCCGGCTGCCGGGTCGGGACCGGATCCAGCGCGGCGATCACGGACCGGGCTGGGTGCCTTCCTCGCCCTCGCCCTCATCATCGCCGTGGCGGCGGGTGCCGCCATCACCCTGTGGCCGGGCTCGAATTCCGGGCTCGGCTCCGGCACGCACGGGGTGAGTGCGCCACTCACGCTGGGAGGCTTCGCCCAGAACTCCAACCCGGAGCTCCAGTCCGTCGGACTGACGCTCCAGTCCGAACTCCAGGCGGACTCCGCATCGACGACAGGCGGGCTGCTGCAGACTGTGACCGCCTTCTACGGGTCGACGGACAGGACTGGCACCGGAATGAATCCCGACTACCTGTTGTTCATGATGAGTTTCCGTGGGCAACTCACTGCCTCCGATCTCACCACCATGGCCAATGGCGTCATCGACTCGGGCTCCACATCGGTTGAGACGCGGAACGGAGTCAGCTTCTACTGCGGAACGACCATGGGCGGGGACGTCTTGCCGTCGGCCTGTGTCTGGGTCGACGGCAACGTGCTAGGTGTGGTCGAGGGGGCCGCCCGCGGCGGTTCATCCGCCACGCTGGCCGCGGCCGAGGACGCGCGCGGCAGCGCCGAGCACTGAGCGTCGGGTGCGGCCCCGGATCAGATTCGCTGGATCGCGGGGGCTCAGGCCGCCGGCAGGGTGAAGGCGAAGCAGCCTCCCTCGCCGGCCGCCGGGTCCTCGACCCACACTCGCCCGGCGTGGGCCTCGACGAGCCCCCGGACGATGGCCAGACCAAGGCCCGTGCCGCCCACCGTTGGGGCCTGGTCGCCGTTGCCGGCGCCGGCGTCGGGCCCGCGGACGAAGCGCTCGAAGATCCGCTCCCGCAGCTCCGCCGCTACTCCCGGTCCCTGGTCGACGACCCGGGTGACCACCATCGACCGCTTCCCCGGCGCCGCCTCCAGGGCGATCGGCGTCCCCGGCGGGGCGTGGCGGTCCGCGTTGCGCAGCAGGTTGTCCAGGATCTGGCCAAGCCTGTCCCAATCCGCCAGGACCTCGAGGTCGCCCTGGGGGAGTTTGACGTCCACGGCGCGTTCCGGCGAGGCCCGGCGCAGACGAGCGGCCGCCGCCGACAGCGCCTCGCCGAGGTCGATGTCCACGGCGTTGAGGGTGAGCGCATGGCCCTCGATCCTCGCCATGTCGAGGAGGTCGGAGACGAGCCTCTCCAGACGCCGGGCCTCACGGGCCACGGCCTCGACGTCCGGACGCAACGGCTGGGCCAGAGCCGGGTTCTCCAGCAGGTCGGTGGCTCCGATGAGGATGCTGCCGAGGGGTGTGCGCAGTTCGTGGGAGACGTTGGCGAGTAGGTCGGTGCGGAGCCGGTCGGACTCCTCGAGGACCCGGACCTGCTGTTGCGTCTGTGCGAGGCGCACCGCCACCGCCGCTGACTCCGCCTGCTCGCGGTTCAGCCGTTCCAGCTCGACGTTGACCTGGCCGAGCTGGGCGGCCAGGCGCTCCGCCTCGAGCTGGGCGCGGCGGCGTCGGGAGCCGAGGCCTCCGACCACACCGGCGACGGCCAGGAAGACCAGCAGGTTGACGACGTCTCCTGTGCTGGCGATGGCGAGCTGGTGAAAGGGCGGGACGAAGTAGTAGTCGACGAGGAGGAAGCTGGCCGCCGCCGCGACGATGGCCGGCCCCAGCCCGCTCAGCAGTCCGAGGGACGCCACCAGGACGACGTAGAGCAGGGCCCAATCGTTCGAACCGCTGCGTGGGAGCAGGCTGAGGAGCATGGTGAGGAGCGCCGGTCCGACCAGTGCCGCCGTGAAGCCGGCGAGGGCACCGAGATGGCCGTGGCGGGCCACCATCATGATGGGTGGCTCCCGTCCAGCTCCTGGTTGAGCGCCCGCGCGTGGCGGCGGAGGCGCCGGGCCCGCACCGTCCGGCGGATGCGCAGGACCTCGGGCACCGCCGTGACGGCGCAGATCGCCGCCAGCACGGTGGTTGCGATCCCCAGCCACAATGGGCCGAGGAGCAGCACCGTGATCCCGGCCACGGCGAGGATCCCGCAGGCCGCGGTGAGGCCGACGACGACGGTGCTGTGGGCGGCGATCAGGGCGGGCTCCCTGGTGGCGGCGACCGTCTTCCGGATTCCGGCCATGTCCACCGGCTGAGGCTGGCGGCCCGTGGCGCGCGAAAAGCGACGGACCAGGGTTCGGAGCACCAGCGATGTGAGTAGGGACATGGGCCAGGGCACGTGCCCATGCTACATTCGCCAGTCAAACGATCCGGAGGAATGAGATGGTCCGCGCCTACGTCCTCATCGGCGTCACCGCCGGGAAGGCTCTCGAGGTTGTGCACAAGCTGCAGGGTCAGGAGGGCATCCTCCAGGCCGATGCCATCACGGGCGAATACGACGTCATCGCCCGAGCCGAGGCCGACGACGTCGCCGGCATCGGCAAGCTGATCGTCGAGAAGATCCAGGCGGCCGACGGAGTCTTCAAGACCATCACCTGCCTTGTCGTGCAGTAGGCCGGCGCGCGCACCCGGCGGCCGGTGACGGCCGGCCGGGCGCCCGGCGGTCTGCGCGCGTTTGCCGGCTTCTGCGCCGACTCCGCCGGTCGTCTCCGCCACAGCCCGAGCCTGCGTCGATCACTCGCGCTATGGCTTGTCATCGGCCTGCTCGGCACTGAGGCGCTCAGCCTTGCCGTCGCCGGCCTCCACGGCGGCGGTTGGGCCACGGCCAGTCTCGGCACCGTCGGCTGGTGGGCGCTGATCGCCCTGGTCATGGCGGGCGGGGCCGCCATGCTCGAGCGCCCCGACGGGGTCGCCGTCGAGGCGTACGGGGTGCCCAACGGTCTCTCGGCGCTCCGCGCCTGGTTCTGCCTGCCGCTCCTCCTCTGTGCCACCTGGTCGCTGCCGGGGAGGCTCGGCTTCGTGCTCTGGGTGACCGTCGGCGGCGCCGTCGGCATGCTCGACTTCGTGGACGGATTCGTGGCCCGCCGCTTCGGCCCGGTCACCAAGCTGGGCAAGGCCATCGACCCGGCGATGGACGTCCTCTTCTTCAGTGTCGGAGCGGTCGGCAGCGCCCACCTCGGGATCCTCACCTGGTGGCTCGCCGCCCTGATCCTCTTCCGCTACCTGGCGCCGCTCCTGCTCACCCCCGTCGTCTTCCTTCTCGGTCGCCGGCCCGAGCTGGTCCACACCGTCTGGGGACGCCGCAGCACGGCCCTCATCGGTCTCGTCCTCATCATCTCGATGCTGGTCCACGTTGCCGGCGGCCCGGTGGCCCTCATCGACGCGGCGGTGGGCCTGCCCCTTCTCGTCCCCACCTGCCTGCTCCACTTCGCGGCCCTGGTGCGGCGCGTTGCCGGCGCCCCCGCCGCCGGGCACGCCCAGCTTCTCCCCTCATAATCGGTCACGGCATGCTGGCTGTGATCAAGGCGGCTCCGGGTCCCGGCTTCTCCCTCGTCGAGGTGCCCCAGCCCAGCGCCGGGCCGGGCGAGGTCCTACTCCGGGTCGTCGCCGCGTCCGTGTGCGGCACCGATGTCCACCTCTACGACTGGAACCCGTGGGCGCAGTCCAGGGTCCATCCCCCCCGGATCATCGGCCACGAACTGTGCGGCGAGGTGGTCACCCTCGGTGCCGGCGTCGACGGCGGGATCGCCATCGGCGAGCGGGTCGCCGTCGAGTCCCACATCGTCTGCCGCCGCTGTCCGGCGTGCCGGCGCGGCGACTTCCACGTCTGCGCCGACACCCGCATCCTCGGTGTCGACACTGACGGCTGCTTCGCCGGCTGGGCAGTCGTCCCTGCCGCCAACATCTGGCCCGTCGGAGACGCCATCAGCCCGGCCGTGGCCGCGGCCATGGAGCCGTTCGGCAACGCCGTCCACGCCTGCTCCTACGGAGAGATGCGGGGCGCGACGGTGGCGGTCTTCGGATGCGGGCCCATCGGCTGCGCGGCGGTTGCCGTGGCCAAGGCCCGCGGCGCCTGGCGGGTGGTGGCCGTCGACCGCAACCGGTACCGGCTCGGGCTGGCCGAGAAGATGGGGGCCGACGCGCTCGTCGAAGCCGGGGAGGGAAGCGCCGAGGCCGCCGTGAGGCGTGCCGCCGGCGGCAGGGTCGACTGCGCCCTGGAGATGAGCGGAGCGCCGGTGGCGGTGATCGCCGCCACCCGCGTGGTCCGTTCCGGCGGGTGGATCTCGCTGCTCGGCATCGGCGACGAACCCACCACCATCGACCTCTCCACCGACGTCGTCATGCGCAGCCTGACGCTGCACGGCGTGGTGGGCCGGCGGCTCTTCAGCACCTGGGAGCAGACTGCCGCCCACTTGCGGAGCGGTGCCATCGACGCCGCCCAGCTCATCACCCACCGGTTCCCGCTGGCCGACATCGAGGAGGCGATCAGGCTCGTCAAGTCGGGTCTCTGTGGCAAGGTGTCGCTGATCCCATGAGCGAGAGCACCCCGCGATCCGAGGCCGTCCTGGCGCTGGACCGATCGCTGAACGAGGATCTGGACCGCCTCCGGGGCGAGGGTCTCTACCGGCCGCTCCGCGTGCTGGACTCTCCCCAGGGGCACCAGGTCGAGATCGGTGGCCGGTGGCTCGTCAACCTCTCCAGCAACGACTACCTCGGGCTCACCACCCACCCCCGTGTGGTGGAGGCGGCCGTCGAGGGGGCCCGGCACTGGGGCGCGGGCGCCGGGGCGGTCAGGACCATCGCCGGGACCCAGGCCATCCACGAGCAGCTCGAGGCCGAGACTCGCCGCCTTCAAGCGGACCGAGGCCGCCCTGGTGTTCCAGAGTGGCTACACCGTCAACGTCGGCGTCCTCAGCGCCATGCTCGAGGAGGGCGACGCCGTCATCAGCGACAGGCTCAACCACGCCTCGATCGTCGACGGCATCCGCCTCACCAAGGCGCAGCGCATCCTCTACGAGCACGCCGATCTCAACTCCGCCGAGCGCGCCCTGGCTGAGGCGAAGCACCACAGTTACCGCCGCACCCTGCTCGTCACCGACGGGGTGTTCTCCATGGACGGCGATATCGCTCCCCTGCCCGGCCTCGTGGAGCGGGCCGAACGGTACGGCGCCGTCGTCATGGTCGACGACGCCCATGCCACCGGTGTGCTGGGCGACCACGGACGTGGCACCACCGACCACTTCGGCTTGCATGGGCGCGTGGCTCTCAACATCGGCACCCTCTCCAAGGCCATCGGCGTGGTCGGCGGGTACGTCGCCGCCAGCCAGTCGGTCCGCGATCACCTGATCCACCGGGCGCGTCCTTTCCTCTTCTCCTCCAGCCACCCGGCCGCCGTGGTGCTCGCCTGCGTCGCCGCCATCGACGTGCTGGAAACGGAGCCGGAGCTGATGGCGCGGCTCTGGGAGAACACGGCCCATTTCAAGAAGGGGCTAACGGACCTGGGCTTCGACACGGGGTCGAGCCAGACCCCGATCACCCCCGTCATGTGTGGCGAGGCGCCCACGGCCATGAGGCTCTCCGACCTGCTGTTCGCCGCGGGCGTCTTCGCCCAGGGCATCGGTTTCCCCACCGTGCCCAGAGGCAGAGCTCGGGTGCGGACGATTGTCACGGCCACACACACCCGGGAGGAGCTCGACCGGGCCCTGGAGGCGTTTGCCGATGCCGGTCGCAGGCTCGGGCTGCTGCACCCGTAACCCGCTCAGAACGTCCGCCTTCTGGTCGGTGACGACTCCTCGGGGGAGGGGCTGAGATCGCCCACCGCACCGACACCGAGCTCGAGGAGGAGCGGCAGTTGATCCTGGCCGCCCAGCGCGACCGAGCGGCGTTCGCGTCGCTCTACGAACGCTACGTCGACCAGATCTTCGCCTACGCCTTCACCCTCACCAAGGACCGGGAGCTCGCCGAGGACGTGACCGCCGCCACTTTCGCCAAGGGACTTGAGGAGCTTCCGCGCTTCGAATGGCGCGGGGTGCCCTACTCGGCATGGCTCTACCGGGTCGCCTCCAACCTGGCGATCCGGCAGTCGCGGCGCTCCGGCTGGATCGAGTTGGGCCCGGCGGTCGCCAGCGACGACCCGTCGCCGCACGACGCCGTCGAGGCGAGGGATCGGGCGCAGGAGGTTCGTCTGGCGGTGAGCGCGCTGCCCGAGGACCAGCGGCAGGCGGTGGTGCTGCGCTTCGCCGGCGACATGCGCCATCGGGAGATCGCCGAGATCATGGGTCGCAGCGAGGGGGCGGTGAAGCTGCTCACCTTCCGGGCTCTGACCACGCTGCGCCGGCGGCTGGGCGCCCCGCTTCCCGCCGAACGGCTAGGAGGTCTGACGTGATCGAAGAGGCCGAACGGTTCGAAGCCGCCCTCGACAGCCGCTGCGCGGGCGCCGGCGGCGATTCGCTGTCCCCGTCGATGCGGGCCTTGGTCGACCTCGCCGTGGAGATCGCCGCCGCCTATTCGGGATGGGGGCTCGGCCGCGCCGACCGCGACCGGATCTACGCGGAGACGCTTCGCCTCTCGGCGGGGGCGGACCGGCGTCGGTGGGCTCACCTGGCCGGGAGTCGCGGCCTGGTCATCGGCGGCACCGCCGCTCTGGCGGCGACGGCGGCGGCGGCGATCGGTGTCGGCGTGCTCCTCGAGCGTCGCGGTCACCGGCTGGCGAGAGCCACCTAGCCGGCGGCGGGTAGCCTCGGCCATGGGGGAACGCAGGTGCTGAGCGTCGGCGGTCACGCCGTCCTTCTCTGGCTCCACATCCTCGGCGCCTCTGTCTGGATCGGCGGCCAGATCGTGGTGGCGGCGGTCATCCCCCTCACCCGCCGCGAAGTGGTTCTGGCCCGCGCCCTCGGACGGCGTTTCCAGCTCGTGGCCTGGCCCGCGTTCATCCTTCTCGTGGTGACCGGGGTGATCGAGGCGTCCCAGATGGGGATCACCACGGGAACCCTGTTCGCCACCGGGGCCGGGCGCACCCTGGCGATCAAGCTGCTGTTCGTCCTCGTCTCGGGTGTCGCCGCCCTGGTGCATGTGCTGATGCCGGCGCGGTGGCGCAGTCCCCACCTCGCCGCCGCGCTCGGCGGGGTGTCCCTGCTCAGCGCCATGGTGGCCGCACTCTACGGAGTGGTTCTCGCCGGCGGGTGATGGCGACGGCTGTCGCGGCCCTGGGCTACAGTCAGTGAGTGGCATCGACGGACGACACCGGACCTCTGAGCGAAGCCGAGCGCGCGCGCATCGAACGGCGGGACCGCCGTCTGAAGCCTCGCATGGTCGTGGACAACGCCGGCATCAAGCGCGTCTTGCAGGCACTGGCCCGGCGGCGCCACGAGAGGGCGACGGATCGGGCGCGTCACGGACCCGGCGGCTGACCACGTCAGGTGAGGGGACCCGCGTACCATTCCCCTCACACCTGAATATTCCCGACGGGCGAATGGGAATCCGGTGAGGGGAATGACCCCGAGTCCGGAGCTGTCGCGCAACTGTGAGCGGGGAGCCGCAGCCAACAAGCCACTGGGCATGTCCCGGGAAGGCGGCTGAAGGCCTCGATCCGTGAGCCAGGAGACCGGCCCCGAGGGATCGATGCACCCCCGCGCGCAACGGGGGAGGTCGGCCTCCGGCGGCAGGTCCACCTCTGGCGAGACGGGGCAAGATCGCCGCCGGGAGGCTGGGACGATGAGATCGTCTCGAGTGGTCAGCGCGACACTGGCCGCGGCCCTCATGTCGGCGGCACTGGCCGCATGCGGCGGGACCTCGGGGGGCGATGGGGGGGCAGGTGGCTGCAGCGGCAGCGGCTCGCATGTTGAGGTGGTTGTGGAGCACGGCAACCATCAGGTGCTCGACCGCTGCGTCGGCTTCACCGGCGCCCAGGTCGCGGCGGAGACGGCCCTGCATGACAGCGGCATCGAGTACGCGATCCAGCAGTTCAGCTTCGGGGACGCGGTGTGCCAGGTCGACCATGAACCCACCTCCTACAGCGACTGCTTCGGCAGCGGCCAGCCCTACTGGTCCCTCTTCCTGTGGTCGGGGAAGGGGCCGTGGAAGACGGCCGAGACCGGAGTCAGCGACGTGACCCTCAAGGCCGGAGACGCGATGGGCTGGCGCTATGAGCCCGCCCAGGGCTCGGCCCCGCCTCCGCCCGCGCCTCCCGCCGCGTGACCCCTTGAACCCGCGGGCGCTGGCGGTCTGGGTCGCGGCCGTGCTGCTGGTCAGCCTGGCCAGCGGCGATCCGGCCGTCCGCGCTCTGACCCTGGCCGCCGCGCTCGCCGTCGTGCTGATCCGGCGCCGCACAGAGGTGCGCGTTCGGCCGGCGCTGGTGGCGGTCGGCTGCGCGTCCTTGCTCGCCGTGGTGCTGAGCTTTCTCGTCAGCCACACGGGGAGCACCCAGCTGGTGGACCTGCCGCTGTGGCTGCCGGCGATCGGCGGGCGCCTGACCCTGGAGGGGGCCGCGTACGGAGTGAACCTGGCGCTGGGCATGGCCTCCTGCTTCGTGGCCGGCATCAGCCTCTCGCTCGTCGCCGAGCCCTACCAGCTCGTGGACTCCCTGCCCGCTCCGCTCTCCCGCACGGCGGCGGCGCTGGGTGCAGCCCTCACCTTGGTGCCCCGGCTGGGGCACAGCTTCGTCGCCGTCCGCGAGGCGCAGCAGATGCGGGGCTGGCGGGCCCGCGGGATCCGGTCCTGGAGCGCGGTCGTGGTGCCGTCGGTGCTGACCGCCATCGAGGGCTCGGTGCTGCTCGCCGAGGCGATGGATGCGCGGGCCTTCGGCTCCGGCCGGCGCTCCAGTCTGGTGACGGTGGGGTGGAGCGGAGCCGACCTCGTGACGGTGGGAACCTCGGTGCTCGCGGCGGCGGGTTTCGTGGCCGCCACCGCCCTGGGGCAGGTCGCCATCTGGCAGGCCTACCCCGACCTCACCCTCCCGGCGCTCTCCTGGGCGCCGCTCCTGTGCTGCCTCCTTCTCTTCACCCCGGCGGTCGCAGCGTGACCGAACTCGCCGTCTTCCACGACTTCAGCTATCGCTATCCAGGCGGCGAGCTCTGGTCACTCGACCGGCTGAACCTCCGCCTCGAGGACGGGCTCACCCTGATCACGGGGTCGGTCGGGAAGCGGAAGACCACCCTGCTGCGGAGCCTGAACGGCCTCGTCCCCCACTTCCACGGCGGCACCGCCCGGGGGTGCGCCACCGTGCTCGGCCACGACCTCCGCACCACGACCACCCGGCAGCTCGCCCGCCAGGTGGCCCTCGTCTTCCAGGAGCCGGAGGCCCAGTTCGTCCTGGCGACGGTGCGACGGGAGGTCGCCTTCGGCCCGGAGAACCTGGGGCTACCGCCCGCCTCGATCCGCCACCGCGTGGACGACGCGCTGGCGGTGATGGGAATCTCCCCGCTGGGGAATCGCCGCATCGCCACCCTGTCCGGTGGCCAGCGCCAGCGCGTCGCCCTGGCCTCGGCGCTGGCGATGACGCCGCGGCTGCTGGTGCTCGACGAGCCCACGTCCCAGCTGGACGCGGACGGCGCCGAGGGCCTGCGGCGCGAGTGCGAGCGGCTGGCCGGCTCGGGGGTGTCGGTGGTGGTTGCCGAGCACCGTCCGCGACGCATCGCATCCGGGCAGGCCCGCTGGCTGGAGCTGAGTGGCGGCGCCCTGGTGCCCGTCGAGGCCGCGGGGACGCCGCTCCCGGCGGCCGCACGTGGGACCCCCGACCGGCCGGGCCGACCGCGTGGGAGTTGATCGGGGCGTCCGTCGGGCACGATCAGCCCGTCCTCGAGGGCATCGATCTCGCCTGCGCCCAGGGCGAGGTGCTCTGCGTCACCGGTCCAAACGGCAGCGGCAAGACCTCGCTGCTCCGCACCGCCGCCGGCCTGCTCCGGCCGCTTGCCGGCTCGCTCTCCCAGCGCCCGGGGCGGAGCGCCTACCTGCCCCAGGAGCCGGGTGGCGTGCTCCACATGTCGACCCTGCTCGACGAGGTGGGGCAGACGATCCGCTGGCTTCGGCTCGGATGCGGCCCCCGGCCCATCCTGGAGCAGTTCGGGCTGGGCGAGCTGGCGGAGAGCGACCCCCGCGATCTCAGCACCGGCCAGCGGCAGCGCGCCGCGCTCGCCGCCGTCCTCGTGGGAGAGCCGGAGATGGTCTTCCTGGACGAGCCGACCCGTGGGGCGGATGCCGACTCCGCCGCAGGCTCGTCGACGCCGTGGACCGGCTGGCGGAGGCCGGGTCGGCGGTGCTGGTCGCCACCAGCGACGCCGAGTTCGCCCGAGAGGTCGGCCACACCGTCCTCGAGCTGGCCGGGGCGCCCTGCGACGGCGCGCCGAGGAGGCCGCGTGATCCTGCTGCTCCCCGTCTGCGCCGTCGGGCTGGCCCTCTTCCTCTGGCCCTTCCTGGGCGCCGGATTACCCTCAGCGACGCCGGCGCTGGCCATCGGGCTTGGGGCGATCGCCGGCCTGCTCTGCCTGGAGCTGGGCACCCGCCGCATGGATTCGCGGCAGTTCGCGCTTCTCGCCGCCCTCAGCGCCGGCGACGCTGCGCTCCGGGCGGCCTGGTCACCGGCATCGGGGGCTTCAGCCCGATCTTCCTTCTGGTCCTTGCGCCGGCTACGCGCTCGGGCCGACCTTCGGATTCCTCGTGGGCGCCTCCTCGCTCCTCGTCTCGGCGCTCATCACCGGTGGCATGGGGCCCTGGGTTCCCTATCAGCTGTTCGCCGTGGGGTGGGTGGGCATGGCTGCGGGAGTGGCGGGGATGCTCCGGCGCGGATGCCGTCCCACTTGGGTCGACGTCTCGATCCTGGCCGTGATCGGAGCCTCGCCGGCTTCGGATTCGGCGCCGTCATGGACGTCTGGAACTGGACCTTCTACCCGTCGCTGCCCCAGCTGGGGTGGAGCGCGACGCTGCCGCCGCTCACCGGCCTCGGCCACTTCGCCCGCTACTACGCCGTCACTTCGGCCGGGTACGACGCCTTTCGGGCGGTCGGCAACGCCCTCATGGTGGCCGTCTTCGGGCTCCCGGTGCTGGCGGGGTTGCGGCGCCTCTCGCGGCGGTTCCAGATCCACTGGCCGGCGGAGGGAGCTCCGATCCATCCGTGGCGCCACCGGGGACACCGGAGTTCGCCTGACCTCAGAGGCCGCAGCCCACAATGGGCGAGTGGACGACGACGAGAGCACTCCGCCGCCGTCCGCCGACGGCCAGCCGGGCGGCACCTCGTCGCCGTTCGGGGACGGCGCGCCGGCGAATGCCCCGGGCGTCGCGCCTCCCGGGTGGCAACCACCCATCCCGGGCTGGCAGCCACCCGTCCCGGGTTGGCAGGCGCCGCCTCCCGGGTGGCAACCACCCGTCTCGGGCTGGCAGCCGCCGCCTCAGGGTTGGCAGCCGCCTCCCATCTGGTCGGCACCGCCTCCGGGGTGGCAGCCGCCGCCTCAGGGTGTTCCGGTCTGGGCCTGGGGGCCTCCCGTCATCGGCTCCGGCAGGTTCCGCGCCCAATCCTTCGGCGAGCTGCTCGACGCCACCTTCACGCTCTACCGCCGCAAGTTCCTCACCATCATCAGCATCGCCGCCCTCTTCCAGTTGCCCTACGTCGCCCTCCAGTACTTCGGAGAGAGGTCAGCTCTGGTGACGATCCAGTCCCTGCAAACTAAGAGCTTGCGCCAATAGGTGATTGACGCGTTCATGGACAGCGCTTCGGGCGGGTGTCCCAGCGGTAGCGTTTCCACGCCTCGCGGACCAGGCGGCGGACGATGATGATGGCGTTCGCCAGGGCGACGTAGAAGCGGACCACCACGCCGCGGCGTTCGGTGCACCAGGCCAGCTTCTTGAACGCGTTGTGCCAGGCGTTGGTCCGCTCCACGACCCAGCGCGAGGTTGCTCGCAGCGGCGCCGGCTTGCCCACCTTGGCAATGCACGGCGCCAGGCCGCGGCGATCGAGCTCGGCGCGGGTCTTGCCCGAGTCGTAGCCACGGTCGAGGTGCACGGTGGTCTCGCCGGGTGGCAGGGCACGATCGGCGAGGGTGTCCAGCGTGGAGGCGAGTAACGGCGAGTCATTCCGATTGGCCGGTGCCTGGACAACCCCGAGAGGAATCCCAGCTCCGTCCACGACAATCGAGCGCTTGGTTCCCTGCTTGCCACGATCGACCGGGCTCCGCCCGGCCATCTCTCCACCGCAGGGCGCCTTGGTGATGCAGCCATCCACGACGATGTCCTCGAGCTGCAAGCCGATGAGCCGGTCGTAGCCCTCCTCGGCAATCTGGGCCAGCTGCTCCATCACCCCGAGGCCGATCCACTCGTCGCGACGACGGCGCAGGGTGGTGGCCGAACAGGTGGCGTCAGCGATGCGCCAGTAGGCGCAGCCGAAGACGGCCACCTGGAGGAGCTTGTCGAAGACGAGGCGATCGGAGACCCGGGGGCGGTGGCAGCCCAGCGTGTGGCTCCCCGGCCGGCTCGGCAGGAGGGCGGAGAACTGGTCCCAGAGGGGCTCGATGAAGCATGATTGGATCGCAGGCATGGACGCTTCCCCTGAGTGGGTTGGTTGAGATCTCCCAATCATCGGAAAGTCCATGTCCTGCATGTACTTTCACCGCCCGCACAGGGTCCCGGACAACTCAACGGAGTCATCCAACTCAATCACCTATTGGCGCAAGCTCTAAGGCGCCTGCGACCGCCGCGGCCGCCCAGCACGAGCTGTCCAAGCTGGTGGGCCCCGGGCTGACGCTGTTCGCCATCTCCCTCGTCTACTACCTGGTGCTGCTGCCGCTGATGGAGGCGGCGACCATCCACGTCGTCAGCATCGACTACCTTGACCGGCCGACCAGCATCGCAGGGGCCCTCAGGGGGGCCGCGCGCCATTTCTGGAACCTGGCCGGCTACCTCCTCCTCCAGTTCGCCATCGCCATCCTCGCGCCGATCCTCCTCATCGCCGCCTTGGTGGCGATCGGCGCGGTGCCCGTCGCGGTGCTCCTGGTTGTCGCCTCGATCGGCTGGGTCTTCTACGCCTTTGTGAAGATGGCTCTCGGAGTCCCCGCCCTCGTCCTTGAGGACCTGTCGCCGGTGCAGGCGCTGCGCCGGAGTTGGCACCTCACCAGGGGAACGTTCTGGCGCCTGGTGCTCCTCTACCTCGTCGTCATCATCGCCAGCGCCATCCTCGCCGGCCTCGTCGAGGGCCCCGTCGGCTTCACGGCGGGAGCGGCCGGCTCGCTGAGCGCCATCTCCGCGCAGACGCTGGCGGGGGGGGTGGCCGGGGTCTCCACCTCACCCTTCATCGTCATCGCCATGACCCTTGTCTACTACGACATCCGGATCCGGCGCGAAGCCTTCAATATCGAGATGCTGGCCCAGTCCCTCTGAGCCCCGCCTGAGCCCTCCTCCCGCCTAGGACGCGGGCGGTGCGGGTGGCGGGGGCGGGGGAGGGGGATCCGCCGGGGATTGGGGGGACGCCGCCGGAGCCGGGGTGCTCGCCGGCGGCTGGAAGCGTCCCGGAGGGACGTACATCTGCTGCTGGGAGGACGCGTACGGGTTGACGTACTCGCCCTGGGCGGCGTACCCACCGGAAGACGGCGCGGCAAATCCGGCCGGAGCCCCGTACTGGCGGCTGGCAGCCATCGCTCGGAAAGCCGCACGCGCGCCCGGAGCGAACCCGATGGCGTAGAGGATGACCAGGTTCAGGACGATGAGGATGACGCCGGCGACGGCGGAGCGCGCGTCGTGAACCCTTCGGCCGGCTCCGACCAGGTCGACGAGGCCGATGAGCAGCCCGAGAGTGGCGAGCACGAGGCCGGTCACCCGCGGCCCGGTGGTGAGCCGGCGGAGGCCTACTCCCGCAGAGATGCCGACGATGGCGATCACCGCCATGATGACGCCGGAGACGATGAGGCTGACCCCGATCGTGGTGAAGGTGACGTTGGCGTTGTGGACGTTGCTCAGGATCTGGCTGGCGACCGACCCGTTGGGGATGGCGAGGACGGCCACCCCGGCGAGCACGATCACGACGCCCCCGAGGAACCAGAGGACCGCCTCGACGATGAGCAGCACGCGGCCGAGGGTGACCGAACCGGGGACGGGCGGGCGGACCATGGCGAGGCTCCTCCGTGCAGGCTGGACGGGTCGCGATGCGGCCCAGTGTCCAGCCCGAAACTATAGAGGGGAGGGGCGGGTACCGCCGCCGGCGCCCGAATCGGGCGCCGCCGCATGGTCGGGGGTCGGCCAGTGGTGGAGGGCGATGACGGCGGCGCAGACGACCGGGCCAAGCACCCACGTGCTCGGGGTGTCGCTGATGAATCCCACGAGCCACAGGCCGACCGCCACCTCGACCGCGGTCATCGCCCAGCGAAAGGCCCCGCCCCGTTCCGCCGCGTGGTTGAGGATCACAAGAGCGAAGGCGGCGACGACCTGGACGGCGATGACGCCCGAGACCGCGTTCCCGGAGAGGATCTGGTTGGCGACGAGCCCCGCGAAGCGGATCCCGTTGTTGCTGCCCAGCATCAGGGTCTCGAGGGTGAAGATGGCGATGAAGCCGAGCAGCAGCGCCTGGCAGTACACGATCGCCCGCGCGACGCGCAGGCGCATGGGAAGCTGGCGGCCGCCGAAACGCATCGTGGCCAGACTAGGCCGGACGCGGGCAACCGGGTGAGTTTGTGGTCAGTTCGTCGCTGGATCGTGGAGCGGCGGATGCGCCGCAGCGGCGGCGGGCTGCACCGGCAGCGCCTCCAGCGCTGCGATCACTGCGCGGGTCAGATGGGTCGGCGTCGATGCGCCGGAGGTGACCCCCACGCGGCTCATGCCGCGGAACCATTCCGCCTGCAGCTCGTCCGCCGTGTCGACGAGGTGGGCCGGCCGATGGCCCAGCTCCTCGACCACCTGGACCAGGCGCTGGCTGTTGCTGCTGCGCCGGCTTCCAACCACCACAACGCAATCGACGTCGTCGGCGGCCAGCACGGCGGCCTCCTGGCGATCCTGCGTCGCCCGGCAGATCTCGTTGTGGATCTCGATGTCGGGGTAGCGCTCGGCGAGGCGGTCGATCATCGCTTGCGTGTCCCACATCGACAGCGTGGTCTGGCAGGTGACGGCGAGGCCCGTGCCGGGCGGGAAGTCAAGGTCGTCGACCTCCTCCATGGTTTCCACGAGGGTGATGTGCCCGGGGGAAACGCCGAGCACGCCGGCCGGCTCGGGGTGGCCACGTTTCCCGATGTAGATGACGTGGAGACCCCGCCCGGTGAGGTCGCGAACGACGTCGTGGGTCCGGGTGACGTCACTGCAGGTTGCGTCGACGATGTTCAGGCCCCGCCCCCGGGCGGCCTCGACGACCTGAGGGGAGATGCCGTGGGCGGTGAAGATCACGGTGCCCTCGGTGACCTGCTCCAGCCCCTTCATCCTGTCCGGCTCCGCGACCAGGCGCACCCCGGCCGCCTCCAGCTCGCGCGTGGCGTGCTCGTTGTGGACCAGGTAGCCGAGCATGGTGACCGGCCGGCCGCGCTGCTCCTCGCCGACCTTCTTGGCCAGCCGGATCGCCTCCACGACGCCATGGCAGTAGCCGCGGGGACGGATGCGCACGACCTCCATGACCCCAGTCTACCCGTGGCCCGCGATCCGGCCCGTCCGGCATTCCGCTGGGGTCAACGGCCGAGCCGGTGCGCCAGCTGCGGGTGGAGCCACTCCAGTAGCGGCTCCGGCGGCCACTTTCGCTGCGGTGCTCGGGCCGGCAGCCTCACCCCGAGCACTCTGCCGAGGCTCGCCGCGCGTCAATGAAGGCGGCCCCGGCTACTCGACGACGGCGAGAACCTGCCCCTCTTGGACCACGTCGCCCTCCCGGACGAGGATCCGTGTCAGGGTGCCGGACACCGGTGTGGTCACCGGGATCTCCATCTTCATGGACTCGATGATCATGATCGTGTCGTCCTCCTCGACCGGCTGGCCGACGCGGGCGACGATCCTCCAGAGGCAGCCGTCCAGCTCCGCCGTGATCTCCATGCGGCCGTCAGCGTTCGCGGACCTGCGGGTGGGTCACCGCCCCGCCTTGACGCCCCGCGGGCCGGTCAGGCGCCGGTTACGAGCAGACGACCGTCCACCCAGCCAGTCCACCCGTTGGAGCAGACGACGTGTGCCCACGCTCCCCGGGTCTCCGTCACCTGGACGGGCAGATGCCCGCCGAGGGTGGCGACCACGGCGCCGTTCGGATCGGGCGCGGCCCACGCCTGCATCCCCTGGGGCGGCACCTTATGGGACGGCATCCACCCCGCCTGGGTCGGCGCCGGAGTCGGTGCCGGGGTGGGCGTGGGGGTGGCGGTGACCGCGGGAGACGGCGTATAGGGCTGGCCATACCCCTGCGCGGGATACGACGGGGTGAATCCCGCGGCCGCGGCCGGCGACGGCTGCGTCGCGCCGTACCCGGTGGGAGACGGCTGATAGACGGAGCCGAAGGACGCGGAGCCGGCGGCGCCGGTGTCCGAGGTCGCATCCACTGGGGTCTGCACCGGCCAGGGCTGTACCGGGGCCGCCTGCACGGGGGCGGGTTGCACCGGTGCGGGTTGCTCGGCGGCAACGGCCTGGGAGCTGGTTGCGGCCGAGCCGGAGTTGGCGCCGCCGAGCCGGACGACGGCCCGGCGTGTGCGCTCCAGATCGCTCACCGCGGTCAGGAAGGTGTGCTTGGAGAGGCCGTCGAGGATCACCCAGGTGCTCAGGACCACCTGCCGATCGCCCGCCGGGTCGAGCGCGACAGTCACCGGCCCGGGGCACCTGTCCTCGATCTCCTGGAGGGCGTCGGCAAGATTCCCGTCCGGGGTCGCCGAACCCAGGCTGTCGGTCCGACGGAGCACGAGGCGGTCGCTGCCGGTCTGCAGGCTGGCGACAAGGTCGCCGGAGGAGCTCTTCAGAGCGAGGACGACATCGGCGTCCGGTTCGGAGCGCTCTTCCACGGTGTAGAAGCCGTCCAACACCATTTGCACGTCGTCGCCGGTGCCGCACCAGCCCAGGATGAGCTGCCTGACGTCGTCATTGGCCATGGCCTGGGGACCCTCCGATAGACCGACCGATCTGATCTCGGCGCTCCCGATTCTCGCAGGAAGTGGGGGCGCGCGGGGGATGGCGGGCGGATCCGCGCCGGAGACGGCGCGTCAGAAGTACCAGCGAAAGCCGATGGCACTGTCCTCGAAGCCGACAGACCGGTAGAAGTCGTGCGCCTCCACACGGCGCCGATTCGAGACAAGTTGGAGCTTGTCACACCCGGCTTCCCGGGCTCGACGGACCGCGTCGAGCATCAGCGCGCGCCCGGCGCCCCGCCGCCGGGTGTGACGGTCGACGACGACGTACTCGACGATGGCCCAGGGGCGACCCTCGTGGTGGAGGGTGGGACTGACGACGAGGAGGTCGGCCGTGCCGACGACCTTTCCATCGACGACCGCCACCAGCAGGGTGCGGCCGGGCTGCGCCACCAGGTCGCCGAACACGGCCTGCGCCTGCTCCAGCTTCGCCGGCGGCGAGCCCATCCCTTCGCCGAGCTGCTCGTAGAGGTCGAGCAGCGTGGGCAGGTCCGCGGCCACTGCGGGTCGGATCTCGACAGTCATGTGCAGCAAATCGTAGCGTCCTGCTCGCCTGCCCTCTTCGTCGGAAAGCCGGGTCCCGGAAGGCTCGGTCGGCTCCGGCGTCTCGCGCCGCCGGGGCCTTGATGAGGACTACCCCCGGCGGGAATCGAACCTGCGCACAAGGTTTAGGAAACCTCTGCTCTATCCACTGAGCTACGGGGGCTCGCCGGGCCAGTATAGGCGAGGTTCGCCGGCTTCCCCGGCCGTCGGCAAGCGCTGCAAACCCGCCGGACTTCCGCCGCGTTGCACGCCGCCACCAGCTTACCGGCGGCCTCACGGAAGCCACCGCGCCGCGTCGTGCGGCCGCGCCTCGACCGGCCCGCCGGGCGGTCAACAGAAGGGCATCTCTAGAGGCGACAATCTCGGTCGCGCGCCGGCGCGACGCGCACGGGAGGCGACCGAAACACAACCACACGAAGGGAGGAATCGCGGTGGCAAACCAACCCAACTCAGGCTCGTCCACGGCCACCCTGGCGGGGCCAGGTGGGGGCGAAGCGATTGAAACATCCGAGGAATATGCGACTTTCCAACTGGAGCAACGCGGCATCGAACTGATCCCAGAGTCGGATCGGCCGATGCGGCCATGGGGGCTGTTCTGGTTGTGGTCTGGGGCCGTCTGGAACGTGGAGTTCCTCTTCTACGGCGTCCTGATCTGCACCTTCGGCCTCTCCTTCCCCCAGGCGGTGCTGGCCATCCTCCTCGGCAACCTCGCTTACGCCTTCCTCGGCCTCGCGAGCCTGCCGGGACCGCTGGCCGGGACCACCGCGTTCATGGTCAGCCGGGCTCCGTTCGGGCGCAACGGCAACCGCCTTCCCTCCCTCTTCAACTGGATCACGCAGGTCGGCTTCGAGATCCTGGGGCTCGTCCTCGTGGTCTTCGTCGTCGACGCGATCCTCAACAAGGCGGGCGTCGCCAACGTCAGTAACGTCGTTCAGGTGATCATCATCATCTGTGCCGTCGTGGTGCAGTTTGTGATGCCGTTCCTCGGGCACGCCACCATCAAGACGGTGCTGCGCTACCTCTCCTACGTCTTCATCGTCCTCTTCGTCGTCATGGCCATCCTGGTCCTTCCCCACGTGAACTGGGCAAGCCTCCAGAGCGGCACGTCGTGGTGGTTGTGGACGACCGCAGTCGTGGTCATCGTCTCCACCGGCGGGCTGGGTTGGACGGAGAATGCGGCCGACTACTCGCGTTACCTGCCCAAGGACACCAGCAAGGCCAAGGTCTTCTGGTCGGCGAGCCTGGGCGCCGCCATCCCCTCGATCCTCCTCGAGCTGCTCGGAGTGTGTGCCTACATGGTGACCACGCACGTCGCCGTCGGCAGGGAGTTGGTCGGGATCCCATCGGCGTTCACAGCGTACGCGGACTGGTTCTTCTGGCCGTTCATGATCGTCGCCATCCTCCAGCTGTTTTCCATCAACACCATCGACATGTACTCGTCTGGGGTGACGCTGCAGGCGATCGGCATCCCGCTGAAGCGGTGGGGCTGCATTCTCATCGACACCATCGTCAGCGGTGTGGTGACCGGGCTGGTCATCTTCAAGGGCAACCTCTACACCGATCTCTCCGGTTTCCTCGACTACATCCTCGTCTGGTTGGGCGCGTGGTTCGCCATCCTGATGGTCGATTACTTCCTACGCCGGGGACGCTACGACCGGGCGTCGCTGGCCCAGAAGGTCGGAGGCCTGTACTGGCGCGACGGCGGCATCAACTGGAAGTCGCTGCTTGCCCTGGTCGTGGGCATGTTCGTCGCGCTGATGTGGACCAACGCCAACTTCTATTTCCCTGCGTTCCAGGGGCCGATCTCCAGTCACCTGGGCAGCGGCGATCTGAGCTGGCTGTTCGGCATGGTCGTGGCCGGAGCCATCTACTGGGTGCTCTCCTTCCGCAGCGTTGCGGGTGAGGTGGCGTCCCACGTCTCCGAGGCGGCACACGCCCAGGTGGCCGCTCCCGGCAAGGTCTGAGACAGGCAACGGCCCGGCGGCGCTGACGGCGCCTCACCGGGAACCGGCGGTCGGGACGCGCAGTCCCGGCCGCCGGCCGGGGCCGCCCCACGCACCGTGGGCGCCGGTCAGCTCTCCGGAACCAGCGGCAGGTAGAAGACCCCCGGCGCCAGGTGCCCGTCGCTGCCGAGGATCGTTCGCAGCAGGGTCTCCATGGCGGCGCGCGCAGCGTCGCGGAGCGCGCCGAACTCTGCGACACGGAGTTCGCGCGCCATGCGGGGGCAGATCAGTGTCACCGGCAGCCGGCCGCTGAAACGATCGAAGTCGGCGACGACCCGGGAATGCAGCGCCACCGACATCACCCGGTTGAGGATCTCGGAGATGTGGTGGAGCGTCGGGCTCGCATCCTCCGCGGTGAGGTCGATGGCGATGACCCGGCCGGGATTCATCGCCACCGCCGTCGCCAGGCTGCAGTTGTCGGTGACACCGCCGTCGACGTAGAGGTGATCGCCGAGGCGAACCGGCGGGAACATGAAGGGGATGGCGCACGAGGCGCGGAGCGGATCCCGCAGCGGTCCGCGCGAGACGACCAGCGGCTCTCCGGTCGAGAGATCGGTGACGATGATCTCGAGGGGCCGGTGGAGGTCCTCGAAGCGCCGGACGCCGATCATCCCCATGGAGAAGTCGACGAGGTCGCGGATCGCCTCTCCGCCGCGCAGCCAGGGCCGCCGGAGTAGCCGGTTGACGACGATCCGGAACTTGTCGGCCTGGAAGACGGCGTCGGTCTGGGGGCTGGCCCAGATGCGCTCGAGCATGCCGACCGCCTCCTCGAACGGGTGGCTCGCCACCACCGCGGCGTTGAGCGCGCCGACGCTGGTGCCGACACAGGCGTCCGGCTCGATCCCGCCCGCCGCCAGGGCCTCGAGGATACCCAGCTGGGCCGCGCCCCTCCCTCCGCCGCCGCCGAGGACGAGCACGGTGTCGGGCCCTGGGTTCGCCGTGAACTGCATGCCCATACACTGGCACGAAGGTCGAGCGCGTGCCACGGCAGGCCCCCGAGGCGATCACAGCCGTTGGCGGCTGACCGCCGGAGGTCTCACCTCTCTCAGGAGGCGTCGATCCGGGTCAGGAGGCCTTGCCCTTTCCCCGCATCACGTACCAGACGGCCGCGATGATGACGACGATGACGACGATGTAGACGATGATCTCTTTGGGTCCGAACAGGGCAAAAGCCAGCATCTGAGCTCTCCATCATTTCCGAACATGGCTCGCGACAGCCGTCGCCGCGGGTGGCCAGGGGAGCCTAGCGCAGCCAGGGGGTGCGCCGCTCGCCGTCATGGCCCGCCGGCATTGACCGGAGGGACGTCGGGAAGGCGAGATTCGAACTCGCGACCTCACGGTCCCGAACCGTGCACTCTAACCTGGCTGAGCTACTTCCCGATCGGGGGCACCATATTAGCGGCCTCCGACCACCCCCGGGGCCGGCGCCCAAGGCGGCGGTCCATCGCCGGACCCGGGTCAACTCGTCTTCCAGAGCGCCGCAAACGCTGCTGGCGGTATCAGCCCGTTCCGGCCGCCTGCTGGAACTGCTCGTCGGTGAGGCCGATGAGGGCGGCCTCGACGTTCTCCTCCAGGTGGGCGACCGACGAGGTCCCCGGGATGGGCAGGACAACCGGTGACCGGTGCAGCAGCCATGCCAGGGCCAGCTGGGCCGTGGTCGCGCCCAGCGCCCCAGCCAGGGACGCCAGCGGGCCGCCCGGGCGCGCCAAGTCCCCCATGGCAATGGGGGACCAGGGGATGAAGCCGAGGTTCTCCTGCTCGCAGTAGTCGAGCACCGTCTCCGAGTCGCGGTCGACGCTGTTGTAGCGGTTCTGCACGCTGACGATCTGGGCGACGGCCCGCGCTGCCTTAACCTTCTCCACGCTCACATTCGACAGCCCGATGAAGCGGACCTTCCCCTCACTCTGGAGCCGGGCCAACTCGCCCACCTGCTCCTCCAGGGGCACCTGGTCGTCGATGCGATGGAGCTGGAAGAGGGGAATCTGCTGCAAGCCCAGGCGCCGCAGGCTCATCTCACACTCCTGGCGCAGGTACATGGGGCGGCCGACGGCGTGCCAGCCGCCCGGACCGGTGCGGACCAGGCCCGCCTTGGTGGCGATGACGAGCTGGGACGGGTAGGGGTGGAGCGCGGCCTTGAGCAGTTCCTCGCTGACGTAGGGGCCATAGGAGTCGGCCGTGTCGATGAAGTCGATGCCGAGATCGATCGCCCGCCGGAGGACGCGGATCGCCTCGTCGCGGTCCGCGGGTTCCCCCAGACGCCGGGGCCGGTAAGGCGCATGGCACCGTAGCCGAGGCGGTGCACCTCCAGCTGGCCGCCCAGGGCGAAGGTCCCGCTGGCCGTCGCCGGTCTGTTGATGTTCGAGTCCGCCAACTCCGTCTCCCCGCTGCCGCCGCCGTAGCTCGTCGTCCGAATCGTCCCACAGGCGCTCGGGGTCGGAACGGGCTCGCATCCCGGCTGACGAGGGCCGCCTACCGCCGGGCCGCCCTTCCAAGAGGGCCCATCCGGGACCGCCGGGAGCCTTGTCCGGCGGCGGTTCACCTTCATCGGGCCTATAGAATGGCCTCAGGCGCGGCGTTCGCCGCGAGAAGGTAAGTCAATGAGCGGCAACGGCACGGTGGAAAACGGCGAGAGCCACGGCGGGCTGCGGGTCAAGCGCGGCCTTGCCGAGATGCTCAAGGGCGGCGTGATCATGGACGTGGTCACCGCCGAGCAGGCCAAGGTGGCCGAGGATGCGGGTGCGGTGGCGGTGATGGCGCTGGAGCGCGTGCCCGCCGACATCCGTAAGGAGGGAGGCGTCGCCCGCATGAGCGAGGTGTCGCTCATCAAACAGATCATGGCGGCGGTGACCATCCCGGTCATGGCCAAGGCCCGTATCGGCCACTTTGTCGAGGCCCAGGTGCTGGAGGCACTGGGTGTCGACTATGTCGACGAGTCCGAGGTCCTCACCCCCGCCGACGAGGAGCACCACATCGACAAGTGGGCGCTCACGGTCCCCTTCGTCTGCGGCGCCCGCGACTTGGGTGAGGCCCTGCGCCGCATCGGAGAAGGCGCGGCGATGGTTCGGACCAAGGGGGAGGCCGGGACTGGCAACGTCGTCGAGGCGGTGCGCCACATGCGCGCCGTCCAGGGTGGCATCCGGGCCCTGCGGGCGATGCGGCACGACGAGCTGATGGCCGAGGCCAAGCGGCTGGGAGCGCCCTTCGAACTCATCTGCGAGATCGCCGAGACGGGCAAGCTGCCTGTCGTCAACTTCTCGGCCGGAGGCATCGCCACACCGGCTGATGCGGCTCTGATGATGCAACTGGGCGCCGACGGCAACTTCGTCGGCAGCGGCATCTTCAAGAGCGACGACCCCCTCGGCTACGCCAAGGCCATCGTCACGGCGACCACCTACTTCGACAAGCCGGAGGTGATCGCCCAAGTGAGCGAGGGCCTGGGCAAGCCGATGCGCGGTCTCGACGTCGCCTCCATGCCCAAGGACGAATTGCTGGCCACTCGCGGCTGGTGATCTCCGGCGCCGCCGGCCCGGGCGTGCGCTTGCTCCGAACGGCGGGGTTTCGGACGCGAGGTACACTGTTGGGAGTGATCGAGACGTCGGCGGCGCCGCCTCTTGCGGCGGTTCGCATATCCGTTGGGGCGTGAAGCCATCGTCCGCGTAGGCGTGCTCGCCCTTCAGGGCGATGTCCGCGAGCATCTGGCAGCCTTCCGGCTCTCCGGCGCGGAGGTCCAGCTGGTGCGGACGGCCGAGGACCTTGCCGAGGTTGACGGCCTCGGCCTCCCCGGTGGTGAAGTCCACCACGATGAGCCGGCTCATCCGCGCCTTCGGGCTGGAGGCCCCCCTGCGGCATCGCCTCGCCGCCGGCATGCCGACCTTCTCCACCTGCGCCGGCACCATCCTGCTGAGCCGGGAGATCCAGGACGGCGTGCCCGACCAGCTGGCATTGGGCGTCCTCGACCTCCGGACCCGCCGCAACGGATACGGCCGCCAGGTGCAGTCCTTCGAGTGCGATCTCGACATCGCCTGTCTCGGCGATCCAGCCTTCCGCGCCGTCTTCATCCGCGCCCCCGTCATCGAGTCCTGCGGGCGGGGTGTCGAGGTTCTGGCCACTCATGACCAGAAGCCGGTGGCGGTGCGCCAGGGTGCTCATGTCAGTTTCACCTTCCATCCCGAGATGACCGGCGACCTGCGCCTGCACCGTCTCTTCACAGAGAGCCTCGCCGCCGCCCGGGACAGCGCGGCATGATCCAGCCGAACTGGCCGGTGCGACGGTGAACGTCCGCCCCGCCTACTTCCGCGACCTGGCCCGCATCGAGCAGATCCACGGCGAGGCCCAGAGCGGGGACGAGCTGCCGCCTCAGCTTTCCCCCGACCGCCCCGTCCCCCAGGCCACGGTTCTCCGGCTTTGGTACGCGGTCAGCAAGACGCTCTCCTCGCTCGTGCCATTCAGCACCGCCGCCGACACCCTCTTCGTCGCCGAAGTCCCCCGCCAGGGAATCGTGGGTTTCATCCAGGCCCAGGCCCCTCCGGGCAAGCCGCACACCCTGCAGATCCTCAACCTCTGCGTCAGCGCGACGGCGAGCGGACATTTCGCGCGCCAGCAACTGCTCATCCATCTCATGAATCACGGCGTCGAGCACGGCATCCACCATTTCGTCGTGCATCTGCCGGTGGACCACGCGCTGGTCTCGCTCTTCCTGGAGCAGGGGTTCGTCCAGCTGGCCACGGAGCAGATCCTCTACAGCGACGACGTCCCCGCCACCGAGGGCGCTGTCCTGCGTCCCGCCAGGCGCGACGACCTCGGGGCCATCTACCTCCTCTATCTGCGAACCACGCCATCCCACGTCGCCAGCCTCGAGGGTGGTTCGCTCAAGGCGTGGCAGTCCGGTTTCGCTGACGGGGTCATGGCGCGCATAGGGCGTGACGACACCCGCCATTTCCTGCACGAGGACCCGGGGGTGGTCGCCTGGGCCGCCGTCCGGCCCGCCTCGGCGACCAGGCCGGCCCAGCTCTCCCTTATGTGTGACGGCCACGATCCCAGGCTTCGCGAAGCAGTCATCGACGGTGCCCTGCGCGAGCTGCCCGACGGCCCCGTGTCGTCGGTGCTTCGCCATTACGATTCGGAGCTGATCCGCGGGCTGCAGCAGCGTGGTTTCGAGATCTATGGCACACAGGTTGTGCTGGTGCGCGACCTCACCGCAAAGGTGCGCCTGAAGCAGTCGGTGTCGCGCAAGAAGACGGTCCTGATCCACGCCCACCTGGCGCGGTCGGCGCCGACCGACACCTCTCCGAGCCTGCGCGTCCTGAGCGGGACCCGCACACGACCGTCGCCGCGATGAACCCGTACGGCGCCGCCTGGCAGGAGGAACTCGCCCTTCTATTCCAGTCCCTGCCGCCGCGCATCGCCGCCGCGGCGCAGAGCGCTGCCGCCGATCGCGGCGACCTCCTGGAGATCGTCCTCGACCTGGGCCGGGAGCCGGAGGCCAGGTTCGTGGACGGCGAATCGATCCTCGACCACGTGCCGGTCGCCAACGAAGACATCGACTACGTCGTCGAGCGTGTCGGCGACTTCGGCGACGACAACCGCGCCGGCATCGAGCGGACGCTGCACCGCATCAGCGCCATCCGCAACCGGGCCGGGACCATCGTCGGCCTCACCTGCCGGGTGGGGCGCGCCGTGACCGGCACCGTCGACATCGTCAAGGACATCGTCCTGCAGGGCCGGTCCATCCTCCTCCTCGGGCCGCCCGGCATCGGCAAGACCACCATGCTCCGGGAGTGCGCCCGCGTCCTCAGCGACGAGCAGGGCAAGCGGGTTGTCATCGTCGACACCTCGAACGAGATCGGCGGCGACGGGGACATCCCCCACTCCGGGATCGGCCGCTCGCGACGGATGCAGGTGCAGACCCCGACCAAGCAGCACGCGGTCATGATCGAGGCGGTCGAGAATCACATGCCCCAGGTCATCGTCATCGATGAGATCGGCACGGAGCTGGAGGCGGCCGCAGCGCGCACCATCGCCGAGCGCGGCGTGCAGCTGATCGGCACAGCCCACGGGCAGAACCTCGACAACCTGCTGATCAATCCCACCCTCAACGACCTGCTCGGCGGCATCCAGACGGTGACGCTCTCCGACGAGGAGGCCCGCCGCCGCGGCACGCAGAAGTCGGTGCTGGAGCGCAAGGCGCCGCCCACCTTCGACGTCCTCGTCGAGATCCAGGAGAGGGACCGGGTTGCGGTGCACATGCCTGTGGACGAGACCGTCGACGAGGCGCTGCGCGGTCACTTCAAGGCGCCGGAAATTCGCATGCGGGGCGAGGCGGGCCAGATCATCAGCCGCATCGACACCAGCGCCCATCCGGGCTCCTTCGAGCCCGTCCCCTTCGGCAGCGGCCGCCGTTCCCGGGAACGCAGCCGCCGCGGTTTCGACGTGGACGCCTACATCGCCAACCAGCAGCACAGCCGCCGCGAGGCGCTGGACCAGCCCGGCGGTAGCCTCCGGCCGGGCCAGCCTCTCGCCATCTTCCCCTACGGCGTCTCCCGCAGCTACTTGGAGCAGTCGGTCCGCGAACTCAAGCTCCCGGTGCGCATCCAGCACCGGGTTGAGGATTCGGACATGGTTCTGACGCTCAAGAACCATTACCGCCGCCAGGACTCACCGGTACGCATCGCCAAGTCGTCGGGCATTCCCATCCAGGTGCTGCGCAGCAACACGGTGGCGCAGATCAAGGGGGCGCTGGCCCGCGTCTACGGCGTCGAGACACCCGTCGATCCGACCGAGGCGGCGCTGGAGGAGGCGGTGGAGGGGATCGCCCGGGCCCAGGACCAGGGCGGCGAGGTCGAGCTGTCGCCGCAGAACTCGTATGTCCGCCGCCTCCAGCACCAGCTTGCCGAGCAGCACGACATGGCCGCCCGCAGCCGCGGCGACGAGCCCAACCGGCGCCTCGTGATCAGCGGTCCCGAGGAGGGGGAGAGCCGCTGACGGGCTCCGTCGGCGGGTCCCTCGGTGCCGGAGTCACGCCCTCTCCGGCATACTCCGGCGGAGGAGGAGCGAGAGTGGCACCGACGTCCCGGTGGGCGGGATTCTTCATCTCCCTGGAGGGGATCGACGGCGCGGGCAAGAGCACCCAGGGGGCCGCCCTGGCCGGCGAGCTGAGCCGGGCCGGACATGACGTCGTCATCCTCCGACCCAACGACACGCAGCTCGGAGACCTCCTCCGAGGCTACCTGCTGCAGCAGAACCAGCTTCCCGTCGACCCCTGGACCGAGGCCCTGCTCTTCACCGCTGGCCGGGTGCAGCTGCTGCGCGAGCGGATCCTTCCCGCCCTGAAGACGGGCGCCGTCGTCATCGCAGACCGTTACGCCAACTCCACCATCGCCTACCAGGGCGGGGGTCGCGGACTCCCGGTCAGCGTGCTCCGCCAGCTCCACAAGGAGGCGTGCCGCGGGGTCTGGCCGGATCTCACCTTCCTCATGGAGATCCCGCGGCGGGTCGCCAAGTCGCGCCAGCGCTCGCAGCAACTCCCCCTGGACCGGTTCGAAGTCCGCCGCCGACAGCTTTCATCTCGACGTCCAGGCTGCCTTCGAGGCCATCGCCGTGGCGGAGCCGGAGCGGGTCGTCCGCGTCGATGCCAGCCGCTCGCCGTCGGTGGTCTCCCGGGAGATCAGCGAGACCGTCAGGCTGCGTATGGCCGGCCGTCGCGGCGGCGCCTGATCCCGGTCGGCCCGACCCGTCAGCCGGTGGCGACGACCACGTCGCTCATCTCCACGACGCGCTCCACCCGGGTCCCCGTCAGGTGCACCCGCACGCCGCGGACGCCAGGATTGCCCGGCGATCCGGGCTCCCATCCATCCGCGTAGAGCTGGCGCGCCTCCCCCCAGGTCGTGGCACTGCGCATCTGCCGTCCATCGGTGAAGCTGACGACGCCGGGCCGGCTGGGGTAGCCGAAGGCCACCTCGCCGCCGCTGCGAAGGTGGGCTCTCACCTGGGAGAGCGGCGTGGTGTCGAGGAGCGGGGGAGGATCACCTCCCAGCGCCTCGTCGAGACCGGGCATCTCCCCACTCGCGGCCTGCTCGCGGACGGACATCCGCCGGGAGTGGCGCTCCAGCCGCTCCCGGCGCCGGCGCTCGGTGCCGATCTCCTCCAGCCTGGTCCGGACCTCCCGGAGCTGGCGCTCATACGGGGACATCGCGCTGCGGGTTGCCCGCTCCACCCCGGCCAGGCGGGCAGCCTCGGCGTCGAGCTGGGCGGCATCCAGGCGGCTCAGACTCTCGGGGTCGACGCGATCGGGCAGCGGGGGAGGCGGCGCGGGTGCGGAGGAATCCGGCATGCACCCCATGATGCCTCACCATCCACCGGCACGATGATGCGGACCGAGGAGAACACGATGGCGGGGGAGACGGCGGCGGATCGGTCGGGCGGCCCGTTCATCCGCGATCGGCTGACCTGGATGGCGTACATCGCCGTCGCCACCTACGCCTTCTGCGTCTACGCCCTGGGGCCGATGCAGGCGTTCATTCGCGAGGAGCTCAACCTCTCGTACACGTTGACCAGCCTCCACTCGACGCTGTGGGCGGGGGGGTCGTTGCTCACGGGATTGACCTTCCACAGGGTCTCCCGGCGCATCGGCCGCCAGCGCCTCTTCTGGTTCTCCGCCCTTGCCACCGCCGCCGGGACGCTGCTCTTCGTCGCCGGACATGTGGTTGCCGTCACCCTGCTGGCAGCCGCGGTCCTCGGCACCGGTGGCTCGTTCTTCAATGCGGGCGGCACGGTGCTGCTCGCCGACCACCACGGCGGCCGGCGGGATCAGGCCATCGTCGAGGCCAACGTGGGGGCCAGCCTCGCCGGCGTCGCCGTCCCGGCGCTGCTCGGGTTCCTCGCCGCGACGGCCGCCGGCTGGCGCACCGGCATGCTGCTCCCCGCGCTGAGCCTGGCCGTGCTCTTCCTCGCCGTTCGCCACCACCCCATCCCGCCTGCGGTCGAGCCCCCGGCAGCCGCGGCCGGGCGCCTTCCCTCTCGCTTCTGGGCCCTCTGCGTCCTCGCCAGCCTCACCGTCGCCATCGAGTTCTGCATCGTCTTCTACGGCATCCCGCTGCTCCGCCACCAGGTCGGCCTGGCAACCGCGGACGCCACCCAGCTGATGAGCCTCTTCTTCGTCGGCGAGCTGGTGGGCCGGCTGGCAGGGGCGCGGCTCACACGCCGTCCCGGACGCGCCAAGAACGTCATCCAGGCGGCCCTCCTCACCGCCACCGCCGGCTTTCTCGTGCTCTGGCTCGGCCGCGGCACCGTCTTGGCGGGCGTCGCCCTGTTCGTCACCGGCGCCGGGGTCGGCAACCTCTACCCGCTGACGATCTCGCTCGTGCTCGGGGCGAGCGGCGGGCGCACCGACCTGGCCATGGCGAGGGTGATGGTGGCTCTCGGCCTCTCCATCGCCATCGCCCCCCTGCTCCTCGGGGTGCTGGCCGACCGGTTCGGGGTTCACTTCGCCTTCACCCTCGAGCTGGTCCTCCTCGTGGCGGCCGTGCTCATCCTCGCCCCCATCCACGTCCGCGACGGCGCCGTGGGGGAGGTGGTCAACCCGCCGTCGCGCCGGCGCCTCCGAGATCCGGCCCCGCCCGGGTAGCCACCACCACGCCCACCGCGCCCGCCGCGGCCAGCGCCAGGGGGACGAGGCGGCCCGGGGGTGCCTGGCCCTGGTTGCCGAGGTCGAGGGCGAGTGCGGCGTTGGCGACGAGCCAGCCGGCGATGAGGAGCAGGCCGGTCCGGCCGGGCCAGCCGTCTCTGGTCTCCCGGGTGACTGCCGCCAGGCACCAGACGAAGGCTGGGCTGAGCAGGACCAGGTCGTGGGCGAGGAGATGGGGCGAGGCGAGCAGGGACAGCGCCATGGCGGCCGCCATGGCCACGCCGAAGCGGTCAGGAAGCCGACGGACCGCCTCGCCCAGCACGGCGCACCCCGCCAGTGCCGCCAAGTCCAGGACCCCGGCGGCCACCTGCCCGCCGGCGCCACCGCCCAGCCAGGAGGCGAGCAGCCCGTTCCATCCCAGGAAGGAGGCCTGCGACCAAATGGTGGCGTCGTGGATGTCGGCGCCGACCAGTGCCGCCATCCCCCCTGGACCCACCAGCGCCGTGTCGAGGGTGGCCAGCGCCGCCACCGCCAGCGCCCCCCCGGCGAGCAGCCGGCCGCGGCGGCGCACGAGGAGGAAGACGGCCAGGCCGATGAACAGATGCGGCTTCACGATGGCGGCGGCCACCCCCAGCACCACCCCGGCGGTGAACTCGCGGCGCCTGTCGATGAGCAGCCATCCGGCGGCGAGCAGGACCGCGAGCAGCCCGTCCCACTGACCCAGGAGGAGGAGCGGGAGGGTGGCGACCCCGGCCAGTCCGATGAGCACGGTCGCCGTCCTCGTCAGCGCGCCGCGACCGCGCAGCACCGCCAGGGTCAGCCCCCCGACGAGCAGCAAGACCTGGATCACGGCGAAGGCGCGGTACGCGGAGGCGATCCCCAGAGGGAGGAGCGGCGCCACCAGCAGGGCGGCCGTCGGCGGGTAGACGAAGGGGAGGTTGCCGGCGTGGAAGGGGGCGATGACCCCGGCGTGGACCGACGCCTGAAGGGACAGGTCATACAGGCTGGCGCCCTGGCCCTGGGTGAGCATCCTCGCCCCCACGAAGGACGCCACGAAGTCGGAGAGGCGCACGTGCAGGGCGTCGACGCGGAGCCACACCGCGACGTAGGCGCCGGACACTGCCAGGGCCGCGCCGATGGCGGCAGCCTGCCGCCGGCCTATCCGGGACACCTCGGCCGGCACCCTACGACCGCGCCGCCGTCATCGCGGCTCTCCCGACCGGGGGGGTCACCGAGGCCCGCCGGGCCTCACTGCCCGCTTCCGGGATGGGCCGCCGAAGGCCCCTGCGCCGGTGGGCCGAAGGCGGCTGCGAATTCGGGGTCGGCGCGTCCCTGCGTATGGTGGATGTAGGGGACGAGCACCCGGACGACGAGGACCTGGATGGCCGAGGCGATGGGCACGGCCAGCAGGGCGCCGACCAATCCGGCGAGTGCGGCGCCAGCCAGCAGGGCGACCACCACCGCCAGAGCGGGGAGGGCGAGCACCCGGTTCATCACCATCGGCACGATGGTGTTGGCGTCGATCAGCTGGATGACCAGCAGGATGGCCAGCACGAGAAGCGGGTACTCGGGCGACACGGTGAAGCCGAGGAGGGCCGCGGGCACGACTCCGAGAAAGGGTCCGAACAGGGGGATCGCCGCCGTGATGCCGGCGAAGAGCCCGAGGAGCACCGGGCTGGGCAGCCCCAGCAGGAGGCAGGCGACCCCCGTGGTGACCCCGACGGCGACCATGTTGATGGCGACGGCCCGCAGGTAGCCGCCCATCCGGAATCCGATCTCGTGCAGGACGTCGGAGACGAGCGGCTGGCTGTGCAGGGGGAACAGATCCACGAAGCGCGCCTTCAGGCGGTCGCTGGTGGACAGCCAGAGGAAGCTCAGTACCAGGACGAGGACCAGGTTGACGCAGACGCTGACGATGTCGCCGCCGATGGTCACCAGGACCTGTCCCGCGGTGCCGAGCGCCTTCTGCACCTGGCTGTCCAGTTGGGAGCTGGTGATGTTGAGGTGGTGCTCGACGGTGGTGATGACACCGACCGCCGACTTCTGGTACTCGGGGAAGTGGTGGGCGAGGTTCTCCGCCTGGACCACCACGGGCTGGACCAGGATGGCGATGGCGATGGCGATGACCGCCAGGAAGGCGAGATACACGGCGATGATGGCGAGGATGCGCCGCAACCCCGCGGCCTCCAGATGCCGCACCAGAGGCCGCATCCCCTCGGCGATCACCACGGCGATGAGGAAGAGGAGAACGAGGTTGGCCACCTCCGCGAGCAGGCTCACCAGGGCGAGGAAGGCGAGCACCAGCAGGGCCGCCGCCACCAGGGTCCGGACCCTGATCACCGGTCCCCGGTCCCGCCGCCCGCCCGAAACCGCCGCGCCGGCCGCGGTTTCGCTGATCTCGGCCACGTGCCGGGAGCCTATCAGGCTTTCGGCGGGGATGCGGGCTTGCCGGGAAGGTTGGTGAGACGGATGCCCGCTGTGCGCCCGGCCAGCCGGTTGACGCTGAGGAGGAGGACGGCGAGCTGCTCGGCCAGATGGGCGTTGCCGAGACGGCCGCCGTCCACCGCACGCAGCCCGGGGAGGAGCTCGACGATCCCGGCGACCACCGCCTTCGCCTCGAGGTCGTCCCCGACCAGGAGAACGTCCTCGTTCAGGTCGCGCTCCAGGCGTCCGAGGTGGGCGCTGCTGACGGTGTGCATGGCGGCCACGAGGCGGCTCGAGGGCAGCAGGATCGCCGCCTCCTCCGCCGCCGAGCCGGCCGGCACGGCCACGGCCACGGGTCCGAGCTCTGGGTCGAAGCGGACGGGGACTGCGGTGCTCACCACCACCTTGCCGGCCAAGGGAGCGGCGAGGTCGGGGAGCAGCATCCCCTGCGCCTCGAAGGGGAGGGTGAGAAAGGCGACGCTGGACTGCCCCGCCGCATCGACGTTGGAGGCGCCGGTGATGGGGGCTCCTCCCCCGGCCTCGCGGACGCGCCCGCTCAGATCGGCGCTCACCTCGACGGCCCGCCGCGCGTCGCGGGAGCCGATGATCACAGGAACCCCGGCCCGGGCCAGCCGCATCGCCAGGCCGTGCCCTGAGCGGCCCGTCCCCCCGATCACGGCAACGGTGCGATCCATGCGCAGAGTGTAGGAGGCGGGTCCCGCCGGGCCCGCCCCCCGGTCGGGCAGAATGCCATTGGAAGTGCGGGGTGCTGCCCCGGCTCAGCGGACAGGAGAGGCGCCCAGATGGAGTTCCGTCGCATCGGTGAATCCGGACTCGAGGTGTCCGTCGTCGGCGTCGGCTGCAACCAGTTCGGCCGCCGTGCCGACCTGGCCCAGTCGGCCCGCATCGTCCATGCCGCCATCGAGGCCGGCATCACCCTCTTCGACACCGCCAACGTCTACGGGGCCGGCGAGTCCGAGCGCTGCCTTGGGGCCGCGCTGCGCGGCCGGCGTGATCAGGTGATCGTCGCCACCAAGGTCGGTGGTCACATGGCGTCGGACCCGTACAGCTCGGGAACCTCGCGCCGCCACATCCGCCTGGCCGTCGAGGACAGCCTCCGCCGGCTCGGCACCGACTGGATCGACCTCTACCAGGTCCATTTCCCGGACCTCGACACCCCCATCGAGGAGACGCTCTCCGCCCTCGACGACCTAGTCCGTGAGGGCAAGGTCCGCTACATCGGCTGCTCGAACTTCACGGGCTGGCAGATCGCCGACGCGGACTGGACCGCCTACCACCACCACACCAGCCGCTTCATCTCCGCGCAGAATCAGTACAGCCTGCTGCAGCGCGGCGTCGAGGCCGAGGTGGTGCCGGCCTGCGAGCACTTCGGCCTGGGGTTGATCCCCTATTCCCCCCTGGAGCGGGGGCTGCTCACCGGGCGGTACCGGCGTGGGGAGCCGGCTCCGGAGGGGAGCCGCCTTGACGGTTCGCAGGGGGCGGACGTCCTCGTCGACGCCACCTTCGACGTCCTGGAGAGCCTGGAGGCGTACGCTCAGGAGCACGAGATCGACCTCCTCGGCGTGGCCATCGGGGGGCTCGCCGCCCAACCAGGGGTGGTCTCCGTGATCGCCGGGGCGAGCCGGCCCGAGCAGGTCGTGGCCAATGCCGCGGCGGCCGAGTGGACGCCGAGCCTCGAGGACCTCGCCGAACTCGACGCCATCGTCCCGGCGAAGCGGCCGGCGGCCTGAGGCGAGCCCGCGGGGGCCGGGATACGACCCCCCGTTGCCTGACACGCGGCAGGTCCGCGGGCGGCATGGGGGCCGCTACGACTGGGAAGACACCGGAATCGGTGGGCCCGCAGGCTCGCCGCGGTCCTTGCGCACTGGCTCTCGTCACCGGAATGGGCGATTCGCCCGTTCCGATTTGTGCTATCACGTCCCGGACGAGAGCGGGGCCGTCGCTGTGGGAGGAAGCCATGTGGCGAAGCAGGACGATCGCGTCCCGGACTGATCGTGACCGCGCTCAGCTGCCCGCGCACCGTGCCGGGCACGGCCTGAAGTTCCGTCTCATGGCGGCGGCGGGGCTCGCCGTCGGCGTCGGTGTTGTGTTCGGCGCGGCCGGGGTGGCCGCCTGCACGCCGGATTCCCAGCTCACCGCATACATGCCGGATCCGGTCGCATCCGGGACGGTCGCCTCGCCGGGGGTGACCGGCGGCACCTTCGTGATCACCACGGCTCAGGGCCCGACGGTGACGGTGACGGTGACGGGGACCACCACGTACCGTGAGCAGGGCGTGAGCGCCGCCGACCTCACCGACGTCGTCGCCGGGGACGTGGTCAAGGTGTGGGGGACGATCCCGTCGGCGGGCAATGTCACCGCCGCCATCGTAGCCATCTCTCTCCCCGTCACCTCCGGCACAGTCGCCTCGCCGGGGGTCAGCGGCGAGAGCTTCCCCGTCACCACTGACAAGGGAGTGGCCGTGACCATCGACGTGTCGGCGGCGACGACCTACCGCGAGCAGGGCGTCAGTTCGCCCGGCCTCGGCAATGTCGCCGTCGGCGACCACGTGACGGTCTCGGGGCTGATCACCTCGCCCGGCGTCGTCAGCGCGGTGTCGGTGAGCATCTCGCTTCCGGTCACGTCGGGCACGGTCGCCTCGCCGGGGGTCACGGGAAGCAGTTTCCCGGTCACCACCGGCGGCGGCGCGACGGTGACGATCGACGTCACCTCGAGCACCACCTACCGTGAGAAGGGCGTCAGCTCGCCCGGTCTGGACAACGTCGTCGTCGGCGACCATGTGACCGTCTCGGGACCGGTCACCTCGCCGGGCACCGTCAGCGCCGTGACGGTGAACATCACGCTCGCCTGCGCCTTCGGCAGGGTACTGGCGCCCGGGGTCACCGGCAGCAGCTTCCAGATCGGCGCGGTCAGCGGGGGAAAGGGCTGGAACGGCGGCAAGGACGGCAAGGATGAGAAGGCCGGCACGGTGACCGTCGACGTCACCTCGGCCACCACGTACACCGAGAAGGGCGTCACGTCGCCTGGCCTGACCGATGTCGCCGCCGGTGACCACGTGACCGTCCTGGGGACGATCACCACGCCGGGTACCATCGATGCAGTCAACGTGACCATCTCGGCTTCCAGGCCGGCGACGTCGCCGCGGCCGTCGCCGTCCGCGTGGCCGTCGTTCTCGCCCCACACCTTCCCGTCGTGGGCGCCTCTTTCGCCAAAGGCGGTCCCGTTGGGCGTTGCGTCTCCGCCCACCCCCGACCCCACTTTCGGAGCTGGGGCTCACTCCGGTGCCGGTTCGCAGGACGGGACGCCGTCCGGATCCCATCCGTCCCTGATCGACCAGCACGGGCACTCGGGGAAGTAGCCGGCGCCGTCCAGCGCCCTGGCGGCTCGTGGCGCTTGAGCCCAGGCCCGCCGGCCCCGCGGGGGGTCGCCGCCCGGGCGCGCCGGGCCACCGGTGGCATTCCGCCGCCGGTCCGGCATGGTCCCGTCTCTGAACGCGCCGCACCGGGCCGTACACTCACCGGCTGTGAAGCTCCTTGAGTACCAGGCCAAGCGGCACTTCGCCGCCGCCTGCATCGACGTCCCCGCGGGACGCCTGGCGCGGACGCCCGACGAGGCGGCGGAAGCCGCGTCCGAGCTGGGCAGGATCGCCGTCAAGGCCCAGGTGCCGGTCGGGGGGCGGGGCAAGGCGGGCGGCATCGCCGTCGTCGGCTCGCCGGAGGAGGCGCGGCGGGAGGCTGAGCGCATTCTCGCCATGGACATCCACGGCTACCCGGTGCGATCCGTCTGGTGCGAAACCGGCCTCGACATCGCCCACGAGATGTACTTGGGCGTCACCCTCGACCGCGACCGCCGCCGTCTGGCGCTGATGCTCTCGGCGGCGGGCGGCATGGAGATCGAGCGCGTGGCCGCCGAGTTCTCCGGAGAAGATCGCCAAGCTCTGGCCCGATCCTGTCGCCGGTCCGCATGCCTTCCAGGTGCGCCGGCTCGCCTTCTCGGCGCTCGCCCAGGTTCCTGAGCTGGAGGGGAGACGCGGCAGCCTCGCCGCCGCTCTGGTTCCCATTGCGCAAAACCTCTTCCGCCTCGCCGTGACCCTCGACGCGGTCACCTGCGAGATCAACCCGCTGGCGCTGACAGCGGCGGGACGGCTGGTCGCCGCCGATGGCAAATTGGAGATCGACGAGAACGCCGAGTACCGCCACCAGGACCTGGCCACCGAACTGGTGGCCGACCTGCATGGCGAGGACGGCCGGAGCGGCGACGACGCCTTCGAGGTCGACGCCAAGCGTCGCGGCTTGACCTACGTCCACCTCCCCGGCGGCAACATCGGCTCCATGGGCAACGGCGCCGGCCTGGCCATGAACACCCTCGACCTGATTCAGCAGATGGGAGGTCGTCCCAACAACTTCCTGGACATCGGAGGCGGCGCCGGTGCGGACAAGGTGAAGCGGTCGCTGGAGATGATCCTCAGCGACGGCGACGTCAGGGGGGTGTTCATCAACATCTTCGGCGGCATCACCCGTGGCGACGAGGTGGCCCGCGGCATCGTCCAGGCGCGCGACGACCTGGGCGTGACCGTCCCCCTCGTCGTGCGGATGGCCGGGACCAACGAGGCGGATGGGCGCCGCATCCTCGGCGAAGCCGGCATCGTCCCGGCGAGCAGCGCTCCCGAGGCGGCGCGCACCATCGTCGACCTGGTGCGGGCGGGAGGGGCCGGCTGATGTCCATCCTCGTCGACCGCTCGACCCGAGTCCTCGTGCAGGGGATCACCGGCCGGGAGGGCAGCTTTCACACAGCGCAGATGCAGGCTTTCGGCACGAACGTCGTGGCCGGAGTGGTTCCGGGACGGGGGGGTGCCGAGGCCCTCGGCGTTCCCGTCTTCGACACCGTAGCCGACGCCGTCGAGCGGACCGGGGCCGACGCCAGCTTCATCATCGTGCCGCCGCCGTTCGCCGGCGACGCGATCATGGAGGCGGCCGCCGCCGGAATCCGGCTCGCCGTTTGCGTCACCGAGGGCATCCCCGTGCTCGACATGGTCCGGGCGCGGGCCTTCGTCGAGGCGACGCCGATGCGGCTGATCGGGCCCAACTGCCCCGGGGTGTTGACCCCCGGCCAGTGCAAGATCGGCTTCATCCCCAACCACGTCGGCAGGCCCGGGCGGGTTGGTGTCGTCGCCCGCAGCGGGACCCTGACCTACGAGGTGATCCAGGGTCTCTCCGACGCGGGATACGGAGAGAGCACCGCCGTTGGCATCGGCGGCGACCCCGTGCTCGGATCCACCTTCGTTGAGATCCTCCCCCTCTTCGCCGCCGATCCGCGTACGGAGGCGGTGGTCCTGGTCGGCGAGATCGGCGGCTCGGACGAGGAGGCGGCTGCGGCGTGGATCCGTACCGCCGGGTTCGACAAGCCGGTGGTCGCCTTCATCAGCGGGCGCACCGCCCCCCCGGGGAAGCGCATGGGTCACGCCGGCGCCATCATCAGCGGGACGACCGGCGGAGCGCAGGGCAAGGTCGAGGCGCTGCGAGGCGCCGGTGCCCGCATCGCCGGAACCATCGAGGACGTGGTCCGCCAGGTGGGCGATAGCCTTGGCGGCGCCGGCGCGCCCGGGGATCACTGACCGCCCGCAGCCGGGGGGCTTGGGGTACGCTTACCCCGGATCGGGTGTAACCCTTCTCGTCTCCACCAACGTTTCAGCTCATAGGGAGCCCGGTGGGGCGGTCTCCGCGGGGCGGCCCATGGCGGCCCGCCTCCGGGTACGGCCCCAGCCCTGATCGATATGGCATCGAGAACACGCCGGCGTCGCTCGCGCTACCGGATGCGTCCGCTCTGGATGACGGCCCGGCGCGTCGTCGCCGTCGTCACCGTGGCGGTGGTGCTGGTGACCGGCGTCTTCGCCTGGCGCACCGCCTCCGCCCTGGCCAGCATCTTCCACACCAGCGTGCCGGGGGTGGTGGGCAGCCTCATCAAGGGCAAGAGCGGCTCCTCCATCGAGACCGACCAGATCGCCAATCTGCAGCGCATCAACATCGCCCTCTACGGCTACGGCGGGGGCGGGCATGACGGCGCGTTCCTCACCGATTCCATCATGGTCATCTCCATCCAGCCCCAGCGCGACGCCCCCCCGAGGGTGGCCGAGATCTCCATCCCGCGCGATTGGTATGTGCCCATGGACAACTCGGCAGGCAAGGAGCAGGACCTGGGGCGCATCAATCAGGCGTATGAGGACGGCATGCTCTATGGCGACGGCGGCGTCGCCGCAGGGCAGGAGACCTCCGGCGGCGTCATGGCGGACGCCGCGCTGAGCAAGCTGCTGGGGATTCCCATCGACTACTTCGTCGGCGTGGACTTCTCCGCCTTCGATCAGGCCGTCGACGCCGTCGGCGGTATCGACATCAACGTCCCCGTCGCCTTCACCGACGGTGAGTACCCCGCAGGCGAGTGCAACTCCGACTCCACGTGCGCCTTCGAGACGGTGAGCTTCGGCGCCGGTGAGCAGCACATGAACGGCGCCACCGCCCTCGAGTACGCGCGATCCCGCCATGGGGACAACGGGCAGGGGACGGACTTCGCGCGCAGCGGCCGCCAGCAGCTGATCATCGCCGCCCTCGAGCAGAAGGTCCTCTCCATCGGCGGCATCGGCAATCTCCCCAATCTCCTCGGCGCGCTGGGCAACAACGTCGACACCAACCTGAGCCTGAACGACGTCGAGGCGCTGTGGAGCCTGGTCAAGCCGGTCCCCGCGTCGAGTTACCTGCACGTGCAATTCACCGATCAGGACTTCCTCTACGAGTGCACCTGGTTCAGCTGGTCGACCGGCTGCACTGCCGACTTCGAGTACGCCTGGGACAGCAGCTACCAGGCCATCGACCACTACACGCAGAGCGTCTTCGCCGACCCCCAGGCCCTGGCCGCCAAGGCCACGGTCGGCATCGAGGACGGCAGCGGCTGGGACGTACCGGTCGCGCCCACCCTCAGCTCGCGCTGGGCCACCATGTTCGGCGAGTTGGGCTGGTCAACCGCCGATCTGGGGGCGGTGCAGACGACCGCCACGACCGAGGTCATCAACCAGGGTGGCACCAAGGACGCGGCGGTTGCGAAGTGGTTCGCGTCATACTTCGGTGTCGCCGTCACGACAGCGTCGCCGCCTTCTCCGGGTACCGCCGGCTCCGCTGACGGCGTCATCGTTCTCCTCGGCCAAGACGCGGGGAACGCCTTCAGCAACGACCCGGGGTATGGGAGTTGATCCTTGCGCATCGGGATGCTCACTGGGGGCGGTGACGCTCCCGGGCTGAATGCCGCGATCCGGGCGGTGGGCCGGCGAGCCCTCGCTCACGGCGACACCGTGATCGGTGTCAACTACGGCTGGGCGGGATTGGTCGGGGACGGCGACTACAAGGAGCTGGATCGCCACTTCTTCTCGGGAATCCTCCAGATCGGCGGCACGGTGCTGGGGAGCTCCCCGCACCAACCCCATGAAGCGCGAGGGGGGTAGGGAGGAGGTTCTCGCCAACCTGCACCGGGCCCGGCTGGATGCCCTTGTCGCCATCGGCGGCGACGACACCCTCTCCGTCGCCGCCTGGCTGGCGGAGCACGGCGGTCCCGTGGTCGGCGTCCCCAAGACCATGGACAACGACCTCTCGGTGACCGACTACTGCATCGGCTTCGACACGGCGGTGAGCCGGGTCGCCGAGGCTCTGGACCGCCTCCACACCACCGCAGCGGCTCACCGCCGGGTCATGGTGGTCGAGGTCATGGGGCGTGACACCGGGTGGGTCGCCCTCATGGGCGGGATCGCCGGTGGCGCCGACGTCATCCTCATCCCCGAGATCAAGGTGACCCTCAACGAGGTTCTCGAACGCCTTCAGGGCCGCTTCCAGAGTGGCAGCGACTTCGGCATCATCGTGGTCGCCGAGGGCGTGGAGATGGAAGGCGTCACCGACAAGGGCTCGACGGGCGGCAAGCTGGACGCCTTCGGCCATGCGCAGCTCAGCAAGCGCGGCGTCGCCGACACCCTGGCGGAGCTGATCGAGGAGAAGCTCGGTCACGAGACGCGCACCACCGTGCTCGGTCACACCCAGCGCGGCGGCACCCCCTCCGCCTACGACCGCATCTGGGCCACGCGCGTGGGCTCCGCCGCCTACGACCTCGCCCTCGCGGGGCGCTGGGGCTGGATGCCGGTGGTGCGCTGCGGCACCGTCGACACGGCTCCGATCGCCGACGTCGTCCGCGAGCAGCGGAAGGTTCCGCCGGACCTGTACGAGCTGGCCAAGGTCTTCTCCTAGGCGCCTGAGGCGGCGGTCCGCCTCGGATCCGGAAGCGGGCCGGCCCGGCGAATGCGCCGGGCCGGCTCCCGCCCACCGCTCTGTCCGAAACCCGCGAGCGTCCGGCCGGCCGCCGGTCTCACCATGGGACGCGTGGACGACAGCGAGAGCCGCTACCAGGCGGTGGCGAGCCGCGATCTGCGCTTCGAGGGGCGGTTCGTGGTCGCGGTCACCTCCACCGGCATCTACTGCCGGGTGGGCTGTCCGTCCCGCACCCCCCGCCGGGACCGAGTCCGATTCTTCGTCTCGCCGGCCGCCGCCTCGGCCGCCGGCTTCCGCCCCTGCAAGCGATGCCGGCCGGACCAGGGAGGTGAGGCCCAAGGGGCCCTCGTCCAGCGTGCTCTGGATCTGATCGGGTCGGGTGTCGTCGACACCGACGGGGTGGATGGTCTTGCCCGCCGGCTCGCCGTCGACGTCCGGACCCTGCACCGCCGGCTGGCCGGCTCGGTCGGCGTCACTCCCTTGCAACTCGCCCGGAGCCGCCGCGTCCAGACGGCTCGGACCCTCATCGCCCGCACCACCATGCCGCTGGTGGATGTCGCCTTCGCCGCCGGCTTCGGCTCGCTCCGGCAGTTCAACGACGTGATGCGGGCCGACCTCGGTGGCGCGCCGAGCGCTCATCGCGGCGAGGCGGGCCGGGCGGAGGCCGGTCTCGATCCCGGAGGGTGGCTGAGCCTGCGGCTGCCAGCACGGGAGCCCTTTGCCGCCGGGCCGCTCTTCGCCTTCCTCGCCGCCCGGGCCGTCGCCGGGGTCGAGAGCCAGTGGGATGGCGATGACCTCGTGCCCGCGGAGGAGGCCGCCTCGGGCATGAGCCCGGCCCCGAACACGCGACTCGTTCCCTCGTACGCCCGGGCGCTGCGCACCCCCGGGGCGCAGCCGTGGTGGTGATGAGCCCGGGGCCGGGCCACGTCACGCTGCATGTCCGGCTCGACGACCTCGCCGATCTGGAGAACGCCGTCCGCCGGTGTCGCCGACTCCTTGATCTCGACGCCGATCCGGTTGCGGTGGCCTCCGGTCTGGTCCGCGACCCCTTGCTGAGGCGTCTCATCGCCAACTCCCCGGGCGTCAGGGTGCCAGGCAGCGCCGAGCCCTTCGAGACGGCAGTCCGCGCCGTGATGGGCCAGCAGGTGTCGGTGGCGGCGGCCCGCACCCTGGCGGGGAGGCTGGTGACCCGCCACGGCGAGGCGCTCGCCTCGCCCGTCCACCGTGTCACCCACCTGTTCCCCACGCCGGAGCGTCTCGCCGAGGCCGACCTCGACGGGCTGGGCCTCACCGGGCGGCGGATCGCCTCGGTCCGGGCGCTGAGCCGCGCCGTTGCCGCCGGCCAGCTGGACCTGGCCGCCGGCGACCCGACCGAAACCGACCTGGTGATGAGCCGGCTCCCCGGTTTCGGGCCCTGGACCAGGGCCTACATCGCCATGCGCGCCCGGGGCGACCCCGACGCCATCCCCGTCGCCGACCTCGGTCTGCGCCGGGCAATGGAACGCCTCGGAGAGCCGGCCGATCCGCCCAGCATCGCCCGGCGCTCCGAAGCCTGGCGTCCCTGGCGCGCCTATGCCGCCCTTCTGCTCTGGCAGAGCCTGACCGCCCCGCCCCCGGCGAGCCCCCCTCGCCATCCGCGATCCGTCCACCGCTCACAACGGGGCCCCCGCCATGACGTACGACCCGCGACCCTGCCCACCCCCGCCGGCGCCGCCTCACAGTCCTGGTTCGTGAAAGGATGATCGTCGCCGCCGGTTTCACGGCTGACCCCGACCGCCTCCGTGCCCGCCTCGGCGACGACGGTGCGGAGATCCGCCCCCGCCATGAGCTGGGACCGGTCTCGTCAGCGCTCCGCGCCTACTTCGACGGCACGGACTTGGACGCCGTGATGGCACTTCCGGTGTCGGCGGACGGCGGACCCACCATACGGCGCCTGTGGGGGAATTGCGCCGCATTCCCGCCGGCGAGGTGCGCAGCTACGCCCAACTCGGGGGAGGCGCGCGCTTCGCCCGGCTGGCGGGAAACGCGTGCGCCCGCAATCCGATCGCGCTCATCGTCCCCTGTCACCGGGTGGTCCGCACAGACGGCGGGCTCGGCGGCTTCGGCTGGGGCCTGCCGGTCAAGCGCTGGCTGCTCGACCATGAGGCGGCCATCGCCACGAGGGCCGCCGCGGCTACCGCCGCACCACGATATTGAGGATGACGGTGAGAACGACGCTCAGCAGGATGCCGGTGCCGAGGAGCAGGGAAACGGAGACGCCGCCGCGTGACACGGTGATGTCGCCGGGCAGGCTGCCAGGGAGGCGTCCGCCCAGCGGCGAGGTAGGCGCCGGTGGCCGCGAGCAGCAGGCCGACGGCAAGGATCCGGCCCGCGGTCGTGCCCGTCATCTGATGGCGCCGGCGGTGGCCGCGGGGCGGCTCAGCCGTCCATCCCCAGGCTGCGACGCGTGAGGTCACGGCCCCGGCGAACGGCGACGACGATCCCGCCGAGCACGAGAACGTTCAACAGGATCAGGAAGACGATGATCTGCGGAGCGCTGCCCATGTGGATGCCCCGACACCAGGGAGATGAGGTTGATGGGGCACTGCCGACGTGTCCAGCTCGGTCGGCTGCAGCGGCGTGCCGGGCGGGAGCCCGCTCGGGCGGTTGGGGATGATCGCCGCGGCGGGGACCACACGGCGGTGGCGCCGGCGTGGCTCTGGGTGTCGGCGTCGGCGTCGCCGTCGGCGTCGGCGCCGGGGTGGCCGTCGGTCGGGGTGTCGGGGCCGGTGTCGGCGACGTCACGGTCTGAGTGACGCCCGGGCTGGCCGCTAACTCCTCGAAGTTGCCGTCCCCCTCGTAGGAGGCGGTGACGGTGTGGGTGCCGACGGTCAGCGACGACGTGCTCCAGTGGGCCTGGCCGGAGCCGTCCAGTGACCTCGGCGGATGCGCGGCCTTGCCGTCGACGGAGTACTCGACGGCTCCGGTGGGCAGCCCACCCCCGGAGTGGGTTACGGTGGCGGTGAAGATCACCGATTGGCCGACCGAGGACAGCCCGCCGGTGGAGCTCGACGGCTCCCCGAGTGTGGTGGGTGCCTGGTCGACCGTCACCGGCTGGGCCGGGGACTGGGCCTTGGCGTTGGCGGCATCACCGGGTAGCAGGCGATGACAGAGAGGTCGGTGCCCGCCTGCCACAGCGGTTCATTCCCGCTCGGATACGTGATCGACGTCTTCGCCACCGTGGTGCTCACCATCGACAACGTGGCGGTCGCGATCACCGCGGAGCATGTGCCGTTGGCGAAGGTCAGCGTCTCTTCCGCCAGGCTGCCGATCACCGAGGTCTTGATGACGACGCCCGTCAAGCTGAGTGGCTGCCCGTAGACGAGCAGCGACGGGAGCGGCGGCGACACTGACGGTCGGGGTGGGCAGCGTCGCCGCGTCCACCACCAGGATGGCTGGCCGTCGGCCAGGGCCGCCAGAGCCGCCACCCCCCACCGATCAGAAGTCGCGTCCCTGACCGGGTCATCGACTCAGCGGTCGTCCGAGAGCCGGGCGGGTGGACAGCAGTGCGGGTCGTCCAGGAGTCGCCCGGGTGGCAGCACGCGGGTGCTTCCGGACCGTCAGCGTCACGCGCGCCGAGGTCGAGGCGCCCACACCGCCATCCCCAGCGTAGGAGGCGGCGATGCTCCGGCTCCCCGCCTCGCGGAAGGTGGTGACCAGGACGACCCGTCCATCGTGCAGCCGGGCGCTGCCGATGGCGCGGCCGCTGTCGGAGAAGGTAACCGTGCCGCGGGCCCGCGACCCTGTCGAGGTCACCGTGGCCGTCAGCGTCACCGGCTGCCCGACCCAGGCCGGGTTCGGCGACACGGACAGCGCCGTCCGGCTGGTTGGCGCGCCGACCGTCTCACCCAGTGCCGCAGACGTCGACGCCGCGTGACCGGCATCACCGCTGTAGACGGCGGTGAGGCTGTGGACGCCGCGCTGAGGGTGCTCACCGTGATCGCCGCGGACCCGCCGCTCAGCGGCGCCGTGCCCACCGACGTCGATCCATCCATGAACGTCACCGCGCCCACCGGCTGCCCGGCGTTCGCCGTGACGACCGCCGTCAGGGTGACGGCGGCACCCGCCGGGGCGGGGTTGTCCGATGACGTCAGCGAGGTCGTGGTCGGCGCCGGCGCCGCCGGTTGAGAGATCGTCTGGGAGAAGGTGGGGGACTGGCTGACGGCGTTGAGGGGGTCGCCGCCGTAGGTGGCGCTCAGGCTGTGGGCACCGACGGCTAGGCTGCTGAGGGTGAGGCTGGCCGTGCCCGTGGCATCCAGGGTCGCGGTCCCCAGCGTCGTGGTGCCGTCCAGGAAGGTGACCGTCCCTGTGGGTGTGGCCCCGGCCCCCGTCACCGTCGCCGTCAGGGTGATGGCGACCCCGACCGGAGCCGGGTTCTCTGACGAGGCCAGGGTGACGGCGGTCACCGCCGGCGACACCGTCTCGGTCAGCGCCGCCGAGGTGCTGCCCAGGGTCTGCGCATCCCCGCCGTAGGCCGCTGTCAGGTCGTGGTCGCCGACGGCGAGGCCTGTCACGGTGAGACTGGCCTCGGCCACCGGCGTCCAAGGTCCGCCGTGCCCAGGGTGGTGGTGCCGTCAAGGGAGGAGTCGTTACCCTGCCGCCGCTGTGATTGGTGGAGACGGAGGCGGTCAGGGTCACCGCCGCGGGATGGTCGACGGGGTTCGCGAGCTGGTCAGGGTCACCTGCGAGGCGGCCCGGGTGATGGTCTGCGTCAGTGTCGCGGCCTGGCTTCGGGGCGTTGAGGGCGTCCCCGCCATACTCGGCGCCGAGCTGGTGGTCGCCGACGCCCAGGCTGCTCAGGATGAGGCTGGCCGTGCCGGCGGCGTCCAGAGACGCGGTGCCGAGGGTGGTGGTGCCGTCGAGGAAGGTGACCGTCCCCGTGGGCGTGGCCCCGGCGCCCGTCACCGTCGCCGTCAGCGTCAGCGGTGTGTCCACGACCGACGGGTCCGCCGACGATGCCAGGCTGGTGCCGGTGGCCACGGTCGTCACCGTCTCCACCAGTTCAGGCGAGGTGCTGCCCTTGGTCTGGCTGTCTCACCGTAGACGGCGGTCAAAGAGTGGTTGCCGACGGCGAGGCCGGTCACGGTGAGGGCGGCCTTGCCCCCAGCGTCCAGGGAGGCGGTCCCCAGGCTGGTGGTGCCGTCGAGGAAGGTGACGGCGCTTCCGCTCCGCTGTGGTTGGTGGCGAGGGTGGCGGTCAGGGTGAAGGGTTCGAGGTAGGTGACCGGATTCGCCGAGCTGGCCAGGGTCAG
>CAWEEP010000043.1:0-39624 GCA_963808125.1 Candidatus Dormiibacterota bacterium
GCCGAAGGTGGGACGCGAGGACCTCGAGGAGATCGCGTCCGTCGCCCGCGCACATGCTGATGATCGCGATCGGCCCCGCTGGGCGCGCGTCCAGGGCGTCGCGGATCATCCCCTGCACCAGTCGCAGCCGGGCGATCAAGCCGGCGTCGCTCTCGTAGCGCCGGTGCCATTCCACCCATTCGCTCACTGCGCTCGAGGCTACCACGCCCGGCCGGGCCCGCTTCGGCTCAGGAGGTGGGCGGTGTCCGGACCCGGAAGGCCGGGTGGTTGGGCGCGATCCGCTGCAGATCGGCCTCCAGCGAATCCGGACCCACGCCCTCGAAGAAGGCGCCGACCTCCACCTTCCAGCGGCGCAGGTAGGCGCGCAGCACCGGCAGCTTCTCGTCGTCGGCCAGCTCCACCAGGGAGATCGCCTCATGGCGGCGCCCGATCCGCAGCTCGGCGTCGCTGCCAGCGCGCACGTTGCGCACCCATTGCGTCACACCGCGGGGGGCCACGAGGTAGCGGTCGCCTTCGAATCGGAGCAGGTTCACCGGGGTCGTGCGCCACAGCCCGGAGCTGCGGCCGCAGGTGGCGAGGACGCGGGATCCGAGCACGCTCACCCCGGCGTGCGTCAGTCCCGCGACGAGCCGGTTGAAGACGTTGACGGTGAACCAGCCGGGGCGGACGTAGCCATCGCTCACGCCCCAATTCTGCGCGGGATGTCGAGAATCGGGCCAGAATGCGCGGTGACCGTCCCTCTCCTCGCACTCGGACGCCCTCTCCGGACGGCCTCGGGAGATACACCATGAGCCGTCCCGCCACCCGAATGCCTCGCCGGCGCGGCCGGCATCGTCACCGCCGTCCTGCTGGCCGGCTCGACTTCGGCCTGTCGGGCTCGGCGACCACGGCACCCGCCAGCTCGCCATCCCAGTCCCCGACGGCCACGCCATCGCTCACCTTCGAGGCAGGGGATGGCGCGTGTCAGGCCAGCCAGTTGCAACTGGCGGTGGACAGGGCCAACGCCGCTCGCGATGCAGCAGCCCTCGGCCTTCCTATCCCTGACCAACACGTCGTCGACCAGTTGCACCCTAGCGGTTATCCCAGTTTCCAGCCCTACACATCGTCGGGACAGAAACTGCCCGTGACCGTGGTCCAGGGCAAGTCCTATGAGATCCAGGACCCAGGACCGCAAGCTCATCACGCTGGCGCCGGGGACGGCGGCCTACTCGGAGTGGGTGGAGCAAGGTAACATGAAGGAGGGGGGAACGACGGCGGGGTGCCTGGAGGCCGCAAGCGCCCAGGCCGTGGCGCCCGGCGACGCCGAATCCCTGACGGTCGGCAGCTTCAGCGCGCTCATCTGCCCCGCGGGGACCGCCACGGCGAGCATCTCCGTGACCGCCGTCGCGCCCCAGAACGCCGACTGGGGCGGCACTCAGCCCTGACCGCTGGTTGCCCGAGCTGACCGCACCGTCCTGGTCCGCCGCCGATGGTGCCGGGAGTGGGGTCGAACCCACACGGGGTTGCCCCCGGCGGTTTCTGAGACCGCTGCGTCTGCCATTCCGCCATCCCGGCGCGCCTCGTAGCTTCTCACGCCACCGGACGGACGCGGCAGGCCCCGGGGCGCCGGGGCGGTCGTCGCCGGCGGTCCCGGCGGCGACGCCCGCGCCCTGACGTCGGCTATGTCAGGGACGGACGGCGCAGGACCGAGGAGACATCCTGGCCGACGACAGGCGGCCCCGCCTCGGCGACGACCAGCAATCGCCCTTCTCCGGGAGAAGGTGCTGGCGCACGTCGCCGCCACGATGGCCGACGGCTCGCCCCAGGTCACCCCGACGTGGGTGGACACCGATGGCGAGGCGGTGCTCTTCACCACCGCGAAGGGGCGCATCAAGCACCGCAACCCGGTGCGAGACCCGCGCGTCGCCATCTCCCGTCACCGACGAGCAGCATGACCACCGGAAAGTCGTCGTTCGTGGGCGTGCCGAGTTCGCCGGCGAGGGCGCCGGCGCCCAGATCGACAAGCTGGCGAAGACGTACCTGGGCGCCGAGCAGTACCCCAACCGGCGGCCGGGCGAAAGGCGGGTGGTCGTCCGCGTCGTGCCCGATCGGATCCTCGGGCGCTAGGGCTCCGCCCGATGCGCGGGCACCGATCCCTGCGCAATCACCGCGATGGCCGCACCGCTCGTCGATCTGCGTTCCACGCTCCCGGGCCTACCCGAGATGCCGGTCGTCTTCGACTACGACGACATCAGCCTGATCCCGCGGCGCATCTCCAGCCTGGCCCATCGCTCCGACGCCAGCCCCTCGGTCACGCTGGGCCCAGTCACGCTGGAGGTGCCCATCGTCGGCTCGCCCATGCCCGACGTGTGCGGGCCGGAGATGTGCGACGCGCTGGCCGAGGTCGGGGCCCTCGGCATCCTCCACCGCTTCCAGCCCGTCGAGGACCAGGTGGCGCAGTTCGGCGAGGCGGCGCGGCGGCGGGGCACGACGGCGGTCGGGGCCGCCCTGGGCATCACCGGCGACTTCCAGGAGCGCTTCGCCGCCCTGGTCGGCGCCGGCTGCCGGATCGTCTGCCTGGACACCGCCAACGGCGCCCACCGGCAGGTCGGCGCGTCCCTCGTCTGGGCCCGGGAGCAGTCCGCCGATGTCACCATCATGGCCGGCAACGTCGCCTCGGCCGAGGGCTTCACCTGGCTCGAGGACCGGGGCGCGGACGCCATCCGCGTCGGCATCGCCGGCGGCTCCGTGTGCGAGACCCGCACCGAGACGGCCGTCTTCGTGCCGACCCCGTACGCCGTGGTCGAGGCGGCGCGGGTCAGACGCCGCGCCCTGATCATCGGTGACAGCGGCGTGCGCAACCCCTCCGACCTCTGCAAGCTCCTCGCCCTCGGCGCCGACGCCGTCATGGTCGGCTCGGCCCTGGCGGGGACCGGCGAGGCGCCCGGCCGGGTCATCGTCGTCGACGGCAAGAAGTTCAAGATCATGCGCGGAGCCGCCTCGTTCTCTGTGCAGCAGCAGGCGGGGCGTGACGAACCGGAGTACGTCGAGGGCGCCGAGACGCTCGTCCCCTACAAGGGGCGAGTGCATGGCGTCATCGCCCGCTACGTCGCCGGGTTGCGCAGCTCGATGTCCTACATGGATGCCCGCAGTCTCGACGAGTACCGCGCCAACGTCGACTTCGTGCGGCTGCGCTGACCGTCCGGAGCGATGGCGGACAGGGCCGGGCGTCGGTATCGCCACGAGCTGACGGTCACCTGGACCGGCAACCGCGGCGCGGCACGGCGGGGTACCGCGCGTACTCCCGCGACCACACCGTGAGCGCAGGGGCCCAGGCTGCCATCGACGGATCGGCCGATCCCGCCTTCCGCGGTGACCCGCAGCGCTGGAGCCCGGAGGAGATGCTCCTCGCCGCCCTGTCGCAGTGCCACATGCCCTGGTACCTCCATCTCTGCGCCCAGGCCGGCATCGTGGTGACCGCCTACGCCGACAGGGCGGAGGGGACGCTGGCGGAGGAGCGCGACGGGTCGGGCCGCTTCGTCGAGGCCACTCTGCGGCCGAGGATCGCCCTCACCGACGCGGGGAGGCACGGCGAGGACGCGGCGCTGCACGGGAGGGCCCACGACCTCTGCTTCATCGTCCAATCGGTCAACTTCCCGGTGGCGTGCGAGCCCGTTTGCGCGCCGACCCGGGACGCTGAAGCCGGCGACTTGCCGCAGACTGGGCGGGCCATGCACCGTCCCCGCCTCGGCCTCCTCCTGCTCCCGCTGCTGATCCTGACCGGCTGCAGCGCGCAGGCGGGAACCCCGACCCCCGTGGGGTCGCCGCCGTCCGGCCTGGTCGTCGTCACGGCGGGAGGAACCGCCCTGGAGGACGGCGCCGACGACGTCCCGCCGACCCTCCAACTGAGCGTCTCGGGCGACGGGGTGACGAACGCCTCGGTCGGCGCCAAGCTGGATGGCCGGCGCCTGTTCCTGGCCAACGGCAAGGGTGGGGTGGCCGCCGTGGTGACGCCGATGGCGTATGCAAGCAGCCATTCCCTGGAGATCGACGTCGTCGGCCGTCCGGCCCAGCTGATCTCGTTCCATGTCATCGACGGCACTCAGGTGAGCGCCGCCGCCTGGCTCGACGCCGCCGGACATCCCGTCGTCGAGGTCGTCTTCGAGCACGCCCCGGATCGCGCCGAGGTGGCCGCCGCGCTGCCGTCGGCGCAGCTCACCTGGATCGACAGCACCCATCTCCGCCTCGTCTGGAGCGCTTCGCCCTCGTCCATCACCATCCCGGCCGGCCTGGCCGCGGCCAGGGGCTCGGCACTCGACGGGCCCCTCCACCTCTCCCTCACCGGTCTGGCAGCCGGTGAGCTCCGCAGGGCCACCGTCCCAGCCGCCGCCCCCGCGCCGCCGGGGCTGAACCTCATGCTCTGGACCGTCGGCACCGCCGCCTCCCACGCCTCGACCCAGGCCCACGCCCAGGCGGTGACGATCCTCAGCCCGACCGGGTGGGTCGCCGAGGCCGACGGGAGCCTCTCCGGGAGCCCGGACGTGGTGACCACGGCCGCGGCCACAGCGGACGGCCGCCCCGATTGGCCTCTGGTCGCGAACGACTTCGGCGACCCGGACGGAACCACCCAGCTGCTCACCTCCCCCACCGCGGAGGTGTCCCTCATCAGCACCCTGGCCGGCGACGTGGGAACATGCATCTGGGCGGCATCGACCTCGACTTCGAGGACATCCCGGGGAGGGACCGCTCGGCCTTCACCGCGTTCGTGGTGAGCCTGGCCTCGGCCCTCCACACCGCCGGCGCGGGGCTCGCCGTCGACGCCATCCCCGCAGCGCCCGGCGCCGTCGACGCCCTCTCCGCCGTGTACGACTACAAGGCGATCGCGGCCGCCGCCGACCTTCTGGTGGCGATGACCTACGACGAACACACGCAGTCGGGTGACCCCGGGCCGGTGGCGGGCTTGGACTGGCAGGCCGACGAGATCGCCGGAACGATGCAGGACATCCCGGCCGACAAGTCGTTCTCGGCATCCCCCTCTACTCGCGGCGCTGGTCCGGCGACGACGTCACCGCCTCCGACTACGCCGACGCCGTGGCCCAGGCCCTCGGTGAGCCGGACGTCGCCTACGACTACGACTTCGGCGCGGCCACGCCCATCCTCGACAGCGCCCCCGGAGGCGTCGCGACGCAGCTCTACTTCGACGACGCGGACAGCCTGCTGCGCAAGATCGACCTGGCCCACAGCCTGGGGCTCGAGGGGGTCGCCGCCTGGCGCAGCGGCTTCGAGGACCCGGCCTTCTGGTCGGTGGTGTGAAGCCCGCTTTGGGCCCCGGGCGCCGCGCGGCGCGCCACGTGTCGGAGTTCGCGGCCGTGATCACAGCCCGGATGCCGAAATCCACCGGCGCTCCCGTTGGTTCTCGTCTCGCTGGGGCGCTGCTGGCCGGCTGCGGCTCCCAAGCCTCCACGTCGGCCACGCCCTCGGCCGCCACAGCGGCGCCCTCGGCGGGCGGCGACACCATCGGCCACGCCGACGCCGACGTCGTCCGCCGCGGCTACGCCACCCTGTCCGGGACCACGTTGACCATCACCGAATACGGCGTTGTCACTCTTCCCGACAGCGTCTCGGACGCCGTCTACAGCATCGACGCCAGCGGCGGTGCCGGGGCCGACGTCCCAGGTCGACGCCGATGGAACCTCAGACGATGCTCCCGCCCATCCGCATCTGGACGAGGAGCCTCACCGCCGACGAGATGTGCAGCGCTGTCACGACGGATGGTCTGGTGACGATCTCCGTCTTCGAGACCGATCCCACCAACCTGATCCTGGCAGTGGGCCGTCCGACTACAGACAGATCCGCAGGTACTGGTTCGGCATCAGCCTGGGGCAGGCGGATGAGCGCACCGACGGCAACCCGGCCGAGGCGACGTCGGCGGCAGCTTTGCTGAACGCGTACGACACGATCCACGCCGCCTGACGGGCGCCCGCGGCGCGGCGAGGCCGGCCGGTTCGGCCGGCCCGTAACCCGCGAGAGCGCGCCGCGTTCCACGGGCATGCCTCACCTCATCAAGCGGGTCACCACCCCGGCCATCCTCCTTCTCGCCACGGCCTCGATCGCCGCGTGCGGCGCCCTCGTGCTGATCCACGACCGTCCCCACCTCGAGGACGACGGCGACGGCCGCCGGCGCGACGCCGTCCACCGCGACGTCGACGCCGACGCCGTCCGCGGCATCGACCGCGTCGTCGACCGCTGCCCCTCCGGGCCTCAGCCTGGACATCTCCCAGTTCGGCATCGCCATGACGCTCTCCACCAGCCTGGGGGAGGTCGACTACAACATCACCGGCGCGGGGGCGACGTCCGGCACCGACCTCAAGGGCAACCCGTACACGGAACTGCCGTCCGTGGCGCTGTGGACGGCGAGCCTCGCCGCCGACCCCGCCTGCAGCGCGATCGAGCAGGACGGCCTGGTGACGATCTGGGTGTTCAGCACCAATCCCACGGCCCTGTCCCTTGCCAGCGGGCCGCCCGGGTACAAGGAGGTGGGCCCAGGACTGGTTTCGGCATCACGCCGGAGAAGAGCCCCCAGTGCACCGACGCCAACCCTGCCGAGCAGCCCGCGGTGCAGGCTCTGGTGCAGGCGTTCGCCACGCTCCAGGCCACCTGACGCAGTCAGCGGCAGGCCCCGGCGCTGCCCCTAGGACGAAGCGGGACCCTTCCCCAGGTCGGGGAGGTTGAGCGAGTTCACCCAGTCGCGGACCTTCTCCATCCGCTCGTCGTCGACCTCGTCGGCCTCCCCGTCCTCCCGGTCCGTCTCGGCGTCGGGGAGGACCCCGGCCTTGTCCAGGACCTCGGTGGCGACGAAGATGCCGGCGCCGACCCGCACCGCCACGGCGATGGCGTCGCTGGGACGGGAGTCATCTCCAGGTGGCGGCTGTCCACGCGAGCCAGGATGCGGGCGTAGAAGACCTCGTTGGCGAGCGACGTCACCACCACCCGCTCCACGCTGCAGTCCATGGCGGAGAGGATGTTGGCGAGGAGGTCGTGGGTGATGGGCCGCTCCGGGGTGATGCCGGTGATCTTGAGGGCGATCGCGTTCGCCTCGTTGAGGCCGATCCAGATGGGCAGGTAGCGCTCGGCCTCCTTCTCCTTGAGGATGACCACGTGCTGCCCGGTGGGCATGTGCACCCGGATGCTGTCCACCGTCATCTCGACCAGCTCGCCCATGGTTCGATCATACCGCCGCCTCCGGGTAGCAGCCGGGCCACAATCCGCTCCCGGCCCCTCGCCGGCCGGCCCGCCCGTCCCGCGCCTCGGGTCCCCCCGCCCTACTATCGGTGCCATGCCCAGCCCCGATCCCTCGACGGCGCGCCACCCTGACCCTCCTGCTCATCGACGGCCATGCTCTCGTCTACCGGGCCTTCTTCGCCATGCCGGCGCTGACCAACAGCCGGGGCGAGCTGACCAACGCCGCCTTCGGCTTCACCTCGATGCTGCTCAAGGCCTTCACCGACCAGCAGCCCGCCTACGCGGTCTCCGGCCGCGTTCGACCTGCCGGGGCCGACCTTCCGCCACCAGGAGATGCCCCAGTACAAGGCGCAGCGGCCGGAGATGCCCGAGCTGCTCCGGCCCCAGATCGGCTGGGCACGCGAGATCGTCCTGGCACTTGGGCATCCCGGTGGTGGAGGTCCCCGGCTTCGAAGCGGACGACGTCATCGGCTCGCTTGGCGTGCGCGCGGTCGCTGCCGGGCTGGACGTGGTCATCGTCACCGGCGACATCGACGCCCTCCAGCTGGTCAACCCCCGGGTCCGCGTCTTCATCAACCGCCGCGGCATCAGCGACACGACGGTGTACGACGTCGACGCGGTGGTCGAGCGGTTCGGCTTCGAGCCGCCCTTGGTCGTCGACTACAAGGCGCTGCAGGGCGACGCCAGCGACAACATCCCCGGCGTCCCCGGGGTCGGCGCCAAGACCGCCGCCTCCCTCATCCAGGAGTACGGCGCCCTCGAGGCCATCCTCGACGCCGCCCCCAGCATGAAGCCGAGCCGGGTGCAGCGCTCCCTCATCGACTCCGCTGACCGGCCCGCCTCAGCAAGCGGATGGCGACCATACAGACCGACCTCGACGTCCCCCTCGACATGGAGCGCGCCCGGGCCGGTGGCTACGACGAGGGTGCGGTGCACACGCTGTTCGACCGGCTGGAGTTCCGCTCCCTGCTGCCCCGCCTCGGTGTGGCCTTCGGATACGCCGCCGCGCCCCTGACCGGCGAGCCGGGCCAGGCGGAGCTGCGCTTCGACGCAGCGCCGACGGCCGCGACCGAGGTGACCGTGGCCCGCTCAGAGGCCCAGATCAGAGAGTTGCTGGAATCGCTCCGTGCCGCGGGCAGGTTCGCCCTGCGCACGGTCACCGCCGGCCCGCCGCTGGCCGGCCGTCTCCTCGGGGCGGTCGTGGCCCCGCAGGGAGGCGCCGGGACCTGGTGGGTGCCCCTGCCGGAGCGGCGCGCGGAGATCGAGTCCGTCCTCGCCGACGCGGACCTCATCGTCGACGGCTACGACCTCAAGCGCGAGAGGCTCGCCTGGGGCGACCGGTTGGGGGCGCGCCTCGGCTTCGACGTCATGCTCGGCGCCTACGTGGACAATCCGAGGGCCCGGGTGCTGTCGCTGACCGGCCTCGCCGAGGATCTCTGCGGGCGGCGTCTCGACCCCGAGGAGACGCTGCTCGGCTCCGGCCGCCAGAAGCGCACTCTGGAGGAGGTGGGGGAGGCCGAGCTCGCCGCCTACTACGGGGAATGGATCGCGCTGGTCGAGCCAGTGCGCGCGGTGCTGTCCCGCCAGCTCGCCAAGTGGGGGCTCCTTCACCTCCACGACGATCTGGAGCTGCCGCTGGTGCCGATCCTCGCTCGGATGGAGCGCATCGGGATCCTCGTCGACCGCGACATGCTCGCCGCCATCTCCGCCGAGATGGACGGGCGCATCGCCGAGCTGGAGGGCGAGGTCCACGCCGCCGCCGGGCATGCCTTCAACCTGGGCAGCACCCAACAGCTGGCCGCCGTCCTCTACGACGAGTTGGGCCTCGACGCCGGGCGAAAGACCAAGACTGGCCGCAGCACCGACGCCGACGCACTGGAGGCCCTGCGCGAGGAGCATACGGTGGTGGCCGCGGTGCTCGAGTGGCGCCAGATCACCAAGCTCAAGGGGACGTACGTCGACGCCCTGCCGCTCCTCTGCGACGCGCAGGGCCGCATCCACACCAGTTTCAACCAGGCCGTGGCCGCCACCGGCCGCCTCTCCTCGGCGGACCCCAACCTGCAGAACGTGCCCATCAGGACGCAGCTGGGGACAGCGCATACGCCGTTCCTTCGTCGCCGGTCCAGGCCAGGTGCTGGTCTCCGCCGACTACTCGCAGATCGAGCTGCGCGTGCTCGCCCATGTCACCGGGGAACAGGCGCTGATCGACGCTTTCGCCCGTGGCGAGGACATCCATCGCCGCACCGCCGCGCAGGTCTACGGCATCGACCCTGCCACGGTGACACCGGATATGCGGCGGGTCGCCAAGGTCGTCAACTTCGGGGTCGTGTACGGGCTGAGCGACTTCGGCCTGGCGCGGGACACGGGCATGTCCCGCGAGGATGCGTCGGCCTTCATCACCGCCTACTTCGACAGCTACCCGGCCGTCACCGAGTGGCTGGAGCGCACCCGAATGCACGCCCGGGAATACGGCTGGGTGGCCACCTTCACCGGGCCGCCGCCGCCACCTCCCCGACGTGCGCGCCGCCAACCGCATGCTCCGCCAGGCCGCCGAGCGGATGGCTGTCAACATGCCCATCCAGGGGGGCGCCGCCGACATCATGAAGCAGGCCATGATCGACTGCGACCAGGCGCTGCGCGAGAGCGGCTCGAGCGGCCAGGTGCTGCTCCAGGTGCACGACGAGCTGGTCGTCGAGGTGCCCAGGGAGGACGTTCCCTCCCTGGTGCCCCTGGTCCGCCGGACGATGTCAGGCGCCGCCACCCTCGTCGTGCCGCTGGTCGTCGACGTCAAGGTCGGTGACAACTGGCAGGAGATGACGCCGATGCCCGAGGAGGCGGCGGTCACCCGGTGACAGGGCGACGCCGGGGCACATCCGCGTCGGGGGGACCGTTGCCGGACAGCTCCACCGTCCCCCCCTCGTGTGCGGTGCGATCGCATCTCGCGCCTGACCAAGCCCCGATCTCGGAGGCGTGTCCCACCGGCGCCGGGCGGCGCTGTCATGCCTGAGCTGCCCGAGGTTGAGACGATCGTCCGTGACCTGCGCGGCGAGCTGGCCGGCCGGCACTTCGTCTCCGCCTGGGTGAGCCGTCCCGGCGTTCTGCGCTTCCCCGACGACGGCGCGTTCACCCGCGCCCTCCCCGGCCGCCGCGTCGATGCCGTCGACCGTCGGGGCAAGTACATCCTCTGCCGGCTGGGCATCGACGACGTGCTCGTCGTGCACCTGGGCATGACCGGCCACCTGCGTGTCGTCGAGCCCGGCGCCGCCGTCGTGCCGCACACGCACCTGCGGGCGGCGCTGGACGACGGGCGCGAGCTGCGCTTCGACGACGCCCGCCGTTTCGGCCGCCTCCTCCTCGGTCCCTGGTCGCTGCTCCGAGACCTGCACTTGGTCCCGCGTCTCGGCGTCGAGCCGCTCTCCGACGCCTTCACTCCCGCTGCACTCGCCACCTCGCTGCGGCGAACCACGCGGCAGTTGAAGCCGGCCCTGCTCGACCAGTCCGTGGTCGCCGGCCTGGGCAGCATCTACATCGACGAGGCCTGTCACCGGGCGGGTGTCCGTCCCACGCGCCGCTGCCACCGCCTGACCCGGCGGGAACGCCTCGCCCTGCACGGCGCCATCCGCACCGTGCTGGGCAGGGCGGTGGCGAACCGGGGGACGACCATCGACGACTACCGCGACCTCTGGAACGCCCGGGGCTCCAACCAGGAGGAACTGCGCGTGTACGGCAGGGGAGGGGAACCCTGCCTCACCTGCGGGACCACGCTGCGCCGCGTGGTGCTGGGAGGTCGCTCCTCCGTCTACTGTCCCGCCTGCCAGCGCTGAGGGCGGTCGCGGTCCGGCTTGGTGAGGGTCATGGTTGGAGCCGCATGTACCCATTCGAACGCTTCAGCGAGGGCGCCCAGAAGGTCCTGACCCTGGCTCAGGAGGAGGCGGAGCGCTCGCATCATTCGTACATCGGCACCGAGCACATCCTGCTCGGCCTCCTGCGGGAGGAGGACGGGACCGCCGCCAGGATCCTGAACGGTCTCAGGGTCGATCTCGGGGCGGTGCGCAGCATCATCGAGTCGCTCCTCGGCGCCAACGAGCAGATCGTCATCCAGCAGATCATCCCCACCCAGCGGGTCAAGACGGTCATCGAGCTTGCCTTCGAGGAGGCCCGCCGGATGGGCGTCACCTCCGTGGGCAGCGAGCACCTGCCGCTGGCCCTGCTCATCGAGGGAGAGGGCATTGCCGCCCACGTGCTTTGGGACCTGGGCGCCGGCCTCGACCGGGTGCGAGAGGCGCTCGGCCTGGTCAGCCCGCCGGACGAAGGGTCGGCTCGGGAGCGGCCTCCCGGCCTGTCGCGGCGCGGACCGGTTGGCGGGTCCGCCCGTTTCGGGCACACGGTCACCGCCCGCTTCGGCAGGTGGGTCGAGAGCGGTTCCCTCCCTCTTCAGGCGTCACCGGGCCAGGAGGACACCTCCCTGGCCGCGTCGCGGCTCGCCGCGGAGCAGCACACCGCCGTCGGCATCGAGCACCTCCTCCTCGCCACGCTCGACGCCGATCCCCTCGTCGGCCGGATGCTGGTGGCGCTGGGGGTTTCCGAGGCACAGATCGCGGAGGCCCGGCACATCGCCACGCCGCCCGCCGCACTGATCGATCAGCGTCGGGCGTACGCGGAGAGAGCGGCGGAGGTGGCTCGCACGCAGGGGTGGCCCCGGGTCACCCGCTCGGACCTGGGCCCCGCCGCGGCCACCGACATGCCCGACGTCGACGAGGTTCTCCGCCTGCACGATGAGCTCGAGGCGGCGGAGAAGCGGTGACGCGCCGGCGAGGACGCCGGAAGTGACCGCGGGGGTGACCCGGCGTAGGCGGGTTCGCACCGGATCGGTCCCCGGCGACAGGCGCGATGTCTGGCGTCACCCAGGCCGCGCCGCCTCAGACCCACGGTCCGGGTGCCTCCGATTGGTGGGGCGAGCGCCTGGGGGAGTAGCGGCCGCCGGTGCAGGCATCGAGGGCGAGGCAGACGATCAGCGCAATCAGCCAGCCATTCCACGTCGACAGGTGCGGTAGTCCGGCGATCAGCCAGGCGATCAGCCACAGGAAGCTCATGGCGCAAGGCTAGGGGACGCCGAGCGCCCGGGCCACCCGGGCAGCCCACGAATCCGTCCGGGGGTACACCCTACCCCCTCAATGACGCCGGAAGGACCGCCGGCATCCGGACGGCTTGCGTGGTCCCGGTGGAGCCTGCCGCCATCAGCGCCCCAGTCTCCGGCGAAGGTTGTGATGAGCTCTCGCAGCAGGCCGGCGTCAGCCGCCTCCACCGGCTTGCGGAACCAGGTCAGGGCATCTACGCTGGGTGTGGCCACCATCAGTTCCTCGAGGTTGGTGAAGCTTCCTCAAAGGATGGCGGTGGTCTCTCTCTTTCGGGGGCCTTCCGGCTCCTCGTACACCACGTCCCTGGACACTACCTCGGGGCGTCAGGCGCTCCACAACCTCTCAGCGAAGCAGCGCGCTCATCTCCAGGATGTCGCGGCCGACCTCCGCCGTGGCCGTCGAACCGACGGAGGCCTTCGTAGCGAACTCCGACCAGGAGTCGACGGCGTCGAGAACACTGCCGATGATCGCCGTCGCGTCCGGGACCTGGAAACGGTCGCCGACCGTCGCCACATCGGACCTGGAGATGTCGCGCGTCCGGCCGTTGACGGCCATCAGGTGCTGGGCGGTCCAGTGGCTCTGCGGATTGTGTGCGTGCGTGACGTCGTAGGCGGGGGCCAAGCGCCAGGCGCCACCTTGGGGCAGGAGGAAGGAGAAGTTCCGTGTGTGATCGTCGCAGTTCGCGGCCGCCACGTTGAAGACCATCCGGCGAAACACCTGGGCGTCTGCCTCCGGCCCGAGGCCAAGGCGTTTCGTGATCGCGAACAGCTGGGCGTAGTCGTGTGCCCCGATGAGTCGGAAGTCGAGCTGGGCGAGCGCGCACAGGCTCTGGGTGTGGACCTTCGTGCCGTCATCGAGGCGGTCGAAGCGCCGTGTCATGAAGTGCGCCCGGCCGCTCTCGGGGACCAGGCGGCATGCGGTCATCTCGATGCCGGCCGCCTCGGCCATCAGTGCGTAGGCGTACTCGACGCGGCCGAAGTCCGCCAACTCGCCGAGGTCGAGGTCGGCCCCGACGCCGTCGAGCTTCAACAGCCACTGCTCGAAACCGGGATCCGCAGGGAGCTGACCGGAGCGCACCTCGCCCGTCGCCGGATTCCAGGCGACGACGGCCTTCGCGCGCGCGCCGCCAGCGGAGGTCCCCACCGCGATGAGGCGGCGAAGCGACTCGGTGATGCCGTCCTTGGAGGAGAAGGTCCCAGACACAGCGGAGCGCGCGGTGAGCACCAGTTCGGCGAGGTCGATCGCGGTGCTCCTGCGGGGCCGCGGCCCTCGGGCAGGCCGGAACTCGAGGGCTCCAACGCCGCGCGACGCGAGGTAGGCGAGGCGGTCAAGTGGGGTGATCGCGGTCGCCGAGACGCCCTCGGCCGCAAGGGACGCCGTGGTGAGAGCATTGCCGAAGGCGTCGGGGAGCGCGTCGGCGAGCATTGCTGGGAGCCGGTGGAAGGTGTCGGCAGGCAGTGTGGGGAACACGTGCCGTTGTCGGCTGAGCGGCATGGTCGTCGGCGCGAGCTCGATGCCGCGGGCCTGCCAGGTGGGCGCGTACTCGAAGACGTAGTACCCGCTCGCCGGGTCGAGCGCGACGGCGCCCACGCGGTCGGCCCATGCGCGTACCTCGACGACCTCGACCGGCAGATAGGTCATCACGTCTCAGAGTTTGGCGCGACCCTGGGTCGGTACACGCGCTGGCGGGGAAGCGTTGCCGACCGTCTCGCGGAGAGCATGGCGAGCGGGCTGACGGTGATGGTCGGGGCGAGTGCCTCCAGCCAGTCGCCACGTCCGAGCGCTCGCACGACACGGACCAGAGTCTTGAGACTGGACCCCCTGCCGGTCTCGAGGTTCTTCACAGCACCGAGGCTGACGTCGGCACGCTTGGCGAGCTCCGACTGGTCGACGTTTGCAGCGATCCGTGCGGCGCGGACCTCCGCTCCGATCACGGCCTCCCATTCGTCCGTGGTTCGTGTGACGCTCTCAAAAGCCATCAATTTGCCCTTTCAACGCCGCGAGCGTCTTAATAGCTAGAAATATAGATGATGAGAGAAGTTAACGACAATAGTTGTGATTCTAGCTGCTAACGCTGGTTCATCGGTCAATATCTAGAATACTGGTTCTTGTGCGCCGTTGAATCCGAGCGTCATGTGAGCGGCGTCACGCAGTCGCCGAGAACGTCGACCTGCCGGTGGTGGCCCGCGACGGCGACCACTCGCGCCTGTGTCTGGCCGGCCGGTTCGTTGTCGATCACGCCCCGTGTGCCGTGCTGCTGGTGGGGCCCGATGAGCCACCGGGTGTCGAGTTGATTCCACCGCCGCCCACGGGTAGACCTCCCCCGCTCAGGCCCACCCCGGTGGAGCCTGTCGTCGCGGCGCGCACGGCGGATGGCGGACCCGGGCCCCGGCCGCGCCGTCCCGGGCGCCCGGCCTAGACTGGCTCCGTGGCCCAGTTCGAGCTGACCTCCGAGTTCTCCCCCGCTGGCGACCAGCCCGGCGCCATCGCCGCCCTGCTGGAGAGCCTCCGCCAGGGAAACCGAGAGCAGACCCTGATGGGGGTGACCGGCTCCGGCAAGACGTACACGGTGGCCCAGGTCATCAATCAGGTGCAGCGGCCCACCCTCGTGCTCTCTCCGAACAAGACACTGGCCGCGCAACTGTGGGCCGAGTTTCGTGAGTTCTTCCCCGCCGCCAGCGTCGAGTACTTCGTCTCCTACTACGACTACTACCAGCCGGAGGCGTACATCGCCCGCACCGACACCTACATCGAGAAGGACTCGTCGCGCAACGAGGAGATCGACCGGCTGCGCAACAGCGCCACCCGCGCCCTGCTGACGCGCCGCGACGTCATCGTCGTCGCCTCCATCTCCTGCATCTACGGCATCGGCTCGCCGGAGAACTACCTGGCGAGTCCATCGACTTGAGCGTCGGAGCGAGCTGGCGGCGGGACATCCTGTTGCGCAAGCTCAGCGACCTCCAGTACGTCCGCAACGACGTGGACTTCGGACGCTCGAGGTTCCGCGTCCGCGGCGACGTCCTCGACATCCAGCCCGCCTATGAGGAGCTGGCACTGCGCATCGAGCTGCTCGGCGACGAGATCGAATCCATCCGAGAGCTGGATCCGCTGACGGGGGAGATCGTCGCCCAGCGCGACCAGGTCACCATCTTCCCCGCCTCCCATTACGTCACTCCGGCCGAGCAGATGAAGGTGGCGGTGGAGCGCATCGAGAGCGAACTGGAGGAGCGGGTCGCCGATCTGGAGAGCCGGGGCCGGCTTCTCGAGGCGCAGCGGCTGCGCCAGCGCACCGGCTTCGACATGGAGATGATGCGCGAGACCGGCACCTGCTCCGGCATCGAGAACTACTCGCGCCACCTCACCGGCCGCGGCGAGGGGGACCGGCCGTTCTGCCTGCTCGACTTCCTTCCCGAGGACTCGCTCATCGTCGTCGACGAGTTCCACGTCGCCGTCCCCCAGATCGACGGCATGTCCAAGGGGGACAGGGCGCGCAAGCTGCCGCTCGTCGAGTACGGCTTTCGCCTCCCGTCGGCGCTGGACAACCGACCCCTCACCTTCGCCGAGTGGGACGCCATGGTGGGGCAGATCGTCTACGTGAGCGCCACGCCGGGGACGTACGAGCAGGAGCACTCCAGCCGCATGGTGGAGCAGATCAACCGTCCCACCGGGCTGATCGACCCGACGCTGGAGATCAAGCCCAGCGAGGGCCAGATCGACGACCTGCTGGCCCAGATCCGGCGGCGCGTCGAGCGCGGGCAGCGCTCGCTGGTGACGACGCTGACCAAGAAGATGGCCGAGGACCTCACCGACTACATTCGCGAGGCGGGGGTCAAGGCCCGCTACCTGCACAGCGACATCGAGACCATGGAGAGGGTGGAGATCATCCGCGACCTGCGCCTCGGCGTGTTCGATGTGCTGGTCGGCGTCAACCTCCTCCGCGAGGGCCTGGACCTCCCCGAGGTTGCCTTCATCGGCATCCTCGACGCCGACAAGGAGGGCTACCTCCGCGGCTTCCGCTCGCTGATCCAGACCATCGGCCGGGCCTCGCGCAACCTGGAGGGTCACGTCGTCATGTACGCCGACGGCACCAGCGAGGCGATGCGCCGCACCATCGACGAGACCGACCGGCGCCGTGCCATCCAGGTGGCCTTCAACCAGCGGCACGGCATCACCCCCCAGTCCATCGTCAAGGCGGTCCACCAGATGGAGACCCACCGCGACGAGCTGAGCCTGCGGGCGGCCTCGTTCCAGGAGTTGGCGGGGCTGCCGCCCGACGAGCTGCTGCGCCTCGCCAAGGACGTCGAGAAGGAGATGAAGCGGGCGGCCGGCGACCTCGAGTTCGAGAGGGCGGCCGAGCTTCGCGACCGCCTCACCGAGCTGCGCCGCCGCCTCGAGGACGGTCCCGATGGCGGCGGCGCCATGGCGGCGGGGAGTGGCGCACAAGGGCGGCGGCGCGCCTCCGGACGGCGGCGCAGCGGACCCTGAGACGCCTGCAGCGGCGGGCAAATCGCCGTATGCAACCGATTTGTCACAGGCCGCCCAGATGGGGCCCGGAGAAGACGTCACCGCATCGTCATCTCGCCGCGAAACCGCTGGCTAGACTGGGCAACGTCTCGGTAACGTAACGACGATGTGAGGTGCGACTGTGAAGCTCTGGAGACGCTCGACGGCACTCGAGCCGAGCGTTGTCCCGGCTCCGCCGCCGCCGATGACCAGCCTCGCCTGGGAGTTCGGAGACCAGTACTGCTCGGCGCGCGGCTGCACGCAGAAAACGGGACTCGCCTGCAGCTACATCGACCGGCGGCAGCGCCCCTGCCCCACGGCGTGGTGCCCGCAGCACCGCACCATCACTCGCGGAGCGGTCTACTGCAGCACCCACGGCCGCTACGTGGAGGGGGCCACCGACGAGTTCCGCGAGGAGGTCAGGGTCGATCTCGAGAACCTGGTGCCCGTGGTATTGGCCTGGATCGTCCAGGAGGTGGATCAGGAGATCTCCTCGGCCATGCTCGACATCGCCATGGAGTGGCGGCAGGCGCTGGTCCTGGACCCGGTCCACTTCGTCTTCATCGGCATCAGCCGGGTGCGCAGCTGGGAACGGGCCTGGAAGGTGTGTGACAACCTCGGTCCCACCCTGCGCGTCGCCGTCGTCATCGAGGAGGCGAACCCGGGCATCGTCGAGGCCAGGATCAACGCCCGGCCGGTGCTGAGCCTGCGCGTCCCCTGGCACCAGAGCCACGGCTTCGGCCGGCAGCCCGCCACCATGGCGGAGGCGCGCGGCGCCGTCTTCGAGTTCCGCGAGCGGCTTCTGTCGGCGCTCGTCCGCGGCATCGCGGAGTGGAAGCGCGACAACATGGGCAATCGCGACCTGGACCCGGCCAGCCTTCGCGGCTTCGCCTGGGCGTCCCCCGACCCGAGCCGTCCCGAACCCCGACCCAACGCGGCTGACCATCGTCGCCGGACGGCGTGCGCATCGCACATCTGTTCGCTATGATGGCTGCCCATGGGAGCTCTGGGAGGCGATGCGGGCGGCACGGTCTTCGTCTGCGGGGCGTGCGGCGCCTCCAGTCCGAAGTGGCAGGGCCGCTGCGACGCCTGCCTGGAGTGGAACACGCTGACCGAGGCGAGGGCCAGGGCGCCCGGGCGCCGGTCGGCTGATCCCGCCCCCGTGGCGGTCCGGCTCGGGGGCATCGGCCGGGGGCGCACGCAGAGGCTGCCAACCGGCCTCGCCGAAGTGGACCGAGTCCTCGGCGGCGGGCTGGTGGAGGGCTCCCTGGTCCTGCTCGGCGGCGACCCGGGCATCGGCAAGTCGACCCTCGCCCTCCAGCTCGCCCACGGCATCGGCTCGGCGCAGGCGCCCAGCCTCTACTGCGCTGGCGAGGAATCGCCGTCCCAGCTGGCGATGCGGGCGGAGCGGATGGGGTGCTTCGACGAGAGGGTGGTCGTCACGGACGAGACCTCTCTGCCCGGCTGCGTCGCCGTGATCGAGGCGACCCACCCGCCGCTGGCGGTCGTGGACTCGGTGCAGACGCTGCACGATCCCGACGCCCCCGGCCACCCCGGCAGCCCCTCCCAGGTGAGGGCGGCGGTCACCCGGCTGCTCGAGTGCGCCAAGCGCAGTGGGATTCCCATTCTGCTGGTTGGGCACGTCACCAAGGAGGGGGCCATCGCCGGGCCCCGCACCCTGGAGCACATGGTCGACGTCGTCCTCTACCTGGAGGGGGACCGCCATGGCGAGCACCGCCTTCTCCGGGGGCTGAAGAACCGCTTCGGGGCGACCGGGGAGCTGGGCATCTTCCAGCTCGTGGCGACCGGGATGAAGGAGGTCGGCAGCGCCGGCCGGGCCTTCCTCGACGAGGGCAGCCTGGCCATCCCGGGGAACGTGCTCACCGTCACCTCCGAGGGGTCGCGGGCCCTCGTCGTCGAGGTTCAGGCGCTCACCGTCGCCTCGTCCCAGGCCATGCCTCGGCGTACCGCATGGGGTTTCGACCTCCCCCGCCTGCAGCTCCTCGTCGCCGTCCTGCAGAAGCGGGCGCGCCTTCCGCTCGGCGAGCGCGACGTCTACCTCAACTGCGTCGGCGGCGTCCGGCTCACCGAGCCGGGAGTGGACCTGGCGGCGGCCATGGCGGTGCAGGGGGCGGAGGTCAACGCCGCGGCGGACAAGGGGACCGTCGTCATCGGCGAGGTCGGCCTCGGCGGTGAGATCCGGCGGGTGCGCCACCTCGACGCCCGCCTGGCGGAGGCGGCCGCCGTCGGCATCCGGCGCGCCATCATCCCCGCCGGCCAGGAGAGCCGGTGCCGGGGATCCGCTGCCACCAGGTCGGCTCGCTGTTGGAGACGCTCGACCTGCTCAGCCCCGCAGGGGAGCGGGAGCGGGTGGCGCGACCGGCCCGGTCGACCCGACCAACGCCTCCATGGGTGCTTCGCCGGTCTGAAACCGTCGCGTGACGAGGGGGCGCGCCTCCGGCGGCGTTCCCGCCCCTGTGTTTCAATCGGGGGCAATGGTTTCTCCTCCGAGTTCCGGGATCCGGCGGGCGCGCACGCTCGCCCGCCTGGTCGGCGCCGTCGTCGGCATGATCGCCGGGGTCTTGTACGGCAGCCTTCTCGTCAAGGACACCGGCGGCATCCTCGTCAGCAACCGCAGCGCCGGTCTGGCGGCCCTGCTCGCCACCGGCGTCCTGGGCTCCGCCGCCATGGCCCTGGCCGCCCCGGTGCTCACCGTCGACCCCTTCCTGTGGTTGGAGCACGTCCTCGACGACGCCCCGGCCAGCGAACTGATCGGCGCCCTCGCCGGGGCCATCGTCGGCCTGCTCGTCAGCGCCCTCGTCGCCATCCTCCTCAGCCCTCTGCCCTGGGGGGCCGGATTCATCATCTCGGTGAGCCTGGCCATCTGCCTCGTCTACGCCGGGGTGCGGACGGGCACCCGCCGGCGCGACGCCTTCGCCGAGGTGCTCCGGCGCCGTGCGTCGCAGGGCTCGGCCGTCGAGGAGCTGGGACCCCAGGACGGCGCCCCCATCGTCGTCGACACCTCCGTCCTCATCGACGGCCGGGTCACCGACGTCGCCGCCAGCGGCTTCATCCAAGGCCGTCTGCTCATCGCCGCCTTCGTCCTCGAGGAGCTGCAGCGGGTGGCCGACTCGGCCGACCCTCTGCGCCGCTCCCGCGGCCGCCGCGGCCTCGCCGTCGTCGACGAGCTGAAACGGGAGACGCACGTGACGTGCGAGATCACCGACCTCGACTTCCCCGGCACCCCCGAGGTGGACTCGCGCCTCATCAAACTGGCCCGGGCGCGCGGGGCGCTGCTCATGACCAATGACTTCAACCTCAACCGCCTGGCCAGCGTCGAGGGGGTCCGGGTGCTCAACCTCAACGACCTCGCCAACGCCCTCAAGCCCATCGTCAGCTCGGGCGAGACCCTGGAGCTGATGATCGTCAAGGAGGGCAAGGAACCGAACCAAGGGGTCGGCTATCTCGACGATGGCACGATGGTCGTTGTGGAGGGCGGCAGCGCGCAAATCGAGCACCAGGTGACGGCGATGGTCACCTCGGTGCTGCAGACCGCCGCGGGCCGGATGATCTTCGCCGCCCTGGCGGGCGACGGTGCGCGCCCGACGAACGGGAAGCCGCGGACGGCGCCCCGCCCGGCGCGGGCGGCGGACCGCTGAGCGTCGCCGTTATCGCCGCGATGGCGTCGACAGCGCCATGATCCTCCGGTGAGCGTCTGCGCGATCGTCCCGGCGGCGGGACGCGGAGAGCGAGCCGGGGTCGACAAGCTCTGGGCGGATGTCGGCGGCCGTCCGCTGATCGCGCTCACCCTGGAGCGAGTGGCCGCGGCCGGTTCGATTCAATCCATTGTGGTCGTCTGCCCCGAGAAGCGTCACGACGACGTGCGCGCGATCGCCCTCCGGCTCGGCATCACCGACCTCACCTGCGTCCCCGGTGGGGCGCGCCGTCGCGAACTCGGTGGCGAACGGCCTTCGCGCCGCCGGCGCCGCGACGATCGTCGTCGTCCACGACGCCGCCCGCCCGCTAGTCTCCCCGGCCCTCATCGAGGCCGTCATCGCCGCAGCTCGCCGCCATGGGGCCGCCACCGCCGGCATCCCCTGCGTCGACACCATCAAGCGCATCGACAATGGCGTCGTCGTGGAAACCCTCTCCCGGCACGCGCTCATCTCCGTGCAGACGCCCCAGGCCTTCGCGGCGGCACTCCTGCTCCGGGCTCACGCGGCGGACGCCGAGGACGCCTCGGACGACTGCATCCTGGTGGAGCGCCTCGGCGAGACGGTTGCCGTCGTTCCCGGCGAGATCGGGAATCGGAAGATCACCCACGCGGAGGACATCGAATGGCTGCGCCGTCATCTTCAATGGGCCCCGGAATCGTGACGCTCCGGATCGGCCACGGCCTCGACGTGCACCGTTTCACCGCCGGGCGCTCCTTGATGCTCGGCTGCGTGCCGATCGCCGCGGAGCGTGGGCTGGGCGGCCATTCGGATGGCGACGCCGCGGCGCACGCCCTCGCCGATGCCTGCCTGGGGGCCGCCGGCCTCGGCACCATGGGCGACCACTTCCCCTCCAGCGACGAGCGCTGGCGGGGCACCTCCGGGCGGGAGTTCCTCGAACTCGTCGCCGCCGCGCTGGCGGCGGTCGAAGCCCGCGTGCTCAGCGCCCAGGTGGTCCTCGTCTGCGCCGAGCCCCGCCTCGCCCCCTCGTTCCAGGCCATGGCGACGGCGATGTCGGAGGCCCTGGGGCTGCCGGGCGGGACCGTCTCGGTCGGTGCCACCAGCGGCGACGGGCTGGGGGCGGTGGGCCGGGGTGACGGGGTGCTCGCCTCTGCCGTGGTCCTGCTCGACCTCGGCTCAGCCGCCCGCTTCGGTGCCGACCACGGCTGAGGCGTGGACGCCGCGCTGGCTGCGGAGCCAGAGGCGAAGGGTGCCGCCGTCGGTCTCGGAGAGCAGCTGGACGTCGCAGTCCAGGTCGATGGGCAGGCGGTACTCGCATTCGGCGGCGACGGGGACACGGCCGGGGAGGGATCTCGCCACCTGATCCTCCACCGCCTGCCAGTGGACGGCGTTGTTGACGTGACCCATCACGTCGAGGTCGGCGGCCCGCACCGGCCAGGCGCGGACGGCGGCACCGGGAGGTGGGCCGGGGTGGAGCAGGCGGGCCGAAACCCGGCGGCCGGCGGCCGCCGGTCCCCAGACGCGATCGAAGGCCTCGGAGAGCGGAGCCAGGCGCCCGCTTGCCGGGTCCAGCGAGGCCCAGAGCACGACGGCCTCGATGTGGCCGCCGCCGTCGCCCCGCGCCCTGGTGCGGCGCTCGGCCCAATGGGGGCCCGACCCGCTGCAGAACGTCGAGTAGGTGACCCGCTCCAGGTAGCGGGGCCACCGCGTCACCGCCATGGAGGCGCGGCGCACCACCCAGACGACGGGCTCGTTCTGCATTCCTAAGTTGCGGCTGTCGTCGGTGGCGACGTCCTGGAGGTGGCGCGCCAGCGCGTCGAGGCGGAGTTGGCCGGAGGCGTCGGCGTCGCCGAGGCGCACCTGGCGGGTGTTCTCATAGACGCGGCCGCCGGGGTTCGGCGACAGGGCCGTGGAGGCGAGCACGCCGCCCGCCGGGAGATCGCTCACCCTCTCACCCTATCGGATCTGTGCTGCCTCCCGGCCGTGGTCGGGAGCCGCCGTCCGCGCCGCACCGGGGCCCCCCACCGTGCTCGCCATGGTGGGGGGTGACCCGGCCGCTGCCCCGCCCGGATATCCTTGAACGCCCGTGACCCTGCATCTCCACGACACCCTGACCCGGCGGCTTCGGCCGGTCGAGCCATTGGAGCCCGGCCACATCCGCCTCTACACCTGCGGCCCGACGGTGTGGAACCGTGCCCACATCGGCAACTTCCGCACCTTCCTCTTCGAGGACGTGCTGCGGCGGTGGCTGGAGCGCCGCTTCGATCGGGTCACCCATGTCATGAACCTGACCGATGTGGACGACCGGCTCATCGCCAACGCCAACCAGCACGGGCGCAGCCTCGACGACGAGACGGCGCCCTGGATCCTCGCCTTCACCGCCGATCGGGACGTGCTGGGCATCCGCCCCGCGCACGTCTACCCGCGGGCGACGCGCCACATCGACGACATGGTCACCCTGATCGGGCGCCTCGAGGCGGCCGGGGTCACCTATCGGAGCGACGGCAGCATCTACTTCCGCATCGCCGGCTTCCCCCGCTACGGCGCCCTCTCCGGCATCCCCGCCGAGGGCCTGGTGGCGGGGGCCAGCGGCCGCGTCGACGACGACGACTACGCCAAGGAGGACGCCCGCGACTTCGCCCTCTGGAAGGCGGTCGGCGGCGGCGACATCGGTTGGGACACGGCGCTTGGTCGCGGACGTCCCGGCTGGCACATCGAGTGCTCGGCGATGAGCATGGCGATTCTCGGGGAGAGCTTCGACATCCACTGCGGCGGCGTCGACAACATCTTCCCCCACCATGAGAACGAGATCGCCCAGTCGGAGGCGGCGACGGGCAAGACCTTCGTCCAGATCTGGTGCCACGCCGAGCATCTGACGATCTCGCGGGAGAAGATGGCCAAGCGGCTGGGCAACTTCCGCACCGTCCCCGACCTGCTGGCGGCGGGATTCCGCGCCTCGGTTATCCGCTACTTCCTCATCACCGGAGCCCATTACCGCCGCAGCCTCGACTGGGACGAGGAGCCGCTGCGCGGCGCCGAGGAGGCGGTACTTCGGCTCGCCGAGTTCCGCGACCGGGTCACGGATCTGGGCGACGGCCGCGGAGGGGAGGAGATCGCCGAGCGGGGCCGGCTGGCGCGGGCGGCATTCGCGGCGGCCATGGACGACGACCTCAACGTCCCCGCCGCCATGGGGCAGGTCTTCGCCGCCATCCGCGCCATCAACCGCCTGCTCGACGACGGCACACCGGCCCCTGAGGTCCGCCTCCAACTTCTCGGCCTGGTCACTGAGGTGGACGACGTCCTTGGCGTGCTCCCCCTGGTCGACAGGGAGCGGGCCGAGGTCACCCTGACCGCGGACGACCAGGATCTGCTCGACCGGCGAGCCGCCGCCCGCACCGGACGCGCCTTCGAGGAGGCGGACCGGCTCCGCGCCCGGCTCCTCGAACACGGCATCATCGTCGAGGACACGGCCCAGGGTCAGCGCTGGAAGCGCCGGTAGCCTGGGCGGTCCGGCCGCCAAAGGTGGGCCGCATCTCGTGGACATCCTGTACGGACGCAATCCCGTGCTGGAGGCGCTGCGCGCCGGGCGCCGCGTCCGCCGGCTGGTGGTCGCCGACGGTCTGCCGGACGAGACACGCCTCCAGGAGATCCTCGACATCGCCGCCTCCCGGGGTATCGCCGTGGAGCGGACGGGGCGAGGGCGCCTTCTGGACATCGCCCACTCCGAGCACCACCAGGGCGTCGCCGGCTACTTCCACAGCCGCCCCGAGCCGCGTCTCGACGAAGTCCTCACCAGCTGCCGCCCGCCCGCGCTGCTGCTCGTCCTGGACGGCATCCAGGACCCCCAGAACCTGGGGGCCCTGATGCGCAGCGCCGAGGCCGTGGGCGTCGACGCCGTCATCGCCCCCCGCCACCGGGCGGCGACCCTCACCCCGGCCGCCGTCAAGGCGTCGGCGGGGGCCAGCGAGTACGTCCCACTGGTGACCGTGACCAACCTCGCCCAGGCGTTGGCGCACCTCGCCGACGCCGGGATCTGGCGGGTGGGCCTCGCCGCCGAGGCGGAGGAGAGGTACGACCAGGTCGACTTCCGCGAGCCCACGGCGATCGTCATCGGCGCCGAGGCGGACGGGCTCCGTCAGCTCACCCGCCGTTCCTGCGACCGGCTCGTCTCCCTGCCCATGGCGGGCAGGGTGGCGTCCCTGAACGCCGCCGCCGCGGGTGCCGCCATCCTCTACGAGGCGTACCGGCAGCGCGGCTTCGCCGTCCGATGACCCGGCTCATCGTCGACGGATACAACATCATTCACGCCTGGCCCGACCTCGCCCAGAGCCTGCGCCGCGAGAGCCTGGAGGAGGCGCGGCGCCGTCTCATCACGCGCCTCGCCGAGTACCGCGCCAGCACGGGAACGGAGGTCCTCATCGTCTTCGACGCCCGCAAACGGGTCCGAGGCAGCGCCGACCGCGAGGTCGTCGAGGGTGTCGAGATCCGCTTCGGCAGCGTGCAGGAGAGCGCCGACCACGTCATCGAACGCCTCATGTACGAGGCGTCGCGCAAGGGGACCGCGCTGGACCTGGTGCTCGCCACCGACGACCGCCTGCAGACCGGCCTGGTCTCGGGGATGGGGGTGCCGACCATGTCGTCACGGACCCTTCTGGCCGAGGTGACGCGGGCGGACACCGACCGCGCCGGCGAGATGCGGCGCCGCGTCGAGGGGCCCGGCGCCGACGGGCGGATCGAGAACCGCATCGACCCAGATGTCCGGCGCCGCCTGGAGGAGATGCGCCGCGGCGGTGACAGCGGCCGCTGACCCGGTCAGCGTTCCTCGAGCTGGTCGGTGGTGGCCGCCGTGGTGGTGAAGGCGTTGCTGACCACTGCCGGGACCGGGGTGAGCATGGAGTACTGGTACCCCACGGTCACCTGGACGATGTCGTTGGCCACGACGCAGTTCGCCGACGTATACCCGGTCTCGAAGACCCAGCCCGCTGCGGCGCTGTAGTAGGCGCAGAGCGTGGGGGTGGTGGCGGCCGTGGTGTTCCAGTAGCTGATGGAGATGCAGCCGCGGCTGCCGGAGGGGACGGTGAAGTTGAAGGTCGTCTTGGAGCTGCCGTTGGGCCCGTACTCGGGGACGACGGAACCGTTCCACAGGCAGCTGACATTGGGGATGCTGACCTCGGTCGACGCCGACCGGATGGCGGCCTCGACGGTCCCCGCGGGGGGCGTGGCCGAGGTCGACCAGGCGGTGCCGCCGCAGGTGGAGCCGTTCGGCACGCACTGCTGGACGACGGCGAATCGAACCCCGGCCCTGGCCGCGTTCTCGACGCTGAGCTGAGCCCCGTAGAAGCTGCCGAAGTCGATGATGGAGAAGAGCAGGAGGACGAAGACGGGGAGGACCATGGCGAACTCCACCATGGACTGGCCTCTGGAGGTGGCGCGTCGCCGGGCGATTCTCATGACGCCGTGTTGACCTCCATGGCGTAGGAGCCGACCGCGGTGGGCAGCACCGGCAGGCTGCCGAAGAGAGGCGTGATCGATGTGTAGACGACGGCCACTGTCACCATGACCATGGAGCCCGTGGTGGCGCAGGTGGACTCCGTGTAGTTCGTGGCGGCGGTGAACGTGCCGGAACTCACCGACCAATAGCCGCACGGCACAAGGTCCCAGGACCCGTTGGGGACGGTTGCGCTCTTGAGCCCGCAGTTGGTCTTGGCGCAGGGGGCGGTGGCCGGGGTCCAGGTGGGGGCCGCGCCGGTGCTCGCCGGGTAGTAGGCGATGGTGATGCAACTGCTGCCCGGGCTCGCCGCCGGCGCCACTGTCTGGTTGGGCTCGGTGCCGGACCAGGTGCAGTCGGCGTTCATCAGGTTGATGCCACCCTGGGCCACCGTCAGGCTCCAGGCCTCGCCCTGCATGATGCCCTCAGTGGTCTGGTCCGAGAAGCTGCAGCCGCCGGTCGCGCCCGGTCCGTTGGGACAGACCGTCGAGAACGCCTGGGGGTTGATGCTGGCGTAGCGGCTGCCGTCGCGGATCACGGACTGGACGTCGTTCGACATCTGCAGGTAATAGCTGAAGTCCACGATGCCGAGGACCAAGATGAGGAGCAGGGGGAAGCACAGCGAGAACTCGATCATCGCCTGGCCCCGGCTGCGCCCCCGGCGGGAACGGCGGCAGGGGAGGGTTCGGACGTCTGGAAGACTGGTCATGGGATCAGCCGATGAGGCCGGCGCCGGTCACCGACGCGTAGGCGCCCGGGGCGTTGGCCGCCTGGGTGCTGACCAGGGTCAGCGAGCTGTTGCCGGAGATGGCGACGGTGTTGACGACCATCACCGAGTTGATCTGTGACGAGGTGCCGCTGCCGGTGATGATGAGCGGCGAGTCGGAGGCGTTGATGCTGCCGCTCAGCGTCACCGTGCCGGCGCCCGAGATGCTGACCTGCGCAGTGTCCCTTGGGTCGACCATCAGGGCGACGCCCTGGTACGTGCCCGAGCTTGGGGCGGTCTGCGAGTAGGCGCCGGATGCCGCCACGTCGAAGTCGCCGCCGTCCGATCCGGTGCATGGCTCGGTGGTGGTGGACGTGTACCCGGTGCAGGTCAGGTAGATGAAGACGCCGGCCGTGGCGGTGAGGGTGGCGTTTCCGGCGAGGTTGAACCCGCCCTCGATGACGTAGGTGCCCGCGCTCATGGTCAGCGCCAGGCTGCCGTTGGGGTCGAAGTTGGTGTAGACGCCCGCCGTGACGGTGCAGCTCCCCGAGCCGTCCCAGTTCGTGCAGGTGGTCTTGAAGTTCTTGGCGGTCCCCGTCACCGACGGGGCGGCGAGGGAGGCCAGCGGGTTGGGGACGGTCTTTGCGCCGGTGACCGGCGTCGGCGTCGCCGTGTCGCCGGTGGCGAGGGAGGCACCGCCGACGATGTTGATGGAGCCTCCCGTGATGCTCGTCGTGCCGGTCTCGTACAGGGCAGAGGAGGAGCTGGAATCGATGTCGATGGGAGCCCCGGTCACGGTGATCCTGGAGCTGCCGACGATGGAGACGGCCTGCGCCGCAGTGGCGTTCATGACGCAGAGACCGCAGACGGGCGTCGTGCTCGAGCCTCCGATGGCGGCGATGGCCGAGGCGGCGACGGTGCTCGTCCGCGCGGCGGACTCGATGAACGAGGAGGTCGACGTGTTGCTGACCTGGGCCTCGACCTGCGTCACCGACGCCACTGTCGGGCACTGCGTCGTTGTGCTGGGGCAGCCGCTCAGGGTGAGCGTGTAGTTCGTGCTCGCGGTGAAGATGGTCAGCACCACGGTGCAGGGTGAGGACGGTCCGGTGCAGTCCAGGGTCGCGACGTCGGCCGCCTGCTTGTAGGCGGTGACCAGCGTGGCCTTGGCGCTGATGGCGGTGGAGGCGGCGAGCGCGGCCGCGTCGGCGACGTTCTGGTCGGCGCGCTGCTCGTCGAAGCCGGTGCCCGCGTTCACGCTGAGTGCGACGAATCCGGTCAGGATGACGATGAGCAGAGCGACCAGCGGCATCGCCTGGCCACCCTCACGCCGGGAGCGACGACGGCACTGCGCAGGCCCGCCACCTGGGGGCACGGGTGAGAACATGCGCAGCACCGACGTCACCCCCGCGCGCCGCGGGCGGTCCCCGACGGGGACGGCAGGGCGCGAAACGGCATGGCGGGCGGGAGCTCCCGGTGGAGCAGCGCCCGAGGTGTGGTGGGGGAGGAGAGCGAGAGGACGAAGGTCGAGAGGGCCCTCTCCAGCAGCAGCGGGGTGATCCATCCGTCCTCACAGGATGGGAACCGGAAGGATCCGAAGCCGGCGTCGGTCTCACGCCATCCGTGCGCCGCCGCCCAGTCGCTGCCATCGAGCCAGTTCAGCAGTGCGTCGCGGTCGTCGCCGACGACGAGCACGATGCCCCCTGGCCCCCCCCTGTTCCAAACGGTCGCAATCCCAATCCGGGAATTGACTTCCACTGTGTTGCCCCCGTGGTCGGTGTACTCATCGATCATGGGCGCGGGATTGCGGACTTCCCAGATTCCGATGCGTCTACTTCGAATGGGTCAACTACACCACCCGAGCGACCGGATCACGTGGCAGGCACCGGGCGGCGGGCGCTTCCGAGCGCGTTGATCGCGTCCCTATGGCCCCACCGAGGGCGGGCGGCACCGTGCCGGAGCCCAGAGGCGGGGGCCGCGTCCAACGCACCTGCCGCGGTCGTGGAAAGCGTTCGCAGGTCAGACGGCCGGCTCCTCCGTGGAGGGCGAGTCGATCACCGTCGGGTCGGTTGGCGTTGCCGGTCCGGTCGCCGGGGGGTAATCGGGCACCGACTCGGAGGGCGCCACAACTCCGGCCGGAGAGACGCCCGAGGCGGTGGCGGGGCCGGCCTGCCCACCGGGACCGGCGGCGAACGCCTTGGCCACCTCTGAGTTCACGACCTGGCCGGCACCGCAATACGTGCAGGTGGCGATGTAGCGGGTGCGGAAGGGGAAGATGGGGATGAAGAACAGGGTGAACCAGCGTTGCGACCTGACCAGCCGGTGGGCCGCCTCCTGGCCGCAGCGCGGGCACCGAGTCCGGATCATCGCCAGGGGGCGGACCCTGCCGCGGAAGCCCCATATGATCATCGCCATCCCTCCGCCCGTCGCCGGTGAGCCATCGGAGCGTGAACCGCGCTGTACGAGGGGCATCGGGACGGGATGCGGCATTCTAGGCCGGTGGCTCCGGCGACGTCCGGGGCATGGCTCCCCGCGGTTGCCGGCGACGTCAGCACCCGGGGATCCTGTGGGTGAGGTGCAACGCGAGTACCGCCTCGCAAACCCCGAGGTCGCGAGGCGGTCACCACCGCAGCGATGGTGGGGAAGGGGAGCCGGCGGCTCCCGGAGCGGCGTCGGCTGCCCGATGATCCGGACGGCCACATCGGGGGAGAGCTCGACTACGCTAGGCGCGGCCTGGACCAGCACCCTGGTGGAGCGCGTCCCACCGTCCCCATCGCGCCGACGTAGCTCAACGGCAGAGCACCGGTTTTGTAAACCGTAGGTTGGGGGTTCGAATCCCCCCGTCGGCTCCGATTTTGAATACAGAGAGCGCTTCTGCTCACCATTCCGGTCCGTTCGTACCCCTGGCGTACCCCTTAAAGCTAGACTCCTCCCATGGGACGGCGGGGACGCGGAGAGGGCACGATCCGCAAGCGGGTGCGCTGCGCCTGTGGCCGGGTCTGGAACCCGACCTCTGAGGTCCGGGCCTGCCCGTCCTGCGGCGCCGCCGCGGCCGGCAGGCCGGTGAGCTGGGAAGCCCGCTTCGTCGCGGGCGAGGGCCCAGGGCAGGTCCGGCGCTCCATCTACGCCCCGACGCGGCAGGAGGTGGTCGCTCTCCTCGACGAGGAGCGGCGGCGGATCACCCGTGGTGAGGACCCCGATGACCGGCGCCAGACCGTGGGCTCCTACCTGGCGGGGTGGCTCGCTGGGAAGGAGAGGGCCCTCCGGCCGTCGACGTGGCTGACCTACCAGGGGTATATCGAGAGGTCAATCACACCCGACCTCGGCCGGCTCCGGCTCACCGGGCTGGGGCCTCGACACGTCGATGCGTGGATCGACGCCAAGCTCGAGGCCGGCCTCTCGCCGCGGACCGTGAGCCACCTCCGGGCTATCCTCCGCGCCGCACTCAATGACGCCCGGCGTCGCGGCCTGGTCGATCGGAATGCCGCAGCCCTGGCCAGCCCGCCGCGTGTGGAGAAGCAGACGCAGGCGCCCATGACCGCCGAGGAGGCCAACCGGATCCTCAGGGCCGTCGCCGGAACGGAGATCGAGGCGCCCGTGGCCGTCGCTCTCCAGGCGGGCCTCCGCCTCGGCGAGGTACTCGGCCTCGCGTGGCACGACGTCGGCCTCGGAGCCCGGACCTTGCGCGTCCGGCAAGCGCTCTCGCGTCTGAGCGGGGTGACCACCCTCGGACCCCCCAAGAGCGCCAACTCTCGCCGGGTGGTCCCCATGACCCGGCCTCTCACAGCGGTCCTTGGCGCGCATCGGGAGCACGAGACCGTCAAGCGGGCGCGGCTCTATCTTCCGGAGGCAGTCGGCGACGCCCTCGTCTTCACCAACCGGGCGGGCGATCCCCTCGACCCCAGCTGGGTCAGTCATGCCTTCCACGCCCGGCTGGCCGAGGCGGGGCTTCCGCCCCGGCGGTTCCACGATCTTCGCCACGGGTGTGCGGCGCTCCTCCTGGCGAGCGGGGCCGACCTAAAGGGAGTCAGTTCGATCCTGGGGCACTCGTCGATCCGGCTAACAGCCGACACCTACGCTGGGGTCGTCGATCGGCTACGCGACGACGCCGCCGAGGGGTTGGAGCGGCTGCTCAGTGGCGCGGGGCGAGCGGGGCAGTAGCGTGGCGTAAGGGCTCGCGCAACGCCCACGGTCATGTCAGCCGGCGGCGGCCCTTGATGGCGCCTCCGTGGTTAGATCCAGCGATGCAGCAATCACCTTCCTGCGGTGTCGCTGCGCTGGAACAGACGAGGGTGCCGCTGACCGTGGCCGCTGTCACTTGGGGATCGGCGCTGTAAAGCGTCCCCGGTCTGGGCGCAGACCGAATCACGTGCACAGCGCGGTGTGACCTTGCTTGGATTGGAACGTTCAGCACAAAAAAGCTGGATGTACGATCGCGCCCCAGGCGACGTATAGCGCACAGAGTGTGGCAAGAATCAGAAGCGAGACGACGCATCCCAGTCCAACCCGTGCAGGGTAGTTTCTCGACAGGCCAGCGGGAGTGGCGATGACGAGACGCCTCCGGAACCCTCGGATGAGGAGAAATGACAAGAGCGCCGCCAGCAGCCAGACACCGAGGGCGAGACCGCCGGCCGCGGGAGCAAGAGTCTGATAGCTGCCCTCCCAATTTGAGGCTGGCGGACAGGGGAGCCACTCGTGGGGAGCGAACCACAGCACGGCCACGATCGCCACGATAAGCATCACCTGACCCAGCATCCCCCCGGCGACGCGTAGGCTCCAGTAGCGCGATTTCATTCAGGGCACCACGACCGGTAGTGTAGGCCGCCCAGAGCCCTTTCGATGCTATCGGACGATCGCAAACAGCACCGGCACCACGCTCGAGCCATCTTCGTGGAACTCGCGGACCGCGAGGGCGACGGTCACCACCGCCAGGCATCCGATCACCGCGAACCCCTTGACCACGGCGAGGTCCGCGAGATCTCCCGCGAAGAGCGCCCGCTCCGCATCGACCGCGTAGAGGTGCGGGTTGGCATCCGAGAGCCCCTGCAGCCAGCCCGGCGCCAGGCGTGAGAACCTGCGGCGGCGGGTTCTGCGACGGCGGAAGGCCCGGCTGGAAACCACCGCCGCATGGCCCTCGGCGCCACCCCGCGACGGATTGATCGGGCATCCGCCCCGAGGGGCCGGAGACCCGGGGTGCCGGCGGGTCGGCGGGCATGATGCCCAGCCGCCAGTGGTCACTCGCCGGGGGCGGTGATGGCGGCGGTGGCCGGCCAGCAGGAGTGACCCCTTGTTCGACACGTCTGAGCGCGGTCCAATCACCGTGTGCGGCGGCGGGCCAATCGTCTGGAAATACCAAGGTCAATTGGCCCTAGGGTTGCCCGTACCGACGGGGTATGCTCCCGGTCGTTTCGATGAGAGCGATGATGAGCAGGAAAGTCCGGCTGAGCTTGCGCGCCGCCGCGGCGGTGATCGTGCTCGCGGCTGTCCTGGTGGGGCTGGTCGCCTATCTGCGGACCGTGAACATCCAGGTCCTGAATCCCAAGGGCACCATCGCCCTCGAAGAGTTCCACCTCATCGTCTTCGCCGCCGCCCTCAGCCTCCTGGTGGTCGTTCCCGTCTACGTCGTGGCCATCGCTTTCGCGGTGAGATATCGCGAGGGTCGTGGCAACGCGACGTACGACCCCACCCTGGAGGGCAACACCAAGGTAGAGCTGGTGTGGTGGGGGCTGCCCACCCTGCTCATCGTGGTGCTCTCGGTGGTGACCTGGTTCAGCTCCCAGACGCTGGACCCTTACCGCTCACTGGGCCCGAGCGCCGGGACCGTCACCGTCCAGGTCGTGGCCCTGGACTGGAAATGGCTGTTCATCTACCCGGACGAGCACATCGCGTCGGTGAACCGGCTGGTGATCCCCGAGGGCGCCTCCGTCCGCCTGCTGATCACCTCCGACGCACCCATGAACTCGCTCTGGATCCCTCAACTGGCCGGCCAGATCTATGCGATGCCCGGGATGCAGACCCAGCTCAACCTGAAGGCCACCGCTCTGGGCACCTTCCCCGGCCTCTCGGCCAACATCAGCGGAGTCGGCTTCTCGACCATGAACTTCCAGGCCGTGTCGGTCTCGGCCGCCGGTTTCCAGGCCTGGGTCGAGAGGGCCCAAAGCTCCGCGGAGCATCTGGACGCGGCGAGCTATGCGAGCCTCGCTCAACCGTCGTCGAATGCCCCGGTGTCCTACTACGTCGACGATGACGCACAGCTCTTCGAGACCATCATGAGCAGCTACCACCAGGGCTTGAGCGCGGCGGTCAGCAAGACCGCGGCGGCGGCCGGCGGGCGCGCCGGGCCGGCCCACGAGGCGGCCTGATGACCATCGCCGGGATCTTCGGACGGCTCACCTGGAGCAACCTCTTCCCGAGCGTGCTGGTGACCCAGTTGGCGGTGGTCTCGATGGGGCTCGGGCTGGTCGCCGTGGTCGCCCTGGTGACGTACCTGCGGCGCTGGCGCTGGCTGTGGGATGAGTGGCTGACCACAGTCGATCCAAAGCGGATCGGGGTCATGTACATCATCGTGGCGGTGCTGATGCTGCTCAGGGGTGGGGTCGACGTGATCCTCATGCGCGGCCAGCAGGTGACCTCGGTGGGGACCGCCGCCGGCGTCGTCCCGACCAGCACCTTCCAGGAGCTCTTCTCAGCTCACGGCACGATCATGATCTTCTTCGTCGCGATGGGGTTGATGTTCGGCATCATCAACCTGGTGGTGCCGCTCCAGATCGGGGCTCGCGACGTGGCCTTCCCGTTCCTGAACGCCACCAGCTTCTGGCTGTTCTTTTCCGGGATGGTGCTCATCAACGCCTCCCTCGGCGTGGGTGAGTTCTCGGCGGCGGGATGGCTCGCCTACCCGCCGCTCTCCGAACTCCAGTTCAGCCCGGGGGTGGGGGTCGACTACTGGATCTGGAGCTTGCAGATCGCCGGCATCGGCAGCCTGCTCTCGGGGATCAACTTCTTCGTCACCATCCTCCGGATGCGCTGTCGGGGGATGACCCTGATGCGCATGCCAATGTTCTGCTGGAGCGTGCTGTGCAGCATGTTCCTGGTCATGTTCGCCTTCCCCGTCCTCACCGTGACCCTGTCCCTGCTCTTTCTCGACCGGGCCGTGGGAGCCCACTTCTTCACCGCGGCCGCGGGCGGCGACATGATGATGTACGTCAACCTGATCTGGGCATGGGGCCACCCTGAGGTGTACATCCTCGTGCTGCCCGCCTTCGGGATCTTCTCGGAGGTGGTCGCGACCTACTCACGCAAGCCGCTCTTCGGATATTTCTCGATGGTCCTGGCGCTGGCCGCCATCACCCTGCTCTCCTTCACGGTCTGGGTGCACCACTTCTTCACGATGGGGGCGGGGGCCGACGTCAACGCCTTCTTCGGGATCATGACGATGATCATCGCCATCCCCACCGGGGTGAAGATCTTCAACTGGCTGGCCACCATGTATCGGGGCCGGATCCAGTTCAGCGCGCCCATGTATTTCTTCATGGGCTTCATCTTTCTGTTCACGATCGGCGGGGTCGCCGGGGTCATGCTGGCGGTGCCGGCCATCGACTATCAGCTCCACAACAGCCTCTTCCTGGTCGCCCACTTCCACACCATGATCGTCAGCGGGGTGCTCTTCGGTGACTTCGCCGGGCTGATCTACTGGCTTCCCAAGATGATCGGCTTCAAGATGAACGATCGGCTTCTCAAGTACTCAGCGTGGTGCTGGATCGTGGGCTTCGTGCTCGCCTTCGGCCCCCTCTACCTGCTCGGCTTCATGGGGGCGACCCGGCGGACCAGCCACTACGCCTCCGACACCGGCTGGCAGCCGCTCTTCGTGGTGGCGGGCCTGGGTGTGGCGATCATCGCAGCGGGCGTGGCGATCATGTTGCTGCAACTGGTGCTCAGCGTGCAACGGCGGAAGCAGAACCGCGACACCACCGGGGATCCGTGGAACGGCCGGACCCTGGAGTGGTCGATCCCCTCTCCCGCCCCGGTCTACAACTTCGCGCTGCTGCCCGTGGTGGAGGGCAGGGACGCATTCTGGGCGGCCAAGCAGCGGGGCGACGCCTCCGACGCCGCGGCGGTCCGCTATGAGGACATCCTGCTGCCGGCCAACACCCCGGCCGGGCTGGCGATCGGGATGCTGGCGTTTGTGGTCGGCTTCACCCTGATCTGGCAGATGTACTGGGCGCCCCCGCTGGCGATCCTCGCCATCATCGGCGTCCTGGCGATCCGAACCACCGCCACCGATGACAGTGAGCGCGTCATCACCGCGGCCGAGGTGGAGGGGATCGAGCGGTCCCGGGCGACGGCGCGTCTGTCATGAGCGTACAGGCCGCGCGCGCCGTTCAACACTTCGACGAAGAGGTGGAGGCCGACGACCGCGCCGTGTTCGGCTTCTGGGTCTACATCATGACCGACTGCGTGCTGTTCGCGAGCCTGTTCGCGACCTACGCGGTCCTGCACAAGAACATCGCGGGCGGCCCGTCCGGCCACCAGATCTTCGACATGCCCTATGTGCTCGCCGAGACCATGGCCCTGCTCACGAGCAGCTTCACTTGCGGTCTGGGGATGCTGGCGGCACGCGACGGCCGGAGGAACGCGGTGGTTGCCTGGTTCACCGCGACCTTCGCGCTCGGCCTCACCTTCCTCACCCTGGAGCTCGCCGAGTTCCATCACCTGGCCACCACAGGGGCGGGGTGGTCGCGGAGCGGCTTCCTCTCCGCGTACTTCACCCTGGTCGGGACCCACGGAGCCCACATCACGATCGGATTGATCTGGATGGCGGTGATGATCAGCCGGGTGCTGGGGCCGGGGCTGACCCGGGGCAACGTCCGCCGTCTCACCCTGCTCGCCATCTTCTGGCACTTCCTGGATCTGGTCTGGATCTTCATCTTCACCATCGTCTACCTGATGGGAGCGGCGCGGGTATGAGCCAGCGCGCCGGCACCGAGCGGCTCGATTCGGGATTGGCCCACGCCGGGGTGCGCTCCTACGTCAGTGGGTTCGCGATCTCGATCCTCCTCACGATCGCGGCCTACCTCATGGTCACCGATCGGGTGCTGCCCACCGGACCGCTGATCGCCGTGATCCTGGTCGTCGCGCTGGCCCAGTTCGGCACCCAGCTGTACTTCTTCCTTCACCTCGGCTCCGAGTTCGCGGCCGCGCTGGAAGCTCCTCATGTTCATTTCCATGGCGATCGTCGTGCTGATCCTGGTTCTCGGATCGCTCTGGATCATGCGCAACCTCGATAGCCGGATGACCATGACTCAGCAACAGCAGTACATGAACTCCCAGGAGGGGATCTAGGCGGTGCGAGGCTGGCGGGCCTATCTCGCGGTGGCCAAGCCGTCGATGGTCCTGGCCAACGTGCTCACCGCCGCGGCGGGCTTCATGCTCGCCGTTCGAGGTCGCGTCACCTTCACCCTGGCGCCGGCGCTGCTGGGTACAGCGCTGGTGGCGGCGGCTGCGTGTGCGGTCAACAACCTGACGGATCGGGAGATCGACCTGAGGATGGCGCGCACTCGCAACCGGCCCCTGGCAACCGGGACGGTGTCGGCGGCCAGGGCGATGGCGCTGTACGGGCTCCTGGGCGGCGCTGGGGTCGCCGTCCTGGCCGTGTTCGTCAACTGGCTCACGGTCGCCATCGGCACCGGCGCTTTTCTCCTCTACACGGTGGGCTACGCGCTGGCCAAGCGGCGCTCAGCTCACGCAACCGTGATCGGCGCCCTCCCCGGAGCGGCCTCGGTGGCGGGGGGATACTGTGCCGCCAGGGGACGGATCGACGCCACCGTGGTGGTGCTCTTCGTGATGCTGGCGCTCTGGCAGATTCCGCATTTCGCGGCGATCGCCATCTACCGAGGCGATGAGTACCGTGCCGCCGGTCTGCCCGCGATGCGCGTGGCCGAGCGGATGCGAGCCACCAAGCTGGAGATGGTGCTCTGCATGGGGGCATTCCTGGGCGCGGCGGCCGCGCTCACCCTGGTCGGCGGTGCCGGGATCACCTCACTGGTCATCGCGGCGACCGTCGGTGCCGCGTGGTTGGCGCTCGGCCTTCGCGGTTTCGGGGTCGTGGACGACACCGCCTGGGGGCGCAGGGTGTTCCGCTTCTCCCTGGTGGTGATGGTTGCGGTCTCGGTATCGATCGGGGTGGGCGGGATCCTGCCCTGAGGCCGGGACGGGGCCTGGGCAGACGCGCCCGCCCCGGCCGGCCCGCCGTGGGCCGGCGGGTGCGCCTTGCCAACCACCCGATGGCGAGATACCCCGAGGCTGTATGACAGGCGACGCATAATGGTCGGGCCATTGAGTTTCGGTCGCGCAAGCCGCCCATGCCGCAGGGTCAGCGTCAATCGGAGGGGTTGAGGTGCGCAAGGTCGTCGTGTACGAGCTGTTGTCCCTCGACGGCGTCGCGGAGAGACCCGATGCGTTCTTCGGCGACTGGGACGACGGGATGGTGGCCAACCTCGGGGCCGTCATCGCTGCGCAGGAACTCGGTCATCCTCGGCCGTCGCAGCTACGAGGAGTGGGCCGGATTCTGGCCGGGCAGTCACCTCGAGCCGTTCGCGACATTCATCAACGGGGTCGCGAAGTACGTCGCCACCTCCACGCCGCTCGATCGGAAGTGGGCCAATACGACGGTGGTCGACGGCGATCTGGTCGAGTTCGTGCGGGAGCTCAGGAACAAACCCGGAGCCGAGATCGGCGTGCATGCGAGCATCTCGGTCGCCCAGGCACTGCTTGCCGCGAGCGTCGTCGACGAGCTCAGGCTGGTGATCGCACCGACGATCGTGGGCAAAGGGCGGAGGCTCCTCGACGGCTTGCCGGCGATTCGGCTCGAATCGATCCGCAGCACGACCTCACAGACTGGCCATCTGCTCGTCGACTACGGCGTCATCGGATAGGCGAGCGGCCCGTCGCGGACAACCGCGCGGCGCTGCACAGTGCCGTCACGCCTCGTGCGTGACCGGTTGTTGGCGGTACTACGCGCGCAGCTGAGCTCGCTTGCGCCGAGGATCCGCGTCGAGCGTGGTGATGTCGCCGAGCCAGGCATCGATCTCTCTGAGGCTCAGCCCCGGGGCGGTTCCGGCTTGGCCGGCGCACCCCCGGAAGGCGCGGCCAGCCCGCTGGCCCACGCGCGGATGGCCTCCCAGTCCCGCAGGTCGCGCCGCTCGCCCCGGTGGCGGTCGGGCGGGTCGGCGCCGCCGAAGACGGCGATCGCGGCGGGGACCAGCCACCCACGCTTCGCCAGGGCCCGCTCGAGCTGGACGCGGGAACGCTGCCATCCCACCTCGTCTCCGGACCGCGGGCCCATGGCGAAGACGGCGACGGGAATCGGCCCGAGCTCGATCCGATGCCGCTTGAGGAAGCGGTGCGCGTCCTTGTACCAGCGCCCCGAGTACAGCGGTGCCCCGAGAACGACGAGATCGCAGGCCGCGATGGGCTCGCGAACCTCTCGGGCACGGCGAATCTCGACCGCATGACCGGCGTCGCGCAGCGTTTGCGCGACGGCAGCGGCCACCTCCTCGGTCGATCCGTTCTTGGTGGCAAACGCGACGAGGATCCGGCTCACCCCTGCACCCCCTGTTTCACGGACTTGGTCGAATCAGCGGTCGAATGATGGCGCCGCCGGGCAACCTCACGCGAGCCGCCGGCGCCCGCACGGCGGGAGCCGTCAGACGGGAGCCCCGGTGAGCGCGACGACGACCCCGATCGCCCCGGCCACGAGCAGCCCGCTGACGACACCGCGCCGGAGGGCGAGGAACCAGAGCAGGGCGGCGGCCAGCAGCGGCACCTGCCAGAGGTGCTGCAGCGCGAGGCCGAGGGGAATGGCCGATCCCGCGATGGCGCCGATGACCGAGGGACCGGCTCCGGTGAGGAAGGACTGGACCACGGCGCTGGAGCGGATCTGCTGGAAGTGGGGTGCGCCGCCCAGCACGAACACGAACGACGGTGTGAAGGCGACGGCGGCGGCGAGCAGGGCGCCGCCGACCCCCGCGGCGGCAAAGCCGACGACGGCCACCGTCTGCACGACGGGACCGGGGGTGATCTGACCGAGGGCGACGGCGGAGAGGAACTGGGACCCGGTCATCCAGTGGTACGTGCTGACCGCGTCGTGCTGCATCAGGGGGACGATGACGAAGCCACCGCCGTACGAGAGAGCGCCGACCTTGAAGGCGACCCAGGCCAGCGCCCCCAGACTGCCGGCGGCGACGGTTCGCCCCGCGAGCACCAGGAACAGCGCGGGGGTGGAACCCGCCGGCGCAGCGCGGCTCCGCAGCCGGATGAGGATCTCGAACAGCCCGCAGGCGAGGATGACGAGCACCAGATAGGGACCAACGAGGGCCGCGGCTACTGCTCCGAGCAACGCGTAGCCGGCCCAGCGGATCCGCTGGGTGCGCGCTGTCCCGATGCGCTTCCAGCTGGCGGGGCTCAGCCCCCGCGCGGCGCTCAGCGCCACGGCGGGCACGGCGGCCCCGGCGCCGGCCGCCGCGCCGAGGATCCAGTCCGGCGGATGGCGCAGCAGGAAGAGCGCCGCCAGCGCCGTGATGAGCACGAGCCCCGGGACGATGAAGCACAGGCCGCCGACGATGCCGCCGATGGGGCCGCGCAGGCGCCATGCGCAGTAGATGGCGAGCTGGGTCGAGGCGGGCCCCGGCAGGAGATTGGCGGCGGCGATCCCGTCCTCGAACTCCTGCGCCTCCATCCAGCCCCGCTCCTGCACGCACAGGTGGCGCAGCAGGGCGATGTGAGCGGGCGGTCCTCCGAACCCGACACAGCCGAGCCGCCCCCACTCCCGGGCGATGGTGCCGAGCGACACCTGCGCGCCAGGTCCTGGAGCCGGCATGTGTGTGGCGACCTCGGTGGGTG